>SKMK01000027.1 GCA_007121075.1 Syntrophomonadaceae bacterium
ATGTAACCTATGAGACAGCACAGGGAAATAGATTATATCTTTATAAACGTGCTCAAACCAAAGCTGACCATACTGCTTTCTCTTTTCAAGTAGATGATGTTTCAAAGGAAGTTAAGGAACTAAAAGAAAAAGGCGTGGAGTTTGAGATCCCCGAGATGCCCGGCATGAAAGTCGAAGATAATATCGGTTCCTTTGACGGTTATAAAGTAGCCTGGTTTTATGACTCAGAGGGTAATATTATCGCTTTAACCCAGTTGCCAGAGGGTATGTAATTTCGAAAAAAGCGCTTAAACAAAAGGGCGGAAATAGTGTCTGCTGGTTATTGTTCCACGCGGCAGTAATTCCGTCCTTCTGCTAGATTATCTTGTAGCTTCATGATCAGATAATAAATGATATAGGATTCCATGATTTCAAGTGGGCGTGAATAACGGGACTATAATAGTGAAGTTCCCAACCCTCCCGCTCCTGTGGCTATGACAGAAGGCCCTGCTTTTAAACGTGTAATAATCTACTCACTCTCAACGAAAAATGAGCATGAATTCATAGCAAAATAGGGGTTTTTCTTATAGTAATTTGGGTTTTGCATGGTTTAATATTTTAATGAGTTTTTATGAGGACTCATTGCTAGTTCTAAAGGGTTACTAAAAAAGGGGGTAGAGAAATGAGCACTACATTCAAGGAGTTTGATGCCATCGTAGTAGGTGCCGGGCAGGGTGGCAATCCCATTACGCTTGCCCTGGCTAATGCTGGCTGGCAGGTTGCCTTAGCAGAAGGCAAATATGTCGGGGGTTCATGTATTAATACGGGCTGTACTCCCACCAAGACCATGATCGCCTCGGCCAGGATTGCCCATCTTACCAGCAGGGCGGCGGACTACGGCGTAGAGTCTACGCCCGGATCTGTTAATTTTTTGAAAGTACGCCAACGCAAAGATAAAGTTGTCGAAAGTTTCAGGGAAGGAAGCCGGCAGCGGCTGCTCTCAAACCCGAATGTTTCCCTGCTAGAAGGGTATGCCCGTTTCGTAGGAAAAAAACAGCTGGAGATAGAACTGGAGGAGGGCAAAAAGGAATTCATCACCTCCGACAGGGTGATCATTGATACCGGGTCCAGTCCTTCCATGCCCCCCATACCGGGCCTGGATACTGTAAAAGCCCTTGATTCAACTTCGATCATGGAGCTGGATAAGTTGCCCGATCATCTTCTGGTCATAGGCGGGGGTTATGTTGGTTTAGAATTCGGTCAGATGTTCCGCCGCTTCGGCAGCAAAGTCACCATCGTGCAGAGAAACAATCAGTTGTTGCCCATCGAGGACCAGGATGTAGCAGAAGCGATTGCAGAAATCCTTAGAGAAGAAGGGGTGGATGTGCTGCTCGGCACCGACACTTTGAAAATTGATGCCCAGGAGGATGAGCAGATCGTCTTGACGGTTAATGCAGGTGGAAAAGAGCAGACCCTTTCGGGAAGCCACCTGCTGATGGCAACAGGGCGGGTCCCCAACACGTCTTACTTGAACCCTGAAACGACAGGCATAACCCTGGACAAACGGGGCTTCGTGCCGGTGAACGACCAGCTGGAAACGGCTGTCCCCGGTATATACGCCATCGGAGATGTGAACGGTGGCCCGGCTTTTACCCATGTTTCTTATGATGACCATACCATTCTCCTCAAGAATATTCTTCAAGATGGCAATACAGATAAGTCAGGTAGACTTTTACCTTACGTCGTGTTTCTGGACCCCCAGCTGGGGCGTGTTGGTCTCACGGAAAAAGCAGCAAAAGATCTTGGATACGATTACAGGGTGGCAAAGATTCCCATGGACTGGGTAGCCCGGGCCATTGAAACCGATGAGACAAGGGGCTTTATGAAAGCAATCGTTGATAAAAAGACCGACAGGATCATCGGTGCGGCGATCCTGGGGGTGGAAGGCGGTGAATTAATGTCGGCTCTTCAGATCGCAATACTTGGCAATGTGCCTTACACTGTCCTTCGAGACGGCATGTTCGCTCATCCCACTCTTTCTGAATCATTCAACACCCTGTTTGCATCGCTGGAGTCTTCCTGACCAGTTCTTAAGGCTTTACCGGCGCCGGTTTTAGAAAAACCTGGTTGGTTATTTATATCACCCCCATCAAAAATGAGAATAGAGTCATACCGGCTTATTAATCTGTAATCTTTGGGGAGTTATCAAGAACAATAAGGAGGATTCAAATGATAAGCAGCAATGGTAATCGGGCGGATACTCTTGGTGATCATGCTGATGTGATTGTGCTAGGAGTCGGAACCTGCGGGGAAGATCTTTCACTGCAGCTTCTGGATGCCGGACTTGATGTGGTTGGAATTGAGGCAGCTTTGGTAGGAGGCACATGCCCTTTTTATGGTTGCCTTCCTTCAAAAATGATGATCCGGGCATCAAACTTATTAAAGGAAGCTGATCGAGTCGAAAGTATGTCCGGCCAGTCCAGCGTTTCTTCCAATTGGAATCAGATAGCCGGGCTGGTTCGCCAGCTAACCGGAGGCTGGAACGACGAAGGCGCGGTAGAAAGATATGAGAAGCGTGGTGGACGCTTGATACACGGACAAGGTAAATTAACAGGACCACGCACTGTTACAGTGGGTGACAAAAGCTTTACTGCCCGAAAAGGTGTCGTGATTGCAACCGGAGCAAAGCCTGTAATACTTCCGATTTCCGGTCTCGAGAGTGTGAATTTCTGGACAACTGACGACATAATAAGGGCTGAAAATTTACCCGAGTCAATTGTTATCCTGGGCGGAGGTGCTACCGGTTGTGAGCTGGGTCAGGTACTGGCCAGGTTCGGGACCAGGGTTACAATCGTGGAGCTTGCCGATCGGTTGTTGGGATTAGAAGAGCCGGAAGCCTCAGAAGTGGTGGAAAGGGCTTTTGCCGATGATGGCATTAAAATCCTTAAAGGAGCGAAGGCAAAGGAAGTAGAGCCCCGTGGAAGTTCTATTATTACCAGGTTAGATGATGGAGTAGAACTGTCATCTGAGCGCCTTGTCTTAGCCACCGGCAGGAAACCTGATTTGACCAGCCTGGGCCTTGAATCTGTCGGGCTTGATAGTTCAGCAAAATTTATTGAAGTCGATGAACGGATGCGTGCAGCCGACGGGATCTGGGCTATGGGTGATGTGACAGGCAAGGCAATGTTTACTAACGTAGCCCTGTACCATTCGGCTATTATAGCTGCTGATATTCTTGGCAGAATGCAACCGCCAGCGGAATACCATTCTGTGCCCGCGGTTACTTTTACAGACCCCGAGGTAGGTTCAGTTGGTTTAACCGAGTCCGCAGCCAGAAATGCTGGCTTTGATGTGGTTGCTGTGACCAAGCAGGTAGCGGCAACTTTTCGTGGTGTTTTGCACGGTGGTACCGGTGGGATTATCAAACTGGTTGCTGATCGCAACACCGGTACCCTGGTGGGGGCAACAGCAGTAGGGCCACCAGGCGGAGAAATGCTGGGTCTGCTTACCCTGGCTGTGCATGCCCGTATTCCATTAACAAAGCTGCGTTCTATGATCTTTGCCTTCCCTACTTTTACCGGGGGAATTGGTGAAGCGATAGGAGCTTACGGACGCGGGGTAACAACCGTGCTCGATCCTGAATATACCGGTTTGAAAGAGCTGGATGAATTAATTGCAGCACTAGGAGATTGACCCCTTTCAAGCCGACCGTGAATTTTGCTGATAAAGTGCCGGTAAAACGTCAGCCAGGGCAGCGGCAATATTATGTATTGATGCCTTACATTAATCTTTAGCTTGAACCTCTATAGTAGCCAGATGTTTTTTTCTTTCAACCATGTAAACAATAAATGCTCCTACGGCAAACAGAATAACTGCAAAATGCACCAGTCAGCCAATATAGGGGACTTTAATAAGCAGGAACAGGATTAAAACTTCTATCAGTAATATAAAGAAAATGAATGAAGCACTCTGTTCAGGATGAGTTCTTTTAACAAAGGAGAAAACTTATACCAACCGCTCGTTGGCTATGGCACAACAATAAAGTAAAATACCTAACTTTCGGCATGTGGCAAGGGTAACTATTTATAATATAATACTCACAGCTTTAAAAACCATATATTGGTAGGGATTTGTTATCCCGGACCTGCTATAATATACACGGCTAAGAAGTGTCCCTGGATTTGGGGATCGTTTATGGTGATTGCTACGAAAAGACTGGAAGTGTCTTTTACCCCATGATGCTGCACAGCATCAGCAATGTTGTGACGGTCGGCCTTACAATTATAGCAACTTTCCTTTTGAATCTGAGTCGAATGTTAGAGTAAAAACTAGCGTGAGTTATTTAATTAAAGGTAAAGGGTGCAAGCTGATATGAAACGACTTCATCTTAAAATTTATGGCAAAGTCCAGGGAGTCTATTTTAGATCTTTTACACGGGACAAGGCCTGTGAATTAGGGTTGTCCGGCTGGGTTAAAAAC
>SKMK01000008.1 GCA_007121075.1 Syntrophomonadaceae bacterium
AATTTACTTAAAAATTTCAGGGACACAAAAATTTAGGTCTGCTATTGACAAGATTTTGTGCCATGCATATAATGTTTAGTGTACTCGAGGTGCCCAATACCTTTCGATGAAGGGAAGCAGTAAGCAGGGAAGTTTCCCAGAGAGCCGGAACCTGGTGAAATCCGGCAGGCGGAACTGCTGAACTCGTCCCGGAGAAGCGGCGGTGAACTGAGATTAGCTGCTGCCGTAAAGCCGGCGTTAACGGTTTGAGCGGGTAATGAGCGGGGGGCTGTGGCGCAGTGGGAGCGCGCTTCCTTGGCATGGAAGAGGTCGCGGGTTCGACTCCCGCCAGCTCCACCATTATTTTCACCAATAAGGGTGGTACCGCGGGTATAATTCCGTCCCTTAACCAGGACGGATTTTTTTATTCACTACGGGGGTAAATTATTGATGAGCACCTACAATGCGACTCAGATCGAGGAAAAATGGCAAAAATTATGGGAAGAACAGGATTCATACCGTTCCCGGGTTGACAGGTCGAAAACAAAGTATTATGTTTTGGAGATGTTCCCCTACCCGTCCGGGAAACTGCATATGGGGCATATGCGTGTATATTCCATCGGCGATGTTTTGGCCCGCTACCTGCGGATGCGAGATTTTAATGTCATTCATCCCATGGGTTGGGATGCTTTTGGCCTGCCGGCCGAAAATGCCGCCATTGAAAACAACGTCAATCCGGCGGAGTGGACCGCCCGTAATATTGAGCATATGAAACAACAGCAGAAAAGGCTGGGAGTCAGCTATGACTGGCACCGGGAAGTGAATACCTCTTCCCCGGATTACTACCGCTGGTCGCAGTGGCTGTTCCTGTTGATGTATAAACGGGGCCTGGCTTACAAGAAAAAATCAGATGTTAACTGGTGTGAAACTTGCGCCACGGTATTGGCCAACGAACAGGTCGAAAAGGGCCTGTGCTGGCGCTGTTCGAATGTTGTGGAAACCAGGGAACTGGAGCAATGGTTTCTACGCATTACCAATTACGCCGAAAGGCTGCTTAATGACCTTGATCAGCTTCCAGGCTGGCCGGAACGGGTAAAGCTGATGCAGCAGAACTGGATTGGCCGCAGTGAGGGTGCTGAAATTGCTTTCCGGGTCAAGGATTTTCCTGAAGAAGAAATCCGTACCTTTACCACCCGCCCCGATACCCTGTTTGGGGTTACCTACATGGTCCTGGCTCCCGAGCATCCCCTGGTCAGGCCCCTTGTGGAGGGGACGGACCGGGAAGAGGAAGTGCTTGATTTTGTGGCAAAAACCAGGCGGGAAAGCGAGATTGACCGGACTTCGGAAGAAGCGCCCAAAATCGGCCTTTTTACCGGCCGTTATGCCGTAAACCCGGTCAACGGGGAAGAAGTGCCGATCCTGGTGGGCAATTATGTCCTGATGGCATACGGGACGGGAGCGGTAATGGGTGTTCCGGCCCATGACCACAGGGATTTTGATTTTGCCAGGAAGTACTCTTTGCCGATCAGGGTAGTCATCCAGCCCGGGGACCGGGCGGAACTTGATCTGGAAACCATGGAAGAAGCTTATGTTGGTGAAGGATACATGGTCAACTCCGGTTCTTTCAACGGGACAGACAGCCGGGAGGGGATTAAAAAAGTAACCGCCTACCTGGAGGAACAGGGCCTCGGGAACTTCCGGGTGACCTACCGGATCCGCGACTGGCTAATTTCCCGCCAGCGCTACTGGGGCGCGCCGATCCCGATCATTTACTGCGATCAGTGTGGCACCGTCCCGGCCCCGGAATCAGGCCTGCCTGTAGAACTGCCACTTGACGTGGAACTGTCAGGCAACCAGGTGCCCAGCCTGGCCCATTATCCCGCTTTTGTAGAGGCTAAATGCCCCGAGTGCGGAGGAGAAGCCACCCGGGAAACAGACACTATGGATACTTTTATTTGTTCATCCTGGTATTTCCTGCGTTTTACCAGCCCGAACTGTGATTATGCCCCCTTCGATCCGGATGATGCTGATTACTGGATGCCGGTCGATCAATATATCGGGGGGATCGAACATGCCGTGCTCCACCTCCTTTATGCCCGCTTTTTCACCAAAGTCCTTTATGATGCCGGCATGGTCAAGGTCATTGAGCCTTTTAACAGGCTCCTGGCCCAGGGTATGGTTTACAAGGACGGAGCAAAAATGTCCAAATCCAAGGGAAACGTGGTTACTCCAGACGAAATTGTAGAGCGTTTCGGTGCAGATACCGGGCGCCTTTTTATCCTCTTTGCTTCACCGCCTGAAAAGGACCTGGACTGGAACGATCAGGGGGTTGAAGGCTGTCACCGCTTCCTGCGCAGGGTGTGGCGCCTGGTTGCAGACAGCTCCGCAGAGATTGATGCATCGCCGGGCAGGGCTGAAGAGGGAGAAAATGAAGCCGAGCTGCAGCGCAGCCTGCATGCCGCAATCAAAAAGGTGAGCGTCGATATTGAGGAACGCTTTAACTTTAACACCGCCATCAGTGCCATCATGGAGCTGGTCAACTCCATCTACGCCTACCGGCAGGCGATGGGCAGGGAAGGCTATAACCGTGAAATATTGCGTGAAGCTTTGGAAAAAACAGTGATCCTACTGGCCCCCTTTGCTCCTCACCTTGCCGAAGAATCATGGGAAATGCTGGGCTGTGAGGGAAGCGTGCACCGCCAGCACTGGCCCGCTTATGATCCGCAAATGCTCGAAGTGGACCAGGTTGAAGTAGTAATCCAGATCAACGGCAAAGTGCGCGGCAGGATTACCGTGCCGACTGATTGCCCGGAAGATCAGCTTGTTGAAAAGGCGCGCAGCAGTGACCGGATCGGTGAACTGCTAGAGGGCAAGGAGATCGTCAAAGCGATCACCGTCCCCAACAAGCTGGTAAATCTAGTGGCCCGTTAATATTTCTGCCAATTAGGAAAAAACAGGCAAATTGATGCCTTAACCTTGACATATTTATATTCAGGTTTTATAATTAATAGGTAAATAAGCTAGTTGCTTACTTAAAGCCCCGGGTTTTCTGCATAACTCAGATGTTGATAAGTTTTTACCTGGCATAACCGGCAGCAGTGGCGGTTATTGGCTACCCGTTTTATAAATCCTGAAAGGAGGAATTATAATGACTGAAGAGGAAAAAAAAGGCAAAACTGAAAGCAAAACAGGTGGAAGTGGTGAAGCTGTACTAAAGCCGGATCCATCAAAAGAAGGAGACAGCGTTAGAATATCTTCAGATGTGATTGCCGTTATAACCAGCCTTATATCCAGTGACATTCCTGGTATAGTCGGTTTGAGCGGTGGAGTGGTAGGCGGTATTGCTGAAAGGCTGGGCCGCCGTGATATGACCAAGGGAATCAAGGTGGATGTTAATGAAGACAGGGTAACTATAGATCTAAGTGTGATCGTTGAATATGGAAAATCTATAGTTGACTCAACCGATAAGCTGAAAAAAGAGATCCGCACCAATGTTGAAAAATCAACCGGGTTAACGGTTGAAGCCATTAACATCTATGTTCAGGGTATTAATGTCCCTGAAGAAGAATTAAAAGAAGAAGAATCTGGAGAAAAAAAATAACCTTTTCCCGGAATTAACTTAACCTCGCGGAGGAAAACCCCGGCACCCTGAAAGAAGGGCGCCGGGGCTTTTTGATGCGATTTGTAGTAAATCCCGGCAGTTGTTTCCGGGTTATTCCAGGCACTTACTTCCGGCTTGAAAATTGGTGAATTTGCCCTTCTTACAGGTTGCGGCCTGTTTCAGTTGCCGGGTTAAACCCGAGCCTCCCGCTTAAAAGACCATAAGTTCCCCAAAAGCAGGGAAAATTGCCCGGCAGGGAGAATTATTTATACTTTAATATAATTAAATCTAAATGTCGGGAGATGGTGTCTAAGTGGAAGGGAAAACTGCATTACGCGAGAAAGTAATCCTGGGAATACTGGCCCTGCTTTTAATTATCGGGGGAGCCTGGCGGGCGGTTGATATTTACCGGGATCCCGGCCCGGAAATAATGCGGGTTGATCATTATGAAACGAACGTCCAGCAGGAGGAAGCGCCCGACCCGGCATTGATCTCGGTCCATCTGGTCGGGGCAGTGAAGAGCCCCGGGGTATATCAGTTGCCTGAGGGATCAAGGGTCTATGAGCTGCTGGAGCTGGGCGGAGGATTTACCGGGGAGGCCGACCGGAAAAGCCTTAACCAGGCCAGGCCCCTGCTTGATGGTGAGCAGGTTTACGTCCACCGGGTGGGTGAAAACCCGCCTTCCAATCAGGGCACCGCCGGGGCCCTGATCAACATCAACCAGGCTTCAGAATCGGAGTTAACTGCCCTGCCCGGCATCGGGGAAGTGAGAGCGACCCAGATCGTGCAGCACAGGGAAAAACATGGGTTTTTTAAGGCAAAAGAGGATATAATGGATGTAAGCGGAATTGGACAGGCTACCTTTGATAATTTTGCCGACATGATTACCATCTATTGAACATTAATGTTTTGATGATGACGGTTTGTGGTTGAGGAGTAATTGCCGGGGAGCGGGGAATCATTAATGAGGATTTATGATCTAATTTTAAAAAAGCGCACCGGACGGGCCCTTTCAGAACAAGAGATCGAACACCTGGTGGCAGGTTACACAGAAGGTTCCATTCCAGATTACCAGATGGCGGCTTTTACCATGGCTGTTTTTTTCCAGGGCCTGTCCGAAAGTGAAACCCTTTCCTTAACCCGGGCTGTAGTTAATTCAGGTCAAAAAGTTAACCTTGATCATATTCCTGGAATCAAGGTCGACAAGCACAGTACCGGCGGGGTAGGTGATACCACCACCCTGGTTTTGGCACCCCTGGTGGCTGCCGCCGGAGTAAAGGTGCCCAAGTTGTCCGGGCGCGGGCTCGGGCACACCGGTGGGACTCTCGACAAGCTGGAATCGATACCCGGGTTTAATACCCGCCTTTCAGATACCGAACTGGCTGAAGCGGTTAACGAAACCGGGGTAGCGGTGGTCGCCCAGGGCCAAAACCTGGTTCCGGCCGATAAAAAACTTTATGCCTTGCGGGATGTTACCGCTACCGTGGACAGTATTTCCCTGATCGCAGCCAGCATCATGGCTAAAAAGCTGGCCATCGGTGCCGACGCCCTGGTCCTTGATGTCAAAGCCGGACAGGGTGCTTTTATGAAAGAAATAGAAGAGGCTTTTGAGCTGGCCCGGATCATGACTGCTATCGGCCGGGGGGCGGGGCGGGAAACGGCGGCAGTGATCAGCAGGATGGATCAGCCGCTTGGCAGGGCGGTAGGCAATGCCCTGGAAATTAAAGAGGCCGTATTAGCCCTGCGCGGGGAGGGCCCTGCAGACCTGGAGAAGCTGTGTCTGGAGCTGGGTGGGTGGATGGTTTTTCTCGGCGGGAAAGCAGAAAGCCCGGACTCCGGAGGAGAAATGTTGAAGGAGCTGATTGAAAACGGGGCCGCCCTGGATAAATTCAAAACGATGGTTAAAAAGCAGGGTGGTGACCTGAAAGCAATTAATGATTTTTCACTTTTGCCGGAAGCTGAGCAAAAAATCTTGGTTGCAGCAGATCGCAGCGGTTTTATCAGCAGCCTCGATGCCCTCAAGATCGGATCGGCTGTGGCAACCCTCGGGGCCGGGAGGCAGAAAAAAGATGATCCCATCGACCCGGCGGTTGGAATTATTTTAGAGAAAAAATTAGGTGATCCTGTGAAGGCCGGTGACGGTCTGGCTGTAATTCATGCCCGGAGTGACAGCGGGGCAGAGTTGATTAAATTTGTCAAAAATACGGTCCATTCGGCCTATGAATATTCTAATGAACCCGCTGCCGCACGGCCTTTAATCTGTGGATGGATTGACCGGGAAGGAGATGAACACCGTGTCTGAGGACCTGGCCGGATACATTGATCATACCCTGCTGAAGCCGGAAGCTACAAAGGAGGATATCATCAGGCTTTGCCGGGAAGCGCAGCAACACCACTTTTATGCCGTTTGTATTAACCCTTCCTATTTACCGGTTGCGGCAGCGGAACTGGCAGGGAGCGCGGTCAAGATTTGCATCGTGGTCGGTTTCCCCCTGGGGGCGACCACCACCGCGGCCAAGGCCTTTGAAACGGCCGAAGCGGTGCAAGGAGGAGCCGATGAGATTGATACGGTTATTCATGTCGGGGCTCTTAAGGGTGGATACAGTGAATATATAATGAATGATATTTCAGCTGTGGTCCGGGCGGCGCAGGGAAAGACGGTCAAGGTAATTATTGAATCGGGCCTGCTTACCGACGATGAAAAGGTGCTGGCCTGCCGGTTGGCCGAGCAGGCGGGGGCCCGGATGGTAAAGAATTCAACCGGCTTTGGTCCGGGTGGCGCCACGGTTGCCGACATCAGTTTAATGCGTGAGGCGGTTGGGCCGGGAATGGAGATCAAAGCATCCGCCGGGGTCAGGACTGCAGAAACCGCCCGCAAGATGATTGAGGCCGGGGCACAGAGGATTGGGACCAGTTCCGGGGTAAAAATAGTAAGCAGGGATGATCCCGGAAGCAATGTTTAGAAACAGGCAGGACAGGGTAACCATCATGGGGAAAAATAACTTTGACAAGGAAACATCTATTAGCTACAATTACTACACGTAATCACTGACCGGTGAAATACCGGTATTTATTTTGTCGGGAGGGCTTGTTGTGCGCAGTCGTTTTTTTATAATTGTTGTTGCCGTGATAATTTTGGGGTCATTTCTGCTGGCCGGAACTACTTTTTATCTTGATCTGCTCTGGTTTACCGAGTTGAACCTGGAACAGGTTTTCTGGACCCAGTACCTGACCCGCTGGGGAATGAGGGTTGGCGCTTTTGTATTCCTGTTTGCATTTCTTTTTGCCAATCTGATGTTCACCAGGCGCTATATTCTAAGTTTCCCCAACCTTGCTTTAAGGGAAAAATTAATGGCTTCGGGGGCAATGCGATTTTTTACCCCGCGCCGCCTGGCGATGTACTTTGCAGGAGCCTCGGCGGTTTTAGCTTTTGTTTTTTCCGGGTATGTGGGAGGTGCCTGGATGGATGTGCTCCGCTATTTCAACCAGGTTTCCTTTGGAGTCGGCGACCCCGTATTTGGAGCCGACGTGTCGTTCTATGTTTTCGGCCTCCCTTTTTACCGCTTTATATACGAGTTTTTGATGCTGAGCCTGGTGATTGCCCTGGTGATCGTCGGCGGTATTTATATGATGTTAAACCCCACTTCCCAGGGTAAACAAAACTGGATCCTGCCTCCCTCAAGGGGAGTCAGCCACCTGGCCGTGCTCCTGGCCCTTATTTTCGGCCTGAAGGCCTGGGATTACAGGCTGAGCCAGCTTGAACTGCTCCTGTCGGAGCGGGGGGTGGTTTACGGCGCCGGATACACCGATCTTAACGCCAATTACACCGTTTTAATGATCCTGATGGTACTGGCCGGGGTAATTGCCCTGTTTTTTGCGGCCAACATTTTCCTGCGCCGGTTCCGCTTTTTTATTTACGGGATCATGGTTTTAATCGGGGTTTCGCTCCTGGGAGGATGGGCTTACCCGGCCGCCATCCAAAATTTTGTGGTCGAGCCCAGCGAATTCAGCTACGAACGCGAATACCTGGAGCATAATATCGAATTTACCCGCGCCGCTTACGGTATCGATCAATTTGACTCGCGCCGTTACGAGGCTTCCCAGGATTTAAACTGGGATGATTTGCGGGCCAATGAAGGCACGATCAAAAATGTGCGCCTCTGGGATCACCGGCCGCTTTTAACCACCTTTAACGAACTTCAGGCCATTCGGCCCTACTACCGCTTTGTCGATGTCGACATTGATCGCTACACGGTCAATGATGAATACCGGCAGGTGATGGTGGCCGCCAGGGAGCTGGACAAGAGCAGGTTGGCCGAAAGGGCCCAGACCTGGGTCAACCTTCGCCTGCAGTACACCCACGGTTACGGTGTAGCTATGAGCCCGGTCAACGAAGTCAGTCCGGAAGGGCTGCCCCGTTATTTCCTGGGCGATATCCCCCCCACCGGCGACGTGGAGATCGACAATCCTTCCATTTATTTTGGCGAACTTACCGATGATTATATCATCGTTAATACGGAAACGCCGGAATTCCATTACGCTACTGCCGGTGACGAAAATGAATTTATTTACTATGACGGCGATGGCGGGATCCTCTTAAATTCAATTTTCCGCCGGGCTATGATGGCCTTAAGGTTCGGGGAATACCGGATCCTGATTTCAAATGAACTTAACAATGACAGCCGCCTTGTATTCGACCGCAACATCCATGAGCGGGTGCGCAAGATCGCTCCCTTCCTTCGCTACGACGAAGATCCTTATATCGTGGTTAACGGGGGGCGCCTGTTCTGGATCCAGGATGCCTACACGGTGACCGACCGTTACCCCTACTCAGATCCGCGTGATGGCATTAACTATATCCGCAATTCGGTCAAGGTGGTCATCGATGCCTACAACGGCGATGTTGAATTTTACGTCAGCGATCCCGACGATCCCCTGGTGCAGACCTATAAAAGTATTTTCCCCGAGATGTTCAGCGCCATGGATGAAATGCCGGAAGGGCTGATGGACAATATTCGTTACCCTGAAGGGCTGTTTACCCTCCAGTCCGAGATGCTGCAGCTTTATCACATCACCGATGCCAACCAGTTTTACAGCCGCGAGGACCTCTGGGCGATTCCCTTTGAGCAGTCTTTCGGCCAGGAACAGCTAATGGAACCTTACTACACCATACTGCAGCTTCCCGGTTACGACGAGCCGGAATACGTCCTGATCCTGCCCTTTACGCCCGACAAGAGGAACAACGTTATTGCCTGGATGGTGGCCCGCTGTGACCAGCCCCACTATGGGAATGTGGAACTGTTCCTTTTTCCCAAGGAACGCGTAATTCTGGGACCCAGGCAGGTTGAGAACCGGATTGACCAGGATACCGATATATCGGAACAGTTCACTCTCTGGGGGCAGGTCGGTTCCCGGGTTATCCGCGGCAACCTGCTGGTCCTGCCGATTAACGATGCCCTGCTCTACGTAGAACCGATTTTCCTGCAAGCCGATGACGGGGGGTTGCCGGAGCTGGCCCGGGTTATTGTCAGCTTTGAGGAAACCGTAGTCATGGGTCACAGCCTTGATGAAGCTTTAGTCCAGGTCTTTGGTGAGAGGGACGAGCTGCCCGCTGAAATCCCGGCCGAAGATCTACCCGAGGATTTTGACCTTGATGAACCTGTGGCTGATATCCCCATTGATATAGATGGGGAACTGGCCGATTTGATCAGGCGGGCCCGGGAAACCTACGACCAGGCTGTTGAATACCAGCAGGAAGGCAACTGGTCCGGTTACGGCGGCAAGATCGAAGAGCTGGAAGAGATCCTTTCTGATTTATCGCGCCTTACTTCTTAATAAAACAGGTTGGATAAAGACGGGAGGGCAAAGCCCTTGTCAACGAGCGAATTTGATATTTATACCGATGGAGCCTGTGCCGGCAATCCCGGCCCGGGCGGATGGGCGGCCGTAATCATGGAGTGCGACCGGGTCCGGGAAATCAGCGGCCATGAAGAAAGGACCACCAACCAGCGTATGGAACTAAAGGCGGCCGTGGAAGCTTTGCGCATGGTTCCGTCCGGGAGCAGGGTCAGGCTGTTCAGCGATAGCGCCTACCTTGTCAACTGCTTCAACCAGGGCTGGATCGATCGGTGGCAGAAAAACGGCTGGCTGACCGGGAAGGGCCAGCCTGTGGAGAACCGGGACCTGTGGAGTGAGCTCCTGGAACTATCTATGGCGAATACCGTGGAGTGGATAAAGGTTAAGGGCCACAGCACCGATCGCCTAAACCAGCGCTGTGACCACCTGGCCCGTGGGGCCATTGTTTCTGCAAAAGAAAACGGTTCTCCCGGCAGGGAAGACAATTCTGAAGCAGGCGGCAAACTCGACCCGGAGAAGTCCGGCGTTATTAATTCCAGGACGCAACCGGGCGGCAAGGAGCTTCCTGCCAAAAACCCCGGGGTGCGCAGGTTGGGCCTGCTGACCGGCGGTGGGGATTGCCCCGGTTTGAATGCCGTAATCAGGGCCGTGGTTAAAGGGGCTACCTATAATTACAACATGGAAGTGGTCGGGTTTAATAACGGTTTCAGGGGGCTGGTTGAAAATGATGCCTCCCTGCTTGACGATTTGGCCGTTTCGGGAATTCTCAACCGCGGGGGAACCATCCTGGGCACCTCCAACCGCGACAATCCCTTTGACTTTCGCCCCGGCGGGTCGTCCGATTACCGGGAAACCGATAATGACCGCTCCGGGGATGCCGTGAAAAACCTGGAAAAGTGGGGTATTGAATGCCTGGTGATTATCGGGGGTGACGGGAGTTTGCTCCTTGCCCACCGCTTCAGCAAGCTGGGTGTTCCTGTAATCGGGATCCCGAAAACGATTGACAACGATCTGCCTGCCACGGATGTAACTTTTGGATTCGACTCGGCGGTGACCACCGCTACAGAAGCTATTGATAAAATACACACCACTGCCGAATCGCATCACCGGGTCATGGTGGTGGAAGTAATGGGCCGCCACGCGGGATGGATTGCCCTCCAGGCCGGGATGGCCGGCGGTGGCGACATTATCCTGATCCCTGAGATCCCCTTTGAATACCAGTATATTGTGGATAAAATCAGGGAGCGCCACCACCGGGGCAAAAAATTCAGCATCATCGTGGTGGCTGAAGGCGCTTACCCGGAAGGGGGAGAACCCATGTACCAGACCAGGGGTGATGTAAAAAGGCTGGGCGGGGTCAGCTCGACCATTGCCCGGGAAATTGAAAACAAGACTGATATGGAAAGCCGGGCTACTGTGCTCGGCCATATACAGCGCGGGGGCAGCCCCACTTCTTATGACCGGGTCCTGGCTACCCGTTTTGGAGTGAAAGCAGTGGAGCTGTTCCGGGAAGAAAAATATGACGAGATGGTCTGTCTCAGGGGCCACAATATTGAATCTGTGCCCCTGGAAGAGGCAGTGGGGGGGACAAAGCGGGTCGACCCCGCCAGAGATCAGGTCAGAGCGGCCCTGGCTGTGGGCACCTCTTTCGGATACCCGATATAAATTATTCACGCTCAGGACAGAAGCCCTGCTTTTTTTAAATCATCGGTTCTGTAAAAATAATTATATAGATCAGCAGGCCGCCGTAAACAATCATTGCCGCAGCCGCTTCAAGATCAACCCTGCCCATGTGCAGGGTTTTCATCTTGGTTCTCCCTTTTCCTCCCGTGTAACTGCGGGCGTCCATGGCCACGATTAATTCTTCGGCTCTTTTAAAGGCCCCGATAAACAGGGGCAGAAAAACCGGGAATATTTTCCTGGTTTTTTGGATGAAGTTGCCCCGGTCGAAAGCAACTCCCCGGGCCATCTGGGCCTTGATGATCTTTTCCAGCTCTTCGGCCAGGATCAGGACAAAGCGGAGGGCGATGACCAGCGTCATTACCAGTTCCTGGGAAGGGATGCCGATTGCCCGCAGCGGCTTAAGCAGGCTTTCCAGACCGTCGGTCAGGCTGACCACGGAAGTGGTCAAGGTCAGAAAGGTGGTAACCGTAAACAGGAACAGCACCCTTAAAATGATCAGGTTGCCCATGTGCAGTCCCGCTGCGGTTGCTTCAAAAATCCACCAGTGAAAATATATGGTGGTATCAGGGGCTTTGAACAGGAAAAGCTGAAAAACCCACATTATAGCCAGGACCGGCAGCATCGGTTTTAAACCGCGCATGGCATAACCGGCCGGAACACCGGACAGGGTGATCAGGAATCCAACAAACAGGGCTGAAAGGGCAAAGGCGGCGTAGGATCGGGATATTAACAGCAGGACGATCATTATGGTGGCGGTGATTATTTTCGTCCGGGGATCAAGATTGTGGATGCTGCTTTTGCCCGGCAGGTAAACCCCAAGGGTTATATTTTTGGTCAGTTCCACTATTTTTGCGCCTCCAGTTCCCTTAGCGCTGCAGAGATAGAAGTAAGGGCTTCGCTGACGTTTAAAACCCCGGCCGGCAGGTTAAAACCGGCCGTACGCAGCCTGTCAATCAGAACGGTGACTTCAGGCAGCTCCAGGCCAATGTCCCGCAGCTCTTTGAAGCGGGCAAATACGTTCCTGGTGGAGTCATCCATGATTACCCTGCCCCTGTCGATGACAATAATCCTTTCAGCCATGGCGGCCACTTCATCCATGCTGTTGCTAATAAAAATGGTGGTCAGGTTTTGCCGGTGATGGAGCTCCTTGATTACGGACAATATTTCTTCCCGGCCGCGGGGGTCAAGGCCGGCGGTAATATCATCCAGTACCAGCACTCCTGGTTTGCAGGCCAAAACTCCCGCTATGGCGGCCCGCCTTTTTTGACCGCCGCTAAGGGCGAAAATGTCGCGATCACGCAGGGCCCGGTAATCTAAGCCGACCTGGGCCATGGCTTCCCGTACCCGTTCATCTACCTCCTCCCGGGATAGTTTCTGGTTCAGCGGGCCGAAGGCGATATCTTCTCCCACCGTGGGGGCAAATAGCTGGTATTCTGGATTCTGAAAAACATAACCGACCCGGTGGCGGATTTTTACCAGGTCAGCCCGCTTATCTTTTGTGTCAAGGCCGTCGATCAGCACTTTGCCCCGGCGGGGAATATGCAGGGCGTTAAAATGCTGGGCCAGGGTGGTTTTGCCCGACCTGGTTGGACCGATAATGCCGACGAATTCTCCTTCGCCAACGGACAGGTTGATCTCAAACAGGACCTGTTTTTCAAAAGGGGTCCCTTCTTTGTAGCTGTGGCTTAAATTTACGACTTCAATTGACATAAACAGTCGATTAACTCCTCGGTGCGAACAATGTCCGGTTTTATTTTAAATCCTTCCCGGCGCAGTCCCTCGGCAACCTGCGAAGCGACGGGAAAATCGAGGCCCGCACTTTTTATCTCAGCGCTTTGCCGGAAAACTTTCTCCGGTGAACCCTCCATTTTAATTGCTCCGCCTTCCATGACCAGCATCCGGTCGCAGTGAACCACTTCGCTCATAAAATGGGTTAACAGGACAATGGTGATGCCCTCTTCCCTGTTCAGGCGGATGGCGCTTTCCATTACTTCTCGACGTCCGCGGGGATCCAGGTGGGCCGTTGGCTCATCCAAAACAATGCATTCCGGCTTCATGGCCAGCACACCGGCGATGGCCACCTGTTGTTTTTGCCCTTCAGAGAGGTTGTGGGGAGGTTCCCGGCGCAGATCTTCAAGGTTAAGAGTTTCAAGCGCCCAGTCGACCCGGTCAATTATTTCTGCCTGGGGCAGGCCCAGGTTTTCCGGCCCGAAGGCGATGTCTTCTTCCACGATACTGCTGACCAGCTGGTTGTCGGGGTTTTGGAACACCATACCAATGATTTTGCGAATTTCAGAGATGCTGTCCTTATTAGCGGTAGACAGGCCTTTGATTAAAATACTGCCCTGACCGGGTTTGAGCAGGGCATTGAAATGCCTGGCCAGGGTTGACTTTCCCGAGCCGTTTTGGCCGGTGATAGAAAGCATCTCGCCTTTGTAAACAGCCATGTTTACGCTGTCAAGGGCTTTTACTTCATCCCTGGTCCCTTTGCGGTAATAATAAGTCAGGCCGTTTGTTTCGATCAGCTTGTGCAATGGTTAACAACTCCAATACCCGGGTTCAATCTTCTGAAGGACGGATTCTCTGGATGCCCTGAACCAGGATAACCGTTAAAATAGCGGCTACGATTAACTCGGGAACACCATGCAGGACTCCGATGGAGATTGAAACTTCGGAAGGTAAATAGCCCCTCCAGGTGATCATGCTCATAACCAGGATTGTGTTGGTGGCGGAGCCAAAGGCGCCGGCAAACAGACAGGGGAGGATCCTGCTTAATTTTGAAATAGGCCTGGTGGAGCCCGGCGAAGCGTCTTCTCCTGGGCCGGTGCTTAAAGCAGGCCGTGCTGTTAAGTATAGTGCTTTTTTGCTTAAAAAGTATACAAAATAGGAGACAACACCGATAAAAAGACGGGGGAATATGGAAACCAGGGGATCGGCAAAAAAAGGAGCCCCGGGCTGCAGAAAACTAAACAGTCCAAAGATGGCTCCGGTAATCAAGCCGACCACCGGCCCTTCCAAAACACCTCCCAGGATCACAGGGATGTGCATAATAGTGGCATGACCGGCCGGGGTGGGGACTGGTATAAACCCCAGCCTGGTAACTCCCAGCAAAATCGCGATCGCGCCCAGGATACCTGAAATTACAATTTTTCTTACTGATAAATTCATATTGCCAGTAGATCCTCCTGTCTTTAATGTCAAATGCCAAAGTTAAATTCTACATTAAACCGGGTAATCCTTCACTGAGGTTTGGTTACTTTCGGCAATCTTTATACCGCGTGGCGAAAACAGGGCCTTCATATTTGGCCAAATTGCAACCTGCTCCGGGAAGGAATAGCCGGCTATGTGAAGAATAATATAAATCAGGACAAAATTAAAGAGGTAATTGCGGCAGATGAAAGGGGTTTTACGACAGATGCTAAAACAGAATGGGTGGTTGGTGTTACTTTTGATTCCGGTCATTCTGTTTTGTGTTTCATGTGAGGAAGAGGAGGAGCCGGAACGAACCCCGGAAAGTACATCGGTGGGCAGTTCCGTCCTGGAGACAGGTTACGAAATCGATGATGATAAAAGAATTATTTCCCCGCAGACTACATTTAAAGCCGACGAAGACTTCTATTTTTCCTTTGACAACAATGAGCCTTTCGGTGTTGAAGAGGTAAAGGTTGAGCTGATATTTAGCGATACGGAGGAAGTAAAAGCTGAGAACACTTATGATGTCGATCCGGAGTGGGACCAGGTGGCCGACATGATTTGGTTTGGAGAGCCGGGAATGTACAAAATTTCTGTGGAGGTTGGAGGCGAGATCCGCGCCGCCCGGGAAGTAATTATCGAACCGGATCAAAACCAGTGACAGACATTAATTTGTCTCTTTTAAATCCGCAATAAAGTGTGCGGATTTTTCCTGTCCGGATTTATTTCAGGCACCCGGACTAAGATTATAATTTTAACAGGAGGTTTTGAAAAATGAAAGATTTTACATCTTCTGCGCTTGATCATATTGGATTTTCAGGCATCAGGGCCATTTTTGATAAGGCCAACCAGCTGGAGGCAGAAGGTAAAAAAGTTGTCCACCTCGAGCTGGGGAGGCTTGATTTTGATACGCCCCAGCACATTAAAGATGCAGCTAAAAAGGCCCTGGACGAAGGCCTGGTCCATTACACTCCCAACCTGGGCCTGCCCGTATTTAGGGAAGCCGTAAAGAACCACCTGCACAGGCAGCTGGGCTTAAATTATTCAGACAAAGAAATTATTGCCACCATGGGAGCAACCCAGGGAGCCTTACTGGCCATGGGAGCCTTTCTGGATCAGGGCGATGAAGTCATCGTTCCGACCCCAACATTTGTCAGCTACCTTAATGCTCCACGGTTTTTTGGGGGGATTCCGGTACCCCTGGAGATGAAAGCCGAAGAGGGCTTTCAGATCAACCTGGAAGAACTGGAGAAAAAAATTACCCCGCGGACCAAGATCGTGGTTATCATCTCCCCCCATAACCCTACCGGCACGGTTTTAAGCAAAGAAACCCTGGAAGGGGTGGCCGACCTGGCCCGGCGGCATGATTTCCTGGTCCTGAGCGACGAGGTTTATGATCAGATGGTGTTCGAAGGGGAGCATGTCAGTATTTCCACCCTGCCCGGGATGCAGGAACGGACCATCCTGGCTAATTCTTTTTCCAAGACTTATTCTATGACCGGATGGAGGCTGGGCTATATAGTTGCCCCCCAAAACCTGATCAGTTCCATGGTGCGGGTGCACCAGTACGTGGTCGGTTCTTCCACGTCTTTTGTGCAGGCTGCCGGTGCCGCCGCTCTCAATGAGTCCCAGGACTGTGTCAGGGAGATGGCATCTACTTTGGCTGAACGAAGGAAGTTTCTTTTAAATAACATCAGCTCAAAATTGGTACCGGTGAAACCGGACGGGGCCTTTTACTTTTTCCTGGATCTCAGGCCGGCGGGTTATACTTCCCAGGAAGCCGTTGACCGCCTGCTTGATGAAGGGGTGGCCACGGTTCCCGGCCCGGCTTTCGGGGTTGGCGGTGAAGGTTTTATTCGCCTTGCTTACGCTACGACCCTGGAAGAGCTGGAATATGCTGCTGAAAAAATCGGCAAAGTGCTCGGGTAGTGATTGCTTTTACCGCACAATTTGGCCTGGGTGCCGGTTAAATGTTATCATTGAACCGGAACTTATATAACAAATAAATGTGATGGGACAGCTTACTCAACATTTTAACTAAAACGGAGGTTGAACAGAAAATGGACAGCATGTTTGGAAAGGTTTTACGGATTGATTTAACAAAACAGGAAGTGAAAGAAGAAGCCATTCCCGAGGATATTCAAAGAAAATACCTGGGCGGCAAGGGACTGGCCGCATATCTGATGCTTAATTATATGGAGGCCAATATTGATCCCCTGTCGGCCGACAACAAGCTGATTTTTGCCACCGGTCCGGCCACGGGAACTACCGTTTCCGCAGCAGGTAGGCATGGCGTTTTTGCCAAATCGCCTTTGACCGGGTTTTTTGGCGAATCTTATTCGGGTGGTTACACGGCGGCACCCATGAAGAGTACCGGTTATGACGCCATTATGATCGAAGGAGCTTCGGAAAAGCCGCTCTACCTGCATGTTTCCGATCAGGGTGTTAACTTCGAAGACGCCTCCGATTTGTGGGGCAAGGAAAGTTACGAGGCCGAGGACGCCCTGCTGGAAAAGGTTAATGTTAAAGGGGCCCAGGCTGTTTCTATCGGGCCGGCCGGAGAAAATCTGGTCAAATTTGCCTGCATCAAGAATAACCACTGGCGCTCGGCAGGCCGGTCCGGCATGGGTACGGTGATGGGATCCAAGAAATTGAAAGGAATCGTCTTCAGCGGTAATCAGAAAGCTCCCCTGGCCGATGAAGAGGGTCTCAAAGACTATGCGAAGAACATGATTAAAGAATGTAAAAATACCGATCGAACCAAAAACATGAAAGAAAAGGGCACTCCCTATATGGTTACTACAACCAACGAACAGTGGGCATTTCCCACCCGTTACTGGGCTGAGGGAAGCTTTGAAAAGTGGGAAGAAATCAGTACCGATGCCATGCGCTCCAGGATGGAGGTCAAGCCCAAGGGCTGCCACCGCTGTTTTATGACCTGCGGAAAATTAAGCAAGGTCACCCAGGGCCGCCACAAGGGGCTGGAGCTGGAAGGACCGGAATATGAAACCCTTTATGCTATCGGTGGACTTCTATGCGTTCACCCGATTGAAGAAGTAGTTTATTTAAATGATGTCTGCGACAGGCTGGGTCTGGATACAATTTCAGGCGGCAATATGGTTGCTTTTGCCATTGAGGCGGGTAAAAGAGGTAAGCTCAGCGATATGCCCGATTACGGTGATGTCGACGGCATCGCCAGGCTTTTCCATCAGATTGCCTACAAGGAAGGGGTCGGCGAATTGCTTTCGCAAGGTATAAAGTACGCTTCGAAAGAACTGGGGCTGGAAGATATCGCCGTCCATGCCAAGGGTATGGAACCTGCCGGCTATGATCCCCGGGCCCTGCCCGGTATGAGCCTTGGCTACGCGGTATCCAACCGCGGCGGCTGCCACCTCCGCTCCAGCTTCTACATGGGCGAATTAAAGGGGGAAATCCCCAAGGACATGGTCGAGGGCAAGGCCAGGCTCTTTATCGACTATGAAAGCAGGAACGCCCTGGAAGACTGCTTAATTTTATGCCGTTTTTATCAGCAATTTATTGGATGGGAAGGGATGCAGCAGATCATCAAACTTGCTACCGGCATGGACCTGAACAAGGATCAGCTCTTTGATATAGGCCGCAGCGTTACCACCCTGGCCAAGAAATTTAATATGCGTGAAGGGTGGACCAGGGAAGATGACAGCTTGCCTCCGCGCCTTTTCAATGACCCGATTGGCCCTGAGAAAAATCTCGTGGTCAATCCCGACAACCTGGCCATCATGCTCCGCGAATATTATGAATTGCACGGTTGGGACGAAGAAGGCAGGCCGCGTGAATAAAAGTAACTTGATTGTGTTTGAGTAACAGGATTCCTGAAAGGCCGGGACTAAAAGAAAACTGGCAGGTTTTGAATCTCACATTTTACAAACAGTTACCGGCCTTTCTTGTTTACCTGTGACGCCGAAATATGATGATGAAAGCGAATTGATTTGAGGCTGGATGCTGCTTATAATCAAAGCGGTATAGTTATACAAATCTGGCCAAACTGGGAGCAGGAATTTAACAATTCATACCGAATGCTTATTTACAACAACAAAATGGGGATGAAACAATTTATCCTTTTTTCAGCATTTTCTTAGCCGTTCTTATATTTTTCCTGAAAGTACGCGTTTTATCCTGGCTTTATTCTAAACAAAGATGTCCAAAAACTGTATATTAACTGGAGAAGAAGGAGTGATTTCGATGCCGAACAACAGAGTCTTTGAATTTGTGCGCCCGGTTAACGAGGCGCCGTATATGTATGGTCCCGGCAGTAAAGAGAAAGAAGAAGTGAAAATGAAGCTCAAGGAACTTTCTTCAGAAGTTACAGAGATTCCCCTGATCATCGGCGGTCGTGAAGTGAAGACTGGCAATATGGGCGAAGTGCGGATGCCCCACAATCACAGTAAAGTGATTGCCCGCTACCACAAGGCTGGCAAAGCGGAAGTGGACCAGGCGGTTGAGGCATCTAAAGAGGCCAAGCATGCCTGGGAGCGGATGCCCTGGGACAAGCGGGCTACAATCTTCCGCAAGGCGGCGGCCAAGATAGCAGGTCCCTACCGGTTTACGATCAACGTGGCGACGATGCTGGGGCAGGGCAAAGATGTCTTTCAATCGGAGATAGAGGCGGTCTGCGAGCTGGTGGATTTTTACCAATTTAATGTTTACTACTTAAATGAGATTTATAAGGATCAGCCCGATTCCCTGCGCACGGTTGTCAACCAGGTGGAATACCGTCCGCTGGAAGGTTTTGTCTTTGCGGTATCGCCCTTTAACTTTACGGCTATCGGGGGCAACCTGCCGGCGGCGCCGGCCATGACCGGCAACACGGTGCTCTGGAAGCCTGCCTCTACAGCGGTATATTCGAACTACGTTGTGATGAGGATCCTGCAAGAAGCAGGTCTTCCCGCCGGGGTGATCAACTTCATTCCCGGTTCCGGGGAAGAGATTGGCGACTATGTTTTAAAGCACCCTGACCTGGCCGGGCTTCACTTTACCGGTTCTGTGGGGACTTTCCGCCGAATGTGGAAGATCATCGGTGAGAACATAGATAATTACAAAGCCTATCCACGGATAGTAGGGGAGACCGGGGGCAAGGACTTTGTGGTGGCCCATCCCAGCGCTGACAAAGACGAAGTGGTCACCGCCCTGGTCAGAGGGGCTTTTGAATACCAGGGCCAGAAATGCTCTGCAGCCAGCCGCGCTTATATCCCGGAAAGCCTGTGGCAGAAACTGAAAGACGACCTGATTTCGACCACGGAGAAGATTAAAGTCGGCGATGTTGAAGACTTTACCAACTACCTCAGTGCGGTGATCGACCGGGCTGCCTACGATAAAATCAAGGGCTATATAGACTATGCCAAAGATTCCGATGAAGCCGAGATATTAGCAGGCGGGCAGTGTGATGACTCTACCGGTTACTTTATCCGTCCGACCCTGATCCTGACCACCAACCCGCGCTTTAAGACCATGGAAGAAGAGATCTTCGGGCCGGTGCTGACGATATACATCTATCCCGATGGCGAATACGAAAAGATCCTGCACCTTTGCAACGAAACTTCCCCCTACGGCCTGACAGGCAGTGTGATGGCCAAAGATAGGGACGCGCTGTCAAAGGGGGAAGATATCCTGACCCATGCCGCGGGCAACTTCTATTTGAACGACAAGCCTACCGCGGCGGTAGTGGGACAGCAACCCTTTGGCGGTGCCAGGGCTTCAGGCACCAACGATAAGGCGGGAGCGATGTGGAATATGGTCCGCTGGATTTCGCCGCGCTCGATCAAGGAGAATCTTGTTCCTCCGAAGAATTATCGCTACCCGCACCTGGATGAAAAGTAGATCCGGCGTTTGTAGCCGGCTTTCCAGGTATCAAATAAGGGGGTGATAAATAGAAACAGGCAGTAACAGGTAAAGCAAAAGAAACAAATCGAAAGTGACTTCAAAAAAAATAGCAAAAGGAGTGTTAATTTATGAATCCCTTAATATTCCTAGGTGGCGGTTATTTACTACTAGTCCTGGGCCACCATGTGTTAAGGACACCGACCCAGAGCCTCCATCCTCCTGATCAAAGCCGACAAACACCGGCTGTGGCAATGAGAGATGATGTAGATTATGTCCCTTCCGACCGGGCCGTTGCTCTGGGCCACTATTACATGTCTATTGCCGGCCTTTCCCCGGTGTTATCTGCTATTGCCGGGATGCAGTGGGGCTGGCTTCCGGTCCTGCTCTGGATGCTGATCGGGGTACACTGGCTGGGCGGTTTTACGGAGTACATGCACATCCTGATATCAATGCGCCATAAGGCTAAAAACCTGGGTTCAGTAGTGGTTGAAAAGGTGGGCAGGGCGACAGGAACCTACCTGAACCTTATTCTTGTCTTTTTCTGTATCCTGGTATACGCTATTTTTGCTTTTGTTATTTCTACGACCCTGGAAGCCACTCCTACAGCGGTTATTCCAACAGTCGCCCTTATTCCTTTAGCTATGATATTCGGTTACCTGCGCTACATCAAGGGTGCCCACCTGGCTTTGACCTCAATTGTTTTCGCAATTTTATGGGGCGTTACCATTTATATCGGCCAGGTGGCTCCCGTTCAGTGGACGTGGGAATACTGGCTAATTGCATTTGTGGTTTATACCTTTTTTGCTACCGGGCTGCCGGTCTGGTCGCTTTTGCAGCCCAGGGATTTCTTGAACACGGTAATCCTGATTGTCGGCCTTACGGTCGGGACCATTGCCCTGATCGTGGGCATGCCTTCGTTTACAATGCCCGCTTTCGCTGCATGGGATAGCCCGGCCGGCTGGCTTTATCCCGGTATTTTCATCATGGTAACCTGCGGGGCGGTGGCGGCAACCCACTCCCTGATTTCCATGGGAACCACCTCCAAGCAGGTGCAAAATGAAGGGGATACTTACTGGATTGCTTCGCTTGGCACTAAGGGCGAAACCGTGATTGCCCTGATGGCGATCTGCCTGATAGCCACCTACTACAGCTTCGATACTTTTATCGCCGAAGTGGTGCCTGATCCGGGTCCTGCTTTTACAGGTGCCTATGCGCATGCAGTGGGCTTTATAGGGCTGCCGGAAATTATCGGGACCACCTTTGGGGCCCTGATCCTTTCTGCTTTCGTGATGACGACCATGGACTCTTATGCCCGGGCCGGACGTTACCTGCTCCAGGAGATGGCCGAAGAATTTCCGGGTCTGAAAACTTTCCAGGTCCACCGGGTTTGGCCGTCCACCTTTGCTATTGCCTTCGTTGGCTGGCTCATTGCCACCTATACGGACTTTATGGCTATGTGGGCCGGTTACGTGGCCATGAACCTGTTCGTTATCGTCTATTCCTACATGATGATCACGCTCTATACTGCCGAGCAGGAAAAGCCTATTGACGGGAAATTCATCTTCTGGATCGCTATTCCCGGCGGATTTATGACGATAACCACCGTAGTTGCTTTAATCTACTACCTGTATCGTTATGTAATCGATGCCCAGTGGTATGGCCTGGTCATTCTTTCGCTGTGCCTGATTCTGCTGATCCTGTCCTTCATCCAGTTTGTCCCGAGAATGCTTAACTGGAAGAACCTGCCTGAAGAAGCCAGGAGAAGGGAGGTAAGCTGATCAGGAGGAGCCTGAAGCGCCATCCGCTGGAACCGGTTGGCCGATGAAGCATAAAGAAGAGCAGGTTAAAGGTAGAAAAATAAGTAATACAGTTCCGCATTAAATAAGCGTATCAAACAGGCCGGAGCTGCCCTGCAATCAGGTCAGTTCCGCCGCTTTAAACAAAAGGGGCAGCTTTGCGATATAAACCGGTGGCAGAAAAGAAACATTACTTCCGCCGGTCCCGGCTGCCCCTTATTTTTGATTACAAGACTGCAGTATAATGTATATACGCGCTTATTAAGGAGCAAAGATTAGATAATCCTTTTATCCCGGGGCTCAAATTTCTGTTGTTATTCAATTAAATAAGTATTAGCATTAAAAAGGGAGAGGTGATATGATGCTATTTTTATCGGAAAGCGACATTAAGACGGCCATTGACATGAAGAGGACCATAGATGCGCTTGAAACCGCCTTCCGGCTCCATTCCGAGGGCAAGACCAAGACCCCGGTGAGGACTCACCTGGATTTGGATGCGGTTAACGGAATCGGGCTGTTTATGCCCAGCTGGGTGGAGCCGATTAAAGCCATGGGGATCAAGACAGTTACAGTTTATCATGACAACCCCCAAAAAAACCTGCCGATGATCCAGGGCACGGTCCAGCTTTTTGACGGAGAAACGGGCACCCCCATATCGGTCATGGAAGCCTCTTATGTGACCAAGCTCCGGACAGGAGCTTCAAGCGGGGTGGCTACCCGGCAGCTGGCCCCCAGTGACGCTTCCCGGGCAGCCATCATCGGCACCGGAGCCCAGGCCTATATGCAGCTATGGGCGGTTTTAACCGCCGCGCCGGGGATTAAAGAATACCGGATTTTTGACATTGACCGGGACAAGGCCGAGGCCTTTAAGGGCCAGTTGGAAAAAGATTTTACCGGGGTGCGCTTCGAGGTGGCTTCATCTGCAGCCGAAGCGGTAAAAGAAGCGCAGGTTATCACCACCTGCACTACTTCAAAGAAGCCGGTTTTCTCATACTCAGACCTGGGAGAAAAAGAAGTTCATGTCAATGCCGTGGGCGCCTTTACGCCCCAGATGCAGGAAATAGATGCTGAAGTGATGCTGAAAGCGGACAAGCTATACGTCGATGACTTTGAAGGAGCCCTGGCTGAATCGGGAGATTTAATTATCCCCATTGGGGAAGGGAAACTCCGAAAAGAAGATATTACGGGAGAAATTGGCGAAGTACTGCTGGAAAGAAAAAGCGGGCGCGAAAAGGGCGACGGACTGACCGTGTATGAAACCGTGGGTATGGGTTCGCTCGACGTGGTTGCCGCCCGGGCCATTTATGACAGCGCCCTTAATAATAAGGTGGGAACAGAGCTGTCGCTGGAATAGCCTTAACCGGAACTTTAAAACCGGGATGGTGTGAAGCCTGGCTGCTGTTATTAAAATTTTAATGACGGCAGCTACCCGGAGGTTTGAAAGCCCAGGTATGATGGAGGTTTGATTTTAATGGCATCTTCATTTTACCTGGGCTTTCTTGGGGTGATTTTTACCAGCAGGCAGGAAAAATTATAAAGCTGTCGAATAAGCAGGAGTATGTTATGCTGGTATTAACCGGCGCTTTATTTTAGGAGGCAAACAGGATGATGAGTTTTAAAGTACGCCTGGGCCTGGTTATCATGATTGTCTTGATTATGTTTTTGCTGCACAACAGCTTCTGGTTGTGGAACCTGGATGGCCGCGTGCCCCTGCTGTTTGGGTTCATGCCGTTTGCCTACTCGTACTATATCGGTTATACGATCCTGGCAGTGCTGGCCATGAAGCTGGTTATTGGCCTGGCCTGGCCGGATCCTCCCGATGACCTGTTTGAACAACCCGGGCCTGATAAACGTTCGGAATAATAAATACTGATCAAGCCTCTGCAAAGGAGCCAATTCGCCGGCAATGACCAATGTTATCGGAATCGGGATACTGCTTTCATACCTGTGCATCCTTGTAGCGATTGGTGTATACGGAGCCCGGGTATCTCTGAAAACCAGGGAAGATTATTTCCTGGCCGGCCGCGGCCTGGGCAGCATTGCTGTTTTCATGGCCCTTTTTGCCAGCAATATTACCGCCTTTACGATCATCGGCCATGCCGGATTTTCTTATGAAACCGGATACGGAGCTTACGGTTACGTGATCGGCTGGAGTATTTTTGTTACCCCTTTTACCTACTACCTGGTTGGTTACCGCTCCTGGCTCCTTGGTAAAAAGTATGGTTTTGCGACCCAGCCCCAGGTTTTCGGCGGAATTTTTAACAGCAAATTAATCTCCCTGTTATTCCTGGTCCTGCTTATATACTATACCCTGCCCTATCTGGTGGTTAGCATTATCGGGGGCAGTTTGGCTTTTACCACCGTAACCGAAGGGCTGGTCCCCTACTGGGTTTCCGCCATGGTTTTGATCGGTATTTCCCTTATCTACACTCTCCCCGCGGGCCTTCGGGGAACTGTCTGGACCGACGTATTCCAGGGAACCCTGTTCCTGGTGGTGGCGGCATTCCTGCTTTCGGCAGTGGCCCGGGCTTTAGGCGGGTTTTCTGAGATAACCGCCGATATTGTGCAGAGCAATCCCGCTATGCTTGAAAGATCCCTTTCAGAAGACCTGGCTCCGATAAACTGGTTCAGCTATTCGTTTGTCAACTCGATCGCGGTTGTTGTATTTCCCCAGATTTACACCCGGATCCTGGCTGCCAGGGGCAGTAATAATTTAAAGCAGGTCAGTCTTTATTACCCCATAGCCCTGGCCGTAATTTTCGGTGTTTCTACCCTGCTCGGAGTGTGGGGTTCGGTAGCCGTGCCCGGCCTGACGGGTAAAGAAGCCGATAATATTGTTCCCCTTTTAATACACCAGTTTCTCACCCCAACCTGGATGGTGCTGGGCCTGGTGGTTGTCCTGGCCATCGTAAAATCTTCGATTGATTCCCAGCTTTTATCCGTAGCCCACCTGGTGACCGATGATCTTTTGCCCCACTTTAAGCGGATCGAATCCGGGCAGGCCGTGCTCTGGGGCAGGATGTTGCTGGTGATTTTTGCCGCGGTGGCATACTTTATAGCCCTCATTCGCCCGGCGGCTATCCTGAGCATTGCCGGGTTTGCTTTTTCCGGGTTTTCGGTTATGCTGCCGGTTATGATCGGAGCCCTGTACTGGCCCCGGGCTACCAGGCAGGGTGCCTGTGCCGCCCTGGTCCTGCCGGCAATCATGCTTCACCTCTGGTACCTCGGCGTACTACCCGGATGGGCCACACTTGGGTTCATGCCTGTATTTCCCTCTTTTGTCCTGGCTATAATAACCCTGGTCGCCGTATCTTACCTGACCCCTGCTCCTTCTCCTGAACAGCGGGAAAAAACCTTTGGCCTCTTTGAGCGGGTTTTCAAATAGTGCAGCTTCTAAAGCAGGGCGGGCGCGAGCTGGCGGATCGCTTTATGGTGCTGCTGACCCTGTTTTATACTGCCGGGATCATCACGGTACGACAGGGGGTTGAAAATCCGAAAGAGGCTTTGCTTCCGGCTGGAATATTAATTGTTCTTTCGGCCTTCATTATATATTTTGGCCGGATCGGTTTTTATAAACTGGCCGTTCTAGTTGTGGCAGCCCTTTGTGGCGGGGCCGCTTTTTTTTATGCCGTTCAGGACCCTGCAGGCGGTCTGCTCGATTATGCCGGTATGCCGGCATACATTGAAGGCACTGTTTCTGAAGAACCGAATTTTTTTGAAGATCACGATGCCTACATTATGCAGGTTGAAACTGTGGAAACCGGGCAGGGACGGCATGCCGTCCGGGGAACTTTGCTGGTTAAACTGTATGGAGAGAATGAAATAAAATACCGTTACGGTGACAGCTTGCGCCTGAGGGCTACAATAGTCGAGCCGCGCGGACAGCGCAACCCCGGCAGTTTTGATTACCGGTTTTACTTAAAAAGCCGGGGGATCGAAGCCATCGCTTATCCCCGCACCGATCGGGTTGAATACCTGGGCCATGGAAAAACAGGGTTTTTAGCTGAAGGTGCCATCAATCTTCGCGGCGGTATGGTTGAGGTCATCAATTCTAGCCTTCCCTCACCATCCGGCGATCTTTTGGCGGCCATTTTGTTCGGGCAGGGGCACCGTCTTCCTGAAACCGTCGAGCACAACTTCCAGCGCGCCGGGGCCGGCCACCTGCTGGCCGTTTCCGGCCTCCACGTTGGCCTTGTTGCCGCCCTGATTGCCGGTTTATGGAGGCGGTTGGGGCTGCGGGGGCGATTTCCCCTGCTTCTGGCCGTAGTCCTGGTCCTGGGCTATGCCTACCTGACCGGGATGCGGCCTTCTGCCCTCAGGGCGGCAGTGATGGTTTCAATAACCCTTGGAGCCCTGCTGCTGGAGCGGGAACGCGATCTGCCCACGGCAGTGTCTCTGGCCGCTTTAATCACCCTGGCCGTTAATCCGTTGTTCCTGTTCGGGCCGGGTTTTCAACTCTCTTATGCCGCCACCCTGACCCTGATTTACGCCTACCGTCCCCTGGAACATTTGCTTGGGTCTGCAGGCCTGCCCGTTTTTTTACGCTCCCCCCTGGCGGTAGTCCTGGCGGCCCAGCTCGGGGTTTTGCCCTTATGTGTTTATTATTTTCACCACCTGCCCACTGCAGCAATCATTTTTAACCTGCTCTTAATGCCGCTCACCGCTTTTATGATCGGGTTGGGCCTGGCGGGAGCTTTAATCGGATTGCTGTTTCAACCGGTGGGGGAAATCCTGCTCTGGGCGGCCCGCCCCCTGCTTGAACTGATACTAAGAATAGTCGAGTGGAGCAGCCTACCCGGTTTTTATATCGCCCTTCAGCCGCCTGGCTTCCTTTTGCTGGCCCTGTTTTACGGCTTTCTGGCCGCCTTCCTGATCTTTTATTACCGGTGGAAAAAGCAAAAAGAGCGCGGAAGTCAGGAACCCGGTTTTTGCCGGTATGCCATAAAAGCCCTGGCCGGGATCAATCCGGCGGCGTCTTTTCGCGGTAATGCTGTTTACGGAATTGTCCTTTTTGCCGCGGTTATAATGATCTGGAAGGGAATCATTTTCCCTCCTTCAAATGATCTGAAAGTTACCTTTATCGATGTGGGCCAGGGCGCATCGGCAATGATCGAGGCGCCCTGCGGAGCGGTAATCATGGTTGATGCTGGCGGGGAGCTGCCTTTTTACGGGGCCCCTGGGGAAACAGGGGAAAGGGTGCTGCTGCCGTTGTTGAGGCGGGAAAGGATCGATAAAATTGACATGGCTGTTATTACCCATCCCCACGAAGACCATTTCGGAGGATTTATCCCCCTGATCGGGGTAGTGGAGATGGATTTGATCCTGGTTTCCCCGGTTCCGGGCGAGTCGGTTTATTATGAAGAACTGCTCCTGCAGGCCGAAGCGGAAGGGATTCCGGTTGAACCGGCAGGAGCGGGCGAAACCTGGAGCTGTGGTGCAGGCGGACTGATAATGGAAATGTACGGGCCGCCTCCAAAATTGTTTAGCGGCACCGGAAGCGATCTCAATAACAATTCGATTGTGTTCAGGTTGAATTACGGCCAGGTCAGGATGCTTTTTACGGGAGACGTTGAAGATCCGGCCGTGATTGATCTTTTCAAACGCTTGATTGATCTGGAGGCGGAGGTCCTCCAGGTTCCTCACCATGGTGGCTACATGGCTCAAATGCCTGAATTCCTGGAGCAGGTAAGACCCCGCCTGGCCGTTATCCAGGTAGGGACAAACCCTTTCGGGCACCCTCACCCCTTTGTAATCGATTCCCTGGAAGGGGCCGGGGTGGAGGTTTTCCGCAACGACTGTCACGGGGCGGTAATAATCCAAACCGACGGAACCGGGTTGGAAGTTTATACAACTGAAAAGCCGGTGCCGGCAGCGCAGTGAGGCCGGTCTCCCAATAAAGGAATCAGGCCCTGTCCGGCGAAATATTATTGCCAGGAGAAGCTGTAACCGGGGGGAATACTTTGGAGCCTGAAGAACTAAAAAAAGCAGTCAGGAAAAATGACAATGATTCGCAACGCCTGCTTTTTGAAGCCTATTATAAAAAAACATATGCCGTAGCTTACAATATCCTGCGCAGCCGTGAAAATGCCGAAGATATTACCCAGGATGCTTTTATTAAAGCTTTTCAGAACATACACCAGCTTCATGATGAATCTAAATTCGGAGCCTGGCTGGCCGTGATCACTTCCAACCTGGCCCGTAATTACCTGAAGCGGGAAAAAAGGATTAATTACACCGACCAGGAAGTTATTGCCGACGGTGCTTCGGAAGCGGATTATACCGAGGAATCGGCACTGCTCAGTTTGGAAGTGGACCGCGTTCGCAGGGCGATCAAAAATCTGCCCCCGGACCACTACCAGGTCATAGTCCTGCAGTATTATTACGATCTGCGGGTGGAAGAAATCGGGGTCATGCTCAAACTGAGCCCTGGCACCGTAAAGTCGCGCCTGCACCGGGCCCGACAGAGGCTGGCCAGGGACCTGGAACTAAATGACGATCCTGCTTGTCTTAAGAACAGAGGAGGTGAGCGGGACTAGTGACTGAGAAGAACAAGCCTGAACAACTGAGCGATGATTTGATTCGCGAGGCCCTGGTTCGTGATTTTGAATCTGTAACACCTCCCCCGGCCGATAAAAGCTGGCGCCGGATTGAAGCCGGTTTGCGCGGAAACGATAAGCGCCGGCAGGAGCGGTTCTCTGGCTGGACCCGCTATGCTGCCATTGCTGCAGTAGCTCTCCTGGTTATTGTTTTAAGCAGTGTCGGTATCATGCAGGTAACTGATTTTGCTACCCCTGCGGTTGAAGAAGAAGCACCCATGAGGGCCGCCGATGAGGAAATGGAAGCCCTGGATGTTGAAGATATGAAGGCCCCCGAAGAGGAAGCGGATAATGTCGATGTTGCTGCCGAAGAAGATGTTGTCAGCGAACTACCTCCGCTTGAAACCACAGCCGATCTTTCTCCGCCGCAGTGGCAGGAAGTCTTAAATGACAGCCTGTTTTTTGAAGAAGCGGTTCTTTTAAGCGCCGGTGATGGGCCGGATTATCACGGGGCGCTCTATTACGGGGATGAAGAAAAGCTGTTGTGGGTAAAATCGAAGGATGACCGGGAAGAAACAGGCACTTTCATAGAAGCCCTGGGAGAGCACATCCAGGCTGAATCCCGACAGGTGGAAGAAATAGACGGATATACTTACTTTGAAGCGGCCGGTCAACCGGGCCTGGCCTGGCAAGAAGATGAACAAAACCAGGCCCTGGTAGTGATATCCGGTCCTGTTTCCATTGAAGAGCTGGAAAGCATTACAGCTGATCTGGATTAAGAAGATCTGCTAAAAGATTATTGCTCGATGTACTTCATCATCCTGCGCAGCTTTTTACCTACCTCTACGATGCGGTGGTTTTCCTCTTTTTTTCTTAAAGCCTTGAATTTGGGCTGGTTGGCCTGGTTTTCGACTACCCATTCCAGGGCGAACTGGCCGCTCTGGATTTCGTCCAGTATTTTTTTCATCTCTTCTTTAACCTGGTCGTTGACGATACGGGGTCCCCTGGTCAGGTCGCCGTATTCGGCGGTATCGCTCACCGAGTAACGCATTCTTTCCAGCCCGCCTTCGTAAATCAGGTCGACGATCAGTTTTAGTTCGTGCAGGCATTCAAAATAGGCGATCTCGGGCTGGTAACCAGCTTCAACCAGGGCATCGAAGCTGGCCTTGATCAGGGCTGAAGTTCCGCCGCAGAGGATCACCTGTTCTCCGAACAGGTCGGTTTCAGTCTCTTCCTGGAAAGTGGTTTCAATAACGCCCGCTCTTGTACAGCCAATTCCTTTGGCGTAGGCCAGGGCCAGGTCTTTTGCTTTGCCGGTGTAATCCTGGTGAATGGCCAGCAGTCCGGGGACTCCGGCTCCTTCCTTGTGAAGCCTCCTTACCAGGTGTCCCGGACTTTTCGGCGCCACCATGAAAACATCGATATCCTCAGGGGGTATAACCTGGTTATAGAGAATATTAAAGCCGTGGGAGGCTACCAGGGCTTTTCCTTCGGTTAAATGAGGCAGGACCGATTCTTTGAAAACACCCGGTTGGTGGTTGTCCCCGATCAGGATCTGGATTATGTCCGCTGCTTTTGAAGCGTCGCTAACGGTCGCCACTTCCAGGCCGTCCTCTTTTACTTTATTCCATCGCCTGCTTTCCGGGTGCAGGCCGACTACTACATCAAGCCCGCTGTCTTTCAAATTTTGAGATTGGGCATGTCCCTGGCTTCCGTACCCCAGCACTGCGATCTTTTTGTTTTTCAGAATGCTCAAATTTGCGTCCTGGTCGTAATACATTACTGCCATTTCTAATAATCCTCCCTAAAATATAATAACTTAATTAATTGGCTGTTTCTGGTTAAACTCCTGCCGGAAGGGGAGGTAAAGTTTGAAATTGGACCCTGGCAATTGTATTAATTCCGCACATCATAAATAGTCAAACGCTGAAAAATAAACTTCCCGTTATGATGAATGAATGAAAGTTTACAAATTGTTTACATAAAAACGTTCGGTTTTGCTTGCTATTAATTCTGTTTAGATTAAAATATTTATAGCGATCCATAAAAAATTTTTTATAATTGCCTATCTATGTATCCATTCCCCCCTGTTTATTTGATTTACTGGAATAATGAGACCCGGAAAGTAAGGTGTTATGGAAAAAATACTTGATTTTGGTTTTGCGCTAAACCAATCTTCCAATGTGATAGTGTTGATCCTCAGCCAGTACCTAAACGGGCTGCTGGTGATACATAAAAATGTAAAAGTCAATTATACCCGGAAGATCAATCATTTCCTGCTTTTTTTTATCCCTATTTATTTAAACCGTGGCTATGCCCATATTGAAGCGTTTGATCTTTATGCCCTGGGGGCCTTTTTTGCCGTGGCCAAATTCATTTTTTACATTAAACCAATTCGTGACCGGGTTCCCTTCATCAAAGTCATGTTTCGCTCATTTGACCGGCCTGAAGATCGCCCTCATACCCTGCAGTGGATTGTTACCCAGACAGCGGCCGGTTACGCGGTTCTTCTGCCTGCCGGTATGCTTTTTGCCCGTTACGATTTGCTGCACCTGGTGGTAATCCCGATCCTGATTTACGGGATTGGCGACGGGCTGGCCGAGCCGGTCGGGGTTCGTTTTGGCAAGAACAAGTACCATTCTTATGCCCTGTTTACGAGTAAATCCTATATCCGCACCCTTGAGGGCAGCGCCGTGGTTTTCTTGACCGGGCTGGGTGTTATCGGTTCTTTTTACAATTACTTTACCCCCCTGCAGTTCGCCGTGGCCATGGCTGTTGTTCCCCTACTTTTGACCCTGGTGGAGGCCTTTTCACCCCATACCTGGGATTCGCCGACCATGTTTTTTGCCGGTTACCTCTCCCTGTTTGGGATCATGGTTTATTTATAGGGCCCCTATTATTGCCGGGCCTGTTAATGTTATAGTTATAAAAGACTTAGTATTTATTCAGGGGAGTTAATCATGAATGTGAAAGCTATGACAGCACGGAGTAGTTTTATAGTATTAATGGCCCTGTTATTTGCTTTTTTGTTGAGCGGCTGTCCTGTCGAGGAGCCGGTGGAACCGGAAGAAAAAGTGCGCCTGGCTGCCAACGAACAGTTTATAGTTGAAGAAGAAGGGCTGGTCCTCCTGGAAGAAGAATACGGGCTGGTCTTCGATGAAATCCATGAAATGGCTCTCGGCCTGACCCACGAGGCGCTGAATGTTGACGACGTGGATGTGGCGGTCGGTTTTACCACCGACGGCAAAATTAAAGAACTGGAACTGGTCAGGCTTGAAGACGACAACCAGGTTTTTCCCGCCTCTAACCCCGCTCCTTTAACCCGTGAAGAAGTCCTGGAGCAGTATCCCCAGCTAAAAGGTATACTGGCGGAAATATCGGGCCGGCTTGACAACCGGACTATGATTGAACTTAACTACAAAGTTGACCTGGAAGAAAATGAACCGGTTGATGTGGCAAGGCAATGGCTTTTAGAGCAAGATCTGATCACTGAAGACGCTCGGATCCCGGTTGAGGGAGAGCCGGTGGTAGTGAGCTCCAAGGAATTTATGGAGCAAATGATCCTGGGCCAGATTACCGTTCTTGCCTTTGAAAATGCCGGTATCCCTGTGGAAAAAAGGGAACCCATTGCCGGCACTGCACCGATCAGGCGGGCCTTACTGTTGGAGGGGATAGATCTTTACTGGGAGTATACCGGTGTGGTTTGGCGAGATGTTTATGAAAAAGAGGAAAGGATCAGCGACCCGGAACAGGTTTACCGGAAGGTGGCTGAAAAAGACGCTGAAATAGGCCTGGCCTGGCTAGATTTTGCGCCTTTGAATAAAACTTACACCCTTTTAATGCGAAATGATCACGCCGCTGAACATGATATAAACACGATCAGCGATCTGGCAGAATGGGTAGAACAGGTCGGCGCGGGAGAATCACAGTAATGGAGTTACCCCCCCTTACGGGCAATATATTTTCAACAGATCACAATACCGAAAGAACATGGCGCTGGTTTTGCTTTTTTTTCGCGGTTCTGCTGGCTATTATCCTTTACCTGTTCTGGTATCCGCTTCGCGATCCCGGGTTTGCCTATTCCATGGTTTCGATTACAGTGCATAACGTAGTGGCTTTGCATTTGTTCCAGGTTATAACCACCCTGGGCAGTGAAGGCTTTTTCCTGGCATTTCTAGCTGTAATCTACTGGTCTCTTAACAAGTCCCTGGGTTTCTGGGGCTTGATCCTGATGCCTTCGGCTATTTTTGTGACCAGTGAAATACCAAAGGACATTATCAGGCTTCCCCGGCCCGACGTGCGGGGGATTACCGTTCCCACCTATACCTTTCCCAGTGGCCACGCCTCCGGAGCGGTCAGCGTTTGGGGCTACCTGGCTATTATGCTTAAAAACCGCCGGTTTTGGATCTGGGCCGTTGTAATCTCCCTTCTCGTGGGCTTGTCCAGGATTGTCCTTGGCTACCATTATCCCGGGGATGTGATCGGAGGCATCGTCACCGGGATGATTTTCCTGGCCATATTCATGGGTATCGGCCTGGAAATGATTGAAATCCGGATTTATGAAAAAATTTCCCCCAGGCTGCTTCTGCTCCTGGCCCTGGTTGTTCCCATCGCCCTGTCGTTTTTGCCCGCTACTTACGCCCCCAATTTAATGGGTTACGTAGCGGGGGCGGGAGTAGGGCGCCTGCTGGAAAAGGAAAAATTGGATTTTGATCCCCGGGGGAGCCGCTTTGAGCACCTGGCGCGGACCCTGATCGGCATGCCGGTCATTGCGGCAATCATCCTGGGCCTGGGGCATGTGCTCCCTTCAAATATCCATGTGCTCACCTTTACCCTTCATGCCCTGTCTACTTTCTGGGCCACCTACCTGGCCCCGCTTGTGTTTGTTAAAACAGGCCTGAGCCGGACAAATAATAAAATATAAACAGAAAGTTGAAAAAAATAATAACGTGATGCATGTATTTGATTATTATTGTATAATAATATGTAGTTAACAGGCTGGTTGAACCAGTTTAGCACTATAACCAAAACAGGAGGATGATAAACTATGAGCCTGAAAGGAACCAAAACTGAAAAAAATCTATTAACCGCATTTGCCGGAGAATCGCAGGCCAGGAACCGCTACACTTATTTTGCCAGCCAGGCAAAAAAAGATGGTTACGTCCAGATCTCCGCAATCTTTGAAGAAACGGCAAACCAGGAAAAAGAACATGCCAAGCGGTTATTCAAACATCTTGAAGGCGGGGATGTCGAAATCCAGGCCGCTTTTCCGGCCGGCGTAATTGGCACCACCAGGGACAACCTGGAAGAGGCTGCTGGCGGTGAAAATTATGAATGGACCGATATGTATCCCGGATTTGCCAATACTGCCCGGGAAGAAGGTTTTAATAAAATAGCCGACATGTTTGAAGCGATAGCCGTGGCGGAGAAGCAGCATGAAAAACGCTACCTGGCTCTGATGGCCAATATCGACAACGATACAGTTTTTAAAAAAGATCAACCGGTCAGGTGGTTCTGCCGCAACTGCGGTTATGTCCATGAAGGCCTGGGAGCCCCTGAAACATGCCCTTCCTGCGACCATCCCCGGGATCACTTCGAAGTGATTTGCGAAAACTGGTAAAGCCAGAAAGCGGAACCCGTTAAACAGGGCTCCGCTTTTAAATGGCCGGTATTATCGAATGCATTTCAATATAGTGGTCGGTTTTAAGTCACAATTGACGAAATAAAGCCTTTAAAAACATTGTGGACCGGTTGAAATAATAACAGACATTTTTGCCCTTCAGTGAACGGGCGGCTGTCCAAAGCTTTAATTTGATTGATTTTTTATCTAAAATGGTGTTGTTTTTAAAGAAGTGATCGTATATAATTATATCAGAAATCAAGACTGGCATCTTAAAATAGAATAATTGATTTTATAGCTCACAGGGTTGCCTAAAGATAGATAGCTGCCGGTCTTATTGAATAAACTTTACTATACTTTTTCTCCCTGATGAGGCAGCGTAGCCGCTGTCTCTTTTTTTGCCTGGAAGTTGCTTTAATAAGATGTTTTGAAGATCAATAAAAATTGTTTGCTATATTAAATAAACTTATTGTGAATATATTAGCAACCGGATATAATATGTATTTAGTAGAAGCGGTCATATAACCTGGAAATCAGCTGGTTTTTCCGGGAGGACTAAATGGACTACATCTATATTGGAATCATTCTGTTATTATTTTTTGCAGCCAACTTTTTATTCCAAAAAATCCACATTCCCCCGTTACTGGCCTATATTCTGATGGGTATTGCCCTGTCCGTTGTCATCACCGAGGAGATCTATATTTTAGCCGACCATATCGGCGAAATCGGGATCATGCTGCTCTTTTTTTTGCTGGGCCTGCATTACCCGCTCAACCACCTGCTGAATATCTCCCGCCGGATCTGGCAGGTAGGGACAATGGATGTAATTCTGAATTTTGGGGTTACTTTTTTGTTGGCCCAGTTGTTTGGGTTTGGCCTGTTTACTTCTCTGATTATGGGAGGGGTTGCATATGCCAGCAGTTCCTCGATAACTATTAAGATGCTGGAAGACACTGATAGAGACAAGACTCCCGAAGGAGAGTTCAAAGTGGGGCTGTTGATTTTCGAGGATATTGTCGCCCCGGTGATGGTCTCTTTCCTGGTCGGCTTCAGTATTGAAGGGGTAATATCCGGAGAAGGTATAATCCTTATTACCGTCAGGGTTGTTCTTTTGATTCTTGCCTCCATCTTGATAGCCGTTTACGGCTTTCGCAGGCTGGAGTTATTTGTTAACAGGTACCTGGCCAGGGAATTTATGCCTTTATTTACCCTGGCGGTGGCTTTTTTAATAGCCGGGCTTGCCGTATATATGGACCTGTCGAAGCTGCTGGGTGTTTTTTTGGCCGGGGTTATTCTCTCAGAAACCCGGGCTTCCGACGGAATGGATTCTTTTATTGAGCCGATAAAAAATGTGACCCTGCCTTTTTTCTTTTTCTGGTTCGGGGCCTCGATTAGTTTCGAGGTCGGGATCATGGCCCCGGGCTTTTTATTGCTCTTGATTTTATGGGGTTTAATCGCCAAGATGCTGATCGGTTTTTGGGGAGGAAGGATATACGGGCTAACCTGGAAAGGTAGTTTGAGGGCAGCCTTTTCGCTTGGCCAGCGGGGTGAATTTTCCGTGGTCATTGCCGCCCTGGGGGATCCCCTGCTCAGGACTTTCTGCGGGATTTATATCGTGGTCACCGCACTGGTAGGGGTTTTGAATTTTCACCGGGCCCCCGAATATGCTGAGAATGTCTTTTGCAGGTTGAAGAAAACTTTTCCCGGGTGGTTTGCAAACACGAAGAATCTTTAATATAATTCGTATGGTTATGCAGTAAATATAAAAACTGTAAGAGAAAAATTAAAGGGGTGCTTGGTTGTGAACGTAGTAATAGTTGGTGGCGGCAGGGTCGGAAGAGAGCTGGCTGCCAATTTGTCTGAGAAACAGCAAACAGTTGTTATTGTCGAAAAGGACCCTGAAGTTGCTAAGATGCTCAAAAAAAAGCTCGATGTCCTGGTAGTCAATGATGACGGCGCCAACATGGCTACCCTGGTAAAAGCCGGCATCAGGAATGCGGGCATTTGCATAGCCGTAACCCAGATTGACGAGCTCAACCTGATGGTTTGCATGATGGCTGACCGGGCGGGCGTACCGACTACCATCGCCCGGGTCAGGAATCCAGAGGGCCAGAGCAACATAGCGGATACCGGGTTTAGTAAGGATGAGATAGGGGTCGACCATGTTATTAACCCGGAAAGAGAGCTGGCCCTGGAGATTTCAAAAATGCTCCACTACCCGGAGGCCGCAGAAATAGAATATTTTGCCGGGGGCAGGGTAATGATGGTCGCCACGACGGTAACTGAAGATACTGAAATAACCGGTTACAGCCTTAAAGATGTCCCTCTGCCCCAGGGCTGTATTATAGTGGGCATTAAGAGGAAAGACGGCAGCTTTATTGTCCCTTCCGGTGAAGATACCGTTATGGTTGGCGATAAGGTTTACCTGATTGGCAATGTCAAGGTAATGCGTAAGGCAAGCTGGATCCTGCATCACCGGGAAACGATCGTCAAAAACGTGGTCATTCTCGGCGGCGATACGGTTGGTTTTACTCTGGCTTCCATTTTGGAAAACAATCCGGACCGTAAGTTTAAAATCAAGTTGATCGAAAAAGATGAAAACATTTGTAAAGAATTAAACCGCAAACTGACGAAAACAATGGTTTTACATGGCAACTACTCGGAGCTGTCTTATCTTAATGCTGAAGAAATTTCTGAAGCCGACGCCCTGGTTACAGTGTCCGGGGATGATCGCACCAACATCGTGGCTGCTATAATGGGAGAAAAATTAGGGGTCAAAAAAATAGTAGCAGAATTAACCAACAATGAATATACCTACGTTTACGACACCGTTGGCATTGACAATTATGTTAACACCCATCTGATCACAGCTTACAAAATTCTGCGTTTCACCCGGAAAGGGGACGTACTTGCCCTTTCCCACCTGAAAGAGCAAAATGCAGAAGTTATGGAGTTGATCGTCCCTGAAAGCTGTAAAGCTGCGGGCGCGAAAGTAAAAGATGCCAACTTCCCAAAAGGGATGCTTATTGGAACGATAGTGCGGGGAGAAGAAATAATTGTCCCGTACGGGGATACTGTTCTCCAGCCCGGTGATAACCTGATCATATTTACCCTCACCAGCATCAGCCGTAAATTAGACACTTATTTTTGTTAAAAGTTTTTAGGATATGCAGATAGATTTGATTTTAATCTGCTATAATAAGCTTATTGAAACAGTCGTTACCGGTTGACCGGATGAAGGGTTTTTATTTATACAGCCGAGATATTGATAATCCAGGACTTTTTGAAGGGAAGGGCCTGCAATGCACATTATCATTGTTGGAGGCGGAGGAGTCAGCTATGAACTGGCCCGGAATCTGTCTGAAAAAAATCAGGATGTTGTGGTTATAGAAAAAAATGAAGAGAAAGCCTTGCGATTTAAGGAAGCCCTGGATGTAATGGTTATTGAAGACAACGGCGCCAATGCCGCTGTCCTGGAACAGGCAGGGGTAAAAAAAGCCGACATGGTGGTTGCGGTTACCCAGTTTGATGAAGTAAATGTAATCGCCTGCATGATCGCCAAGCAGTACGATGTTCCAATCACGGTATGCCGGATTCGGAACCCGCAGTATGTCGGTGCTTCGTCGGTATTAACACCGCAGCAGCTGGGAATCGACGTGGTCATCAACCCGGAAAAAGTTGCAGCCATGGAAATTTCCAAGATGCTTCACTTCCCCGATGCCAGCGAAATAGAATACTTCAACCGGGGCAGGATTATGATGGTGGGCATTACCGTGGAAGCAGAAGCAGGAATTGTTGGAGTCCCGCTGCGTAAACTTCCCCAAAATCTTGATATGATCATTGTCGGAATCAGCGATCCTGATGGCAAATTTATAGTGCCCGGGGGCGATGATGTGGTCATGCCCGGTAATAAGGTTTATCTCCTGGGGAAAAGCAAGTCTTTGAAGGATATAGGATCTCTTTTACACCATGAACAGAAAACAATCAAGCAGGTGACGATCATGGGTGGCGGTATGATCGGGGTTCAGCTGGCCCAGCTTCTAGAAAAAAGCAGGCAGCATTTTGATGTGAAAATTATTGAAAAAGATGTGGAGCGCTGTGGAGAACTGTGCCGGGATCTGGATAAGACCCTTGTTTTAGAGGGAGATGCCACTGAAATAACCATGCTGGAAGAAGAAGATACAG
>SKMK01000003.1 GCA_007121075.1 Syntrophomonadaceae bacterium
AACCTTTGATTTCATTTTTTCCCCAGAACCGGTCTAATTGCCGGTATTAGTACGGTATAAAGAAGGTGATTAATAATAGGATTAGATCCTTTTGCTGCTTGTAAATAAATGGTCCAGGTATACCAGGTAATCTTCCGGGCTGTCAATATCCCATAATATTGACGGTGTATCGACATCAACATAATTGATCTTGTCCCGGTCCATATTTTCTATGAGGTCCCTCCCTCCCTTATCTCCGGTCAGGTTCATCAAGGCAGGCCAGGTCCTCCTGTCAAGCAGAACGGGATTGCCCCTCTTGCCCATAAAAACAGGACAGGTGACCAGGGCCAGGTTGTTCATGTAATTTTCACAGAGCCTGTTATAAACTGCCGGCGGCACCTGGGGTTGGTCGCCCAGGGCAAACAGTACGCCCTGTGCGGCTGGCTCAACTGCCTGTAGCCCTGCCTTAAGCGAAGCAGACATACCTTCCTGATAACGGCAGTTCTTTACGACATTGATGCTAATGGTCCGATGTGGTTCAAACCGGGATGCCGGAACCGGCCCGGTCCTCCCTGGTGAAGTTACAATGACAATGTCTTCGAAACCGGCGGCTGCAACATTGTCCAGGGTCTGTTTCAGGATCGTTTTATTTCCCACTGTTAACGCCATCTTATCCGCTCCCATCCTGGCAGATTTGCCTGCAGCAAGGATTACGCATGATACCAGGGCCGGGGGTTTGGTTGGCTTTAAATTTAAAATTATTTTCACCGGCCAGTCTTCCCGGCCTGCTGTAACCAGCAGTTTTTCTGGCAAAGGCCCTTCATATCCTGTCCTGATCAGACCGGTTATTTCCAGGGCGCTCGTTTCAGGGGAAACTATTAAGTCGCCTTTATTTATGATCGGGCAGGCATAAGCTCTTGGCGCCTGCTTCATGCCGATCTTAAGCATATATTTAAAAGCCCTGGCCAGGATACTTCCATTTACCATTTCTCCCTCCTTTGTCCCTGTACTTTCGAGAAAATGTTCGAGACGGTGGGTATTGGCAGGCGATATGAAGCTGCCCAGGGCATCGCCGCCCAGGACAGGGATAATATAATCAGCAGATGATGGAATTACCGGCTCATAAGGTGCGAATCCTTTCAGTGGTTTACCTTTGGCGCCGTCGGCTTCAACCAGGACTGAGACCTGCAAACAGTCTCGCAAAAATCCCACCTGGCCTGGCTCAATGCCTTCTACTTTTCCGTCTGGCAGGATGCTCTTGCCGAGAACTGCCAGGTCATTGTTCCTAAAATGTTCCCTTAGTTCCTGTACCGCCTGCTCAAGATCGTCGCTGCAAAAAAAAGCGGTTTCCTGTGGTTTATAAATCCTGGTAGTTGTGGTCAAAAGCGCTTTCTTTCCGGCAGCTGCCATTTCTGCGGCCAATCTACGCATCAAAGTAGTTTTACCGCCGGCCCCGTAAAAAGAAATGACGGCGGTTTCGGAGAAGTTTAAAGAATGAGTAATTGTGAAGTGTTCCACCCGGATAACCTGCCTTTCAGAGGCCCCCGCACAAAAATTACAGGGGTGCAAACAGGACCGTTTGGGTTAATTATAATAGAAACAACGGGATTTGTAATTGATCCCTTACCCAATTAGGCACCCCCGTTTGTTTCAACAGCCTCACTGATTGCTGGCTAAAATTGCCGTTCCCAAATCATTTCCAGCGCCGCACTATTTCCGCACCCCCTTTTCTTTTTTGCCGCGACGGAGTATAATAAGCTATACAAACATAAGTTCGCCGAACAGGTGGTCGGATAACCGTGCGCTCCAAGGTTATTTTCCTGGCCGATATGGAATCTTTTTATGCCGGGGTGGAAATAAGCCAAGATCCCTCCCTACGCAGGAAGCCGGTAGCCGTCTGCGGCGATCCGGCCCTGCGTCACGGGATCATTCTTGCTGCCAGCCGCGAAGCAAAATCGTTCGGTATCAAAACCGGGCAGCCGGCCTGGGAAGCCCGACGCATGTGCCCCTGGGTGGTTTTCGTCCATCCCCATATGCAGACCTATATCGATTATTCCCTGCGTATAACCAAAATATTTGAGCAGTACACCGACCGCGTCCTTCCCTATTCTATCGACGAACAGTTTCTCGACCTTACCGGCTCTGAAAACATTTTCGGATCGCCGGAAAAAATTGCCGCCGCCATAAACAGGCAGGTCTGGGAAGAAACCGGCATTCGCTGCCGCATTGGCATGGGCGAAAACCTGCTTCAGGCTAAAATGGCCTGTGACTGTTTTGCTAAAAAAATGGCGAATGCTTTTTTTGAGCTAAACAGCGCCAACTACGCCCGCCATACCTGGAATCTGCCGATTGACGCCCTGTTTGGAGTCGGACACCGCATGGAAAAAAACCTGTACCGGATCGGGGTGCGAACCATCGGCCACCTGGCCACTCTACCCCGGGATATGATGCGCCGCCGCTGGGGGGTCAACGGAGAAGTGCTATGGCTTAACGCCCACGGCATTGACTATTCCACCGTTGAGCCGGATGCAGTTAGCGATCAAAAAGGAATTGGTCACACGGCAACCCTGCCCCGGGATTACCGCCGGCGGGCAGAAATTGAACTGGTCCTGCTGGAAATGACCGAAGAAGTATGTTTCAGGGTCCGCCGGCACGGCAGGGTCGGTTCCACGGCCCACCTTTACTGCAAAGGAGCCGACTTCGATTACCCCACCGGTTTTTCACGGCAGAAAAAACTGCCCGATCCGGGAGCAACGGCGGCGGAAGTTTACCCAACCGTCCGGCAGCTGTTCCGTAAACATTGGGATGGGAGACCCGTGCGGGCGGTGGGCATAAGTTTGAGCGGCCTCAGTTCATACCATCAGCTGCGTTTCCCCTTTTCCGGCTGCTGCGGCCGGGAAGAAGCCCTGGCCGCAGCAATTGACCTGGTCCGGACGCGGTTTGGCAAAACCAGTATTTTCAAAGCGGCTTTCCTCCAACCCGGGGCACAGTTATTCCAGCGGGCTGGTAAAATCGGGGGGCATGATTCATGAGCAAGAAGCTGAACCAGCAGTTCGCCTGCAGCAAGATGATGCTTCCCGAGCACCGGAGCAGCCTGCAGGAGCATAATGATCAACTCCGGCGTGATGAGGAAAACAGCCGCCCCGTGCTTGACGAACAGCAGTGGGAGCGGCTGCAGCAAATATTCGAATGGGCCCTGGCCGAACGCCGGGCCCTGAAGGTGACTGTATTTAACAGGGCCGGCCGGGAAATTTTCACCGGCATTCCCTTAAGCGGCGACCCGACCGCCGGCAGGATCACCTTCAGCTCCGGTTCCGACCGCCCTCACCCGGTCAACGCAGCTGATATTGCGCATCTTGAACCGGCAGAAGATTACCTTTAAGTTTCTGGCGGGCTTGAAATACCAGGCCTTCGACCATTTCATCACGGTTGGCATTTTCTTTACCGTCGTAATAAACGGTTACTACCGGAAGGCCCAGTTCATCCTGCAGAAGTCCCTGTTGGGCCTCGACCACCGAGCTGGGCATGCAGGTAAATGGTGCGACAAATATCGCCCCGGTTACCCTGTTTCTCTCGCTGAAAGCAGCAGTCCGGCCGATAGTCATCGGCGGTTCACCGCCGTAATGCCTGGAAACATATTTAACAGCATGCTCCATAATTTCCCAAGGGGCAGGTTCATGGAGATCCTCCAGTAAGGGTCCGGCCGCATTTTCCAGGGCCACTTCATCGCGGTGGGCCAGGTTGATCAGGATCTGGTATAATTTTTGCCTGATATAGTCGGCCGGCTTACGGTTCAGTTTAAAGGCTTGACGGGTTTCATGGTAGTCGATAAAAATGGTATAGTTAAAAATTTCGGTGACCGGGGCCAGGCATACCTCACCACCGGCCTCCTCTATTTTCCTGATCACTTCCTGATTGCAGCGGTCATCCATCCGGACATAAAATTCCCCGCCCAGCAAGATCCTAGGTTTAACTGTACCCTCATCGACCGGGATGCGACTGAATTCTTCCCCCGCTTCCCGGACCAGGTCTTCCAGGGGTTTTCGGTAACTGCCGGTGAAAAGGCTGGTTAACGGCACCTTGTACGTTTCCAACATGGTAAGCAGTTTTTTGCTGTAATAATCAAACAGGCCGTTGCTGGCCCCGGGCTCCAGTTCATAGGGCCGGACCCTGTGCAGTAATTTATAGAGGGTATCCATGGCCAACAGGCCGTTGTAGAGGCCGATTATGAGCGGATAACCGCAGCGTTTGGCCACATCGGCAAAGCGAACAGCGCAGACTCTTCCTTCCCCAAAACCGGCCCTGTGAAGGGCGAGAGTTTGAGCCGGGGCATATAGCCCGTAGCGGCAGGGGCCGCAGGCCCAACCCTGGAAAAACACCTCACCGTTGCCGACATCGTTTGTATAAAGGTGCTGCAGGTAATCCTGCAGGTTCTGAATAAAGGGCAGGCACTCTTCACCGTTAACAAAACGCTGGGCCAGCGAAAGGTCACCCGGCTTGCTCCTGGGTATAACCTCCGCTTCAATTCCACAGCTCCTGAAAAAGGAAGCAAAAACACTGGAGTGTTTTGTCATATCTGGAATCAGGATCTTATCCCAGCCTTCTTGATCCACGGTGCGGGAAGCCGAAGACGGCAACTCCCGGGGCCTGGATTCTTCCTTGGACAGGCAGGTATTGCGGAAGGCTTCCAGTCTGGTGATCATGCCTGCCGGGGCGGTATGCTCGTCCAGGGTCAGGCGGAGGTAACTGGTCATTTCCTTTAAAAAGTGTCTGAGCATAGCATTGGGGCCGCACTTGAAAGGATCCAAAAAGATCATATTTATTTGGGGAAGGCCCGTTTCTCCAGCTTTCTGGTTCAGGAAATTGACCAGGATCACCGCCGATATGATCCTTTGAAGCTGGGATGGATAAAGATTATGGATTTGTTCAACCTGGCTTTTCATATAAGCTGTGAATTCTTCACGGTAAGGATCCAGGTAAGGTGAACTTATATCCCCGTTGTACCAGGCCTGCAGGTAAGCGACAAAATACTCGTGCGGCACGGCCATTAAGCCGCTTTCGCGGGCGTGACGCATTGATTTTTTGGAGATTAGCTCATCGTACAGAGTGTAACCGCGGCTTAAAAATACCACTGCAGCTCGCTCGGAATTGGCCTTAAGATCTTCAAACATTTCTTCTGCTGCATAGGCCAGCTGTTTTTTGAATTTACCCAGGGCTTCGTAAGCGGCGCCGACTGCTTTATTCAGCAGGGCATCGCTGTAAGCCGGGCCGAGCACTTTTCTGGCCACCGGTTCCAGCTGCTCTTTAATCCCTTCAAATCCATCTTTATAGTTTAGTTGGGCGTAAAGCACTTTCTCCGGGTCGTATTCAATCGAGTTTACGACAGTACCCCTCAGGGTCTGCAACAGGGGGCAGACAAAGTTGCGCGGCCATTCTTCAGCCCAGGGCAGATCCTCGGTATTAACCACTTCGGGCAAAAAGACATAATCCGGATCTTTTTCCTGCAGCTCCTGGTAATGGCCTAGAATTACTTTCATCGGGTAGCACATTTCTGAATCAAGCTTTACTTTGCCTTTATGGAGGGTTTCTGCCGAACTTTCATCAGAAAGGACCACCGAGCAGCCCAGTTTACGGAAAAAAGTGGCCCAGAAAGGATAATAGTCAAAATAAAGGCCGCTGCGGGCGATGCCCACCCTGGGGCCTTCACCGTCATTATCCCCTGCCGCCCGGTAAAAAATCTCGCTTCTTGTAGCAGCATAATCGGGCAGTTCATCTCCGTCTTTCTTTTTATCAATGCTGGAATAGCGGCCGCAGCGATCGCCGTATATAAATTTTTTGCCGTCCGGAAAACTAATGATGTTAAGAACACAATTGTGTTCATGCCTGCACTCCGCCCCGCAGGGTTTTTTATCATTGGTAAACTGGCTTATCGCTGCCAGCTTGCTGAACGTATAATTGCTTTCATAACCCCGCTGGTGAAACTGCCTGGCCATCAGGGCGCTGCCCAGGGCCCCGGTCAGTTCAGGTTCGGGAGGCACAGAAACTGTTTTTTCGCAGATCGCAGCCAGGGCGGCGGCCAGGGCGTGGTTTTTGGCAGTAGCACCGGCAAAAACAACCCTGCCGTCCAGGGGGCGTTTATCCACCGTTTTGCTGAGATAGTTCTGGGCTGAAGAATAGGCCAGGCTGGCCAGCTGTTCATTCAAGGGGAGACCCCTGGCCGACGCTGAAGCCAGGATTGACTGGGAAATCAAGGTGCATATGTCACCCAGATCTACGGCATATTCAGCGGTAAAAGAACGATCAGAGAATTCTTCTTTGATGCTGATCCCAAGCAGTTCGGCCAGGTTTTCCAGGAAGGTTCCTGTGCCGGCAGCACAGACCGGATTCATGTTGTAATCATATAAAACCCCGTTGTGCAGTTGAATAAACTTGGAATCCTCACCGCCGATCTCGATAATCGACAGGGTCGATTCATCTTCGAATAGGCTTTTAATCCCTTCCGCCTGACAGGTAATTTCATCTACGGCATATTCCGCATTGAGTATTTTTTGGGAAAGAAACCGTCCGGATCCGGTTGTACAGGCCACAATCGGGGCTTCCCCGATCAAAGCGCCATAGCGTTGATCAGCCTGCTTCATTAATTCCAGGACCTGCAGGGCCGGCCGTCCGGTTGTCGGCAGATAAACACCACCAATTTTGCGTCCATCCCGGTCAAGGAGAACGCATTTGGTGGATACTGAGCCGCAGTCCACTCCCAGGTACACCTGGGAAAGGTCGAACCCTCTGCCGGCTGACTCACCTTCCAGGTATTTGACCTGCCCGGGATCTAACGGAGGCAGAGGGTTATCAGGGTGGTACTCGGTGGTTACCAGTCTATTGGTGACAAACTTTTGAAAGTCAAGCGGCGTCCCTTTAACCGCCGCTCCGACAGCGTTGACATACTCATGATCTTCTGGAATTATAAGAGTAATATCTTCTTTGCTTACATATTCGTCCAGGTATTTGATCACAGCTTTGTTGTTTGCCACTCCGCCGACGGAAACCAGGGTACCCGGACCCTGGAAACGGTTCTGGGCTACGCTGGTGATAATATTTTCAACAAGAGCCTTGCCCATCCCGGCCGAGACGGCACTCTGGGTGGCGCCTTCGTTGATGGCATGGGTCATGTCTGATTTTGCAAAAACGGCACAGCGGCCGGAAATAGGTACAGCACTTTCCGCCTGAACAGCTACTTCTGCCAGTTCCCGGTCGTTATAACCCATCCTGGTTGCCTGCTGGTACCAGAAAGAACCGCTTCCGGCCGCACACTGGCCGTTACGGCTGAAGAAGCTGATCTGTTTTTTTTCATCCAGTTCCAGGTAGTGGATATTTTCATGTCCCAGGGACAATACATAGTCGGCCTCAATTTGCTGTTGCACAAGTCCGGCTTGCAGGGCTTCGATTTCAAGCAGGTAACTAATACCGAGTCCCTCAGCAACCAGCTTGCCGTTTTGCCCCATTACCCCGATTTTTATTTGTCGTCCCTGAATACCTTCAAGCAGGTAATCTATGCATTTCTGGGCCGCTTCGACCGGCCTTCCGGCGGTTGGAAACTTTACCCTGTTAATTTGACCGTTGTTTATAAGGACTCCCCTGGCTGAAAATACTCCGATATCCAGGCCAAGGCTAAGCTCATTTGTTGGTTCTTGTTTTTTTTCCATTTTCACAACCTCTCCACCAGAATTCTAATTAATCCAGGTAATTATTTACATAATTAAAGCCATGATCGCCTTTTGAGCATGAAGACGGTTTTCAGCCTGGTCAAAAACAATTGAGTGAGGCCCGTCTATTACATCGTCGGTTATTTCTTCTCCCCGGTGAGCCGGCAGGCAGTGCATAACCAGGACATCTTCTTTTGCTTTCTCAAGCAGGGTGCTGTTTACCTGGTACTTTTCAAAACTCTCCAGCCTCTTTTCTTCTTCCCCTTCCATGCCCATGCTGGTCCAGACATCGGTATATATTATATCAGCCATTTGGGTGGCTTGAGAAGGATTATCTTCAATAACAATATTTGCCCCCGCTTTGGAAGCATCAAGCCTGGCCAGCCGGGTAATTTCAGAATCGGGCTCAAAACCGGACGGTGAACAGATGGAAATATTCATACCCACTTTTGACGCTCCGAACATCAGGGAGTGGGCCATATTGTTGCCATCCCCGATATATGCCAGTTTAAGCCCGGCCAGGGATTGTTTCTTCTCCTGGATGGTAAATAAATCGGAAAGGACCTGGCAGGGGTGCAGCAAATCGGTCAAACCGTTTATGACCGGTATAGAACTGTATTCGGCGAAATCTACCACATCCTGATGATCGTAAGTCCGGATCATGATCCCGTCCAGGTAACGGCTCAAGTTTCTGGCCGTATCGGCGATAGTTTCACCGCGTTTAAGTTGCAGGTCGTTAACGCTTAGAAATAAGCCATAACCTCCAAGCTGCCATATCCCTACTTCAAAAGAAACCCTGGTCCGGGTGGAGGATTTCTGGAAAATCATGCCCAGGGTCTTCCCTTTCAGGGGGTGATAAATTTCCCCCAGCTTATTTTTCATCTTTAGAATCCTCGATGTATCGAGAATTTGTTCAATTTCTTCCCGGCTGAGCTCATGGATAGAAATAAGATCTTTACCTTTCATGTCCAGCGCCATCCCAAAACAGCCTCCTTTTTATTATCTTTCAACCGTGCTGGCAATGCCCTGCCCACCGCCGATACAGAGGGTGGCCAGGCCGCGCCTGGCATCTCTTTTCTGCATTTCGTGAAGCAGGGTAATAAAAATCCTGGCTCCACTGGCTCCGATGGGGTGGCCCAGGGCAATCGCCCCGCCGTTAACATTGACTTTTGAAGGATCCAGGCCCAGTTCTCTTACTACACACAGGGCCTGGGCGGCAAATGCTTCATTCGCTTCAACCAGGTCGAGGTCATCGACCTTCCACCCGGCTCCGGCAAGGGCCTGTTTAGCAGCCGGGATCGGTCCGGTACCCATTACTGCCGGATCAACACCTGCCGAGGCATAGCTTTTTATTACAGCAAACGGTTTTAAACCCAGCTCTGAAGCTTTTCCCCGGCTCATAATGACCACTGCGGCCGCACTGTCGTTAATCCCCGACGCATTGCCTGCCGTTACTGTTCCGTCCTGTTTAAAAGCAGGGCGCAGCCTGGACAGCTCTTCCAGCGAAGTCCTCCGGGGATGCTCATCCACTTCAAACTTAACCGGTTCCTTTTTGCGCTGCGGGACAAAGACCGGTACTATTTCGTCTTTAAAACGTCCGCTTTCGATGGCGGTGTGCGCTTTTTCCTGGCTATCCATGGCAAACTGATCCTGCATTTCCCTGCCGATACCGTAGCGTTCGGCAACATTTTCTGCTGTAATGCCCATATGGTAATCGTTCGCTGCACACCAGAGGCCGTCTTTGATCATCAGGTCGGTTACGGAGGTGTCGCCCATCCTCGCTCCCCAGCGGGCATTTGGGACCGCATAAGGAGATGCGCTCATATTCTCTGTCCCACCGGCGACAATTATATCAGCTTCGCCGGCGCTAACAGATAAAGCGGCCATACTGATTGTTTTCAAACCGGAACCACAGAGTTTGTTGATGGTCGTACAGGGCACTTCAACCGGAAAATCCGCCTTCAGGGCGGCCTGCCTGGCTACATTTTGCCCCAGTCCGCTTTGCAGAACACATCCCATCAGCACTTCGTCCACCTGGTCGGGTCTGACACCGCCCCTGGCAAGGGCTTCTTTGATGACCACGGCGCCGAGATCCACCGCGCTGATATTTTTTAGCGATCCGCCAAATGTTCCGACTGCCGTTCTTGCTGCGCTTACAACAACTGCTTCTTTCATGAGGATACCTCCAGATATCTCCGATTAATACACAGGCTGTTATTTTTCAAAATAAGTAGTCCTTACTTTGAAATAATCTAAACCCTTTATTCTTTCCCGAACTTATATATTCGTCAATTTACTTAATTATACCTTCAGATCCGGTTAAAAAGTTAAGCTACCCCGGTTTCCGGAACCCTTAAAATTGAAAGCCGCATACCTCAGGGCAGTGGTCGAAAATAAAAAGCGCCCATTAGCGGGCGCCTTGTTTACCTGGTGCGAGCGAGAGGACTTGAACCTCCACGGGCATAAAGCCCACTAGGTCCTGAACCTAGCGCGTCTGCCATTCCGCCACGCTCGCCTGTTTTTTCTCGCTCTGATATTATAACCATTCCTGGCTTTTTTATCAATAGGTTAAAGCAAAATTTGTGGTTAGGACGTGATAATGTCACCTTGTTAATGATCATGATAATATGTCACCGATGGAAAACAGGGATTTTTACTGCACCGGCCTGGGAGCCAGGATCCGGAGGGCGGACGGTATAATCTCTACTTTGACCGAAGGCGCTTCGTATAAGTCACCGTCGGCGTGGCATAACATTGGCGGGTCAGTTTCCAGGATGAAAGTATGGCCCCGCATTGTGATGACGTCTCTGCTTGAAAGGTGCTTTTGGGCCGCCACCCTAGCTCCCAGAGACAGCAGGCCTGAAATACTGCGTTTTTTTAACAGGCAGAAATCGAACTGGCCGTCATCCGGCAATGCCTGGGGCGCAATGCACAATTTACCTCCATAATAGCGTCCGTTGGCTACAAGTGCGACCAGGGCCTGATCATCCTCAAATTTAAGCCCGTTGCATTCAACCCTGCACTGAAAACGGCTGAATGTTGCAGCCTGATCTACAACGGCAAAAGCATAGGCAGGATAACCCTTTAAAGCCCGGTACTTTGTGGCTGCGGTTTTCACCACGGCTGCATCCAGGCCGGTACCAACTACATTTAGAAATAATTGATCGTTGACCCGCCCGACGTCAATTCGGCGGGGTTGCCACCTGGCAAGGCCCCGGAAAGCTTTTTTCCATTGAAGGGGGATGGCGCAGGAGCGGACAAAACCGTTACCGGTGCCCGCAGGTATTGCGCCAAAAAGGTTTTGCTCAAGATTAATGCCTCCGGCCACTTCTTTTAAGGTACCGTCACCACCGACGGCCACAACCAGTTCCGCCCCTTCAGATGAAGCCCGGGCAGCCAGCCCGGTCCCTTCTCCCGCCTGGCGGGTGAAATAGGCCCGGTATGGCTGCCCGGCCTGGTTTAACAGATCTTCAATTTTGGACCATATTCGGCCGGCTTTACCATCACCGGCAGTGGGGTTAATCACAAAAGCGGTTTTATATGGAATTGTTTTCATTCCGGCTGTTTGTAACATTACAGTTTACCGGCACCGTTTTTTATTCTTCTTCTTCTTCTTCACCTTTTTCTTCTTGTTTCATACGTCTAATTTGAGCCGGATCAGGCAGCAAGTGCCGCAGTTCAATCGGCAGAGGGAATGCTATCAGGTTGCCCTGCTGGGTAGCAATTTCAGGAAGGGTTCTCAACAAGCGAACATAGAAGCTGCCCTCCTGGGAGCTAAGGGTTTTGGCCGCTTCGGCAATCCTGCCGGCAGCCTCCCTTTCGCCATCGGCCTGGACAATGACGGCCCTTCTTTCCCTTTCAGCCGTTGCCTGCCTGGAAATAGCTTTCTGAAGCGCCTCGGGGATTACAACGTCCTTGATTTCCACTGCCGTCACCTTGATACCCCATGGATCGGTTGCTTCGTCGAGGATACCCTGGATCTTTGAATTCAATTTATCCCTTTCTGAGAGCAGTTCATCCAGTTCTGCCTGTCCGGCCACGCTGCGCAGTGTGGTTTGGGCCAGCTGGGCTGTGGCCATCCGGAAATCTTCAACATTGTTGACCGACCGGTTGGGATCGACAACGCGGTAATATACAACGGCATTGACGCTGGTTGTAACGTTGTCGCGGGTGATCACTTCCTGGCTGGGAACGTCTAAAGTAACAATTCGCAGGGATACACGGACAAGTTTATCCACAATAGGGATAACCAGGATAAAACCCGGCCCCTTTTCGCCGATCAGGCGCCCGAGGCGAAATACAACCAGTCTTTCATATTCCCTGACGATTTTGATCGCGTTAAGGATAAAGAGAAAAACAATAATTAGAATGGGTACAAATATACCTACATCGCCTAACACTTCATAAAGCATTTTACATCCTCCTTTAATTTATGATATCTGCAAACTACTTATTCGTCTGTTTCACCCGCGGATTCAGCCTCCTGCACCGGGCGGACCCACAATTTAAGGGTTTCAGAACGAACAATTTCTACTTCGGTTCCTTTTGGTATCTGCTTATTGTTACTGCTGTGGGCTTTCCAGAGTTCCCCCCTGGCTCTTATCATTCCCTCCGGGTTAATTTCTTCCACGGTCACTCCCCTTTCAGGAGGTTTAAAATAGTCGCTGCCGCTTTGGTGTTTGCGGCGACTGTGAAGTACTCGCTGGGCCACGACAAGGACTATAATCAACAGGCCAATCACAGTTCCCACTACAGTGACCAGGAAAGTGGCGTACCAGTCTGCTTCCATCAGGGGTTCCGTAGGCAGTAAAATGGCCCCGGCCAGCAGCGATGCCGCCCCGCCTATACCCAGTATGCCAAACCCGGAAGTAAAGATCTCGGCGGCAATCAAACCGGCCCCCAAGAGCAGCATTATAATACCGGTTGTATTGGTGTCAAAAAGGCCGATTCCGTAGATACCAAGGATCAACAGGATCAGCCCGCTAACTTCCGGAACAATCGTACCCGGAGCGCTTAAACCAAAATAAATACCCAGGAAACCGAGCATTAAAATAAAAAAGGCAATCTGAGGGTCACTGACCCAATCCTGCAGACTCTCCCTTAAGTTCATCTGCGGTTCCTTGATCTGGGCATCTATGGTATTTAACTGGTAGTTGACACCCTGCTTTTCAATTTCGGTTCCGTCAAGTGTTTCCAGCAGTTCCGGCATACTGCCGGCCAGATATTCGATCATCCCCTCCTCCAGGGCTTCCCTGGCATCGAGGGTCAGGTTTTCGGTGACAAATTTTTCGGCCAGATCCTCGGGACGTCCCTGTTCCCGGGCCATGCTGCGCATGTGAGCGGCATAAAAATTAATCGTTTTTTCATCAGTTGCCTCGGTTCCCTCCGGCGACATTGCTACCGGCATAGCGGCCCCGACTGTTGTTCCCGGAGCCATAGCCGCAATGTCTGAGGAGACCAGGATAAATGCTCCGGCAGAACCGGCAATAGCTCCTGAAGGAGCAACCAGCACGGCAACCGGCATTTCGGCATTTAAGAATAATTCGTTTATTTTCAAGGTTGCATCAACCAGTCCACCGGGAGTGTTCATGACCAGGATAAAAAGCTGGGCATCATCTTCAACGGCAACCTCGAACTGCCGTTCCAGGAAACTTTGCAAACCGGCAGTAACCGCACCATCTACTTCAACAACATAAACCGGGCCTGTCCCTGTTTCTGCGCCGGCAGTCCCGGCAGAAATAAATAAGCCGCCTGCCAGACACAGCAGGATTAAGCCTGTCAGAATTAATTTATGGTTTTTATTAAGTTTGTTTTTCATCTTATATCCTCAACCTTTTTTTATTAGGAACCCCTTTAAATATAATTATAATATAATTAGTTCGGAATTAAAAGTACACATCCTCCCGCTAACATTTTAATCATAGTTTCCCGAAGTTGACGGTCAAGAAAACCTGGAATATAATATAACCAATCTAGTTATTTATAATAAAGGAAATGAACCATGATTACAAAAAAAGCCGAGTACGCCATCATTATATTAGCCGAACTTGCCTCCCACCCGGAAGGAACGGTTATTACAAGCAAAGAGATAGCTCGCAATCGGGCTATCCCCTCCAATCTCGTGGTCCAGCTGCTTGCAGTTTTAAAAGAAGCGGGCTGGACCACCGGCACCAGGGGCCCGGCCGGCGGGATCAGGCTCTTGATTGATCCATCTGAAATAAACCTGAGGCAGGTTGTAGAAAAAATCGACGGGCCAATTGGAATCACCCGCTGCCTGTTCAGCGAAACACCCTGCCAGAACAAAACTCATTGTTCCCTGAGGGGCATCTGGGCCAGGGCTCAGCAAAACATGCTTTCTGTCCTGGAAGAGGTATCCATAAAAGATCTTGCTGAAAAGGCAGCCAAAGACTGGTAATTGCCTGGGCTGCTTTTTTTACTGCTTGATGCTGCCATCCACCCCAATTATTGTTTCCTTCAAGGGAATATCAACGCCCGCTTCCTGAAGGGCCGATCGGACCAGACGTGAAAGCCCAAAACAACAACCTACCTCCATGTGGACCAGGTTTATGCTCTGCACGTTATTTCGTTTAAATATCTCAACCAGTTTGTCGTGGTAAACATCAACATCATCCAATTTGGGGCAGCCGATTAAAAGAGCTCGACCGGCCAGGAATTTCCGGTGGAAATCGGGATAAGCAAAAGGAACGCAGTCTGCGGCAATTAGCAGATCCTGGTTTTGCAAAAACCGGGCTTCCGGTGAAACCAGGTGCAGCTGAACCGGCCAGTGGCTTAATTCCGCTTCAGGAGCTGCCGTTTCGTGTGCTTCCTTGTGTCCGGCAGGTGCTGCAGTCCTGTTTAGATCTTTAATTTCCTTACTTCCACAGCTGACCATGTTTTCTGAGGCAGGCTCATCATTTTTTTCGCTTTCAAGTGATTTAAGGCGTTCTTCGACCGCTTCTTCATCAAAAGGTTCGGCCTCGCGTTCGATCAATTCAATTGCTCCCTGAGGGCATTCCCCGAGACAGTTCCCAAGGCCGTCGCAGTAAATATCTTTAACCAGTTTGGCTTTTCCGCCAACTATCTGCAGGGCACCTTCTTCACAGGACGGAATGCACAGGCCACAACCGTCGCATTTACTTTCATCAATTGAAATTATTTTCCTGACAACGTTTCTCATAATTTAATCATCCTCCATTAATAATTTATCGCGGCCGAACCAGTTTGTCACCGTGTTCGGAAAACAGTTCTCCTATTATCTTTATCTCGTCATCTTCGGGTTGATCTCCGTTCTTTTCAAATTCGGCTGCTCCTACAAGATTATTTTCCAGGGCAATTTCAACCAATTTTTTGGTTTCATTTACTGCTTCACCGGGCAGTTCGTGCTCTTCAGCAAGCTGATCGATATATTTTCCGGCTTCCTCTACCAGCCCCAGTTTTACCAGGGCCAGGATGACCGTCCCCGCCACTACCGGCAGCATATCTGCACCGGCCCGGCGGCATTTATCCTCGGCGCTGTTAATCATATCTTTCAGGGCTTTACTGCTTTCGGGTTTTTTGCCGCCAAGACGTTCGAATTCTTCTTCAAGAACGGTCCGGAAAGATTTCTTTTGGATCCCTTTTGCGCCCGGCCCCAGGCACATCTCGGCATGGGCGCACCATTCGGCACATCCCATATCGAACCTGGGATTGGCCACCCTGGTTTTGCAATTTCGGCACCGCAGCCGGATGTCGGTTTTAAAAAACTCAATTATTTCCCCGCAACTGGGGCATTTTTCCTCGTGGACATCGTCAGCGGTCCAGTACCGCATGTCTTGACCGGGACATTTAGTGGAAAACATCTCTTACCACCACCCTATATTACTATATTACTAACTAAATTAGTTATATATATTATAACTCATCGTTACCTGTTATGCAAGAAAAAGCGGCTGAAAATTTTCAGCCGCCGTTTTTTATTGGTTTTTATTTGCTGCTTTTTTGACAGTTACTCGTAGAGGCAGTTTTCATGAGGCTGGTTGTACGGGCAAATTTCATTTTTATTAAAAAATAAGTCGATCTCCCTGGTGGCACTTTCCAGGGAATCGGAAGCATGAACCATATTTTTACCGGTAAACACCACCAAATCACCGCGCATGGTTCCGGGGGCCGCTTTCTTGGGATCGGTAGCGCCCACCAGGGTCCGGGTCATTTCGATAACATCGTTACCTTCCCAGATCATGGCTACTACCGGTGCTGAAGTAATAAATTCGATCAAACCGTCATAAAAGGGCTTTCCTTCGTGTTCCCTGTAATGGCGGGAGGCCAGTTCCCTGGATACCTGCATCATCTTCATTGCTACCAGCTTTAAGCCCTTGTTTTCCATCCTGCTGATCACGTTGCCAACCAAAGCCCGCTGCACTCCGTCCGGCTTAACCATTAAAAATGTTCTTTCCCTGGTTTCCATTGAAATCCTCCAACTCTTATAAATGTTTGCTAGTAAATCGGCATCAGGTTGTCGTCATCTATAACTGTTGTTTCTTGCTCTAAAATTTTTCGCATATCCTTGGGTACCGTAAACATGGTCAGGGCTGTTTCGCCATCAAAATAATACAGATTTAATTTTCGTTCTTCCACCAGGCTATCGAATGTTTCGGCGGCGTACAGATCCGTATTAAAAGGAGCAGAAAGAATAAAGCCCCATTCTGTATTGTAAGAAGGGACGAAAGCCCGGTACGGTTTTACAAAAGGCATTACCTTTTTAATTGTGTTATTGATGGCACTGTGCGATTCAATGAAGGGCAGACAGGTGTCGCCGGCCTGCAGTGAAAAAAGCCCTTTATCCGAAAGGCGCTTTTTGATTAATTCAAAGTACTGGACGGTGAAAAGTTTTAAAGCCGGCCCTTCTTCCACCGGTTCAGGGACATCGCTGATAATGACATCGAAGGTGCCGTTCTCGTTCTCCAGGTATTCCCTGGCATCCATGTAATAAAGGCTTACCCGCCGATCATCAAAACTACCCTGGTGCCATTTCTCCAGGTACTCCCGGCAGTGTTCAACAACTTCCCGGTCCAGATCGACCATGATCAACTGCTCCACGGTATTGTGTTTAAGCACTTCACGCAGGGTCGCTCCTTCTCCGCCCCCGATGACCAGTACGCGTCGAGGCGCCGGATTCATCAGCATTGCCGGATGAACCAGCGCCTCGTGGTAAATATACTCATCGCTTTCTGAAGATTGAACTTTGCCATCCAAAAATAGAATACGGCCGAAAAGTTCGGTATCGGCAATTTCAACCTGCTGGTATTCGCTTTGAAAACTTCTAATGTAGTTTTCAATACCATATAAATGAGCCGTAGTTGGTGAAGTGTGATCTATGTACCACTTATGCTTTTTAAAAGGCACTTAGCTTATCCTCCTTGCTTAAGCCCTCCCTGCTCTGAGCTGCAGTTTGACCGGCAACTTTAAGAATAAGTTGCCGCCTGTTTGTATTCGACCTGGACATCAAAGATGCCGCGCTTGATTTCTCGAGCCGACATATTTTGGGCTGAAAACGTCTGTTTCAAATAATTACACGACACCCATGGATCAACTGTTTGCCCGCAGGTAAAAACGTCAACTGCGGCATATCCGAATTCGGGCCAGGTGTGGATGGCCAGGTGGGATTCGGATATTACTACCACACCGCTTACGCCTTGAGGGCTGAATTGATGGAAAACGGTTTCTTTAACCTCAGCTCCCGCCTCAAGGGCAGCCGCAACCATGGATTGCTTTATCTGCTCGAGGTCACTCAAAGTCTCCATGGGGCAACCATAAAACTCAGCCAAAATATGACGGCCTAAAGCGCTCATCTCTGATACCTCCTTGTAAACAGTTTTTTCAAATAAAAGCGTCAGGATACATTGTACCAAAAAGAGCTTAAAAGTCAATGAGCAGGGAAAAATTCGAACAACTGTTGATAATGTCCCTGTATTTATATAGAATAAAGAGAGGTGTTCAAGCAAGAAATTATAGCAAAGGATTGTGGCCATGAGTAGCTTAGAATTTTTATTTAACCCGGCCCAAATTGCCGTGGTCGGAGCTTCCCGGTCAACTCAGAAAATCGGCTATGCTGTTTTAGATAACATCATTAAAAGTAATTTTAAAGGGAATATTTATCCCATAAACCCCAACGAGGAAGAAATAGCCGGCCTGAAGACATACTGTTCGGTTTTAGATGTAAAAGCCCCTATTGATGTGGCCGTCATATCAGTTCCCGCCAGGCATGCCGCCAAAGTGGCTGAAGAGTGCGGACAGGCAGGCGTTAAGGGGTTAATCGTCATTACCGCCGGTTTTAAGGAAGTCGGCAAGGAAGGTCTGAAGCAGGAACAGGAACTGAGATCAATTTGCAAACGCTACGGCATGCGCATGCTCGGCCCAAATTGCGTCGGGCTTATGGATACCCATACCCCGGTTAACGCTTCTTTTGCCGAAGGATTCCCCAATCGAGGAAATATTTCTTTTATATCTCAGAGCGGTGCTATGTTGGTTTCAATTCTTGACTGGAGCTTCGAAATGGGGATGGGTTTTTCGCGCTTTATCAGCACCGGCAACAAGGCTGATTTGACTGAAATCGATTTGATTGAAAGCTGTGCCGACGATCCCCAGACCAGCGTTATACTCTGTTATGTTGAAGACATTACCGACGGCGAAAGGTTTGTCAAAGTTTGCTCGGAGGCGAGTAAGAAAAAACCCATAATCATCTTAAAATCCGGGACCAGCAGCGCCGGCGCCCTGGCTGCCAGTTCCCATACCGGAGCCCTGGCCGGAAGCAACCGGGCTTATGATGCCGCTTTCAGGCAGAGCGGCGTGCTCAGGGCTGAAAGCATGAACGATCTCTTCGATATGGCAAGAGCTTTTGCAACCCAGCCTCTGCCCGGCAATTCACGGACAGCCATCGTTACCAATGCCGGCGGGCCTGCTATTGTAGCCACTGACGCTGTTGAAAAGTATGGCCTTAAAATGGCCCGTTTTACAAAAGAAACTATTGATAAGTTAAGGGAAAATCTGCCCAGTGAAGCAAACCTCTATAACCCGGTTGATATTCTCGGCGATGCCCGCGATGACCGGTACCGGTTTGCCCTGGAAACCGTCATCGAGGATGAAAACGTAGACAACGCCCTGGTTCTGCTTTGCCCGGCGGCTGTAACCGAACCGGAAAGAACTGCCCGCACAATAGTTGAACTGAATAAAAAACATAACCATAAACCGGTTATGGCTGTATACATGGGAGGAAAAACCCTGACCGAAGGGCGAAGCTACCTGACCACCAATTCTATACCTACTTTTACATTTCCGGAGCCATCTGTTAATTCTTTGCAAGGCATGCTCCAGTACTCTCAATATCTCAAAGCGCCTGATCCTTCCGACCCGGTGGAATTAACCGGCATTGATAAGAAAGCTGTTCGCAAAACCCTGGACGATGTTTTTGCCGACCGCAGGGTGGTTTTACTGGGACATGAGGCTTCCGGTGTAATGGCGGCTTATGGTATCCAGGTCAGTAAGACGTACCTGGCCGGGTCAGAAGATGAAGCGGCTGGGATTGGTGAAAAACTTGGTTTCCCTGTAGCATTGAAAATTTCTTCACCCCGCATTGCGCATAAAACTGATGTCGGTGGGGTGGCAATTGGTTTACACAGCGATAAAGAAGTAAAAAGAGCCTATCGAAAAATCATGGAAAACGTGCAATATTACCTGCCCGATGCTCCGATATATGGCATTGAGGTGCAGAATATGGTTGAGGAAGGGATCGAGGTTATCGTCGGCATGTCCAGGGATGTCCAGTTTGGACCACTGGTAGTTTTCGGGCTGGGTGGAATTTATGTCAACCTCCTTGAAGATGTTTCGTTCCGCCTTGCCCCGGGTCTAACCACCCGGGAAGAAGTCAAAAAAATGATTTCCGAAACCAAGGCTTATATTTTACTCAAAGGCTACCGGGGCAAAAAACCGGCCGATATCGAAGCCCTTTCCGATACTGTTCTGAGGACGGCCAGGCTGGTCAGTGATTTTAGGGAAATAACCGAAATGGACATTAACCCGGTTCGGGTTCATTCCAGGGGCGCCACAGCCCTTGATGTAAAAATAACGGTTGAAGAAGTTAATGATAAGGGATAACTCCTTAATGAGGTGATTAAATGAAGGCGATTTATTTTTCTGGAAAAGCCGGCGGGGGGAAAACTGCCACCGCCCTCGGATTGGGATTAAAACTTAAAGAGCAGGGTTTGAAAGTTTCATATTTCAAGCCGATTGGTTTTCGGAAAGGGACAGTAAAAAAAGACGATGACGACGTCATGTTGATGCGCGATCTGTTATCCCTGCCTTTCCCCGGGGGCACTGTTTCTCCTGTTACTGTAAATGACCATTACCTGACCCCGCGATTTATGCAGGAAGTCAAGGATCTTCACCCCCGCATAAAAAAAGCCTTTCAAAAATGTTCCGAGGGATACGATATTGTCCTGATTGATGGCAGCATCGAGCCCCATGTAGGCCACAATCAGGGCCTCGATGATTTTAACCTGGCGGAAATACTTGGCGCTACAGCTTTGCCGGTAATCAAGGCTGATGACGATTTTGACCTTGATCAAAACTTGCTTTACCTGGAGATGTGGACAAACAAAAATATTCCGGTACTCGGCTGTATTTTTAACAATGTTGCCACCACCCAGTGGAACAAAAGCAACAGCATATACAAGCCGCTGGTTGAAGACAAGGGTTTTGATGTTTTAGGTGTAATCCCGAGCCAGGTCGAAATATCGGCTCCGACCGTGGCCGAATTTTTTGATGTTGTCGGAGGCGATGTCCTAACCGCTCCAGATAACATGAACCGGATTGTTGAAGAAGTGGTCGTAGGGACCATGACCATTGAGAGCGCCCTTACCTACCTGCGCCGGGCCCCAAATAAAGCTTTGATCACGGGCGGCGATCGCAGCGATATGGCCCTGACAGCCCTTGAAACCAGCACCTCGGTAATTATATTAACCGGTGGCCTTTACCCGGATCTGGCTGTGCTTTCCCAGGCTGAAGAAAAAGGGGTTCCGGTAATACTGGTCCATGAAGATACCTACTCCACCATCGAAAATCTGCAGAGTATTTACCGGAGCATACATCCACAGAACACTGAAGCAATAAAAATAATCAAAAATAACATTGACAAATACTTGAAATGGGAAAAGCTTATTGATTACATCAAAGCATAAAATTAGCGGTAGCTGAAAATAAATTTAATCATTTTCATAGTCCAGGATCTTGTTTTCCCAGGTCCTGATTTTCAAAAGATCTTTGCCCATGCTGACCAGGTATTCGGGCAGCATTGGTGTTTTGCCCAGGCCAAAAGGTGCGTTGACAACATAATGGGGAATTGCCAACCCTGAAGTGTAACCGCGTAATTTTTCCATTATCTCTATACCTTCTTCAACTTTGGTCCTGAAATGGGAAGTGCCCTTGACTGCCTTGGCGTGGAAAATCAGGTAAGGCCTGACCATCATTTTCAGCAGCTCCTGGTTTAGTTTTCTCATCACAAAGGGATCGTTGTTTACGCCTTTAAGAAGCACTGTCTGGTTGCCCAAACTTACGCCGCTCCTGGCCAGTTTAAAACATACTTCCCTGGCCCTGGGGGTAACTTCAAGGGGATGGTTGTAATGAGTAATCACATATAGAGGTAGATGCTCGGAAAAAATACGACACAGTTCGTCGTCAACCCGCTGCGGCATGGTAACCAGAGTCCTTGACCCGAAGCGCTTAATTTCAACGTGTTCGATACTGTCGATTTCCTCCAGGAGCCATTTGATGCTCTGATTACTAAGCATCAGGCCATCTCCGCCCGTCAGCAGAACATCGCGTATTTCTTCGTTATTCCTGACATAATCAATTGCTTCTTCCAATTGTTCCCTGGGCGTAGCTAAATCCTGTTCGCCGATACCTCTGCGCCGCTGGCAGTGCCGGCAGTACATAGCACACTGGTTGGTAACTTTTATAATCAAGCGATCCGGATAACGGCGGGTAATTGCCGCTGTTGGAGAAGTAAATTCTTCCCCCATTGGGTCATCATAACCTTCCTGATCCAGGTATTCATTGATACTTGGTATGCATTGTTTTTTTACCGGATCGTCCGGATTATCAGGGTCTATTAAGCTGAGATAATAGGGAGAAACCGCCCAGCGGAATTTTGATCCTGTCTCCTTGATTTCTTCAAGTTCCTGTTTATCTATGGGTAGAAGTTCCTTTAAAACATCAGGAGTGGTGATCCGGTTTTTAAGCTGCCAGTGCCAATTTTCCCAGTCATAATCGGAAGCCTTAAAATACTCCTTTATTCTTTTCTGGTTTTTCTGAATTTGAGGCCAGTTCTTAAAACCAAACGGCATATCTTTTAGAGCCTCTCTGTAATCGGCTATTGTGTCTTTCAGCTCATTAGCCCGGTCATGCGCAATCTTTTGTTTTTCTTCAAGGCTTTTCTCAACAGTCATCCTGGCACAACCCTCCTTCTTGTAACATTTCGTTTTTAGTAAATCTATTATACTTAGTAACATTTTTGATGTCAAAAAGAAAAGGCCCGGTTATACCGTCGGCCTTTTCCATAATTCTTTGCATATTTTAAACAATTTATGGTTGCCTATCCCACCAACCTGTCTTTGCTTTTCCTTCTCTTACTTCGGAGGACTCATAAACCCTGGCGTAACCGTCAACGCGCATAGTTTCGCTTATGAAACCGTCTACATCCAGCTGGCGCTTTGTGGTGCCGCCCGTATTTTCAAAATCCGAACGGATCCTGAGATATTCTTCGCTACCTGAAGCAGCGGCAATCGACTGCCTGATATAGCCTTCTTCTCCAGGGTCCATATCCACACCAACCCTGACTGTTGCTTCATTACGGGGCAGGTTGATACTGTTTGAGCTCAGGATCCTTACATTTCTTTTCGCTTCGCTGTATGCATCTATTATGCCCTGTACTCTATCGTCGTAATAATCCTGTAAGCTTCTCATCCTGGAATAGTAAGTGGCCCCGTCCATATCTTCGGCCGCTCTCTCGACATTGAGGGCCTGGATGGCCTGCTCGCGATCTCTTTCCACTTGAGCCAGTGCTTCTTCTTCCATCCTTAAAATATCAGCTGAAGCAGCATTGGGGTCGGTTCTGCCCCTCATGTACATGCTTATATTAACTTTATCTTCAGTCCTGGTAAATGTACCGTCCCGGCGCCTGCCATCCCTGTACTGAACAGAATGAACATCGTGGCTACCGCTTGCTTCCCCAAATCCTCGAACATAAAAACTGCCTGAACCTCGATGGTACTCAATCTCTTTTTGATGGAAGATGTCCCCAATATACCTGAAGCCGGTACTGGTCCGTTTATACTCATCAGCGGCAGCAGGCAGGGAAAGTGCTAAGATTAAAATTAGGGTTAGTGCAATCCCTATAATTGCCTTTTTTTGCATAAAGCGGGCACGTCCCTTCCTTTCATATTCATCTTAATATTAGTTATGTCTTCCCCCCGCATCACCCCCAAAAGAGTTCTAAAAAAATGGTCGGAGCGATAGGATTTGAACCTACGACCTCTTGACCCCCAGTCAAGCGCGCTACCAAACTGCGCCACGCCCCGATGTTAATTAATACTTTATACAATTCTTAGTTCATTTTAAATCAAGGTTTTCAAAAAGTCAACAATCGTGTTGCTCTACCCGAACAGCAAAGGAGTGTGCTAAACTATGAGTACATTTCTTTTTGATGCAACGATAACTCCCTCAAGTACTTTTAATTATGATGCAACGGGCAATCGTTACATACTAAGGATATAAACAGAATAGGAGGTGCAACAATCGAAATAACCCGGGAACATGAATGTAAATTTTGGCTTTTCTCTCCTCTGGAGGGAAAAGCGCCCGAAAAGAAGAAACGCGAATTATATACCCGGCGCAGCATGGAGGCCCTGTCGGTTTTCTAAAATAAATATCGGGATTTATTTGCTTCAGAAATATGAAGTAGTTTTTACGCAAAATAATAATAGCTGATCAGGAGGTTAGATCAAACAATGAACGATATGTTATCAATGGCAATTGCATACCTGCTGGGATCTTTTCCAACCGCCTACTTGATGGGCCGTTTGTTTAAAAAGATCGATATCCGCGAAACCGGTTCGGGAAATGTGGGGGGCATGAACCTCTTCCGGACCGCCGGCTTCATTCCAGGGTTTTTAACCGTTTTAATTGACATCGGCAAAGGGGCGCTGGCTGTCCTGGCGGCTTTAAACTGGAGTGATGAGCCCCTGGTGGTACTCATGGCCGGCTTACTGGTAGTCCTGGGCCACAATTACAGCGTCTTTTTAAGATACCGGGGGGGCAAAGGCCTGGCTACGGCCCTCGGGGTGTTTATCGCTTTGTCTCCTTATACCATCCCGTTCATCTTGCTCGCTGCTGTGTGTTTAACCATAGCCATGAAAGATATTAACACGGCTTTCGGCGCTTCCGCTTTAAGTATTCCGGTTATCCTGTTTTTCCAGTACCATGAAACTGCATGGGTTTTGTTCGGGTTAGCCCTGGCTGCGATCATCACGGCCAGGCACGTCCCCGATTACCAGGCTTACAGGCAGGGTCGCAGGAAAATCACCTGATCAACTGGAAGAAGATTATTACATGTTTTAAACTTTGAAATAGCTGTACAACCGGCCAAAATTTATACCGGCAACAACCTGATTATTATGGCGATTGTAAAGCTGGCGGTTACCTTCTTCCAGGTGGGATGATTTAATTCCGTGTGAAATTGATAAGAAAGTTTCGATGTAAGCAGCCAGCTGATCACAGGCTTTAATCATCTCACCGTCCAGGGGCGAATAGTGATCGTAATTATATTTAGCGGTTATTTCTTCGGAACTGACGTACCTGACCCGGCTGTTTTCAATAACTTTGCAGGCAAACTCATCTTCAGTGAAATACCTGAATTCGTCGTGCCATTCTACGGGAAGCAGGGGAAATATTCTTTCTTCAAGCTGCCTGTGCTCTATTTCTTTGATGATTTCTTCGATACCGGCCACGGATCTTTTAACCGGAGAAACAATGTCCCTGGTCAGCACTTCGGGCAGATCGTGGAAAAGAGCGGCAAAATAATTGTTATAGAGCCGCCTGGGACAGGCTCCCAGTTCGAGAGAACAAAAGTAACTCATCATGGCTACAATCAGCATGTGGCCCATGACCGATGTTTTTGGAACCCGGGGCGACTGGGCCCAGCGCTGCTGAAAACGGAGCTGACCGACCAGATCGAGAAAATTGCTGGTTTTCTTGCCCAGGGCCAGCTTTTGCACTCCGGCCAGGTCGTAATGCTCTTCGATCTGGTTAGCGATAGCTGCCCTGGTTTCCTCCAAACCGTACAAACCTTCATTAAGGCGATAAATGATTTTAAATTCCCAGTTAGTAGCGAGATAATGAGCGGCCTGGAGGATTCTTTTTTCCAGGTTGGCCCGTTCCGACATCTTGAAATATTCATCCATCATCTGCAGGATATCAACCTGCTGATCGCGCAAGCCTGGAACCTTGTTTTCCAGGTTCTCCAGCACCCAGCTGTTCAGCTGTTCTCCTTTTTCAGCCATCAGTTTGTAATAAACCGGAGGCTTAATATCGGTCAGGACGATACGGTGCAGGAACTCGAACAAACCGCCTTCGATCAGGCGCTGCCAGTCAAGATCGGTGTCATGATCCGCTTCTTCAATTTTAGCCAGGACAAAAGCATAGACCATCTTATGGGCTTGCTTATCAAGCTCGGTAAAATGTTCGGGCCTGATATGGTCGTTCCAGCGTTGAATGCTGGCCGCTTCAAATAACAACTCCAGCAATTCTTTTCTGAGCAATAGTTATCAACCCTTTCGTCCCAGTTTTGACTCCATACCTTTTAGCAAACGCCCGATATTTTCATGGTGGCGGATTATGACCAGTAAAGCCGCAGCCAAACCGAACAAGATGTAAGAAAGGCCAAATCCAAGCACCCAGAATACCAGGGGCAGGAGCAGCATTGAAATAATAGAACCGAGGGATACATAGCGGCTGAAGTATACGATAATCAAAAAAAAGGCAACAACAATCAAGGTAACCCACCCGGAGAGGGCAAGCAGGACCCCGATAGAGGTAGCCATCGCTTTACCTCCCCTGAATTTGAGATAAACTGGAAAGCTGTGCCCGAACATGGCCAAAAAACCGGCCGCAAGAAAAATGGCCGGCACATCGCTTACGGCCCTGGCCAGGATCACGGCCACCAGCCCTTTAGCCAGGTCAAGGATAAAGACTGGCAGGGCAGAGCGCCAGCCATACACGCGCAGCACGTTTGTGGCCCCGATATTACCACTGCCGTAATTCCGGATATCGGTTTTATGCAGCATTTTAGTTAAAATATATCCGAACGGAAGTGACCCCAGCAGGTAAGCTGCAACTAAGGCCAGAAAGATCATTTGTTACTCACCTCTCCTCTCTCTTCTTTTAAATTTTACTTCGATCGGAGTCCCTGTGAAACCAAACGCTTCCCGCAGGCGATTTTCCAGGTAGCGCCGGTAGGAAAAATGAATTAATTCCGGCTCGTTGGCAAAAAAAACAAACTTAGGCGGTTTTACTTCCGGCTGGGTGCCATAATATATTTTTACCTGTTTTCCTTTTACCGGGGGAGGCGGATTTACAGTCAGGGCGTCCTCCAGTAGCTCGTTTAAAAGGGCAGTGGGGATCCGCTTATGCTGTTCCTGCCAGGCCTGCAGAACCACTGGAAACAACCGGTCCATCCTCCATCCACTCAGGGCGGAAACAAAAAGATATGGCGCATATGATACAAAAGGAAATTTTCGCCTTAGATCTTTTATAAAGGACTGTCGGGCATTTTCATCTGCCCTGACCAGATCCCACTTGTTGGCGACCAGGATCAATCCTTTCCCAACCTCATCAACGTAACCGGCCAGTTTTTGATCCTGCTCTGTTATGCCGCTTTCCCCATCAATAACCAGCAGGGCTATATCCGCCCGCTGAACTGCTTTCAACGACCTCAGCACACTGTAATATTCAACGGCATCTTTTACCTTGCTTTTTCTGCGTATGCCCGCTGTGTCAATTAAAAGACAGCGATGATCGTCATAATGAAAATAAGTATCAACGGCTTCTCTGGTCGTCCCGGGCTCCCGGCTGACCACTACCCGTTCTTTGCCCAGCAGGGTGTTTATTAAAGAAGATTTACCGACATTGGGCCTGCCGATCACCGCCACTTTTACAAGGTCTTCAAGGCCAGGCCTGCTTTCAGAAGGATCAGCAGGCATTTTTTCGTAAACCAGGTCCAGGAGCTCCCCGATGCCCCGGCCGTGCGAAGCCGATACAGCCAGGGGTTCGCCAAACCCGAGGCCAAAAAAACCGTAACGTTCGTCTTCTATCGACAGGATGTCCAGCTTATTAACCACAGGCAGGACTGTTTTTCCACTTCGCCGTAAAAGATTTGCAATTTCTTCATCAAGGGCGGTAAGGCCTTCCCGGCCGTCCAACAAAAAGATAATAACCTGCGCTTCTTCAATGGCAAGGGTTACCTGTTTCTGGACCTGGGTAGTGATCTGATCATCACCGCCAAAGGTAATACCGCCAGTATCGATGACAACCATATTTTTCCCCCGCCAGTCACAAAGGCCGTAGAGCCGATCCCTTGTAACCCCGGGCATCTTTTCTTCAATGGCTGTCCTGGCAGAGGTAAGCCGGTTAAATAACGTCGATTTCCCCACATTGGGCCGGCCGACTATGGCAATGGTATTTTCGCTCAATTGTGTGCTCCCCTTTTCCTTTTAGGCCCCTGCCGGCCAGCTATTTCCAGGATCTGATTAAGCAGCTCCCTGGGCCCGCTTACCGCCCGGACCTGGACCTGCAAAGTTTCCTCCAGGTCCGATAGTTTCAGATCATCCAGAAACAGGCTGCTATTTTCTTTAAGCATTACACGTGGTACAAATACTACATCACCGGGCTGTTTCCCTTCCAGGGTTAACAGGAGATCACTCCCCGTTAAAAGGCCGCTGACTGTTACATCTTCACCAAAAAAACGGTTTTTAACAAAGACCGGGGAAATCTTAAGGTTGTTAACCCGGCTCAGTGTTTTAACCATTTTTAAAATTTGTGGTTTTGCAGCCAGGCCTGAAACCACAGTAGCTGAAATATTACGAGGTAATTCCTTTATGTCTGCCTGCGATAGCTCTTCTAATTGTTCCATAAACTGCCTGGCCAGGCCAACCCCGTTTTCTAGCTGGGGATAATTTTCATATTCATCATCTCCGGGCAGCGGAAAACCGGCCAGGTTATAAAATTCATCGGCTAAAAAAACAAAACGGCTGCCCCTTCTTTGTAAAAACGTTTTTTGCATTTCCGAAATATGTTCGATTAATTTTTTCGCTGACCCCGGATCGAACCTTTCCAGTGCCGGAAGTCCGAATCGGTGCCTTGTAAGGCCAACCGGAACAAGACCCACGCTGAGAATTCCCCTACCCAGGTTGTCAAGATCCCTGATGGTTCGATCCATTTCTACCCCGGTATTATAACCCGGGCACAGTACGATCTGGGCATGGATTTGGATACCGGCTGCAACGAGCTTTTTCAGGTTCTCCGGACCCTTTTCGGCTCCGCCGGAATTAAACATTACTTTTCTTAAAGTGGGATTCGTGGTATGGACAGAAACGTAAAGCGGGCTCAGCTGCAATTTTTTCACTCTTTCAATTTCATCCCCGGTCATCCGATTCAAAGTTATAAAGTTGCCGTAAAGAAACGAGAGGCGGTAGTCGTCGTCTTTAACGTAGAGAGGCTTGCGCAAACCGGACGGATTTTGCTCGACAAAGCAAAATATACACCGGTTCCGGCAGCGCTGGAGGCGGTCCATAGTGGGAGGATCAAAACTCAAACCAAGAGGAGTCTCGGCCGATTTGTGAATTTTAATCCTGCGCAGGATGCCCTGGCTGTCAATCAACAGCAGGCGCAGGCTGGTGTCCGATTCAATGATTTTATAATCGATAATATCACCGATCTCCTGGTTGTCAATCCGGAGCAGCCTCCAGCCTGCTTTTATACCCGCTTTATCAGCAGGGGAGCCCCCCGTAACATGATCCACCAGGTGTCCTTTAATATTATTCATGTGCCTCCCTAACTCATTTTTGGGCCATTAAAAGGACGTACGAAAAGTCCGTCCTTTTAATGGCCCAAAATGCGATCATTATATGGATTGAAACTCCTGCTTACTCTTTTTTTTCCTCTTCGTCTTGTTCTTCTTCCTGTTCTTTTTCCTGCTCTTCTGTTTCAGTTTCTGTTACTTCCGGTTCTTCCACTGCTTCGCCAGGTTCCACTGTTTCTTCAACAGGGGCCTCTGTTTCAGCGCTGCTTTCGTCTTCGGATTCTGCTGTTTCGGGTTTATCTTCGCTAACCGGAGTTTCAAACGGGCTTTCGCCGGGCTCACTACCAGATGCCTCAAAGGCTTCGTCAACTATTTCCGGCTGGACTTCTTCTTGTTGCTCTTCCTGTACTGCTTGCTCTTCATGTTCTTCCTGTTCATCCTGCTCTTCTTGTGCCGCTGTCAGCTGTTTCTCGTCAAAGAGGTTGCCGAAAACATCGCCCAGGGTCACGCTTCCGTCTTCTGTTTCTTCTGCCTCAGCTTCCTGCGGCTCTACGGTTGCGCCTCGTGCTTCTTTGACACTTAAGCTGATCCGTTTTGCCTTTGGCTTAACTTCGAGAATTTTAACTTCCACTTCTTCTCCTTCTTTCAGGATTTCTGAAGGATGGTTGACGTGGTAATCGGCAAGCTGGGAAATATGAGCCAGGCCTTCCACGCCCGGCCTGATTTCAATAAAAGCACCAAAGTTTACCAGACGTGTAATTTTACCGGTTATAATCTGGCCGCTTTCAAGTTCTTCAATCGCCCTGGTCCAGGGATCGGGCTGAGTTTTCCTGATGCTTAAGCTGATCCGTTCTTTTTCGGGAATAACCTCCAGCACTTTTACTTCAACCTGTTCACCATTGCTCAGGACTTCGCTGGGGTGACCTATCCGTTCCCAGGCCAGCTCTGAAATGTGAACCAGGCCGTCAATATCGCCCACATCGACAAAAGCGCCAAAATTGGTCAACCTTTTAACGGTCCCCGTAATTGTTGATCCAACCTCCAGGGAGTTGAGAGTTTCTTCTTTTTTCCTGGCAGCTTCTTCTTCGAGAATTTTTTTGCGGCTTAAGATAATTTTACCTTTTTCACGGTTAAATTCTATAACCTTGAACTGAAGGGTCTGGTCTTTGAATTCATTAAAATCCGGAATATACCTGATTTCAACCAGGGATCCGGGCATAAAACCTTCCACTCCTGAACCCAGATCAATAACCAGGCCTGCAGAAACTACCTGCTTGACCTTACCCTCCATGGTGGTATCTTCATTATGGGCCTCTTCAATCTCTTTTAATCGTTTGTCTCTGGCCAATCTTTTGTGGGAGGCGATTACCTTCCCTTCCTGTTCGTCTGTCTCCAGCACGGTTACCTCGATATCGTCTTCGGGTGTAAAAATATCCGCCAGCCCTTTGCCCTCTTCAAGATGCACTTCTGAAGCGGGGAGGATAGCTTCGGTTTTTGCGCCGATATCGACATAAACCTCTTCATCGGTAACCCGGGCCACTTTTCCGGCAACCTGCTCGCCAACCTGGGCCACCTTGACTTCAACATCGAAGTCAAACTGTTCTTCGTTCTTGACATCCAAATTCTCATTCTCCATGCTCTCCACGACCTCCTTAATCGTCCACGGGGGAGTTGACGCGCCAGCAGTCACACCAATTACTTCGTACTGGCGCAAAAAAGACCGCGGCAACTCCCTTGCATTATTTATCCGGCAGGATGGTTTTAACTGCCGGCAGCAATCATAAAGGGCTTTTGTATTGGCGCTGGATTCACTGCCAACCACTACCAGCGCATCAACCCTTTTGGCCAAATTTATAATTTCTCCCTGCCTGAGTCTGGTTTCTGGGCACAGTGTATCATAGACCTGCCCGTCGAGATTCTTATCTTTAAAAGTTTTTTTTACTTTTTCATATAGCCCCGGATCACTCGTAGTCTGAGCAATTAAACCGGCAGGAGTTTCAACAACCAGGTTTTCCAGTTCTTCCAGGGTGGACACAACCGTGGCTTCTCCTCCGGCCCAGCCGATCAGGCCTTTTACTTCCGGATGTTCGGGGTTGCCAAAAATTATAATATTAAAGCCAAGCTCGCGCAGCTGGGCGGCTTTTTTTTGGACCCGCTGGACCCGGGGACAGGTCAGATCAATAATAGTAATATTGTCGAGTTTGTGTAACCGCTCCAACATTTCCGGGGTTACACCATGGGTCCGGATGGCCAGAAAAGAGCCCTGTGCCTGCTCCGGTTTTTCAACCGATGTTACCGAACGCTGCTTCAAATAGTCGACTACCTCTTCATTGTGGACAAGCGGGCCGAAAGTTGATCCGCTTCCGTGCCGGACGGCTTGATCCAGCAAGTGATTGATAGCCCTGTTAACGCCGGAGCAAAAACCGGCCTTATCTGCCAAAATAACCCGCAAATAATCACTCCACATTAATTTTCACTGTATGCAGGGAGTAAAACCCTGATCTGTCCCATTATAAGATGACTCATCTCTTCCAGCTGGGCTTTTTTCTCCTCTTTATGGTTATACATGAGGGGCGGTAAAACAAAGGGAGGTCCGATAAACACATGAAGAGGCTTAAAAAGTCGATACGGCCCGAATATTGCCACCGGCAACACCGGCACGCCACTGCGCACGGCTATTAGAGCCGCTCCGTTGTATGGTTTCTGCAATCTCCCGCTTTTACTCCGTGAGCCCTCCGGAAAAAGTCCCAACACCTGCCTGTCCTGAAGTAGCTGGTAGGCCTTCCTGATTGCGGCGTAATCGGCATCTTTACGTTTAAGTGGAAAAGCGCCCATTTTACGCAGCAAATACGAAAAAATAAAGTTGCTGAACAGCTCTTTTTTGGCCATAAAATGAACTTGATGTGAACCGGGAACTGATGTCGCGATCACAACCGGATCCAGCCAGCTTAAATGGTTTGAACATATAATAAACGGCTTGCGCCTCGGTATATTTTCTCTTCCGTGTATTTTTGTCCGGTACAGCACTTTTACAGCTATAAGTAAAATCAAGCGGCCAATCTGATAAAGCACAATGTTCACCTGGCTTTTTCAGGACACTTTGCTCTTGACGATGGATAAGATTTTGTCTACGACCTCTTCAAATGCCATATCGGTGGTATCAATCACTATCGCGTCAGATACTCTGGTCAGTGGAGAATCTTCCCTTCCGGAGTCAATAAAATCCCTGTTTTTAATCTCTTCAATTACTTCGTCTTCTGTCATTTTTATACCTTTTCCCAGCTGTTCTTTCCGGCGCCGCCGCGCCCTCTCTTGTATTGAAGCATCCAGGTAAAACTTAAAATCTGCATCGGGCATCACCCTGGATGCAATATCCCGCCCTTCCATAACAATCCCGTTTGATTCTTCCGCTATTGCTCTCTGCATTTCAACCAGCCGCCGGCGGACCAGGGAAATGGCGGATACCGGAGAAACTAACCTGTTAACATCGGCACTGCGAATATCACCGGTAACATTCGTGCCGTCGAGAAAAACTTCTTGTCTATCGCTGAGTCTAACCTCGGTCCGATTCAGTATTTCTGCAATACGTTTTAGATCCGATAACCCGGTATTCTCGTAAATAAATTTTAAAGTTATGGCCCTGTACATGGCACCTGTATCGAGGTATTTCAAAGCCAGGCGGCGTGACACCTCCCTGGTAACAGTGCTTTTTCCAGCGCCGGCAGGGCCGTCTATAGCTATTTTTGGATATCCCTGTTTTTCTGGCATTTTATGTCTAATTCGCTCTTCCCTGTAAAATCCCTTTTTTATGGCCTAAATTTAATAAATTATTGTTCCCGCAGCTTTGGTGTTTCTTTCAAGTAAATATGTCTGATCTGGTCCTGTTCAAGGGTTGTGTTAACCAGCATCATTATCCTGATACATTTTGCCAGCGAACCCGGCACATCAATTTCAAGCTGGCAAAATAATGGTACGTTCATCCAACCCATATCCCGGGCCGCTTTAGCCGGGAAAGCGCGGTTCAAATCTGGAGTAACCGAAAAAAACACCGCCGCAATATCCCGGGTGACAATGGAATTTTCATCAACAATTTTTTTCAGCAGTTCCCGGGTCGCGGAAATTATTTCTTCTGCTGTATTGATTTTTACGGTTGTTGCTCCCCTGATTCCCCGGGTCTGCCTGCTGTTATAAATCACTTTGATACTCCCTGGAAAATAAACCTTTAATTCAGGCGGTGTTTGGTTAAAAGCAGTTCTATTCTCTCATTAAAAAAGCTTATTTGCAAGGCATAAAGCCCATTTACAGCTTAACCAGGCGGTACAGCGCTTTGATTTCCCGGCTGGCAAGGTGGCGGTAAGCTCCTTCCCGGACACTTTCAGCTTTGAGACCGGCGAATTCCTGCCTGTGCAGGTTAACCACAGGATGGTTTATGGCCTCGCACATTTTTTTAACCTGTCTTTTCTTACCCTCGATCAGGGTTATTTCCAACAGGGATTCGTTATTTTTCAAGAAATTTCCGGCCAGTTTAACTTTTGCCGGAGCGGTCTTGCGGCCTTCAATTAATACACCCCTGCGCAAATTGTTTAGGGTTTTCTCTCCGGGAATGCCGGAAACCCGGACCAGATACTTTTTTTCCACTACAAAGCTGGGATGGGTTAGACGATGGGACAGTTCTCCATCATTGGTCATCAGCAGGACGCCGCTGGTGTCGGCGTCCAGCCTTCCCACCGGGTAAAGGCGCTTTTCTTCCTCTTTAACCAGGTCCATCACAGTGGGGCGGTTGTGGGTATCCCGGACTGTCGAAATATAACCTGCGGGTTTATGCAGAAGAATATAGATTTTTTGCTCAAAACCTGCGACCGGTTTACCATCAACCGTAACCAGGTCGTTATACTGCACGAGAGTCTGGGGTTTGCCAATTACGATCCCATTAATACAGACCCTGCCTTCGGCAATCATTTCTTCGGCCCGCCGCCGTGAAGCAAGACCGGATCGGGCCAGGTATTTTGCCAGTCTCATTTTTACCTAACCACCTTTAACCACTGCTTAACCATTGGATTAACTTAGAAATTGTCCCGGTCTTCACCGGAACAGGTGCCATCTGCTTCCGGCGGCTGTTCATCGGTTAAAGCGGCCCCATATTCTTCCGATGGATCATCTGAAGCAGGATTATCTATAACTTTAAAAACAGGCTCACTTTCCTTTATTTCGCTTTCCGGCAGGTTTTCTGCTTCCTGTTCATCTCCGTTTTCCACTTCTAATTCCGGAAGATCGATGAGATCTTTCAACCCAAAATATTTCAAAAAATCGGGGGTCGTACCGTACAAAATCGGCCGGCCCGGGCCCTCTTTACGGCCGCTAATTTTGATCAGCTTGCGCTTCAAAAGATTATCAATAACATGTTCGCTTCTGACTCCGCGAATAGACTCGATCTCAATCCTGGTCACCGGTTGTTTGTAGGCAATTATGGCCAGTACCTCCAGGGCGGCCGTGGATAAATTGCTTGAAACTTCCTCACTGAATGCTTTTTCCAGCAAAGGTGCCAGATCCGGCTGAGTACCCATTTGAAAACCGCCGGCAGCCTCAAATACCTGCAGGCCGCGGCCCTGTGAAAAAAGATCTTCCTGTAGCTCCCTGACCCTTTTTTCGGCCTCTTCCGTAGTGGTTGAGAGCGCCGCTGCCATTTTATCCGGTTTTACAGGCTCTTCGCTTAGAAATAGCAGTGCTTCAATTGCCTTCTTCTGCTGTTCTTTCTCCACTTTCACCCTCCTTCGGCTGTTCTGCTTTTAATAAAACCAGGATTGGTCCGAAGGGCTTGTCCTGCAGCAGGTTAACCTGTCTCTGCCTGGACATTTCCAGCAGGGCAATAAAGGTAATAATGACCTCCCATAATCCTGAACCGGTCACAAAATCCTTCATTGGCATGGGCCGCTGTTTCTGTTCCAAAACTGCCTTGATATAATCGGCTTTCCTGGTAATGACAAAATCTTCCACGGCGCTGAAGGCCGGCACATATTCACGCTGCGAAGCAATCCTGGCAAAGCGCTGCATTATATCGCTGAGATGATGGGCCCCCTCCCAAATGGTATAAACCGATTCCTGCCTGGTAAAAACCATCACTTTCTGGCCCCCGGTAGACCTCAGGAAAACTTTCTTCTGATCATCTTCTTTTTGACGCAGGTAGAGAGCCGCCTTTTTGAAGGAGCGATATTCTTCCAGGCGCTGAAACAATTCTTCAGCGGTATTGATTTCAAACAGCTCTTCCACTTCTTCCTGATCTTCGTGTTTAGGTGAGCGCGGCAGCAACAGTTTCGATTTGAGGCGTAACAGGGTGGCGGCCATAACCAGGAATTCGCTGGCTATTTCTAAGTTCAGCTCTTTCATCGACTGCAGGTAAGCCAGGTACTGCTCGGTAAGATCGGCTATTGAAATTGACCAGATATCGACCTCCTCTTTCTTGATCAGGTGAAAAAGGAGATCAAAAGGTCCTTCAAAAGTGGGAAGTTTAATTTTATATCCTGCCTGTTCTGCCATCAAAACCTCTTAAATAGGGAATCTGATATATTTGCAAACAAATCCCGAAAAAGGTGCTTTTATTATTTTAAGCCCATTGATTCCGACACCTGGCCCATTTTCTTTTCTGCCCGAGCGCCGGCCTTCTCGGCCCCTCTTTCAAGCATCCCGTCCAGGTACCCCGCTTCGCCGGTCAGTTCGTGATAGCGTTCCTGCAAAGGCCTCAGGCTTTCTATCACCACTTCGGCCACCTCTTCTTTGAGGATTTTGTAAGTTTTATCGGAGAAGTACTCTTCTATCTTCTGCCTGTTTTTATCGGTCAGGAGCTGGTAAATAGTGAGGAGGTTGTTTATACCGGGGCGGTTTTCATCAAAACTAATATCACGCAGGGAGTCCGTGGTTGCTTTTTTAACTTTTTTTCTAATTTGGTCGGGGGTATCAAGCAGGTAAATCGAGTCTTCTTCTTTCTCTTCGCTTTTGCTCATCTTCTTTTCAGGGTTGGCAAGCCCCATCACCCGGCCGCCAACCGGTGGGATATGCGGTTCGGGTAGGACAAACACCCCTCCGTAACGGTAATTAAAACGCTGGGCAATATCCCGGCAGAGCTCCACGTGCTGTTTTTGATCTTCCCCTACCGGCACCATGTGCGTATCATAGAGGAGGATATCTGCCGCCTGTAAGACCGGGTAATCAAAAAGTCCTACACTGACTTCTTCCTTCTGCTTTTCTGATTTTTCTTTGAACTGGGTCATCCGGTGCAGCCAGCCCATGGGGGTAATACAGTTTAAGAGCCAGGCCAGCTCGGAATGGGCCTTAACATCGGACTGGATAAAAACTACCGAGTTTTCCGCCTCAATGCCGGCGGCAAACAGCAGGCCCGCCACCTCCCTGATCTTGGCCCTTAGTGTAGCGGGATCCTGGAGCACAGTGATTGTATGCAGGTCAACTACGCAAAAGTAATTATTGTAATCGTACTGCATTGCCGCCCAGTTGCGGATCGCTCCCAGGTAATTTCCCAGATGCAGGGAACCGGAAGCCTGGATTCCTGAAAATACGGTCTTTTTTTCCATCTAAAACTGCCCTCCCTGAAAAAAATATACTGCTACAAGCCTGGTATATACTGGATAATTGTTTCGTAAATAAGCAGGACGAACCGGGCCAGCGGAAAGATAATTGATCCGAGAATGCCGGTTATGATCAGGCCGATCAAGATCAGCGGCGCGTAGCGTTCCAGCTGCCGGTATAAACCCAGGTGCTCATCTGAAAGAAATGACATTAATATTTTAGACCCGTCAAGGGGCGGTATGGGCAGCAGGTTAAACAGGGCCAGGTAGATGTTGATCATAATCAACTGCTGGAAAAAATCAAAAGCCAAGTGGCCATAACCGGTGCCTGCAAAGGTAATCAACCCTGCATTTATAAGAAACCTGAAAACTACCAGGCTGATAAAGCCAAAAATCAGGTTGCTCATTGGGCCGGCAAAAGAAACCCAGCGCAGCCCCGAGCGGTAATGGTTAAAATTCAACGGGTTAATCGGGACCGGCTTAGCCCAGCCAAAACCGACCAGCAAGATCATCAGCGAACCGATAGGATCGAGATGGTTGATCGGGTTCAGGTTCATCCTGCCCTGCCTATGGGCGGTGGCGTCTCCATAATGAAAAGCCATCCGGGCATGGGCAAATTCATGAACCGTAATCACAATTAACAGTACCGGTATCCGCAAGGCAATAGTTACAGGATCTAAACCTATCAATGCTTACTCCCCCTTACTTTTTCAGCCTCCAGGTAATTAATAACGTAGTCGAGCTCTTCCTGCGGGGTCCGCACTTCTCCGTCCAGGACGGCCTGTTTAAGGCTGTCAATAATCTGCCGGTAACGGGCTCCCGGCTCCAGGCCCATTCTTTTCAGGTCACTCCCTTTTAAGCGCGGCCGGATATGTTTAAGAGCTTCCATGTATACCTTCAGGTGGCCCCTGATCGTATTATTCTCGGTCATGGCGTAGGCCAGCAGCACTGTTTCCACTGTAAGCGGTTCCAGACAGCTGACGACAGCGCTCGGATTCAGGACCTCCTGTTTTAATTTTTCCAATATATCTGGTATTTTCTGGCATGCATCAATTATTGCTTCGGCCCTGTCCCGGGATAACCGCAACTTTTTTATTATAGCAGACCTGTCGGCAGATTCCAAACCGAGCAGCAGGCCGCTCAGGTAGACAAGTTCCGAGTCCGGTTTATTCTTCCAGCCGCGTTCTTCAGCCCATTGTAAAACTTCCTCGACCCTGGCCAGCAGTTCCCATGTTTTGTGATCCGGAGCGGCCCGGGGATATAAAAAGGGCAGGATTTTTAGCTGATCAAACCTTTTTAGCACCTTAACCGGGGATGGTTCCCGGTAGATTAATTTAATTTCCTGATTTAAACGATGCCGGCTGACCTCATTCAAAACTTTTCGATCCACGGCCTGTTCGATCAGTCCCAGAGTTTCCGGTTCAATGGTAAAATTGTAGCGCTGTTCAAAACGGACCGCCCGCAATATGCGCAGGGGGTCATCAACAAAACTGAGGTTATAAAGGGCCCGGATAATTTTATTTTTTAGATCTCTGCGACCGTTGTAGAAATCATAAAGCCGACCATAATCTTCGGCCCCAATAGAGCAGGCCATCGTGTTAATGGTAAAATCCCTCCTAAACAGGTCATTTTTTAAGCTGGAGCTTTCAACCTGCGGCGGAGCAGCCGGCGAAGGGTAATATTCCTTGCGGGCGGTTACCAGGTCGAGTCTGACCCCGTCATCGAAATAAAGGGAAGCAGTTCCAAACTGCTCAAAGTGCCTGACCTTACCGCCCACCAGTTTTTGCAAATTGAATGTAAATGAAATCGCATCGCCAAGCACGACAAAGTCGAAATCTTTTTCCGGAGGATGACGGAGCAGTAGATCCCTGATTGTTCCCCCGACCAGGTAGATGCCTGTATTTTCCCGGTAGGCAAGCTGCCTGATCTGAAGCAGCAGCTTTTTGACCCTGGAGGGCAGTTCCCTGTCCAAAAGATTACTCAGGTATATCTCGCCGTTCGCAACAACCTGATCGGGTAATTCAGCAGCTTCTTCGCTCTCCCGTCCGTTTCGGGCAGAAAATGGTTCACCGGTTGGGTTGCCTGCCTGGGCCTTGATCGATCTGCCCCTTGAATCAAGAAAATTTAAATGGCGCAGGAGATCGGAGCGGGTGATAATACCCTCCAGTCTGCCGTCCCGGCCCACTACCGGGATCCGGCCGATATTGTGCTCGACCATCATTCTGCGCACCTCGATCAAAGAATCCCCCGGCGAAGCGGTAATTAAATGCTGGGTCATAAATCCTTTAACCGGGGCGTGGCCCAGCTCACTGCGTAAACCCTTTTGTAAATCCCGGCGAGATATGACGCCAGTTGGCTTTTCATCTTCAAGGACCGGGCAGCCTTTGATCCCCTTTTCAGCAAGGAACTGTTCTGCTTCAACAAGACTGGTATCGCTTCGGATGGTATAAACTGGCCTGGAAGCGGCTTCGCCGGCCGTCATAATCGGGGGAAGATAATTCTTTAAAAACTCGACAACCTTTCTTTTCAGCTCTCCCGCTTCGATGCCTTTAAAGTGGGCGGTTACCGCCGCTGAATATCCTCTAACATCAAATGGGGACAGCAATTCCAGCAGGTCAAGATCGTTTTCACGGGTCCGCGCGGCAAAGTAAATATTTTCGGTCATCTGGACGATAACTATGGTTAAAGCGGTATCTTCAATGTCATCCAGGAGCTGGAGCATAACCGAGGCACCACTGACGTATTCGCTCAGTTTGGTGGTGCTGATCATAACCCGGCGCTGGTTAAGCTCGTAAAGCTCGCTGTTTTGAATCAATTTTTCAAGCAGGACTTTTTGGGAACCAGTCAGAGGGGTCCGCAGGTACTCCTGGAGCAGGGTGGTGTTAAGCCCTTTTTCCCAGAGATAAGCCAGGGCCCGGGCGTCCCGGCTGGTGGTTATCTCAAAGGTCAGGCACCCCGTATCTTCATAAATGCCCAGCGCAAACAAGGTTGCCTCGAACTCGGTAAAATCAATATTTTTTTTAATCAACTCTTCCAAAAGGATGGTGGTAGTGGAACCAACCCTTTCGATCCTGATATGGTCGGCGCCCAGATCTTCTTCGCCCGGGTGATGGTCAAATACTTCAACCTGGCCAGCTATTTCAGGGAGGTAATCCCACTTTCCAAGCCTCTCTTTCCGGTTTGTGTCGATTACATAAAGGTTATCAATTCTTTCAGGCAGATCTTTTGGATCGCTAATAGGCAGGAGATCCCTGTACAAATTAACAAAGGGCCGAACATTTGCCTGCAGGGTTTCAGGCATAATCACTTTGCTTCCCGGAAAGAGCTTTGCGGCCGCCGTTACTGCAGCCAGGGCGTCAAAATCACCGTTTTTATGCGTTATGATAAAATTCACCTTATTATTCCCGCCTTAGAACTACTGCCTGCCTGATCAGACCATTAGTTAACATCTTAATTGTTACAGACATATTTAGTTTTTGCAACAGCTGTTGGTTTAGGCCGGAAAATCAAGCCCGGGGATGGGCCTTGTCGTATACTTCCCGGATTTTTTTCCTGGTTATCTGGGTGTAGACCTGGGTAGTCGCAATATCGGAATGCCCGAGCATTTCCTGGACCGAACGCAGATCCGCACCGTTTTCAAGCAGATGAGTGGCAAAAGAATGGCGAATAGTGTGGGGAGTTATTTCTCCGTCAATGTTAGATTTAAAAGCATACTTTTTCAGGATTTTCCAAAAGCCCTGCCTGGTCATGCGATTTCCGTGCTGGTTCACAAATAGAGCAATTTCTCCGTTATTTTTACATAACATGGACCTGGCTTTGCTCATATATTCATTGACAGAGTTGATTGCTACCGAACCGATAGGCACTATTCTTTCTTTCTGGCCCTTGCCCCGGCAGCGCAGGTAACCGACCCGGGGATCAAAATCGCTTAAATTAAGGTCGATCAGTTCGGAAACCCTGATTCCCGAAGCATAAAGCAGTTCGAGCATCGCTTTATCCCGCAGTCCCTTATGGTCACCCGGCCTGGGTTGTCCAAGAAGGCGATCAATTTCCGAGGTGGTTAAAACCCGGGGTAGTTTCTTTTCAATTTTTGGTGATTCAAGGTCAAGTGCGGGATTGGTTTCGATAAACCCTTCTTCCATTAAAAAATTAAAAAAGGACCTGATCGAGGCTATGGTCCGTGAAATGGTAGAGGTGGCGCTTTTATTAACTTTTAGTTCCGCTAAAAAAAGGTTGATATCTTCACGATCAACTATTTCAGGGTTTACGACCTCCCGCTTATTCAGAAAAGCAATAAATTTATTTAGATCCCGGCGGTATGATTCCAGGGTATTCTTTGAGAGCCCTTTTTCAACGGCAAGATAATTAGTGTATTCCTGTAGTTGTTTTTGCATTTCTCTATTACCCTCACAACAAAATATGTATTATTATTCAACGAGAAAATCAAAATACCTGCCCCAAAAAAATAATTTGTATAAATATTATCATTTGTTCGTAAGTATATTTTTTTTAAGCATGGCGTACTGGAGCGCAATTATAGTTTTACCGTCTTTAATCCGGCCGTCTACAATCATTTCCCCGGCCCGGGGCAGTGATATAACTTCCTTTTTGATATTTTCTTCTGGATCGGAAGTTGCCGGATCACCCTGGCTTAAATTTTCAGCCAGAAACAGGTAAATCATTTCGTTACAAAAACCCGGCGAGGTGTAAAAGCAGGTTAATTCCTGCCACCTGCCGGCGCTTAAGCCGGTTTCTTCCATCAACTCACGACGGGCGCATTCAAGCGGATCTTCATTCGGTTCTAGTTTGCCGGCCGGTATTTCCAGCATAACTTCTCCAGCGGGTTGCCGGTGCTGCCGGACCAGCATCGCTTCGTCATTTTCATTTACAGCCAGGATAGCCACTGCTCCGGGATGTTCGACCACTTCCCGGAAGGCTTCTTTTCCCCGGCTATCCTTCACCCTGTCCTGGCGGACGTTCACAATTTTCCCGCGGTAAAGATAACTGGTCGATACTGTTTTTTCTTTCAGGTCCTCGTAAATGGTTAACACCTCGCTTTGTTTTCCGGTTTGCCCCAGCTTTTATTTGATATTATAACGGTTTATCTTTTCATAAAGCCAGGAGCGGCTGATCCCCAGGGACCGGGCTGCCCTGCTCTTGTTGCCTCCTGCATCCCGTAGGGCCCCGATGATAGCATCCCGTTCAGATTCTTCTCTTTTCCAGCGGTATACGGGAACGGCCTGCTCACCGGAAGGCCTGGTATTCTCATCTTGCCAGAAGCCGGAGGCTGCTTTGCGCAGGTGGGGCGGCAGGTGATCGATTCTAATCACATTTTCATCAGTAAAGTTCATGGCCCGTTCCACAACATTCTCCAGTTCCCGGATATTGCCCGGCCAGTTATAAAACCGCAAAACAGCCAAAGCTTCCGGTGAGATATCGTTGACCTGCATTCCGAAAATATCGTTATATTTGCGCAGAAACGTGTTAACCAGGGGCAAAATATCCTCGGGCCGTTCCCGTAAAGGCGGGATGTGGACCGGTATGACATTAAGCCGGTAATACAGATCTTCGCGAAACTTGCCTTCCCTCACTTTTTGTTCCAGGTCCTGGTTGGTAACAGCAATAAACCGGGTATCGACTTTAATGGTCGAATGCCCGCCGATTCGCTCGAAAGTTTGATCCTGCAACACCCGCAGCAACTTGCCCTGCATGGTCAGGGGCATATCCCCTATTTCATCTAGAAACAGGGTCCCACCGTCAGCCATATCCAGCCGGCCCCGCTTTCCGCCAGGCTGGGCACCGGTAAAAGCGCCCTGGACGTATCCAAAAAACTCCGATTCAAGTAGGTTTTCAGGAATGGCAGCACAGTTTACTTTGACAAAAGGCCCATTACAGCGCGGTCCAGCCTGGTAAATAGCCTGAGCCATCAGTTCCTTGCCCACTCCGCTCTCTCCGCTGATTAGCACCGTAGAATGGCCCTGGGCACTCTGCCGCGCTTCCCGGATCACTGCCTGCATCACGGGGTTAATGGTAACGATATCCTCAAACTGGTATGGCCGTTCCCTGAACCGCGCTTTCTTTAACTCTTCCTGGAAATGGGTCAACCGGTTGTCCATCGCCTCCAGCCTTTCGGCCAAATCGCGCAGTTCATCAACCCGCCTGAAACTAATTTTGCCGACAGCCCCCATTACTTTTCCATCCCTGGTAATGGGCAGGTTGGATACGACATAGGGCTTTCCTTCAATAAACTGGATATCATTCAACTCGGGAACGCCCGTTTTTGCTGTCACCTGGAGACGGCTGTTTTCAAGAATCTCGTGAACCGGTTTTGATATAACCATTTCTTCTTTTTGCCGGACAAAGTCTAAAAAAACCCGGTTGACCAGAACGATTCGTCCCTCTTCACCAACAACCACCAGGGCATCGTAGCCGATATCGAGGACTGCCCTCAGGGTCTGGTTCAGCCTTTTTACAGTTTCCATTTCTTCGGCAATCGATTCCAGGTCGGTTATATCCTGAAAAATAAACAACGCCCCAACTACCCGGCCGTCATCAATTAGAGGAGTTTTGTTAACTACGCTGGTAAGTTTGGAGGTAGCATAGTTGGCCCCGATTTCCACCATGCCTTTTTCAAGGACCGGGCTCATATCAAAGCCGGGCAGAACTTCCTCCAGGGGTTTGTTTTTTACAGCGCTGTTTTTGATACCAAAAAGTTGCTCAGCCGAACGGTTGACAAAATTGATCCGCCCGTTATCGTTAACAGATACCAGGGCATTGTGCATGGCCTGGTACATTGCTGTCAACCTGGTATTAAGCATCCTCTCTTCTTTAAAAAGTGAGGTTATAAGCTCTACCTTGGTGAACAACCCTACCACAGAACCTGAACTGTCAATGACAACCCCGGTTCCGACCGGGATCCGGTGCACGGTATCTATGACCTGATCGTAAGTCAGGTCTTTGCTTATTTTTACTACGTTGCGGTTGTAATAAGGATCGACTGCCTGATCAAGGCTGCATCCTTTTAGAAGGGCATCATAAAGGTTGGTCTTGGTAAAAATGCCGGCCAGGGAACCATCTTCGTTTAAGACGGGCAGGCCGTCACGCCGGCTGTTTCTGAGGCGCTTAACGGCCGTTTCCAGCTTGTCGCCGGGACGAAGCGTGGCATAATTGCTGGTCATCATATTCTCAAGAAGCATTATTTCCCCTCCCGGAAGCGGATCAACCCGCAAACTGTTCTTTAAAACGGCGAGCCCTTTCCAGGACGCTGTCGACATGTTGCAGGCTGACCTGGTCTATTCCGGCCCCGTCCAGCATACGAGCCAGTTCTTCCCGCCTCTGCCATGAGTCGAGCCGGGCTGCCCTGGTCAAGGTTCTTTCATCAACGGTTTCCTTGTAAAGACTGTAATGAGAATCGGCCATGGCGGCGATCTGAGGGCTGTGTGTAACGCACAAGACCTGATGGTGCATAGAGAGGTGAGCCAGCTTTTCAGCTACCGCCTGTATCGTCGCTCCCCCGATCCCGGCATCGACTTCGTCAAAAATCAGGGTCGGCACCATATCCTGCCTGGCCAGGATCGTCTTAAGGGCCAGCATTACCCTGGAAACCTCGCCGCCTGAGATAATCTTGGTCAGAGGTTTAACGTCTTCGCCGCGGTTGGCGCTGAACATAAATTCAACCTGGTCCAACCCTTTAGAAGTCAGCTCGACCTTTTCATTAAACTTGACTTCAAAGCGAGCGTTGGGAAGGGCCAGCTCCTGCAGGCATTCTTCAAGAAGAGCCTCAATATTTTTGGCTGTGTCCCGGCGCAGCCTACGCAGCTGCAGGCTTTGTTCCTGCATCCTATTTTCCAGATCGCCAATTTCCTGTTCCAGGCGTGCGGCCGTTTCCTCGCTGTTTCTGAGTCGATCCATTTCTTCTTCCGCCCGGGTTGCAAATTCAAGAACTTCATCAATTGAGGAACCGTATTTCCTTTTCAAATCACCGATCAGGTTTTGGCGTTCCTGGATCATATTCAACTCGGCCGGATCAAATTCAAGCCTGGATTGGTAATCGCGAAGTTCATGCGATGTTTCCTCCAGCTGGGCTGCAGCACTCTCCAGAAGATCAAGCATGGGGGCCAGGTTCTGATCGATCTCGGCCGCTTCATCCAGGAAACGTTTGGCCCTGTTGAGCCGGTCGATTACCGCTTCGGTCATGCCATCATCACTTCCGTTATACAGATCGGCATAAGCATCGGCGGTAAGGTTCCACAATTTTTCCGCATTGGCAAGGACTTTTTCCCGGACAGCCAGTTCTTCATCCTCACCCTGCTGCAAGCCTGCATTTTTAATTTCGTTGATTTGAAATTCGTATACATCAAGGCGTCTTTCACGTTCGGAGCTGCTGCTGCCCAGGGAGGACAGCTCTTTCTGCAAGTCCTGCCTTTTGCGGGACATTTCCTCAAGCGCGTTTCTTAATGTCCTGATCTTTTCTCCTCCGAATGAATCAAGCAGCTCCAGGTGTTCTTCGGGACGCAGCAGGGATTGATGTTGGTGTTGGCCGTGCAGATCAACCAGGTACCGACCCGTTTCTTTTAAAAACGAAACCGGAACAGCCCTGCCGTTCACCCGGGCCACGCTGCGGCCGTTACTGTAAACTTCGCGGGCAATGATCAGTTCATCTGATTTCTCGATTCCGGCCTTCTCCAGGAGGAAATCTATTTGATTCCGGCCGGCCTGTTCATGGTAGACAGCTACTTCCACATAGGCATTATTTTTGCCCTGGCGGATTTGTTCCACGGTAGCCCTTTCACCAAGCAGCAGGCCAATCGCTCCTATCACCACAGACTTGCCGGCTCCGGTTTCGCCGCTTAATACATTTAAGCCGGAACTAAACGTAAAGCTGAGATCTTCGATTAACGCGAAATTGGAAACCCGCAGCTCCACAAGCATTTAGTTGCTCCTCCTTAAATTTATGCCTTTAATTTTTGATGCAGTAACCTGTAAAAGGAGTTTTCATGGAAACAAACCAGTTTAACTTTTTGCTTAGCCCGGCAGATCAGGATACGGTCGTCGTCCTCGAGGGCAAAGCGGACCTGACCATCAACTGTTAAAACTACCTGGACCTGACGGGAGTCGACTTTTAAACTGATCGTGTCCGAGCCGTCAACTATAACCGAGCGGTTGTAGAGGCTGTGCGGGCAGATTGGTGTAATTACAAAAAGCTCCATGCCCGGGTTGATTATGGGCCCGCCCGCCGATAAAGAGTAAGCGGTTGAGCCGGTGGGAGTAGAAATGATTATGCCGTCGCCAAAATAACTTTCCATGAAGTCGTTGTTGATAAATGAATCCACTTTTATATTGCGGGAAAAAGGGCCGCGGGCCACAACAATATCATTGAGGGCCAGGTAACAACCCAGTTCTTCGTCCCTGCGGTAAAGTTTTGCTTCTAGCATCATTCGATCCTGGTAATCGTACTGCCTTGTGGCAATATATTGCAGAAACCGCTCCATCTGTTCAACTTCTATTTCAGCCAGAAAGCCCTTGTGCCCCAGGTTGATGCCTAAAACCGGTACATCCCAGCCGGCCAAATCCCTGGCCACCCTTAGGATAGTGCCATCTCCGCCGACCACTATGATCATTTCCAGTTTGTTATAAAGTTCGGAAAGTTGTTCGGCAAGAGACACACTGCTGTAGAAATCAGCTTGTTCTCTGTCAACAACATGAAGAGGCATCCGGCGCTGGTCAAAAAAGTTTTTTATCTTATCTACAACCAGGGTAGTATTGCTTTTATGCCAGTTGGGAATAACACCTATTTCTTTCATATGACTTCTTGTATCCTCCTTTAGCTAAAACCTAACCATAGCTAAAACCAACCCGGATGGGAATAAGTTTCTTCACGCCGGCTTTGATATCCTCCCAGGCTCGTTATTTCTTCTCATTCATCAGCAATTGATGGGCTTCTTCTACAGTCTTTGCTGTTTTTGCTTTACAATCTTCCCGGCATTTGCAAACCCCGGCTTTTTGTCTTGAAAAGTATCCAAAATATTCAATGTTCCCCTTGGGCCCCGGGTATTGGGAAAAAGTTATACCCCGGCAGCAGTACCCGATTTTGCAAGAATCTTCGACGACATCCTTTAAAATCCGGCAGTGTAAGTCAGGGTTCCGGATTACGCCCCTGCCCCTTCCGGCATCGGCTTTCCCCGCTTCAAATTGTGGTTTAACCAGGGCCAGGACATGCGGTATCTCAAGTTGGTAGAGGACGGGCAAAACTTTTAGCAGTGAAATGAACGAAACATCAATTACGGCCAAATCAGGAACTTCCGGAAGATCTTCAGGTTTCAGGAAGCGGACATTGAAACGCTCCATAACCACTACTGCCGGATTGCGGCGGAGGCTGTAATCCAACTGGCCGTATCCAACATCAAGAGCATAAACCCGGCGGGCACCGTTCTGCAGCAAGCAATCGGTAAATCCTCCGGTTGAAGCGCCGACATCAAGGATAACCAGGCCCCCGACGTTTATGGCCAGATCTAAAAGGGCTTTTTCCAGCTTCAGCCCGCCCCGGCTCACGTAAGGGTTGTCCGGTTCAAGAAGTTTTATTTCTGCACTTTCTTCCACCAGGGCCCCGGGTTTATCACATACAGATCCGTTAACCAGGACTTTTCCGGCCATTATTTCCGCCTGGATTCGGCTCCGGCTCAGTTCCGGTTTCAGCCTGTGCAGAAGAAGATCAAGGCGTTTTTTTTGACGGCCGCTTTTCAACTCTGACCCTTCACAGCCCCGGTGCCGACAAAGGCAAGGGCTTCATTAAATATTCCCCAGGCATCAAGTTTGAAATGAGAAAGTAATTTAGCCCGGGAACCGTGCTCGACAAATTGATCGTCTATGCCGAGCCTTATTACCGGCACCGACAAACCTTCACCGGCAAGCAATTCGAGAACGCCGCTTCCAAAACCGCCGGCCAGGACATTTTCTTCCACGGTCAAAACCCGCCCGCACCTGCGGGCCCACAGAGCAATCAGCTCTTTGTCCAAAGGTTTCACAAAGCGGGCATTGATCACCGCTGCATCAATACCCTGCCGGGTCAGTTTTTCGGCAGCCTCTACAGCATGCTTGACGACCGTTCCGACGGCAACAATCAGCAGCTCCCGGCCTTCCCGAAGCAACTCGCTCTTGCCCCAGGGTAAAGTGTGCGGCTCTTCTAGGTCTACTCCTTCCACTTTATCGCGCGGGTAACGCAGGGCCACAGGACCGTCGGAATAGTTTAATGCCGTAAACAGCATGTGTTGGAGTTCGTTTTCATTTGCCGGCGCCATTATAGACATTTTGGGGATGCTGCGCAGAAAACTGAGATCAAATAAACCCTGGTGAGTTTCTCCGTCTTCGCCGGTTATACCGGCACGATCAACGGCAAACACAACAGGCAGGTTTTGCATGCAGACATCATGTAAAATTTGGTCATAGGCTCTTTGCAGGAAGGTGCTGTAAATGGCTACAACCGGCTGCATTCCGCCGGCAGCCAAAGCCCCGGACATAGTTACCGCATGCTGTTCTGCAATCCCTACATCATAAAACCGCTCCGGAAACTCCCGGGCATAATTTCTCAGGCCGGTGCCTGAGGTCATAGCCGCTGTAATGGCCATAATTTTCGGGTTCTCACGGCTGAGTTTGATCAGGGTCCGGCCAAAAATTTCTGTGTACGAAGCGCTTTTCTTTTTCTTGAGCAAGCCGTTGTTTAAATCAAAAGGACCGATCCCGTGGAAAATTTCCGGTGATTTTTCTGCGTAGTGATAGCCTTTCCCTTTTTCTGTCACCACGTGGATCATGACCGGCCCTTGCATCTGATTGGCCTGCCGGAGGGTATTTTTAATTGCAGCTATATTATGACCGTCGATGGGGCCAAAATAAGTAAAGCCGAGCTCTTCGAAGATCATGCCAGGCACAACCAGGTATTTAAGCCCGCCCTTGATCCTGTCGGCATAATTAAGAGCTTTCTTTCCGATCACAGGGATACGACCTATAAAGCTTTCGAAATCGTCCTTTAGTCTAGAAAATTTTGGATCAGAGCGGATCCGGGCCAGGTAAGCAGACATGCTGCCAACGTTTGAGCTGATCGACATCTCATTGTCGTTTAGAATAACCGTTAAATTGGCCTTGATATGGCCGGCGTGGTTAAGGGCTTCAAAAGACATTCCCCCGGTCAGGGCACCGTCTCCGATTACAGCAATAATCTTGTAATCTTCACCATTGTAATCCCTGGCCTGGGCCAGACCCAGGGCCGCCGAAATTGAGGTACTGCTGTGTCCGGTCAGAAAAGGATCATGTTCGCTCTCAGAAGGCTTTGGAAAACCGCATAAACCATCAAACTGGCGCAGAGTGGCAAACTCCTCCCATCTGCCTGTAAGCAGCTTGTGGGGATAACTCTGATGGCCGACATCCCAAATAATGCGGTCGGTGGGGCTGTTAAAAGTACTGTGCAAGGCCAGGGTCAGTTCAACCACCCCCAGGCTTGCCGCCAGGTGGCCGCCGTTATCGGCCACCGTCCTGATCATGTATTCGCGTATTTCAGAAGCAGCTGTTTCAAGCTGATCCCCGCTCATATTCTTCAGATCATCAGGCAGGTTCATACTGCCAAGCACACCATCCATTAAAATCACCTCTGGTTAATATCACCCTTGCTGAACCAGCTTAGCGGCTTTTGCAATCTGGTAATCAGCAATCCAACCATTAAAATCACTTCGGTAGAATAATTAATGGCAATTATTTTACCCCAGGCTTTACCGCCTACTGTAAGGGCTGCAACAAGAGCGGTCAGCAAAATTCCCAGGTAAAATTCAGCCTGCTGATGTGAGAATGTAACCACCAGCTTGATTACGATTACTGTCACCAGGGTCCCGCTGATTATACCACTGATATCGCCGCCCACGTCGTTGCAGAATGTCGCTACCCGTTCGGCGTTCTTAACCAGGTTGACTCCGCATTTGGCTCCTGTAACTCTTCGGGCCGCCTTGGCGTTGAGCGGCGCTATGTCAGCCGCGGCTGCCGCGGTACCGATCAGGTCAAAAACGATGCCCAGCATAACTACCAGCAGCAGGATCATAAAAGACAACGCAATCGACTGCAGCTCGTTTAAAAAATAATGTGATACAAAGCTGAGGGCCACAGCCAGGAAAAAAGTCCACAAAGAAATGACAATGATCCAGCGGATTCTGCTTCGGTTTTTACTGTTGGACAATAGCCATCACCTTTGTACAAAGAAACACAAGTGGTAGCAAGCCAGGTAAACTTTGCGGCTTAGGTCCAGCAGGTTTTCCCGGATAGTCACCTGCAGTCGCCTGTCAGGCTGTTCCCATTTAAAGACTATCCCCGTCGTGTCGCCACTAACGGAGCTGGATTACCACTTAGCTCACACTTTAATCCCTGGCTTACTTCTCTTACGAGAGCAGTCTAGGCGATTTCCACTCTGGCGCCTGATCTCCCCTAGCCTCTTTTGCAGAAAGGGTTTCAGAATTTAACTCCTCTACCCTGTCCACTCAAGGCAGGCTACACTGTACACAGCTTCTTACCGCATACAGGTTCTTCCCAAGCCGTAACCTTTTGTTTCTCAACAATCCGCCACGAACATTGGGTCTCCACGAAGGCAGGGTCAACGCCTACATGCCTTTGTAGATCGCCCCGTCCTTCTTAACTCCCAGCAGCAGCTCCCAACTGGGCTTCGGCAGCCGCCACCAGGAACTTCATCGATGTGCCCTTAACGGATTTTTAGGCCCGTTTTCGGGAAGGGGCGCCAACTAGAATACTGCACCACTTATGCTTGCTTCAGTATTATATCATAGCACAACCTCCATATGCAGACAACGGATCAGTTTTATAGTTTTTTTCTACATCTTGCAGGTTATTACGGTCTGCTCCCACAGTACGGTTGTCGTTATTTTATAACCCCTGGAGTTATTTACTCCTGAATACCATTTTTTTTGCCAGGCCGGTTAAAAGCTCCACCGGCCGGTTTAAACCTGTTAAAGCCATTATTGCTTCGTTATAAAGGCTTTCTGCCCTTGATCTGGCCTCATCTGGACCCAGCACGGCCGGAAAGGTAGGCTTAAAGCGGTCCCGGTCCGCACCTGTAGGTTTGCCCAGTTCTTCGGCTGAGCTTTCCACATCCAGGAGATCGTCAATGATCTGAAAAGCGGTCCCGATCTTTGAAGCATAGCGGTCCAGCAGCTCCAGCTCCTTGCTGCCAGCATCTGCTGCTAGAGCCCCGCAAATAACAGAAGCCTTCAACAGTGCTCCTGTTTTCATGGCCGAAATGGTTTCAATTTCCAGAAGAGTCAAATCACGTCCTTCCGCCTCCAGGTCAAGGACCTGACCCCCAATCATGCCGGTTACCCCGGCCGTTTTGCCGAGCTCGGTACCGATCCGCGCCGCTTTTTCCGCCCGTCCGGGCTTCAAACCGTAGCGGGATAACAGCTCAAAAGAAAGGGTCAGGAGGGCATCTCCGGCCAGCACGGCAACGGCATCCCCGTATACTTTGTGGCAGGTCGGCTTTCCCCGCCTCAAATCGCTATCGTCCAGGGCCGGTAGATCATCATGAATCAGGGAATAGGTGTGGACCAGCTCCAGGGCACAGGCCACATCAATCACGTCATGATCATCACAACCCAGGGTTTCGGCAGCGGCCAGGGTCAGGATTGGGCGCAGGCGCTTTCCTCCGGCTTCAAGGCTGTACCTCATAGCCTCCCTGACCGCTTTTGGCCCGGTATCTGGCAGGCATTCTTTTAAAGCCCTGTTAACAATCTCTTTTTTTTGAGTAAGGTACCGATCAATCTCGATCATGATTTATCTCCGGCATCATCATCTTCTTCCGCCAGGCTGTCTGTCGAATCAATGGACTGCTGTTGTTCTTCCTTTAACAAATACTCGACTTTGTATTCTATCTCTGCCAATTTTTCCCGGCAGTACCTGGAAAGGGCAATCCCTTCCTGGAATGAGGAAAGGGACTCTTCCAGGGGTATTTCAGCATTTTCCAGGCGGCTGACGATTTCTTCGAGCTTTTTTACCGCTTCCTCGTAAGTCATATCTTCCATCTTGCGGTTATCCTTATCCTTCGTCAATGATGCAGTCCTCCTCAACCTTTTCTACCCGGCAATCCGCCCTGCCATCTTTCAAGCTCAGCTGCAACAACTGGCCGATGCGTATATCTTTTACAGAACGGATAATATTTCCTTCCTGATCCCGGCAAAAAGTATAGCCGCGGTTCATTACTTTAAGCGGGCTGTAGCTTTCCAATTTATCCACAAGGGCTGTCAGCTGGATTCCTTTTAACTGCAGATAACGGACCATTTCCCGTTTTAGCCTGGTTTCAGTCTCTTCCAAATAGGCCTTTGCAGTTTTAATCCTTTCTTGCGGACGCCGGAAAAACCGTTCGCTTACAATATGATCCAGCCGCTGTTTTTCCTGCAGAACCCGGTTTTTTAAGGCCAGGCCAGCCCGGTTTCGCAGCTGATCAATTTCTGCCAGCAGTTCATCATAGACGGGCACTGCCGCAGCCGCCGCTTCTGTAGGGGTATGGGCTCGCAGATCCGCTGTAAAATCGGCAATAGTAAAGTCGGTTTCATGGCCAACGGCGGAAATAACCGGTTTTGAAGACCTGAAAATGGCCCTGGCCACCATTTCTTCGTTAAAAGGCCACAGGTCTTCCAGTGAGCCTCCGCCCCGGGTCAGAATAATCAGATCAATATCGTCTTTTTTGTTCAGTAGATCCAGGGCCCTGATCAGATCGGCTGCCGCTCCGGGCCCCTGAACCAGGCTTTCAACAACCAGTAACTGGACATAGGGGAAACGTTTCTTAATCGTGGTAATTATATCCTGCAGGGCGGCCCCGCCGGGCGAGGTAACCAGGCCGATTTTCCTGGGAATCCGCGGCAGCTTTTTTTTGTGTTCCGGCTTGAACAGGCCTTCTGCTTCCAGTTTTTGTTTCAGCTGCTCGAAGGCAATATAAAGCGAGCCCATTCCGGCCGGCTGCATTTCCTGCACATACAGCTGGTATTGGCCGCCAGGCTCATAAACCGACAGGTAGCCGTGCAGGATTACTTCCATGCCGTCGGTAGGTTGAAAAATGCAGTGGACGTTGTCCCGGCGAAAATAAACACAGCGCAGGGCAGATGAACTGTCTTTTACTGTAAAGTACATATGTCCGGAGCGGTGATGTTTGAAATTGGAGATTTCACCGGTTACCCACAGGTCGCGCAGGCGCGGATCGCTTTGAATCAAACCTTTCACATAACGGTTTATCTCGGAAACTGTGAACAGCGGTAGTTGTTTGTTCATATCATTTACAGGCAGCACCCGGCCACCGAATCCTTTTAATGTGTAAGACAGCGGCAGCCGGGCACTGTTTTTGTTTAATCACCCGGTTTACAGTTTATACCCGGGCTTTTTATTAAAAAGCCCGGGCAGGTTTAGGTTCGGTTAGCCGGGAATATACCCCTGCATTTCCTCACGGACATCAGCAAGGGAAGAATAATTCCATTTCTCACCCATTGCTTCAGCCAGATCACAGATCAATTTCCAATCCTGCGGCGATTCTGGGCCGCCTTCCAGGGCTGCTTGATTGATACAGACCTCTCCTGATGAATTGGTGAAAGTCCCATTTTTGCGTTCCGGTGGCTGGGCAGGGAAAACCAGGTTGCTTTTCTCCGGTACTCCGCTGCGGTTAAGGCATGAAATCGCCAGAAAATCTAATCCCCCCGGCTTTAAATCGGAGAGTCCGTCTCCAAAGACCAGTGCGCCTTTGACTTTGCCGTTTACAGCCGCAGAAACAACTTCTTCGCGGTTTAAACCGGCTTCCCCGTTAAGAGCCACAAATCCGGGACCGAAAGATGGCGATCCACCCAGGACGATAGTACCAGCAGCGTTGCTGTACCGGGATAGGAGTAGAAGGTCGCTTCGGCCGTATTCAAGCTGTCCTCCGGCTTTGGTCATGGCCAGCAGAGCTTCTACAGCTGTATCGGCGGCGTTTTTAAAAAATGAAGAAGCAACTACTGTGCAGCTCCTTATTTTTACCAACTGCTCCGCGGCTTTCTGCAGGTCTTCGGCCGCAACGCCTGCCTCTTTGGCCGGCCCTGAAAGATCATCCCCGCGCATGGCGGCAGTGATTCCCTTCAGCACGGCAGCTTCTGAGCCGGGCTTGTATTCGACACAGATCTCTTTAAAAGTGTTCTTAATCTCCTCTTTTTTATCGCTGATGCGCACTATTACCGCATCGCCAAAACGTCCGGCTTGCTGAACGGCAAAAGCGGCTACCGGGTGACTTTCTTCCAGCCCCGACCCGATCACGATAATCGCTTCGCACTCCTGCATGGTGGCCGGGGTAGGTCCGCAGACGTCCGGCCCGGTAATTTTATACAGGCCCTGGTAAGCCTGGCCCCAGGCTTTTTCTACGCCCAGGTCAACATTAGCGGTACCTAAAACCGAGCGGGCCAGTTTTTGCAGCAGGTAACTTTCTTCATTGCTCTGTTTACCGGAAGCCATTACGGCCACAGCGCCCGGGCCTGATTTTTCCTTAATATCAAGAAGGTTCCGGGCTGTTTCTTTTACAGCTTCGTCGTAAGCAACTTCCTTGTAATCACTGCCCTCAAGCTGCAGTGGTGCTTCCACGGGATCGGGTTCCGGCTTGTGAACGCCAAACTTGCCTTTCTGGCAGACCCAGCTCACTTTTTCCCCCTCTGCAGGAACGGTGACCTTGATCAGGTCATCGCCTGATGCCTGTCGTTCCAAGAAGCAGCCGATTGAGCACTCCACGCAAACTCCAGGAACCCGCGAAAGCTCCCATTCCCTGCCTGCAGCAGCCCTCCCGGATTCGGTCAGGGCGGCTACCGGGCAGACATCAACACACTGCCCGCAAAAAATACAGCCTGCTTCTTCCATGGATACTTCTTTGCCGTCTTTATAGGGTACCACCCTGGTATTGACACCGTTGCCGACCAGCTCGTAAACATAGCAACCGGGGTTGGTCCGGCATACCTGGACGCAGCGGCCGCAAACGATGCATTTTTCTTCATCGCGGACAATGTAGGGGTTGTCTTGAGCCTTTTCTACAGGCACTTCCCGGTCAAGCTGTTCGGGAAGTTCAACCTTGAATTGATAGGACTTTTCCTGCAGTTCGCAAGTTCCAGTCCGTTCACAGGTCAGGCAGTCTTTGTACGGGTGTGTCGCTAAAAAAAGTTCCAGGATCTGATCGCGCATTTTCTGGATTTCCGGTGTCGTAGTTTCAACTACCATTCCTTCGGTAACCGGGTTGTCGCAGGATGTGATCGGCTTGTCGAAGCCCTGAACATCAACAATACAGACACGGCAATGGCCAAGCGGTGCCAACCGGGGGTGGTAGCAAAGAGTGGGAATGTCGATTCCGTTCTGCCGGGCCGCCTCCAGAATAGTCGTGCCCTCTTCAGCAAATACTTTCTTGCCATTAATTTGTAGGTTTACTGTTTTCATCATTATACCCTCCCCTCGGTTATGAAATAGCCAGACCCAAGCGCAAACACTTGATACAGCGTTCCGCTTCGTCGATAACTTCAGATGGATTTTTAAAGCCCAGTTCAGCTTCGTCGAAACCTTTAATCCTGATGCTCACCGGGCAGGCTTCTTCTTCCAGGCGGGTTCTCCCACCTACCATTTCCGGTACTCCTTCTTCTTTGTATACACCTATTTTTTCAACATGTTGCTCTTTAACTACCTGGGGACTCGGCTTGCTCTTGCCGGTCCGGATATAGTTGTCAATTGCTTCTGCGGCGCGGTTGGCGGATGCAATAGCCTCGATCACTGTAGCAGCACCCAGGACAACGTCACCACCGGCAAATACACCCGGTTGATCCGTTTCCATCGTGGCGGGATTGGTTTGGATAGTTCCTTTTTGTGTCGGTTCAAAACCGCATTCCGGAGTTATATAACAAAAATCAGCAACCTGCCCGATGGCAGGAATTACTGTGTCCACTTCCAACACAAAATCGGACCCTTCGATCGGTTCAGGCCTGCGCCTGCCGCTTTCGTCGGGCTCTCCCAGCTTCATTTTGATACACTGCAGGCCGCTGACACAACTTGCTTCTTCCAGGATGCAGGTGGGATTGGCAAGCAGGTGGAATTTAATTCCTTCCTCTTCTGCCGCATCCACTTCTGCCTTGTTGGCGGGCATTTCCGCCCTGCTGCGGCGGTAAATCAGGTTAACTTCTTTAACGCCAAGGCGTACCGCGGAACGGGCACAGTCCATGGCCACGTTTCCGCCGCCGATTACCGCTACCTTGTCGCCGATATCGACTTTTTCGCCGAGATTGACTTTGCGCAGGTATTCCACGCCGGGCATAAAACCCCTGTAACCTGCGTCTTCACCCGGGCAGCCCATGTTGGCGCTTTCATGGAGACCGTTAGCAATAAAGATGGCCTTAAAACCTTCATCCCACAGTTTTTCAAGGGGGATGTCTTCGCCAATCTTGGTATTGTACTTAATTTCCACACCCAGGCTTTCTACCAGCTCAATTTCGGCATTGAGGATATCCCGGGGCAGGCGGTAACTGGGAATACCCACTGCCAGCATACCGCCGGCTACGGGCAGAGCCTCGTATATTATGACCTTGTAACCCTTTTGAGCCAGCTGGTAGGCCGCATTCAAGCCCGCCGGGCCGGCACCTATGACCGCCACTTGATCGGCATTGGGGCCGGGTTTGGAATAGCGGTCTTTCTGATCGTAATTGGTCCTGATTCCAAAATCTGATGCAAACCGTTTTAACAACCTGATTGACAGGGACTCGTCATAGGGCTGCCGATTGCAGTTTGATTCGCAGGGGTGAACGCACACACGGCCCAGGGTCCCTACCAAAGGTGTTTTTTCGCGATTTATTGCCAGCGCACCTTCGTAATCTCCTTCTTTGATACACTCAATATACCTGGGAATATTAATATGAGCCGGACAACCGTTACGGCAGGGAGCCGTCAATACCGGCCGGTATGTGAGGCCGTTTCCGGCCGGCGGCCGTTCTTCATTCAAATAGGCTGAAAAATTATCTTCAAAATGTTCAAGAGCATGAAGAAGGGGAACCGGTGAAGACATTCCAAGCTCACAAAGCGAACTGTCCTTAACCAGCTTGCTGATCTCCTTCAGAAAAGCCAGATCCTCCCTGCTGCCGTTACCTTCAATCAGCTTTTCCAGCCGGTCGGCAATCACCTGGCTGCCGGCACGGCAGGGAATGCAGCGGCCGCAGGATTCCTGCTGGACATTTCTGAAATACTCTTTTAACGATTCGACTACATTTACTTCCGGATCAAAAACCATTAGCCCCGCCCAGCCGACGAAAGCTTTAAGATTTTCGCCTTCAATCTGAGGCGGGACATCCAACTGGTTCAGGTCAATCCGTTCATCTGATTTCTTGTTTCGTTCGTCAATTAATTTTCCATTCCAGCTGCTAAAAAATACTTTGGACATTTTTCCCTCTCTCCCTAAAGAAATTACTTAACCTGCCTCCCCTGTTATGGTTCGTGATTCTTTTCACTCATCCTCCCTCCAATTGGAAATTATGATATCCGATTAAGGCTAAGCCTTTATCCATGCGATCAACCTATGATAACTTCGCCATTCTTTGAGAAATTCCTTTTACAGTTTTAATAGTAAGTAATTTTAACGAATATATTTTTTCTAAGTCCTAAAGTGGCGGGCTGCCTGCACGGCCAGGCCGACGGCATTGTCGGAAGCAAACTCCGGAGCGGCAAAAAACAACTTGAGTTTCTCCGTTTTCCAGGCCAGTCTTTCTCTGATATACCTGTTTGCCATAACCCCTCCCACGGCCAGGACTCCGTCAAAATCATCACCGCCGGTATGGGAGCTGGTAATGGCTGCGGCCAGGGAGTCAGCGATGCAGGCCTCTATTGCCCGGGCCACGTCTTCTTTCCTCCACCCTTCCCGCAGGGCCTGTTCAGCCCGGGTAGCGGGGCCGGAAAAACTGATCTGTGCCCCTTTTATTGCTACCGGCAGCTCCACGGCTCCGTCTTGCCCCGCCCGGGCCAGTATTTCCAGCTGCGGCCCGGCCGGAAATCCCAGTTCCATCATTCTTCCCAGACGGTCAATAAACTGTCCGGCATTTAGATCGCTGCCCCCGCCGAGCAGGTGTAGTTCCAGTGAGCCGGGCTTAATTTCTTCGGCGGCAACGACTTCGGTGGTCCCTCCCGACAAATGGACGCACAAGTAGCGCCCTGGTTTCAGCCCTGCCGACCACAGACCGGCCATTATATGCCCTTCCTGATGCGAAGAAGGCAAAAAATTAAGGCCCATGGTTTGAGCAAGAAACAAACCAAAGGCCTCACTTACTTTGAAAACCGGCATGTAGGAATTCGGCTGCGGACGAGGGCGGGTTGAGGCGGCAGCCGCAGCTACCTTATATCCCTTCATTCTATTGCCCCTGCCCTCCCATAGCAGGGGCAAGTTTTTGATATGAGAAAAAACTGCCTCCGACTGGCGCAAACCCAGGCTGCCTGTTTCAACAGCCAGGGGCAACCTGCTGTCAATAATTAGCCTTTCTTCCCGGTCAACCACGGCCAGTGAAGTAGTATACGCCGACGTATCAAGCCCCAAATAGATTAGATACTCATGATTCTCTCTCAAAAGCTTCTCCTACCGCACGATCTAATACTCCATTGATAAAGCCAACAGCTTCACCAGTGCTGCCGTATTTTTTGGCCAGCTCCAGGGCCTCGTTTATCGAAACTGCGGGGGGGATATCGGGACGATAATTAATTTCAAAAAGGGCCAGCCGGAGCAGGTTGCGATCCACGGCGGAAAGTCTTTCAAGCTCCCACTTGACCAGGTGTTTCTTAATGATTTGATCCAGAGGCTCGCGGTTACCAACCGTACCGGTTACCAGCTCTTCTACGAACTGCTCTTCTTCTTCGTTGAACTTGTAATCTTCCAAAGATCGGATCAGGGCCTGTTTAACCCTGCATCTGCCAATATCAACTTGAAAAAGAGCTTTAAAAGCAACTTCTCTAGCTAAACGACGGGACAATCGGTCAGTACCTCCGTGCTGTCAGCTTATAATCATTAAAAAAGATAGTAGCGTTTAGCGGTTTGGGCTCAATCAGATTCTTCTCTGGTAGAAAATAGGCGCCTAAAAAAACTGCCGACATCTTTACTGAGATCTAATCTCCAGCCAATCAATATCCCGATCCCGATACACAGGTATATAAAAACACTCCACCAGAATCCATAATTAACCACCAACAGGGCAAATACCAGCCCCAGCAAACCGCCCAGGATTTTTCCCCAGTGTCTGCTGATTATTAACCACCAGTTCATTTCAGACAAGATATGCTCCCCCTTCTAACATAAATTCGGATCTATTTTTTGGATGGAGCCTGTTCTGTAACAATGTTCTCGACCATCACTTTAACTTCGTGGACGGTTATTCCGGTAATCTCTTCAACATATTCCTTAATCTTCGACTGCAGTTCACTGGTCAACCCCGGCATAGAAACGTCGGGCATAACCCTGATTTTTACAGTGATAATCAGTCCATCCTGCGTAAAAGAAACCTGCCTGCTGACATCTTTAAGACCCTGGATTTGCTGGACGACCCTTAAAACAATATTCTCAATAGCAGGAATCGATATGGCCACTTCACCATATTCGCTGCCTTTAAGCACAGCATTGCCGGGGCCTTTGGACTTGCGAAAGCCGAGGATTAACAAAATCAGGGCAATCAGCACTAAAGCCGCTACAACCCCAAGGACAACTTCTTCTCCTGCCCATCCGGGCAGGTACAGGGCAAGGCCGGGAACCAGATTGTATTTAACGGCTAGCAGAAACAGGGCGGCGCCAATCAATATTAGCGCCACAAAAACCATTATCACCCGGGCTAACGTTTTCATATAAAGTCCCCCTTTGTTTTATACCAGTCTAACCCTTATTCTTTGCTTTCTACTTCCTCTTCGCCTTCTGCGGGCTCTCCTTCAATCTCTTCTTCTTTCTGGGGGAAATGGACGCCCTGGACATGAACATTAACTCCAGTCACCCGGAGCCCGGTCATATTTTCAACCGTATTTTTAACTCCTTCCTGGATATCCCAGGCCACATCGGGAATCCGGGCGCCGTAATCAACTATGATAAAGATGTCTACTTTTGCTTCTTCGGTGCCGACCTCTACCTTAATGCCCTTGGAGAGGTTACGGCGGCCGAGTACTTCGGCGATGCCGCCGGCGATACCGCCGCTCATCGAGGCTACTCCCTCAATTTCTGTCGCGGCCAAACCGGCAATTATCGAAACCACTTCTTCGGCAATCTTAACTTCTCCAAGTTCTGTGGGCAGGGTCCGGGTCTCTTCATCCGCCATTTTCATACCTCCCAACCATAATATTTATAAGCGCAAAGCTTATCCTTTAAACTGTATTATAACAGACTACGGTTAACGGTTCAATTTTCCGGCCCGGTAAACTACTATTTTTTCAGTTTTTATCGGCTATTCTTCTTCCTCTTCCTTTTCGTCCAGATCCGACAATTCCTCAAAATCTTCATCCCATTCTTCGTCGTCAACCAGCACGGCTTCACCGCAGCCGGGGCAGGTCACCTCGATCGAAGAGTCCTGGTCGAGAATATTTTCGTCAAATACAACGATTTCCCGGCAGTTGGGGCATTCAATAGAAAATCCATCTTCGTATTCATCAAACTCATCTTCATCTTCTTCTTCATCTTCATAAAAATCTTCTTCAATTTCGCTTAGGTCGTCGTCAATCGCTTCTGTGTACTCAAACAACTCCTCGTAATCAACCCTGAGATGCTCTACTTCATCGGCCATATCTTCTAACAGATCGATAATTCGCTGCAGGATTTTTTGCTCCTTGCTTTCATCTCCCAAATCTATGCCTTCCGTATAACCCCTTAAGTACGATACTCTTGCTTTCAAATCTTCATGCACGGCAAATTCCTCCCTTTAAGATAGTAGCCTTGATCAGGCCCGTTCAATGTAATTCCCGGTGCGGGTGTCTATTTTGATCAATTCGCCGGTATTGACAAAAAGCGGAACCTGGACTACGAGGCCCGTTTCCATGGTCGCCGGCTTGGTGGCTCCGGATGCGGTGTCACCTTTCAGGCCCGGCTCCGTGTCGGTTACCTGCAGGGTTACCGTAACCGGCAGATCAACGCCCACAATTTCGTCTCCATGCATGAGCACCTGAAGACGGTCGTTTTCTTTGAGGTACTTGACCCCGCTGCCAAGATTTTCTTCAGAAATGGTAATCTGTTCGTAGGTTTCCAGGTCCATCAAGTAAAACAGATCATCGTCCCGGTAAAGATATTCCATTTCTTTCCTTTCCAGGTGAGCCCGGGACACCTTTTCACCAGCCCGAAAAGTGTGTTCAATAATCGACCCCGAGCGCAAGTTGCGCAGTTTGGACCGGACAAAGGCTGCCCCTTTACCCGGCTTGACGTGCTGGAATTCCAGGACTGTATAAATCTCCCCCCCCATTTCAATTGTTACCCCTGTATGAAAGTCGTTAGTTGAGATCATCATTTTAGCAGCCTACCCTTCTTCATAATGAGTTCTAATTTATAATTGTCAGCTCACGGGAACTTGCCGTAAACACTTCCGCGCCGGCGGCGGTAACACATGCCATATCCTCTATCCTAACTCCGCCCCAACCCTTGATGTAGACACCCGGTTCAACTGTTACGGTCATGCCCGGCTTAAGGATGGTAGTGCTCAGGGGGTTCAAAACCGGCTGTTCATGGGTTTCCAGCCCGATCCCGTGGCCCAGGCCGTGCCCAAAATAATTGGCATAGCCGGCCCGGTCTATAATATCGCGGGCCACCGCATCCAGGTCGCTGGCCCTCATGCCTGGCTTCACAGCCCGGCCAGCTTCCTGCTGGGCTTCCAGGACCAGGTTGTAGATCTCACGCTGCTTTTGATCGGCTTTACCCAGGGCCAGCGTCCTGGTCATATCGGTGGCATAACCCTCAAAAACAGCACCGTAATCGATGGTTACCAGGTCACCTTCCTGCATGATCCTGTTCGATGCCGTACCGTGGGGCATTGCCCCCCTTTCTCCGGAAGCAACTATAAATCGAAAAGACCTTTCTTCTGCTCCCTGCCTGAGCAGGTAGATTTCCAGTTCCAGGGCCAGTTCATTTTCCGGCAGGCCCGGTTTGATGATGGACAGAATAAACTTAAAGGCCCGGTCAAGGACTTTTGCTCCCCGGCGCATGGTTTCAATTTCCGCTTTGCCTTTCCGCATCCGCTGTTTTTCCACGGCATCATCAACCGGGATCAGTTCCGCCGGCAGCTTTTCAATCATTTCCTGGTGGGTGGAATAAACCACATGCCTGCTCTCAAATCCAACTTTTTCCCAGCCGGCCTCGGATATAATCGGGGCCAGGCTTTTATAAAGATCATCCTGCCACCGCCGGCTTTCAAAATGCCCGGCTTGATCGGCGGCCTGTTCTAAATAACGGAAGTCTGTAACCAGGATCGCTTCAGTCCCGCTGATTAACAATACTCCGCTCGTCCCTTCAAAACCGCTCAGGTAGCGGCGGTTAACCGGGTTGCTGATCAACATGGCATCAATGCTATATTCACTTAAAATTTTCCTAAATTTGTTCAGGCGGCTTTTCATAACCTAATCCTGCCGTTTCTTAATCATATTCAGCAGGGCCTCCAGGCCCAGCAGGTAGCTGTCTTCCCCGAAACCGCACATTATCCCCCCGGCAACCGGTGAAATCACCGAATGACGGCGAAATGGTTCCCGGGCGAAGATATTGCTCAGGTGTACTTCAACCAGTGGAAGCCTGGATGCGGACAAAGCATCCCGCAGGGAGTAACTATAGTGGGTGAGGGCACCCGGGTTGATCAGGATTCCGTCAAAATGGCCCTGGGCCTCCTGGATGCGGTCAATCAGGGCCCCTTCACAGTTGGACTGGAAAGTTTCTACCCGGGCGTCAAGATCCGGCGCCCGTTCTTTCAAAAACTGATCAATTTCAGCCAGGGTCCGGGTCCCGTAAAGTTCAGGTTCCCTCCGGCCCAGCAGGTTGAGATTGGGTCCATGGAGAACTAAAATACTGCAACCTGCCACTTCGCCTACCTCCCTTAAAAATAATAAAACTAATTTCCCGTATTTACAGTAAAATTCCTGCTTCTGACCGATAAATTTTTCTAAAACAGCAAGGAACCGTAAATCAGTTCAATAAATCAGCGGTTGTTTAAACAGGATAGAATTTCTGAGGCAACCTGCCGGGGTGTTTTAGCGGTTGTATCGATTTCAAAATCGCAGTTCCGGTAATAAGGTTCCCTTTCTTCCAGCATTTTTTTTACCTTTTGTTCCGGCTCTGGTCCGTTTAAAAGAGGCCTGTGCCCGGTACCGGAAATTCTCCGGCAAATTTCCTCCGCTGAGGCCCTGAGCAGGACAATCAGGCCGACTTTCTTTAACATGGCCCTGTTATTCTCTCTCAAAACCACACCCCCACCGGTAGCAACCACCAGGCTGCCCGGAGGGTACCTATCCAGGCTTTTCACCACTTTGCTTTCCCGCTCCCGGAAAAACCCTTCTCCGTATTTTTCAAAAATGAGGGGCACACTTAAACCGGTAGCCGTTTTAACCAGTTGATCGGTGTCCACAAACCGCCTCTTCAATTTAGCGGCCAACAGTTTGCCCACTTCGGTTTTTCCGGTACCCATGAAGCCGGTTAAGATGATTTGTCTGCTTTCCAAACGGGCAGTAATCTGAACCATCCCCTGCCTGCACCGCTATTATTTACTATCATATCATAACCTGTAACCGCGTAATTGGAATATGCTCCTGCGGTTTTAATAAATTTCCCAGTGCTCAGGAGGCTCTTCTGAAATTCTGACCCTGCCGGTGGCCGGGGCAACAATTATATACAAAACACTGCCGGCGGCGTTCTCCAGGGCCACAGTACCGCCGCTGCTGGGAGAACCGTTATAGTTAAAGAGAAGATAGCGGACATTGTCTGACATGGGAAAGTTAACCGACCTGAGTATCACCCCTTCCGGCAGCTCAACAAGGTAGGTCTCCTCGCTCTTACCGCATGTAACCCGGTACCTGCCATCAAGCCTGAATTCCAGGATTTGACCGCTGCCCGTTGTGATCGCCCTCTGCTGGGCTTTGCGCATTTCAGTGGTCATGGTCCTGGCCGCCAGATCAAGGTTGTGTTTTTGCCCCAGGCCCTGGACGGCTGGAGCGGCCACCAGCGCCAAAATCCCGAGCAAGGCCACTATACATACCAGTTCGACCAAAGTGAAGGCAAATTCAGTTTTGAGTTCTTTTCTTGTTGTTTTTATCATCTGTTTAAATAATCTTTCCGCCGTTGATAAATAATAATCAAGGCAATCATCAATCATCCTGCTGCAGTTCGGAAAAAACACAACTGTTCTCTACGAACCCGGCTGTTTGATCATCGAGCAGGCTGTTAAAGGTAGCCCGCACCGCCTCACCCAGGGTAGTGACCCCTTCTTCGACGCACCTTAAGGCCCCGGAAAGCAGGGGCTGCATTCCCAGCTCCACCGCTTTATTATGAATCGCCACAGCCGGCGACCGGTTTAAAATTAAAGCCTGCAGTTCCTGGCCCACGACCAGGATTTCCTGGATCGAAGTGCGCCCTCGAAAGCCGGTATGACTGCAGCGTTTACAACCGGCGCCGCGGTGCAGACTCTGCGGGGGTTCCTGATTAAAATAGCGGGCATAAAATACCTTCTCTTCATCCTTGAGACAAAACTCCTCGGTGCAGTGAGGGCAAATTCTTCTGATCAGACGCTGGGCAACTATTCCCACCGTCGAAGCCGTTACCATGAAGGGTTCCAGGCCCATATCGCTAAGCCTGGTCACTGCGCCGGCAGCATTGTTGGTATGGAGGGTGGATAAAACCAGGTGCCCGGTCAGGGCGGCCTGAGAAGCAATTTTAACTGTTTCCGGATCTCTTATTTCGCCGACCATGATGATGTCGGGATCCTGCCTTAGAATCGATCGGAGGGCGTTGGCAAAGGTGCGGTTAATCCTGCGATCAACCGGGACCTGGTTGATTCCATTCAGGCGATATTCGACCGGATCTTCAACCGTGATAATATTGTAGCTGGGATTGTTCAGGTAATGCAGGGCTGAATAAAGGGTTGTCGTTTTGCCGCAACCGGTCGGCCCGGTAACCAGGATCATCCCGGACTGGTTCAGTAAAAGACGTTGAAAGGCTCTTAAATTGTCAGGAGAAAAACCCAGCCGGTCCAGGGGTAAAATAATTTTATTCTTGTCCAGAAGGCGAATCACTACTTTTTCCCCGTGCACGGTAGGCATGGTGGATACCCGTAAATTGATTTCCCGGCCCTCTTTACGGTGATGGATGTTCCCATCCTGGGCCAACCTTTTCTCTGCAATATCCAGGTTGGCCATAATTTTTATCCTGGAAACAATCTGGGCCGGTTTAAAACGGGGTGGCACGGCAAGGTCTTGAAGGACCCCATCCAGCCGCATCCGAATTCGCAGCCCTTCTCCGGTTGGTTCCAAATGAATATCACTTGCTTCTTCTTCGATGGCCCTGCCGATCAGGGAATCGACCAGTTTTACAACCGGGGCCTCACCCGAAGCGGGCATTGTGGCAGTGGTTGCTTCAGTTTCCCTGACAGTGTCTTTCCCTGCCGACCCTTCTTGATCACGGTTTTGATTGCCGGCCAGTTCATAATAATGGTCGATGGCATAAGAAATAGCTTTTTCTCCGGCAACGACCGGGCGTATTTCCAGCCCGGTAACCATGGCTGCATCATCTATGGCGGTTAAATCCAATGGGTCGGCCATAGCCAGGTAAAGCCTGTCTTCCCTGATGGCAGCAGGCATGATCCGGTAACGGCGGGCCATTTCCGCCGGGATGGAATCTACAACATTTTCGTTAATTTTAAAATTATAAAGGTTAATCAGGGGTATGTTCAGCAGTTCTTCCAGGATTGAAACAGCTGTTTCTTCATCAAGCAGGCCTTTTTCAATTAAAATTCGAGCCAGGGATTTCCCGGTCCGATTTTGTTCATTAAAGATTAAAACTTGTTTTTCTACCGGAACTAAAGCGGCTTCGAGAAGAGCCTTTTCAATACTTTGACGGTTAAGCCTCTCCATGGCAGTTCTCCTCTTTTCTTGGATGTATTAGAATCACGTTGACGGCTTTGTTTTCTGGACGCCTGCCGCCTTTTGCATAATCTCCCCCGGAGCTTTCTCCCCGGTGAACAATTCAAAAGACTTTACGGCCTGCCAGACAAGCATCCCCAGGCCGTTGTAAGCACCCCCCCCTTTCCGCTCAAACGCCTCCATTATTCCGGTCTGATCCGGGTTATAACGCAGGTCAATCAACAGCTGTTTTACATCCAAGCCGTCCGCCACCGTAAGAGCATCATCAAATTCAGGAGCATCAAAAGGAAGGCTGTACACCACCAGCCTGCACCGGGCTAAAACCTCCCCCATGGATCGCCCGTCCAGGGATATATAACTGCAATTTTGCAGGGGTGTTTTTTCTGACAATAATTGACACAGGGCCCGCCCCCTGGATCCTGAACGGTTGGCAACAATAATCTCTCCTGCTCCCCTGTGGGCCAGGGTATAAGCCACAGCCCGGGCTGCCCCGCCGGCCCCAACCACCAGTACAGTTTGTCCGGAGCTATAGGACGGATCCGTCTGGCTAAGGTACCGGTAAAACCCCTCCCCGTCTGTGGTAGTACCATAAAGCATGCCGCCCCGGTTGATGATAGTATTGACGGATTTAACATGTTCCGACTCCGGCGAAACTGAATCGAGATAGTGTATTACGGCTTCTTTAAAAGGGGCAGTCACATTGCCCCCCGCGGCGGATAGGGCCTTCATACCCCTCACTGCCGCCCCAATGTGTTCATAATCCACCGGGCAGGCCAGGTAGACACAGTTCAGGCCTAAAGCGTCAAAGGCAGAGTTGTGCATCGGCGGAGACAGGGAATGCTCCACAGGGTTGCCCAGCAAGAGGTAGAACCTGGTCCTGGCGTTAATCGGCAATACCGTTCACCCGGCCTTTTTAATATTGATCATGTAATAGTATAGCACAGCGATATCTGCACGGAAAGGCTCAGAATGGTGATTTTAAACTAAATTTAACTGATACCGCTGCTTTATGCAGGAATAAGCCCCGGAATGTCGAATAGACTGAACTAATTGGGTCATAAAAAACATCAATAGAGGCTGAAAGGAGCTATACACCAAATTGCTTAACACCCAGGATCTGTTTCCAGCAGCCTTACTTTTCATTCTCGGCCTCTGTTTCGGCAGCTTTTTGAACGTCCTCGTATACCGCCTGCCTAAAAAACTATCCCTGACCAGCCCGCCATCCAGCTGTCCCCGGTGCGGAAAGAAACTGGGCGCTATGGAGCTAATCCCGGTTGTCGGTTACCTGTTCTTGAAAGGTCGCTGTCAGGACTGCGGCGCCAGGATCGGTATACGCTACCCCCTGGTGGAGCTGTTGACCGGTATTCTCTTTATGCTTATTTATTTATTTTACGGCCTCTCCCTGGAGTTTTTCATCTATACCACTCTATTGTTCCTGCTTTTTGGCATCGCCCGGATCGACCTCGAACACCGGATTGTTCCCAATATCATGGTCGGGACAGGACTGCTAATCGGTTTGATTTTTTATCTGCCCGGCCTCCTGCCCGGTCTGCTGCCGGTGCCGGAAGCCCTGATTAGTGAAAGGGCCTTTACCGATGCCCTGTTTGGAATGTTCCTGGGAGGCGGGATCATGCTGGTCATTTTTTTGGCAAGCCGCGGCGGTATGGGCGCCGGGGATATCAAACTGATGGCCCTGATCGGCTTTTACGTTGGCCTGCGTGGTACAGCGGCAGTCCTTCTCTTCGGCTTCCTGTTCGGTGCTGTAACCGGCCTTGCTTTCATGGTCACCGGAAAGCTGACCAGGAAAGACGCCCTCCCTTTTGCCCCTTTCTTATCCCTGGCCACACTGGTCCAGGTTCTGTGGGGTGAGCAAATTTGGGACTGGTATACCAGCCTGTTGTAATTTTTCCGCTCCGAATGTATTTACATTGCGCCTGCCAGGGCGTGCGTCCGGATCCAGGTGAAAATTTTTTCCGCCTGGGCGTCCAGCGTTGCTTGATACCTTAATAAAAAACTGATTGAAACAGGAACACGTCTGTGAAAAAAACATCATTTTTTAGTAACTGTGGTTATACCTTAATCGAACTGCTGGTGGCTGTAGCCATACTGGGCCTGGTAGCGGCACCAATATTTACGCTTTTTAACAGCGGTTTTTCTTCGATCGCCGTTGCGGGAAGACAAAGCGCCGCTATCAACCTGTGCCGCGAGAAGATGGAAACTGTCAAAGCCGGTGATTTCGATCAACTCTACGATTTTTATATTTCAAATGCAGGCAGCCCCCATGTTGAGGATAATATCCCCGGAGCCCCTCTTTTCCGGCGGGTTACCGAAGTCGATGTTGTTAACCCCGCAAATGGATCTCTGCCCCCCGGGGCTGAGGTTCTATCTGTTACCGTATCCGTTTACTGGACCTCAGGTTCGGGCGAAAAGTCAGAAAGCCTGGAAAGCAGGCTGGCAAGAAGGTGAAAGAGTCGTTATTGCATAAATTAAAACATCTTGAAAACGGCTTTACACTGGTGGAAATGGTCGTAGCCTTTGCTCTGCTCGGCCTGGTTATTTCCGCCCTTTATTCCTTCTATTTATTCGGACTGCAGGCCTGGAACCGCAGCGACGAGCGGATGGAGCACCAGCAAACAGCCCGAATTGCCCTGGACAAAATGATCAGGGAGCTGCAGTATGCTCACCTGGTTAAATGCAGTATCGATCAAAATGACTGCAGCAGCGGTGTGCCCTGCGAGATCATTTACTTCAGGATTAACGTCGCCGGAACCTCTACCAGGCACAGCTTTCGCCTTAACCATACCCAGCTTCATTTTGACCGGCGCCGGGACAGCAACAATTCGATCCGGTCTACCAATGTCGTCGCCCTGGGCATAACCGGCCTGGAATTTTTAATCGACGAACAGGAGACCGTCTTCATTACGGTCAGGGCCGGAGAAGGCTCCAGCAGGGTTGTCCTTACCGGGGCGGTGAGACCTCGTAATTTACCCCCGCCGCAGTCCGGTCACGAAAACCATGAAGGCGGTGACGTCGATCATTAACAAAAGGATTTACTATGTTTGGTTCTGTGATAAGGGGATGGCCCTGGCCCTGGTTTTAATCTTCACCGCCGCCCTGATGATTTTGGGGGCCGCTGTAATAACTTTTGCCGTCAATGAAAGGTTGATCACCGCATACAACAACAGCGATATCCGCCTTTACTATATTGTCGAGGGAGGCCTGGAGACAGGTCTGGCCGTCCTTAGAGAAGACTTTTATTATAATGATGAGCTAAACGGGTCCCTGAGGGAGGGTACCTTTACAGTTTACTTCACCGACGAATACCAGCACTACAATGAAAACCGCAAAGACGAGGAGGAAGAAGAATATTTCGAAAATGAGGATAAGATCCGTTTTATCCGCTGCGTGGGCACCCTGGGCGAAAACAGCAAGGCCATGAGTATAGCGGCGGAGCAAGATGAGCAGGGCCGGCTTTACATCCTCAGGTGGTACCGGATTTTCCCCTACCACTAAGATCAATTAACCATTTAAGTAAATCGGCTTTTAACAGAATACCGGTTGTCGAAAGGAGAGCAACTATCACATTGATGAGTACAATTAATACTTCAGCCGCACCAGGGCACCGCATCAGGGGTAAATATTCACCGATCGGCATTGATTTTGGCAGCGGCCGGGTCAAGATGCTCCAGCTGAAGCAGCAGCGGGGCAATTTTCACGTTCATGATAAATGTCATTTCCCCATGCCGCTGGAAACAACACCAAACAGCCTTATTGCCAGCACTGCCGATCCGCATCTCCTGCTTGAACAGCTTCGCCAGGCGAAACATAATTGCAACTGGCGCGGCAACCGGGCCTGCCTTTCTATGGACAGCCGGGCCTGCTACACCCGCGCGATTTCTCTGCCCCCATTAAGAACCCGGGAGCTTAAAGAGGCCGTTCGCTGGGAAGTCAGGAAAAATTTCCCTTTCGAGATTGATAATGCGGTGGTCAGCTGGGCAGTATTAGGTAACGGATCCGGCCCGGAACAACCGGGCCGCAGGTACTTAATTGCCTCGGTTCAGAAAACCACAGCTGATTTTTATACCGCAGTGGCCCAGAAAGCCGGCTTCAAACCCGTTTCACTGGAAATACCGCTGACCGCCCTGCTGCGATCTGTTAAACTCCGGCCGAAGGGCCCGGACCCCGGCGCCAGCAAGTATCAGCTGCTCGTAGATTGCGGCTTCAGCTCAACCCTGGTCCTGCTTACTGTAAAGGGAACCTACTGCTTTCATCGGGTTCTAAACCTGGGAGCCGGACATTTCTACCGGGCAGCAACAGGGGGAAAGAAAGGCGACCTGAAAGCGGCCCTGCGCCTGGTTCACAGCCGGGCCTCTCTGGCAGAAAAAGGCCTCATGGTCGAAGCCTCCAGGTTGGCCCGGGCAATAAGCGAAACCCTGGCCTACTGGTCTTCTTTGTCACATAACGACCCGGTAAACCCTGCCGTTATGGAAGTAAGCGGGGGTGGCATCTTAATTCCTGGTCTGGCCTCCTACCTTTATAAAGAACTGGGTTTAAAACCCCGCCTGTATAACCCGGTTCATCTTATAAACAGTGTCCGGGTTGAAAATGGAACCGGCTCTGGAAACGGTTTCCGGGAAACTCTTTATACCACCGCCCACGGGCTTACTCTCAGGGGGTGGTTGAAATGATCCCCGAACTGGATTTGAGAACACCTGAATATATCGCCTCCCGCCGCCTTTTTGGCCCGCCGTTCTTAAAACTATTATCCGGCATCCTGGGGTTCTGTATGCTGGTAGGCGCATTCTATGCAGCGACCATATACCCGGACTGGCTGCGCCGGGAGCTGGAACAAGAAATAGGCCTTGCAATTGGGCTCAGGGAAGAAGTTGCGCCCCTCCTGGAACTGGCCGAAGAAACCGCCCTGCTCAAAGCCCGGTCCGATCTGGAACAGGATCTGCATAAATCTTTAGATCCGCCCCAGGAATATCTGCTTGTCGCCAAAAAGCTGGCCTCAGCCCACCGCCTTAATTTGGAAAAGGTAACCGTTGACCGAAATGGCAGCCTCTTTCTAAAAGGGTGGAGCAGGGATTTAGGTGATATTGCTCTGTTCAGCCAGGTTCTTGAATGTGAACCATGCTTTGTTTCTTCCGAAGTCCGGCTAATAAACCGCGGGCCCGGGGGAAACTACTATTTTGAACTGACAGCGCTCGGAACCGGAAATGGAGGCGAAATGGAATGAGTGAGAAAAGAACACGGGGCCCGAAAAACGGGAAAGGATTTAAATTATTTATTATAATGGCCATTTTTACGGCAGCTTTTTTAAACCTGCCGGCAGACCATTACAACGAGGCCAAAAGGTTGCGGGAACAGTTAACCGATACCCGCAGTGAAAATATGCAGTTAACTGCTGTACTGGAAGGGTCCGGCCTGATTGAATTGGAACAGGACCGGTTAGAGGGAGAAAAAGAACGCCTGGAAGCACTAGTTCCTCTTGAACAGGATCTTCCTTTTTCACTGATCAAGCTTGAGGAAGCTATAAGCCGCTTCCCCCTGACCATTCACGAGATCCGGGCCGGGGGAAAATCCAGGCATTCTCCATACAGCAAAATTAAAATTGACCTTGCAGTGTCCGGGCCTCCGGCAGAAATCGAAACCTTCCTGAGACAGTTAAATAATCTGCCTTACCTCATCTCTGTGGACAATCTTACCTGGTCAAGCGGAAACGAGGAAGATCTGGTAGTACTGGATCTGGAACTTTTTTTCATCGATCCTGCTGAAGTAAAACCGCTGCTGGAATGGCCAGAGTTATAGCAACCGGATTCTCTCCTTACTTACAGGCACCAGCATTCAACAAAGGGGATGGTTATATGGCTGTACAATACCGTTTTACTGCTATAGACTGGAATGGCAAAAAAATACGCGGTGAATTAACCGCGACAAACAAAACCAAAGCTCTTGAGCAGCTGCAAGATCGCAACCTGGTCCTGCTTGGGTTAAAAGAACAGGGCCCATTTCAAAGGGCGGTGAAAAATGTTTTTCTGAATGCCCTGTACAGTATTGGTTACCGTTCTTACACCAGCCGGGAACTGATGATCTTCTGCCGGCAGTTTGCAACCATGCTGCAGGCCGGGATCAGTGTTTTGCACTGCCTCAGGGTTTTGTCAGGACAAAAAGAACTGGCCTGCCTGCAAAACCAGATCGGCGCAGCGGCCCTGGAACTCGAGCAGGGTGGTTCCCTCTCGTCTGCCCTGCTTTGTGGAAGAGAAAAATTTCCAGCAGTAATGGTTAGCATGGTGGAGGCAGGTGAAGCCAGCGGCAAGCTTGATCTGATCATGGAAAAAATGGCCGACCATTTCGAAAAGCAGCATGATTTTGCCGAAAAGATCCGCTCGGCAACCCTTTATCCAACTTTCATCGTCCTTGTTTCAATAGCCGTCACGGCAGTACTGGTTATTTTTGTCCTGCCCCAGTTTGCAGGCATTTTTAATGCCATGGGGATGGAAATGCCGGCCTACACCCGCTTGCTTCTCACTTCTGCCGTAATCTTTTCCCGTTACAGGATCCTGTTCCCTCTCCTTTTGATCTGCCTCGCCGCCGGCCTTCTTTACTTCCTGAAAACAGAGAGAGGCAGGCGGTTATTTGACCGCCTGCGCTTACGACTGCCTTTGTTCGGCAGGATCTACAGGCAAGCTGCCGCAGCACGGTTTGCCAGGATCATGTCCACCCTGCTGGCAAGCGGTATCAATTTGCACAGTGCCCTGCTCCTTTCGAGCAGGGTCGCCTACAATACCGTGCTTTCAGAATCAATAGCCATGCTCAGTGAAGCCCTTAACCGGGGTGAGTCCCTGGCCGGTCCGATGCAGCGGGACAAATACTTTCCCGCCCTTTTGACCGAAATGGTGCGCATCGGCGAAGATACAGGAACCCTCGAGCATACCTTAAACAGGACCGCTTTATTCTATGAAAAAGAAACAGCTTATGTGGTTGAACGCCTGGGAACCATTTTAGAGCCGGCCCTGCTGTTAATTGTAGGGTTCTTTATCGGCTTGCTTGTATTCTCCATTCTCTCTCCAATGTACCGGGTGTTTGAAATGATGTAGCTTAATCCGCTTTATCAGCTACATGCACGGTATAAAGGATAACCATGTTGTCGGGAGCAATAATGTGGTCTGGAAAGTGGAGCTGTCCCGTAAAAATATAACTGCCTTCCTGTTCAGGATCATAAGCGGGCACAGACTGACTGTCCCACTCCACTTCTATACCGGTTATTTCGATTACTTCTGCAGTGATGCTGATGGTCCGGTCAAGCTTAAGAGTTTCCTGCCGGGTACCTACTGGCACCGTGGTTTCAAAATCATCGCTTTCCAGGACAAAGACCTGATCGTTGAAATCATCTTCAAAACCGTCTTCTTCCAGCTCAGTTTCCGTGGTGGTGAAAAAACCTTCTTCCCGGCCCGAATCTTTTGTCTCCAGTTCCCCTTCTTCCGGATTGCCCTGATCATCTTTTCCGCCCCCGTCGGCCGCAGGCTGGAGCGAGTCTATCACTCTTGCATACCCGTCAATTTCAGCGTCTTCGAAAAGATATACTCCGGTAGCAGGGCAGATTAAATCTATACGCCGCTTCATTGTTCCACCGGAAGTAAATGCGTCCTGATCGATAACAAACATACTGCTCAATTCTTCATCGAAGTAAACCTGGTCGGAAGCGCTCCAATCCTGGCGCAGATGGCCTTCCTCGCCGGGCTCTGAATCCACCTTGACGGCAAAAACCTGTTCGGCCAAATCGTCAGGCAGGCCGGCTAACTCAGGGTTAAGTTTAACTGCCGAGCCCACAGACAGTCCCCGCAGGTGCCTGTCGTCAACATCCCAGTCACTATCAGCCCTGACCTTTATTTCTTCGGGATCAAGATAAATCGACTCATCACGCTCAAAAGCCCCCCTGCCTTCCACGAGGGTTTTATGCTGGGCCGGAGATGAGCTCTTATCGCCGGTCTGGATCTTGAGCAGAATTTTTCCGTCGAGATCGTAATATTTGTCATACCTTATGTTTCCGGAGAATGAATGCACAGGAGCGGATAAAGAAAGGACAAAAAAGAAGACAACAAGTAGAGCCACAAAATTACTCGGCCTCATGGTATACACTTCCTCCCTGATAAAAATAGCGGCAACCATTTTTTTTACAGCGATCCTGTTTGTTGCCGGCGGCCGGTTAATCTCTCTTTTTTTTTAGCCGGGCAGGCGGCCGCTACCTGCCGGACTTTTTCCAGTTATTTTTCTGATCTTACAATTTTAAACTCCACTACATTATATTTAAAATACCCAGCTTTGTCAAAATTTTAAAGAAAAGAATCGGGCCGGCATTTTTCCATACCAATTAATCCAGGTGATAGGTCAGCTCCCTGTCGAACGGCAGGGAATATTTGCCGTCCCAGGTTACATCAATATAGTTGCCCGGGTCTGTATCTCCTTCCGTATTTAAAACCAGGACCCTGGAGTTTTCATCAAAACCCAGCTGTTCTTTAACGCGCTCCAACTCCGGCCTTTCCATTAAAAGGGTAAGCAGGCCGGCACCCACAGCACCCGATTCGCCGGATATAATGCGGGGATCGTTGCCAACCGGATGGCCGAGAACCCTCATCCCCCTGGCGGCAAAAAAATCTTCCAGGGACACGAAGGCATAGCTAAAATCCCTCAGGATATCCCAGGCAATCAGGTTCGGTTCTCCGCAAGCCAGGCCGGCCATAATCGTCTGCAGTTCGCCTTTTACGGCATGCCGCTTTCCGTCTTTGTGGACGGCTGAGTGGTAAATACAGGCTGCGTTGTGCGGCTCGAGAATAACAGCCTTGATCTGCTCTTCAGCGGGGCCGTTTACCAGGTAGCCCAAAACGGCCGCCGGCATCGATCCCACCCCCGCCTGGAGAAAGATATGGGTAGGCAGTTTCAGGCCTTCTCCATTTACCTGCTCCAGGACTTCATGAATCATGGTCATGTAACCCTGCATCACCCAGGCCGGCACCTCCGTGTAGCCTTCCCAGGCGCTGTCCTGGACCAGGGACCAGCCGTTTTCATCAGCTTTTTGCATAGCCAGCCGGACCGTATCATCGTAATTCAGATCGGTAACCACAGCCTCTGATCCGGTTTCCAGGATAGCATCAACCCTGGGCCTGGCTGTTCCCCTGGGCAGGTAAACGACCGCTTTCTGTCCAAGCTGTGCGGCGCCCCAGGCCACCCCGCGGCCGTGGTTTCCATCGGTGGCAGTGACAAAAGTGAATGCCCCGGCTTTATTCCTGGCTTCCGGGGAAGACAGGTAACCGAAATCCAGGTTGTCTTCAGGAAGCCCCAGCTTCCGGCCCAGGATCCTGGCCATGGCGTAAGTACCGCCCAGCGCTTTAAAAGCATTCAAGCCAAACCTTTCCGATTCATCCTTGATATAGATACCTCCAACTCCGATCTTTCCGGCCAGATCCTCCAGGGCAACCAGCGGTGTAGGCCGGTACGAGGGCACTGTCTGATGAAAGCGGAGGACTTTTTCCGCTTCCGGGCGGGACAAATAGTCAGGTTTCTGCCCTCCTTTAGCAGGATTGATCAGCACTTTTAAATCATATATACTTGAGCTCACGATTTTTCAGGCCTCCCTGTTAAATACTTAAGCTTTGGCTTCACCGTAATAATTCTTAATCTAATCTTAAAACCCTGCCGGAAAGGTTCGAAAACAGCACCAGAGCTGCGTTTTTAACTGCAGGCAGTTATAAGCCTGGATAAAAATAAACTCTTGTAAGCTTACATTGATAACTGTATAATGTTGGTGCGATAAATAACATACTTAAGTTTAAAGTTCAAGCCATAATAGTATGGCTTTTATTTCTTCATTTAATGGAGGGAACCGGTTCGTGGGAAACCACTGGTTCGTATTTAAAAACCAAAAACAAAAAGGGCCCTATACCTGGAAACAGCTGTGGCTGGAAGCTCAAGCAGGCAGGATTAAGCCCAGGGATCTGGTCTGGAACAAAACCATGAAGGACTGGGTGATGGCTTCTAAGATACCGGGATTAATCAATAATCCCCGCAAACGGAATTACCTCACCATTGCAGTAATTGCTTCGGCCGTATTTTTCTTCGTCCTGAGTGGAGCTGCTTTCTATTACCTTTTCTTCTATACCGGCCCCCAGCTGGCGGTCAATGAAGAACAGGAAGAAAGAGACATTATCGAAGAAGCGGCAGGAGAAGATGAACTTAATAATAATGACCTGTTTGATCCAGATCAAATCGATCAAAATGACGATCCCGGCGGAAGCCAGGGAAATGAAACAGCTACCGCTCCCGACCCGGGCAACGACAATGACGATACCGACCCAACAGAATCCCGGGTGAAGAGGACCTCTTTTCAGGGCGGCACCTATACCGGTCCCCTGAAAGACGGGGAACCTCACGGCTACGGAGTCTGGACTCACCCGGACGGACACCGCTATGAAGGAGACTTCAAAGAAGGCAAGATCGAAGGTTACGGGACCATGACTTTCCCGGACGGGGAAAGGTATACCGGCTACCTGGTTGACGGTAAAGCACACGGACAGGGGACCATGATTCACCCGGACGGCAGGCAGGTAAGCGGAACCTGGGTTGAAGGCATTTACCAGGGCGAAACCGAAGAGGATGATTATGACGAAACCGAAAACGGCGAAGATGATGATAACGGCGAAGATGAAAACGCTGACGGAGATAGCAATGATAACAACGAAAACAACGATGAAACCTGATCCCGCCTTATTTAAATAGAAGTTAATAAACTAACATAACAATCTTACATCAGTGAATATTTATCAGACCTGGCAATCCTTAAAAGAACGGTGGATCTGGCTGTGGAATTTACTGTAACAAGGGCAGAGCCCGGGGACAGGGAGGCTGTGATCGAACTAAGCCGCCATTTTACAGATGATTACCTGGAGCACACCGTCGACCGGTGGATTGGCCAGGAAAAAGGCGGCCTTTACCTGGTCTGGGATGCCGATTTGTTAATTGGATGCTGCTCCCTCTGTTTTCCTTCTTCCGCCGAAGCGTGGCTCCAGGGAATGCGTGTCCGGCCAGGGTACCAGGGCCGCGGCATCGCTTATCAGCTCAACCGCTATTTAATTGAGCAGGCAAAAACCGGGGGCGCTGATGCGGTCCGCCTGCTGACCCATCAAAACAATCACCAGGCTCTACAAGTAGCCCAAAAACTGGGCTTTTCTGCTGCCGGAGGGCAGCGTGAAATCATCTTCCGCCGGGAACTTAAACCGGATGCGCCTTTTGAATCAATTAACGGCCCTGTTCCACGGCTTTGCACAACCTCAGAAATTAACCGGGCCGCTTACTTCCTGGACAACGGTCCCTCGTTCCACAACCTGCAGGGTTTCCTTTTCGGCCCCGGCTTCAGCTACCGCCGCCTCACCCGTATGGATCTGGAGCAGGGCATAGATAATAAGCAGGTCTACCTGTTTGAAGAACGAAGTCAGGTCCGGGGCATATTGTTCGTGCTGCGCCAAGAACACGAAAACCACTTAATTTTAAGCTACCTGGATGCACCGCTGAAGAACCTTCCTACCACCGGGAACCTGTTCAAAGCCTGGTCTGAAGAAGGCTATAATCATTTTACCATCAACATGATCACAGAGCAGCACCAGGCCCTAACACCCACCTTAAAAAAACTGCTCGGCGCCTATGAGTGCGAGCAGTTGCTGCTGATGGAAAAATATTTAATCCCTGTAAACACAAACTTAAACTTGGACCAGTAGAATCCTGAGCTGCCAAGTTCGATTTGTCCAACAAAAACCTACCGGTTTTAAAATCAATCATTTCCCTTGCTGACAGTAACTGTAACTGTATATATCCTTGACAAATTCTCAACTGTGTCAATAACTTCAATCTCAATAACTGTTTCATCTTCTACAAGCTCTATACTAACTGGTTCTCCACTATTCGCATCATCATCATCATTGATCTTTAATGTATGATCAAGATCATCCAAGGTGGGGGTAATATCAATATTTTCTGTTTCGACTACTACTTCCACAGTGTAATCTTGAATGTAAGGATCAAATACCGGATCAAGTGCACCCGGATCAACTGTTAAATCTTCCAGGATCGGATCTATTTCTAAGAAAAACTCTTCGCTGTTCCTGGTGGTTTTGCCTATCGTAGCAACAAGGATTAAATCTTTGCCGTAATCTTCGTCATTTTCTAACTTAATCTCAAATATTATATCGCCGTCTTCATTTACTTCCGGCCCTCCGGAGTGATAGCTAAACTCTACAACACTATCTTCATCTTCGGGATCCTCTAATAACACAATATCTGCCTCTGTACCTGGGGGCACGCCACCGGTCTCTATCGTAACCGTTCCAAAATGCGGTTCTCCGGGCTTCTTTTCAATATGAATATCATATATCTGGGGATAAATATAATAATATCTGCGCTGGGAAATTTCTACATCTTCACTTTCATTCACCACGCTGACCCTAAAAAAGTAATGTCCATAATCTAAATCTTTTGGTACATCAACATTAAATTGCGCATAATTATCCTCTACTGGCAGATCAGATACAGGATCAACTTCCGTCACCTCACTGGACTCGTCTTCCCCTTCAAGCTTCCTAAATTCAGCGTTAACAGTGCTCCCTCCGGGAACATTGTGGGTAGATACTGTTATTTCCACATCATGCGTCTCTTCGCTATCCTCATATTCATGAACCTGAGGGCTTAAAACTATGCTTTCGATATATGGTTCCGGAGGGGCTGGAATCTGGTAAAAAACAGCTGAACCGGAGCCATCTGACTGATCTTCTACTTCTTCCAGGTTTAGGGCCATCACTTCTGTTTCAAGACTGTAAGTCCTGCCGCTTTCAATATTGACAGCGTCAAGGTTAAAATTGATTAAGTTTTCCCGGGTTTCGCTTTTTTTAAATTCCAGATCAAATTCTATTTCACCTGAAATGTTTTCTACTATGTCCCGTATATCAGGCTCGCCCATCTGTTCATAAAATACGGAGCCCTCTTTCAGGTATATATAGTGGAGACGGTATTCCTCCAGGGACTCATCGATTTCAAGTTCTTCGATGTCTTCGTAGCTGTCTAATATTACAATTTTTTCTGCCACCCTCAGCTCTCTTGTAATAAAATCGGCTACCATTCTGGCATTTTGCTGGACATCAACCTGCTTTTCACCAATGCTAAATGTGCTGAGGCCAAAAGTATAAAATGTATAAGCTATGCCCATGGTAATAGATAGCAAGGCCAGCACGATCATCAGCTCTATAAGCCCCAAACCTCGCACATCACTGATCATATTAGATAAATTGTACTTAATTCCACGCCCATAATTTTTCATCAACAATACCTGCCTGAAAAGTTTAGATTACTCACCGGCCGGAAAAAAATATTTAATAGTACCGGTATGGTCTTCATATTCATAACCCACCTGCTTAACTTCTCCGGTTACTTCTAAAAGCAACTCATCAAAAACAATAGTCAGGTTAGTTTCATCATACTGTTCTTCTAATCCGGAAGCAATCTTATTATCCATTTCTTCCTGGGCCCTGAATAGAGCTTCGCTTTTTCTGCCCGCACCAAAGATTCCGGAAAAACTGGTGGTGAAAAGCAAGGTGAAAGAAAAAATAATCATCATCAGTATCGATATGGCAATGAGTAACTCTACCAGGGTGAAACCCTTTTGGTGGTTTATTAATTTTTTTATTACCATTTCATTATCACCTTTTCCTTAATCGCCGTAACGCCATTCTTCCATCCTGTAAAATGATAAATCCAGCCCGGTCTTGGCCATTTCTATCGGGCTGTAATTTAACTCCAGGTTACCCTCACCCTCAAAGTTATCGGCTATAATCCAGCCGGTTAGACTGCTGTTGCCAAGTAATAAAGTATCAGCCTGGGGGCCATAGATGACCCCTTCAAAGTTAGGTGTCCCTCCAAGATCAAATTTTCCGCCTTCCATCACTAAAATATTGACATTTACATCCGCATCGGAAGCATGCTGAAATGTACCGCCGCCGGTATAATTTCTTACATAGAACATCAAGAAACCTTCACCTTTAATAAATACTTCACTGTTGCCGGTGCTTCTAAAATCATCCACTACAATGGCTACCGTATTATTATCCAGGGTAACGTTCATATCATTGTTTTTCAAATCTATTCTGTCTGCTTTTACCAGTAGATCTTCACTATTTTCAGTTTCAATATTCAATTCTTTATGATCTCCGTCCAAAACTATCTCTTCGTACTGGCTGTGTTCAGTTATAATTTCACCTTCAAAAGGATCACTTGAATCTAAAGGGCATACTCCATAAAAATCTGAATCTTCATCCTCACAGGGAGGAACCACGGGATCAAATTCACGTTTAAGGGGTATCGTTTCAGCGTCTTCATCCAGAATCGCTTCTTCATCCATATCAATACTATCACCATAAACAACATCCCCTCCGGAGATTGTTCCCGCAACGCCATCTACCTTAATTGTGTTGCCATATAAAGTAAAATCCACTTCCCTGTCTCCGAGGGTGACGACCACTGTTTGCTCAACACCTCTGTGGGTTCCAGTAGATTTAATATAGATTTCTCTTTCATCAGAACTCATGGAAACTTCAATCACAAACTGACCATCTGCAAAATCTACCGGTTCTGATGAGGGCGAGTTAACCAGATCTTGATCAAGATCCTGGTTTTCAAGCAACTTCAAAGCTACAGCGTGGGCGCCTGACCGGGCTATATAATGGGCCTTCATTTTATTTTCATCCCTGGCCACCTGTGTTGTTTCGGTCATATTAAATAAAAACAATGTCAGCCCAATTAAAGTTAAGGCCAGGACTATTACCAGGGTCAACGGCAGTGCAAAACCACTTTCATTTTTGTAAATCTGCATCTTATTGGCTCTCCTATCATCTGGAGCAATATTTTCATAGTATGTGAGCATTAGTAAGATAGTTGATAACTTTGCTTCATAAAAAACAACCCACTTCGGCAGCCAGGCGATCCTAGCCCGCAGCAGCGAACCTTAGACCCTTAAGCTTTGCGCCCCCGCTTTTCAGCAGGTTTGCCATTATCGTTTGGGCTTTCTGTTATTTCCTTTTTGTTCCTTTATTATAGTTGTTATTTGATATTATGTCAATCTAAGCGCTTAAAATTTGTTTTACTTAGCAACATTCACAATTAACAAACAGATTAAACAAATATCCGTTTAAATTCTTCATAAGATGTCAGGCCTGTTTTTACTTTCTCCAGGCCGTTCAAGCGAAGCGGCGCCATCCCCTCTTCAACCGCTATTCTGCGAATATCCTGGGCTGACTTTACCTTCCTGACCGCTTTCCTTATTTTATCATTTACTACCAGCAGTTCAAATACCCCCGTCCTTCCGCTGTAACCGGTGTGATCACAAACAGAGCATCCTTGCGCGCTGTACAACTCTATCAAGCCGCCGGGATTTTCCACCGGAAACTCCGGTTCTTCTTTTAACAACTCTTCAGCAGCAATAGCATCCTTTCTCCTGCAGTTGCGGCACAGTTTCCTTACCAGCCGCTGGGATAATACACCGGTCAGGGTAGACTCGGCCAGGTAAGGCTCCACTCCCATATCCAGCAGGTGCACCACCGCCTTGGCGGAATCTTCGGCATGGAGGGTGGACAACACCAAATGCCCGGTAAGGGCTGCTTCCGTGGCCATGGTTCCCGTTTCGGAATCCCTGATTTCACCGACCATAATTACATCGGGGTGATTGCGGAGCACAGACCGCAACCCGGAAAAAAAGGTCACTCCCGCTTTCCTGTTATAGGGGATCTGGCTAATACCTTTAATCTTTTTTTCAACCGGATCTTCTATAGTAATAATATTCCTGTCTTCGGTATTTATTTCAGTCAAAGCAGCATATAAAGTTGTGCTTTTACCGCTTCCCGTGGGGCCGGTTGCGACAATAAACCCGTACGGGTAACAAATAAGTTCTTTAAACTTTTTCAACTGGTCTTCCTTAAACCCGAGCTTGTTTAAATTCATCAACCCCGGCTCATGAAAAAGGAGGCGCAAAGTTATGCGTTCCCCATAGTAAGAAGGCAGGGTAGCAACCCGTACATCGATCAACTCCCTGTCTTTTAGCACTGACATTCTCCCATCCTGGGGGGTGCGGTTATTGGTTATATCCATGTTAGCCAGCACTTTTACCCGTGAAACCAGCGAATCATGATATTCGGTAGATATTGAAAACCGGTAATGCAGGACCCCGTCAATGCGAAAACGAATTTTTACCTCATCTTCATGCGGTTCGATATGAACATCATTAGCCCTTTCCTGCACAGCCAGCGAAAGTAATTTGTTAAGGATTTCCACCGAAGGAAAGGTAGAATCCGGCCCCGTTGAAAGGACCAGGCATTCTCTTTTACCCTCAAAGTCCGTTTCTTCGAACTGCCTGAAAAATTCAAAACCCTCTACTTCTTTCCCGTACTTACTGCTGACCTTGTTAATCAGGGTTTCCAAATCGGAGTCTTTAATCAACACTGGTTGAATCTCCATCCCGGTAATCATGCGCAGATCATCGATAGCTTCTATATCTGCCGGGTGCATCATGGCCACCATCAGGACATTGTTTTCCCTATTAACCGGAAAAACTTTATACCGGTTGGCCGTGCTGCGCGGTATTAATTTAATCACTTCTTCGCTTAAATCCAGTTCATCGATATTAAAGTAGGGGACATTATGTTTCCTGGCCAGAACCCGGGCCAGCTCTTCATCAGTTCAGTAGCCCAGCTCTAACAGGATGTTGCCCAGGTAAGCAGTCTCCCCCCGCTGTGCCCTTTCACCCTGCACGGCCAGGGCTTCTTCGAGCTGCTTCCTGGTGATAATATCGTTTTTAATCAACTGCTC
>SKMK01000022.1 GCA_007121075.1 Syntrophomonadaceae bacterium
CCCTTGTTAATTACTTCCTGGGGCTTGGCACCCTCATCCACCATCTTGCGGGTCAGCTCATCCGCCTTCGCCGCATCACACTCAATTATCGCTCCTGCCAAAGCTTCAAAATCTGCCATTACATACCACTCCTTTCTTATTTTTTTCTATTATATCCCTGTATTACTTATGCGGCAAACCGCCGCCGGATGATATTGCTCATCCGGCGGCTTTTGCCATTACTCCTTTAAAGTCAAAAACTGCTTACTACAGTCTACCAAGGAACCTGCAATCCAAAAGAAACTGCCTTTATATTACAGCTTTCCTTTTTCCTCCTTCAACTCCTGGAGGGCGGCATCGATACGCGCTTTCTCCAGGGGCAGCGAGCCTTCCGCTCTTTCCTTGAATAGCGATTTCATCAGGCAGTAAAGCATCAAGAGCATAATGATCATGAACGGGAACCCGCCGACAACCGAAGCTGTCTGCAGGGCGCCCAAACCGCCGGTAAAGAGCAGGATAGCGGCAATCGCTCCCTCAAGGACCCCCCAGGTGATCCGCAGGGTTACCGGTGGGTTGGGGTTACCGCCCGAGGTGAGCATGCCGTTCACGTAGGTACCGGAGTCGGAAGAGGTAATAAAGAACACCGCCACCGAGAAGCTGGCTGCTCCCACCAGCAGAGCGGATGCCGGCATAAGCTCCAGGAGGGTAAAGAAACCCATTGCCTCGTCTAACTCTACTGCTTCACCGATCCCGCCGGCGCCGAAGTGCTCGAACCAGAGGGCGGCCCCGCCGAAAACAGCGAACCAGACCAGGCTGACCGCTACCGGGACCAGTAGCACACCGGTGATAAAGTTACGGATGGTGCGGCCGCGGGAAACGCGGGCGATAAAGGTCCCCACAAAAGGCGCCCAGGCAATCCACCAGGCCCAGTAAAATACCGTCCAGGCGCCGTACCATCCTTCAGCTCCTTCACCGGCGGCATCGAGGCCAAATGACATGAAAACTATATTTTGCAGGTAATCACCAATACCGTGGGTCAATGTGTTAAGAATGTAGAGAGTCGGACCGATGATAAATACCAGGGCCAGCAAAGCTAGCGCGACTACGATATTGATCCGGCTTAACCACTTAATACCACGGTCAATACCGGTGTAGGTGGAAATAACCGCTGCGGCAGTTACCACAATAACGATAACCACCCAGAGTGCATTGGTACTCGGAATCCCGAATAAAAATTCCAGGCCGGCGCCGATCTGCATTGCGCCCAGGCCCAGAGAAGTCGCCAAACCGAACAGGGTAGCGAAAACACCGATGACGTTGACAACAACGCCCCAGCCTTTGTTGATATTTTCCGGGCCAAGAATCGGTTCCAGGCAGGAGCTGAGCATCATCGGCAAACCCTTGCGGTAAGAAAAATAGGCCAGTGAACCGGCCACGACCGCATAAATGGCCCAGGGGTGGAAGCCCCAGTGGAAATACGAATAGCGCATGGCCATATGGACAGCGGCGGGAGTGCCCGCTTCACCCATTGGCGGCCACATGTAGTGCCAGATCGGTTCCGATACCCCCCAGAAGAGGAGGCCGATACCCATCCCACAGCTAAACAGCATGGCAAACCAGGTAAAGTTGCCGTACTCCGGTTTTTCGTCGTCCTTACCCAGCTTGATCTCGCCCACCGGGCTCAGGAGCAGGTAGATAATCAAAAACAGGAATATACTGGCCCCAAGGATGAAAGACCAGCCCCACTGCTCGACCATGTAGTCAAAAACGGTGCCGGCTACCTCACCAAAAGCTTCCGGCGCGGCAACACCAAAAACCACGAATACAAGCATGATAATAAGAGCAATCCAAAACGTCCTCTTGGCGTACATACTTCTTTCTTCTGGCGTTTGTTCCTTAACCACTTAAGATACCTCCTTCAAAATAAGATTATCAGTGCTGGGTAAAAGGTGATTTTTCATGTTACATTTACCAACCCCCTAACTCGTTTTTAGGCATCTAAAAACAAACATCACATAAGTAAATTATCAATCTACTTTATAAATACAGCAATATTCATGCCATACGTTAAAAATTACCCGAAAACTCAATCCTGCCCTTGATATATGGACAAAAAGAAAAAGTGCTTATTATTGATAACAGGCCTCTTTCTCATAATTAGAAATACTGTGCGGCGATATACTGTAAAATGGATAGCAGTGACGGAAAACTTAAGGAAGAATCAGCGTATTATCATAATGATAATTTTTATCAAATTAAGAAGCGTCCATTTCAATATCTTTTAGCTTTCGATAGAGGGTAGCTCTGCTTATACCGAGGGCACTGGCAGCTTTTTCTTTGCCCCGGGTGCTGTACCCGTATTTTTGCAGGGCGGCCTTGATGGCTTTTTGTTCAAGCGAGGAAATATCTTCAATTCCAATTGAGTCGTTTCTGCTGTAATACCTGGTTATTTTTTCGGGCAAACTGCTTTTGCTAATTTGCGTTCCGGACTCTATATTAATGGCATACTCGATAGCGTTCTCCAATTCCCGGACATTGCCCGGCCAGGGATAGGCCAACAGTGCCTCACGGGTCTCTTCTTCAAATCCTTTGATCTTTTTATTAAGGCGCACCGAATAATAATCAAGAAAGTGGTGCATTAAAAGAATAATATCATCTTTACGATCCCGTAATCCGGGCAGGATAAAAGGTATAACGTTAATCCGGTAAAAAAGATCTTCGCGAAATTTTCCTTCCTTAATTAATTCCTCCAGGTCTCTGTTGGTGGCGGCAATAATGCGCACATCGACATCACGGAATGAAACTCCGCCGATCCGGGCTATGCTTTTATTCTCAATCACGTGCAGCAGTTTTACCTGAAAATCAAGAGGCATATCACCGATTTCATCAAGAAAAATTGTGCCGCCGTGAGCCATCTCAAATTTTCCAGGTTTGCCGCCTTTACGGGCCCCGGTGAATGCTCCTTCTTCGTAACCAAACAGTTCCGATTCAAGCAGCGTGGCGGGTATGGCCGCACAGCTTACAGAAACAAAAGGGTTTTTTCGGCGGGGGCTTTCCTCATGTATGGCGCGCGCAAAAATGCTCTTTCCGGTTCCGGTTTCGCCTCTAATTAATACAGTCGAATCAGTTGAAGCGATCAGCCTCATTTTTTCCTTAATTTCATTGATTTCTGTGCTGGCTCCGATAATACCGGAGAAAGTCGATTTTTTGTTTTCTTTCATGATCCGGGTGGCCATTTCTTCTACTTCTTCTTTTTTGCGGAATGTCAAAACCGCCCCCGAAACTCTTCCGTCTTCATACATAGGGGTGACATTATAAAACAGGTATAAGGTCTTGTTTTCAGGGCCGGTATAGCTCACTTCATTTACATAATAAAGATCTTCTCCAGCGCTGTTATACTTGCTGATGGCATCTTCAACTACAAAATCTGGGAAAAGGTCGTTAATATGATTTCTGCTTTCGCTGTTATACTCAAGATCAAGCATCTCTTCCGCAGCATGGTTCATATTAGTGATTATGCCCTGGTTATTAATGGCAATAACGCCTTCATAAATAGAGTTGATGACATCCTTAAACTGGTTCATCAAGCTGGTAACCTTGGATTCCATTCTTTTTTCATTGAGTGAAATCAGAATGATATTGCCTAATTTACTTAAGAAATCCTGCATCTTTTCATAGTGGTTAAGCAGTTTCCGGCGGTGCTGTTCGGTCAGAGCCAGCAATGAAATACTGCCAATTTTTTCATCTCCGTAGACGATGGGGCGCATTACAAAAGCAAGTACTTCGCACCTTTCCGAATATTCACATTCCGCGCAGCAAACTGCATGGGCCGTATTCTCAACAAAAATAGATTCATCGCTTGCAGAGGATACTATTTTATGGGTCATGCAGCCCTCGTCATATACGGCCCCCACCTCTTTTTCGAAGTAGCCGCTACCGGCAATGACCTCGAGGTTGCTGCTGATAATGCCGATTTCTATATCCACTACCCCTGCAAAAGCTCCTGTAACCTGCTGTAAAAAGCTTTGAATCCTCTTTAATTCTTTCAAAAGAGACATACCACCTTTATAGCTTTAAGTCACCGGTCCCCGGCTAAATATAGATAACCTCATTGCCACAGTGCTTGAGGAGCTTTTCAAAATCCTTGAATGAAAGATTAACCGTGGCCGTATTAACATTGGGGTGAAAATTGACATATTCCTTTTTCTGCAAAGCGCGGTCAATTACCAGGGTAACTGCTTTTTTCTCATCGTTTATAATACCGAAAGGTGAAACCGCCCCCGTCTCAAGTCCAAGGTGCTCCTGCAAGCGGCGCTCAGAGGCAAAACTAAGTTTGCCCGCAGCCAGCTTGGCGGAAAGGTCTTTCAAATCGGCAGATTTCGATTGCTCCAGGACTACCAGGAAATGGCGGTTTCCCTTGTTATTTCTTAAAAACAGGTTTTTAGAATGGGCTCCTTCGATATCTTTCCAGTATTGTTGAGCTTCTTCGACCGTGTAAACCGGAGGATGCTCATAACGGGTGTACTGAATGCCCAGCTGATCCATAAGGTTATATACTTTTTGCTCATTTTCAGTAATCAATTTTATAATCCCCTTTCAGATATTTATTTGGTTGAAGTAGAGTGCAGTTTCATAAACCGGCACGATTTAGCCCGGGCGGCACAGCAAAAAGAGGGAATCATGCCCCGGCCGGATCTGGATTTCCAGTTAGATCAGGGCCGAAATAGGCAAAATAGATAATATATATGCACATAAATGTATATAAACCTTATCACGGTTCACTTTCGGTGTCAAATTAAGAATTATTATTAAAAAAAAGTACTTTATTCAAAGCACTTTAAGGAAAAACAGCTCAGGTGCTCTCTGCTTTAAGTTTAAAGGGGCCCATACCTATGAACCAGAACCCTCTTTTGGCTTTATCATTTTCCGACACCAGCCGCCCGAAGCCATGCCGGCGCCCCAGAAACCAGTTTCCAGTAAACCGTTCCCCGACCAGCGGTTTATAAGTACCATACCCATGAGGATGACCTTTCCACCACCGTCCCCGGTAGGTGCTTCCCCCGGGCCAGGTCCGGATACCCCAGCCGTGGAACTTGCCGGCGGCAAATTCGCCCTCGTATGAACCTTTTCCATCCATCTCAAAGTAACCGCGTCCATGCATCAGGCCCAATTCCCAGCTGCCGCGCCATGTTGATCGATCAGGCTTTTCAAGGCATCCTTCACCGTGATACAGCCCTTTTTTAAAAGATCCTTCGTAACAATCACCATTGGTACTACGGTACCGGCCGAATCCTTCCATTAAATCATCCTGCCAGGAACCTTTATATTCAGAGCCATCTTTCCAGGTCATGACTCCGTAACCGTGTTTTTTGCTATTCTTGAACTCGCCCTTGTAGGCCGATCCATCTTTATAGGCGACCTCGCCCCCGCCAGCGGGCCGGCCGCCGGCCAACTCTCCGCTATATAAGGATCCATCGGGGAAAAAAAAGGTCCCTTCGTCCAGGAGCGTGCCATGGTTAAAGGTTCCCACAAAACGAGACTGGTCCTGGAAATACAAAGTCCCTTTTCCATGGGGCCGGTTATTTTTACATTCCCCGACATATTTTGTTCCATCGGGCAAAATACACCGGCCGGTTCCGGTGTTTCTACCATGTTCATAAGTGCCTTTAAACCGGGTCCCATCCGGCAACAGGGCGGAGCCGCTGCCGTGGGGCAAGCCTTCCTGTAACCTGCCTTTGTATTTAGCGCCGTCCGGGAAAAAGTAATGGCCTTTATCGGTAAACCGCCCCTGCTTAAAGGTGCCTGTGTATCTCGCCCCATCGGCAAAAGTATAGGTGCCCCGGCCGTGCATTCGGTTGCTTCTCCACTCGCCTTCATACCTGCGGCCGTCAGGCCAAACTTGAGTTCCTGTCCCCTCGCGGCGATCTTCAACCCACTGCCCTTTATAACTCTTGCCATTCGGCCATACCATCACGCCTTGACCGTGGCGATAGGCCTGCTTCCATTCACCGGTATATTTTTTTCCATCGGGCCAGGTAAAAGTGCCATGCCTTTCATATAAGCCGTCTACAAATTCGCCCTCATATTTTTCACCGCCGGGCCAGTAATAAGTACCCAGCCCGTGCATTTGATCATTTTTCCACTCTCCGATATATTTACGCCAGTCGGCAAACAGGTATGTGCCCCGGCCGTGCATCTTATCTTCTTTCCAGTGGCCTTCGTACTTATCGCCATTGGACCAAACAAAGGTACCCTCGCCGTGGAAACGCCCGTTTTTCCATTCGCCGCTATACCTGCTCCCGTCAGGCCAGGTAACCGTGCCCCGGCCATGCGGCTTATTATTTAATAATTCTCCCCGGTATTCTCCATTTCCGGCCAGTTTCATAATCTAGATCCAGCCTTTCCCAGAATTATCTGGAATATATTTCTACAGATCAACGCATTATCCCTTCATGAGAAATATAAGACCCAATTAGCCGGCAGTCGCATCGGGCAAGTCCTGATCTTTCTTCTTGCGCCGAGACAGGTAAACCATGAATATCCCCAGCTCATACAATAACATCAGGGGAATGGCCATTAAGACCTGGGAAAATATATCGGGCGGAGTCAGTACCGAAGCAAAAATGATGATAATCAGCAGGGCAAACTTACGGTTTTTTCGTAAAAATGCAGTTGTCAGCAGACCTATACTGCCCAGAAACCAGAATAGCACCGGCATCTGAAATACCAGGCCAAAAGACAGCATAAAGGAAGTGGTAAAAGTTAAGTAACGGGCAATGCTGAAGCTTGGAACCAGGTCGGCTCCGGAAAAGCCCACAAAAAAATTCAAAGCAAAGGGAAGAACCACAAAATAGGCGAATGAAAGCCCCAGGGCAAAAAGGATATACATAACCAGGGTTAACAGCATAGCAGACCGTTTAGTCTTTCCGACGGCAGTTATGGCGATGGCCAGCAGCTGATAAAGAATCAAGGGCAGGGTTACAATTCCACTGGTAATAAATGCCAAACGCAGGTTGGCCAGGAGTGCTTCTGAGGGAGTCAAAAAGATAAGTTGAAGATCCAGGCCCTCTGCATCAAGGCCTGCATATGCCATATCGGCGGGCATCAATAAAATATGCCTGATTTGATCACTAAAAGTAAAGCTGATAATGGCAAAAAGAAAAACTGTCCCCGCAATGATCATCAAGCGTACACGCAGCTCTTCAAAGAGACGAATTAACCTTTCTCTTTCCATAATAAAAGTATATTACGCTTCCTCTCCGGATAATTATTCAAAGTAAATATCATCTTCGACGTCATCTTCGCTCTGAAGATAGCGCAAATAGTTCTGGGCTTCTCTGTAAATCCAGCTGTCCCCTGTTTCATCTTCCAGGATATCCTCGAGCATTGATTTGGCCGTGGCCTGGTCACCCAGGTATTCACCAAGTAAAAAAGTATAGTATAAGTGTTCTTCATTATCGGCCGTGCCTTCTGTTACCCTCGTTTCGAGATAATCAAAAAGCCATCCAATTTCTTCCTGCTGCAATTCTTCCCTATTACCGGTATCAAGCAAGGTAACAAAAGAAAGGTGGACCGCGGGATCGGGGTTTTCGCGGAGCAATTTCTGCAAAATGGTAATTTGATCTGATATCAGGTCATCATCTTTCTCCAGTTCTTTATAAAAACCGATCAGCTCCAGCCGAAACCGGGGGTTCTCGGGTTCCATATCGGCCAGGGTTTCATAGATGGACAGCAGCCTTTCCTGGTATTTTTCCACCGCTTCATGATCATTGAAGTACATTTGCTTGATCAGACTCAAATAGCGATAATTCTCAGCCAGCTCCTGGAGCACTGCAGGACTGGGATCATGTTCTTCCAGATGTTCTTCCAGGCGTTCTACTTCACCTTCATAGTAGTCCAGGTAATCTTCGGGCTCAGGATCAGCGTGCTCCTGGGGGATACCCGCGCCTTCTCCACCGAGGGTATGCCCGAGATACCCTCCTACTACGGATGCCACCATTCCAAAAGCCAGGACAGCAGCTACGATAGCCGCCCAGCGTTGTCTTTTCAAGTCTTTTGGTCTTTCATTTTTCTTAGCCAAAATAAAAACCTCCGGATCAATTTTACAGGTTCTATTAAACATAGTTCAGGCAATTATTGGGATGCATGGCTATTCCAGTCTGACCAGCAATCGCCCGCAGTTTTCACAATACACCATCGAGCTCGGATTGTAAAGATGACCCCGTTGGGCTGAAGAAATAAACACCCGACAGCCTCCGCATATATCATCGACAACCCTGGCCAGGGCTTTGCCCTGGTATTTTTGAGCCAGGACCAAATATTTTTCAAGGTATTTCTGATCAATCTTTTCTGCCAGTTCATCTCTTTGGGCCTGCAGCCTCTTAACTTCCCGGTTACATTGATCCAGCTCATCTGCAAGCTGCTTTTCCTTAATTGCAAGATCTTCCCTGGCCCGGCTAATTTTTTCCCCGAGCTCGCCCAGCTCTTCTTCCAGGGACTCGATTAGTTCCATTGAATTAATAATTTTTTCTTCCAGTTGTTTCTTGTTATCAGCCAAATTGTCCAGCCGTCGCTGCATTTGTTCAAGCTCTTTAACATTGCTGACTTTGCCACCGTACATGTTGTCCTTTAACTCATTGCTGGTTTCAACAATAGATTGTTCTTCAAATTCCATCTGTTTTAACTCTTTACGAGCTGACTTAAGCAGGTTTTCTTTTTCAGCATAATCATTTTCCAGGTTTTTCAGGCCTTCTTTTGCCTCCTGTACCCCGCTCAGCCCGGGAGCTTCTTCAATTTTTAATTGTAGGCCTTTAATGGAAAGGTCAAGTTCCTGTAATTCCCAAAGCAGCTTCAATTGCACCCCTATACACTCCTCTCGGTTAATGAAAAAGGTAGGTGTAAACCTACCTTTTTAAAAAGTTATTTCCAGCCCGGGGAAACCGAAGTTTGCAGGTTAACTCCGGTTTCGTACCGATCAGCTTTCAAACGTTCTTCCAGGTATTTGTGGAGATGGATCACTCCCGGCCACTCGGTTGCATCATGGCCGGCATCAACCAGGGCCAGGCCGTAAGCCTGGGCCAGTTTTAAATCATGGTATCGGAAGTCACCTGAGATGAGGAGTTCTGCACCCTGCCGGACCACCGGCTCAATCAAAGACCCTCCACTACCTCCACATACTGCCACCCGGTTGAAGCTGCTTTTACCGGCATCCCAGCTGCGCAGGGATTCCGCCTTTAATGTAACCAGGCATTTATCTAGAATGAATTCCATTGAAATCGGTGGTTCCAGTTCAAACAGCAGGCCAAGGCCTATTTTCTCGCCCTCCAGGGCCAGCGGGTAAAGATCATAGGCAACTTCTTCATAAGGATGAGCTTCAATCAAGGCCTTAATTACTTCCTTTTTACTGGTCGCCGGAAGAATAGTTTCCATGCGTATTTCCTCAACTTTTTCGAGCCTGCCCCGGCTGCCGATATAGGGATCGGTACCCTCGCCGGGCATAAACGTTCCTGTTCCCGGCACTTGAAAAGTACAGTGGCTGTAATTGCCTATCTGGCCTGCCCCCGCCCTGGATACAGCGTCGCGAATATTGTCTTCATGACCGGCCGGTATAAATACCACCAGTTTTAAAAGTTGTTCACTGCCGGTTACCTCTACCACCCGGCCCTGTTCGGCCGGAAGGCCCAGCGCCTCTGCCAGGCGGTAGTTAACACCCCGGGGAGCAATATCATAATTAGTATGGGCACTGAATATGTTCATGCCTTTTCTCAGTGCTTCCGCAGCCAGGTGTCCGGATGGATTGCTTTCATCCAGGGAAGCAATCTTGTTGTAAAACAAGGGGTGGTGGGTTACCAGCATATCAGCTTCAGACTCTGCGGCTTCCCGGATAGCATCGAAGCCCGGATCAAGGGCGACCAGTATTTTTTTTACCTCCGCTTCAGGATGGCCGAGCTGGAGTCCGACCGGATCACCGGACATGGCAATTGTGGAAGGAGCAAGCTCTTCCATGTAAGCGGCTACCGTTTTAACTTTAGCCAGCATTTTTACACCCCTTATTGACAATACTTGAGGTAGTCTTTGAGTAACCACCGCCGCTTAATCCTGGCGTTTACCGCCATCGTAACATTCAGCTTCGACTTTTTTCCAGAATTCTTCTATTAATTTCTTACAGATCGGTCCGGGAACCGTATCACTAACCGGACGCCCGTCAATTTTCGCCACTGGCACTATCTCCATACCTGTAGATGTAGTCCACACTTCCGATGCTTTTTCCAAATCATCGAGTTTAAAGGCCGCTTCAGATACTGTAAAATCGTGTTTCTTTAAAATATCAAGCGCTATCATCCTGGTGATCCCGGATAAAATCAGCTTTGATTCCGGATGGGTCCGGATTATGCCGTCTATAACTGCAAAAATATTGGTCCGGGTGCCTTCGGTAACTACACCGCCAGGGCGATAAAATATTGCTTCTTCCGCTCCGGCTTCAGCAGCTTGATGCCGGGCTAAAACGTTTGGTAAAAGGTTGACCGACTTGATATAACAATTCATCCATCTTTCATCAGGCAGGGTTATACATGAAGACGGTTTGATGTCTTCTATGGAGGCCGGAGAGGTAAATTCCCTTACATACATCACCATGGAGGGCTTGGTACCTTCGGGCAAAAGGTGATCTCTCTTTGCGCTGCCCCTGGTTAGTTGCATATATAAATAACCGCCCCTGCATTCGCTTTTCTTTATTAACCCGTTAATTTCTGTTTCAATTTCTTCTATCGAATAGGGAAGTTCAATGTCAATGGCATTGGCGCTGTTTTGCAATCTTTGCAGGTGAGGGTGCAGGTAAAATGGTTTCCTATTGTAAATCTTAATCACTTCATAAACTCCGTCCCCGAATAGGTACCCTCTGTCTTCCAGGGGAACTTTAGCTTCGGAAAGATCACATACATAACCATCAATCCATGTCAGGCATTTCAAACCTCATCAGCTCCAATCTTATGGGTGGTTTCTTGCTTTAAGTTAACATAAGCACCCTGAAGTGTCTACCGACGAGCACTTACTGCGGCCTGCCGGGGCCCTTCTTTCTTATCCTGTACAGGTAACATCCTCCCAGGGCCAGGGTCAGAAAAAATACCAGCGGCCACATGATCAGCGGCATCGACCATACCGGGTTAATCCTGCCGGCAGTGACGGAATAATAGGGGTCGATTTCAGGCAGGCCCGAATCTCCCACCGAGTGATCGGCGGCATATTCCACCACAGCCTGCCATACTTTAAGTTCCTTATCATTGACATGAACGATCAGTTTCTCAATATCTTCAACTGCGACAGGGGTGCCGTCCCGGTCTTTTAAAACTACGTCCAGCCGGGGAATCATTTCGCCGACCATCGGCAGGAAAGAAGCGATATAGGCATCTGTAACCAGGCAGTACAGTTCTTCGTCTCCTTTTTCAATCGGGACATAAGGACCTTCTCCCGGCACCTGCCGGCCTTTCCCCGTATATTTTTCGGCGTTGACAACTGCCCTGGCCGTGGGAACCGGGAGGTCTAAAAAAGGCACCGTGAACAAAACAGCGTTATGAGGGTTATAATCATAGCGCAATCCGGAAAACTGGAGGAAATATGTATTGCCCATTACTTCTTCCATCAAAACCGCTACCTCGAGGATGCGCCTTATTTCATCTCCCGTCAGGTAGGCGGCAACCAGGGGATACCCGGCATGACCATCTTCTCCCATCCCCAGCCCCACCAGTTCAACCAGATCGTAGAAAGATATTTTACCGTAAGAATGGGGCATGGCGCCCGGCATAATACTGCCCCTGATCACACCATTGGCTTGAACGGCAAAATCAGGATCGTGGCCGGTTTTTTCAGCGGTCACCAGGCGCATCGCATCGGCTATAAAATTCCCCATAGGTGTTTCCTGCAGCGGGGGGTAATCCGGAAGTTTGAAATCGGAAAAAGCAACCGGATCCAGTATATGCTGGAAGCGCTCCTGCGTTTTTTCCTCAATATATTCGTTTAATAAGTCCGTATAAATCCCGATTGCTTCATCAGCGCCGGGGCGAAGAGGGATCGAGTGATCCAGTTTTTTTAGAAAAGGGGTTTGATCAGGATCGTTGCGGATGCTTACCGTACCGGAGGACAGGTCAAGGTTCAGTTCGAGATGCCCCACATACTCCAGGTGCGCGCCGGCCTGGACAATGATCGTATCATTTTCAATAACCGGTTTATCCAGGGCGGTGTGGCAGTGTCCGCCAACGATAACATCGATCCCTGCAACATCGGCAGCCAGGTCCCGATCTTCCTCCACCCCGGAATGGGTAAGAGCAATGATCAGGTCAGCTCCCTGCTGTTCAAGTGTTTCCACCATCCGGCTGGCCGCTTGATGTTGATCGGTGAATTCAACCGGCTCGTTGGCCGTGGTGACTGCAGCGGCATCTTTGCCTATTAACCCAAACAATCCCACCTTCAGGCCGTTGTCAAGGGAGAGAAGGTGGTTTTCACGGTATAACTGGTCCCGGGCCAGGGGGTGATCGGGGGGCGGCAGGGTATTTGAAGCCAGGACTGCTGTTTCCTGGTGGGCTTCCGGATACCCGGCCTCTTTCAGGTATTCAGCTAAAACATCAGGACCGTAATCGTATTCATGGTTACCGATTACCACCGCATCATAACCAATCTTTTGTTTTATACTTAATTCAGGCGAATAACCCAGGGGAACCAGCCAGCTGTAGGCTGTCCCTCCTATAAAATCGCCGCCAGAAAACAATAATACTGGCTCTCCTGCAGCCTCTTTTTTCTGCCTGACCTCCTCAACAACTGTTGCCAGGCGGGCATATCCGCCAACAGCAGGGTTTTCCCTGTAGGGGTGAAAATCGACGGCCGGGGAATGGGGGATTAAGGCACCGTGTTCATCATTGGTGTAAAGGATGGTCAGGTTTACCTTGTTCCCATGATCATGAAGATCTTGATTTGAAGCTCGAGCGCCGCTAGCAGGAATTAAAACAAATAAAATAGAGGTTAATATTAAGGAGAAAGCTAAAATAATTAATCGGTTCGAACCGGCTGTATACCCTGACACTAAAGCACCCCATCCCATACCGATAAAACCGGACTTTTATAATCTAATCTTATCATATCCGGGCCCTCATTAGAATATTTCCGGGGAAATAAAACAGCTGATAAAACCTGGCAGGCATGGAATAATGTTTATTGTATATATCAAATATTGATACAAGCAAATAATTTTCGGCCTTTTTTTAAGCTTCTAAGAGGTTGCCAGGTTTTATTTTTTGTAGAGAACCGATTTGTCAAATGTAACTTGATTTTGCAAATATGATCACCTGTGCCGGGCAGCATGGCATGTTGATGGAATAACTCCAGGCGTAGGGAGCGAAAAACCAGCCGTACCGATGGGCTGCACCCCTGGTGTCAAGCGTAAATTTAAGTATTCCTATTTTATTAGCCGGGATTAAAAAAAGCTGAACATAGAGCCTGGCAGCCCCAGATTATAACAACCCTACCTTTTTTCATCCATTAGAATTCCATAAAGCCCCTGGATTCGATTTGCCACTTCAAGGGCCCGTTCAGTAGGTATTTCGTGGACTACTTCCTTGTTTCTAATATCAACAACTTCTACCTGCCACAGCTTCGAATCTTTTTTAGCCCTGAATCGCAGTGTAGATCCGTTTTTTTCAGCATTGTCATTCAACTTGCTAATGGCTTTTTCCACTTTTTCGTCATAACGGGTGTCTTTTCTATCAGTTTCATCGCTTTGAACGGAGCTTCTATCCCGGCTGACACGGGTATAGGTGGCACTGCTTTCTGGTTTCTGGATTTCTTTTAAATCAGGTTTTTCTTTAACTTTGTTAAGAAGCAAAGGATCGATGCCATCTATTTTCATGGCTCCGAAACCACCTTTAAATACAAATTGATTCCTGTCTTTTAACGGCCCTGCTCACCGCTTTTTTTTCTTTTACTTTCATTCAGCGCTTTGGCATTCTCCCGTCCGGAATCCGAAGACAAGATATCGTTGATCCCACCCGTATATTTCGCCGCCGCTTCAATTGCACGCAGGTTTTCAGCACGGACTTCTTCAAAAGTTTCTTTACGGAGAATCTTAACGTCTTTTGGAGCTTTTATCCCAATGCGGACTGAATTCCTGTCTATTGACGAAACGATTATTTCTATATCATCGCCAATCATGATACTTTCCTGCGGTTTGCGGGTTAATACCAGCATGTTGCTACCATCCTTTGCCAGCCGTAAATATGGCGGGTTTTTTATATTATTAAAAGACAGATTGCTATTTTTATAATAATATAAGAAATTAAAGCCAAAAGCAACTCGAAGAAGAAAATTAAACCATGAAATATAAATCTGCAAAAAAGAAGCGGCTCAATCATATTAGAGGGGACAATGTTTTCACACCGGAACCAGACTCATAAAAATATGCCCGGGATATAACCCGGGGTTTTATTGATTTTCGTTATAATATTTTTCAGGCTTGAAATCCGCACAATACAATCAATTTAACTGTTTAAAAACACCTGCCGGCAATCCTGCTTAAACCGCACCTGCCGATTTGGCTTTTACTAAAAAGAAACATTAAACCGGAAACAATAAAAGAGAACCCTGTAAGCAGCAGATTTATATTACCACCTGTTCTGGGGACTGATTCACCTTCTTCCTCCAGATCTGCTATTACTTGCTCCTTATCCGGCTCCGGTTCCACCTCAGGTTCTTTGTCCTGTTCCGATTTTTTTTCTGAATTATTTTGTGAAACCAGCACTGGATCTGTTTCTCTTGTGATATCTTCAGGATCGGTTTTATCCTGCTCACCTGCAACCTGCTCAACTTCATTGTTTTCCCGGTCTATAAATGGCCCTTCCATTTCCTTTTTCACGGCATCCTGTTTTTCAGATTCTTCCACCGGTGAGGCAATCAACCCATCAGGCACATCATGTTCTCCAAAGCTGCCCCAGATCATATAACCCCCAGCAGATAAAAACAGCGCCGCCAGGACTGCCGCCACACCATAATCCACCAGTTTGCGATCAGTGCCGAATATTCCTCTACCACTCTTGCCGTAACTTCTCTGCAGATAAGCTTTGGCCGTACTTGAATCCGACCAGAGGTATTCAAATTCATCAATTATCTCACCGCGGCCCAAATCTAAGGTTGAAGCATATCTGGTCAGGCTTTCGATAACAGCATTCTTGTCCCGGAAGCTCAAAACATCTTCCCTTTCGAGAGCTTCAGCCTGTTTTCTCTTCAGGCCGGACTTTTTGGCCGCCTCTTTAAGGGAAAACCCCATGGCCATCCTTTTGTGTCTTAATTTTTCTCCCAGAAAAGGCATATTTTTATCACCTCAATAAAAATCTCTTATCTGTATATATCTTCGGCATTTGTGCTATTTTATTAACCGGTATGCAGGAAACATTTAATATTTGTGGAAATAATACATCACTTAAAACAATATTTATAGCGCAGGAGAAATTTTTCTTATGACAAAAAAAGAGCTTGTGGCCAGCACAGCAGCAAAAGCCGGCATATCAAAAACAGCAGCAAAAAGGGTTGTCGATGCAACCACCACCATAATTTCTGAGCAACTTTACCAGGACAATAAAATCACCCTGAAGGATTTTGGCACTTTCAGCCTGCGTCAAAGGCCACTGCGCCGGGTTAGGAATCCGCAAAATCAAAAAATGATCACCATTCCTTCCGCCAGGATCCCTGTATTTAAACCGGGCAAAAGATTAAAAGAAACGATTAAAAGCACAGGAGACAGGGGTGGATCAGCAATGACCGGGGGAAAAAACAAGGAGCCGGTGGCAAACCCAAAATCAAGGCCGCCAAAAGTCATTGCCGTAACCAGCGGCAAAGGTGGAACAGGCAAAACAAACTTTATCATTAATACAGCCATAGCCCTGGCTCAAAGGGGCCAAAAAATCTACCTGATTGACGCCGACCTGGGAACAGCCAACGTCGATGTCCTGCTGGGCCTAAATTGCAAGCATACCATTAACAGCCTTGTAGAAGACAAGAACATGGATTTGATGGATATAATTGTAGATGGTCCTGAAGGAATACGGCTACTTCCGGGAGGTTCGGGTTTGCAATCGCTTGCAGAACTGCCAAAAGAAGAGCTGACCAGGATTATCGGCATGTTCAAGCCTCTTGAAGAACATGCTGATGTGATCATGATCGATACGGGTTCAGGCATCTCGCGCAATGTGGTTGAGTTTGCATTGGCGGCAGATGAAATAGTTGTTGTAATTACACCTGAGCCTCATTCCCTTTCTGATGCCTATGCCATAATTAAAGTCCTGAGCAATAATGAGCTTCAACCTCCGATTAGACTTGTCTTCAACCTGGTAGAAAACATAACCGAAGCCAGGATGGTCTCATCCCGTTTAACTGACGTAACAGAACGGTTTCTGCAATTAACTCCCGAAACTATTGGCCATATTTTAAAAGATGATAACGTCGTTAAATCGGTTAAACAGCTCAGGCCATTCGTGCTTTACAACCCCCTGGCCCCAGCCTCAAGGTGTGTTGTCTCCATTGCTGAAAAACTGATACCCTTGCCCGAAGGCGAAAAACCGGCAGCCAGGGAAGAAAAAAAAGGGTTCTTAGGCAAATTGAAAACGCTCTTTTCCAGCGCATAAAATAAATCCCGGCTGGAAAAAGATGATCATCCAATCATTCAGCGGGAAACCCAGACTTAACAAACTTCTATAGCTCAACATAAAAATCCTTCAAGTATATACCTAATTCTTCCAGCTCTTTTAGCACAGGGCGATACAATTCCCTGTCCACAGGAATTTGCACTCCCGGTTTGCCGTATTCCCCCCTGGCAATAATTTTGGCGACAATCGCCACCGGAAGTCCGGTAGTCCTGGCCATTGCCGAATCGCCGTCCGGTTCTCCATATTCAACCAGGGTCGATGTAATTCGTCCCGCTTTTCCACCCGGTTGAAGAACATCAAATTCATGAACCATAACAACCAGGTCTCTTTCCCCTTTACCATAACTGAGTTTTTTCAATAAAAGATCTGACAAAATTTCTTTTGCTGCAGCATGTTCAAAAGGTAGAGGTTCATTGTCAAAAAATCCAAGCCACTCAATATTTTTAATCACCACTGAATACTCCCGGACCCCCAGGTATTCAGCCATGGTTCTGGCAATATTTTCATTGCTTGACAGGCCAATCCGTTTACAAATATATTCCTTATAGGTCATATGACCGACGTCTTCAACACGGGTGTCAAACATTCCAACTTCATATAGACAGGCTATGGTTTCACACCAGCCGGGATAGCGGAAAGTGCCCCGGTAAATCGTGTCAACTTCCGGTATTCCGTATATATCAATATAAAAAATAGCATCGCTGTTAGGATATTCTTCAAACCAGCCGCATCCCGCCACATTTTTAAAAGAATAGTGTTTCATTAACTCGCTGCCGGTGATATTTATCTCTTTCCCTTGCTCCTGGAAACGGGCCGGGCAGGTGCAGGCTTCGATAGCCTCTTCTGGAGACCAGGAAAACTTGTACCTCACCGGCTCATTTGCCGCATCCGGGGCGGGAAACCCCCCGCACCAGGAACTAAATTTTTTTATTGCTCCGCCTTTTTCCTTAATTTCATCAATTACTTTTACGGCTGACATGTGATCTATTCCCGGATCCAGGCCAATCTCGCCAAGCACAGTAATCCCGGCTTCCTTTGCTTTTTGACCCAGATCTCTTATTTCGGGCGATAAAAAATTAGGGAAAACAAGAGATGTTTTATGCTCAATACACTTATTAATTACCTGCGAATCTAAAAAGCGAGGCAGCAGGCTCACCACCAGGTCTGCCTCATCTATTAAGTTGTCGGCATCCTGCAGATCCAAAGAAACCGCTTCGCCTCCGGGATGATTGGCAATGATCTTTTGGGCGTTTTCAATTACCTTGTCTACTACTACCACTTGTAAATCAGGTTCTTTGAGCATGTGTCGAACACACGGGGTTGCTATTCTGCCTGCTCCGAATACAACTACCTTTTTCATGACACCTTTCCTCCTTGAACAACTTTATTAGGATATTATTTCCGGTAATGCCTATAACCGGATTATCTTATTTTTTTATGGGCTCATTAATTAAGCCGCCGCCTAAAACTTCATCGCCGTCATAAAAAACCGCCGACTGTCCGGGAGTAACCGCTTTCTGTTTTGACTCAAAATCCACCCTGGCATGACCATTTTCCGGCGGGTATAAGGTGGCCGGTACAGCCGGGGCTCGATAACGTATCTTGACTTCGATTTTGAAGGGTTTTGCGGGAGCAGTACCGGAAATATAATTGAGTTTCTCTACGATCACCCCCGAGCTGTACGTTTCCGGTTCCGTTCCTACAATTACAAGGTTCCTGGAAGGATCAATGTCGATGACATATAAAGGCTCAGAATAAGTTATGCCCAGCCCTTTGCGCTGCCCGATCGTATAAAAAGCTATCCCCTGGTGACGGCCCAGTTTTTCACCGGAGGTAGAAAAAATGTCGCCCGGCCGGGCGGCTTCCGGGCACATCCTCTCCATGAAAGAACGGTAATCGTTGTCGGGAATAAAACATATTTCCTGGCTCTCTTCTTTACCTGCCACCTTAAGCTTTCCTCTTTCTGCAATTTCCCGGATTTCCTGCTTGGTCTTATCTCCAACCGGAAACAGGCTTGCTCTTAGTTCTTCCTGGGTGAGCACATAAAGCATATAACTCTGGTCTTTCTGCCTGTCAACTCCCCGGTAAAGTTTATAGCTGCCACTTATTTCATCATATTCTATGCGGGCATAATGCCCTGTAGCCAGGCGGTTAATTCCCAACCCTTTTGCTTTTTGCAGCAGAAAAGAGAATTTAACGGTCCGGTTACATTCAACGCAGGGATTGGGAGTTCTGCCCCGCAGGTATTCGGACGTAAAATCACAAACTACGTTTTCATAGAATTCATCCTTCATATTTAAGACGTAATGGGGAATATCAAGCAGGGCGGCAACTTTTTGAGCATCAAGGACGGCTTCATAAGAACAACAGCTTTTAGCCTCTTCACCAGCCTGTACTTCGGATAAAGGATCAACCCACATCCGAAGGGTAACACCAACTACATCATAGCCGGCTTCCTTTAATAAAAGGGCCGCTACAGAACTATCTACTCCACCGCTCATGGCGACAATTACTTTATGATTATTCGCTGATACACCCAAAAAAACACTTCCCGCAAATTAATCCTATTTTTGCTTTTAACATAACCGGGCTTACTGTAATACAACGTTAAATGGTTATTCTTTAGAACTGTAATAAATTATACATGATTCCAGGGGGAAATACACAATTTAAGAAATAACTTAACGGCTTATTACCAGGGATGAGTCCATTTTCAGCCTCAAGCTGGCAAAAAAAGAACAGGAGGGGACAAGTTTAAATATCCAATGCAAAATAAAGGACCTGGCTGATTAAATCAAGCAGGCCCTCTACTGGCAATAATTTCTTATGAGCAAAGTTTAAAGGTTACCCCTTAAATCAAGTTCGTCTGCCGCATTCTGCATTCCCTTGATTGTTTCCTCTATAAGTTCGGTAACATCCATGCCGAGAAGGTTGGCCCCCTCTTCTATGATACCGCGGTCGACACCGGCTGCAAAGCCTTTTTGCTTCCATTTCTTTTTTACCGACTTGGCATTTAGATCCATAATGCTTTTGCTGGGCCGCATTAAAACAGTAGCCACGATCAGGCCGGTTAATTCATCTATGGCATAAAGGACTTTTTCCATAGGCTCCCTGGGTTCTACATCTGTGCAGATTTTCCAGCCATGGCTTTGCACCGCCCGGATATAGTCTTCGGGCCATCCTTCTTCCTCCAGCATTTCCCTTGTTTTATGGCAGTGCTCGTCGGGGTATTTTTCATAATCTAGATCATGGATTAAACCTATTGCCTGCCATTTTTCCGGATCTTCGCCAAATTTCTCAGCAAAATGCCCCATGACTGCTTCAACCGCCAAAGCATGTTTGATTAAAGCCTCATTCTGATTGTGTTTTCTCAGCAGGGCCATTGCTTCTTCCCGATCAGGTTTTTTTACTTCCATAATATTTCACTTCCTTTTTTAATATTTAATAAGCTGTATAAACATCCCGGGACAAATTCATTCAAATTACGTTTTCTTTAGATTAAACCACTATTATTTCCAAGTAAAATAGACATTTAAAAACGCTTATAAATCTTTTTCTTTTTTGGGCATTAAAATCCTGCTTTAAACAAATGCTAATAATAAAAGCCTGCCGGGCTGTTTAATACAAATACCGCCCAAACAGCCAAATCTAGATATTGTAAACCTCCACCGGTTAAACTATACTTTATAAGTAGCACCATTATCATAATAAAGGACATCTGCTTATAAGACTAAAACAAACTAGTGTTAAAGGGAGGCCGGGAAATGAGCGACCAGGAGTACAAGGAATGCCCCCATTGCGGGGAAGAAATCAAATCTAAGGCAATAAAATGCAAGCACTGTCATTCTTTTTTAGACCGGGCAGACGAACCCGCAGGCACTTCGAGGCCATACGAAGGGAGGGAAACCCCACCGGAACAAGTCCCCCCCACGGAGGAAATCCCGCCGGAACCGCAAAAAGCATTCCAGGAGCCTGAGGAAAATTTTAGTTCCAGGGGGAAAGGATTTTTAGCGTCTCTTTTTGATTTAAATATGACCGAAATGGTCACACCCAAAATCATAAAGGCCCTGTATATCCTGGGATTGCTTGGTATCGGACTGGGAATGGTTACTGCTATAATTTCATCCATAATTGCCGTGGGAGCAACCGGCTTTGGTAGAATCTTTATAGCCCTAATTACGGCACCGATTGGAGCTTTTCTAGCTGTAATTTTCTTAAGGGTTTACCTGGAATTAATCATCCTGCTCTTTAATATTTATGATCAATTGAAAGATATCAAAACGGGTTTGGGTCAGCAGGAAGAGCAAGATGCCTCGAAAGTTGACACTCCATGAAAGCTGCAACGGATATCATAAAAAGAAAAGAAGGGCTGTCTTAAACAGACAAGATAATGTCTGCCTGAGGCAAAATGTTTGGGCCCGGCATGATGCCGGGCCCCAAATTCAATTAAACTCATGGTGGGCGAAGCAGGTTTTGAACCTGCGACCCCCTGCTTGTAAGGCAGGTGCTCTCCCGCTGAGCTATTCGCCCTTGTATTTGTTATTGTAAGGGTTTTTGAATTAATTGTAAAGAGCAAAAAGATATGTTTATTGCGGTGCATCCTGTAGGAGTATATACCACGCTTGTCGAAGTATTAAAACAAAATAATTAAATTTATCAAACAGGAGTGAAGAAAATGTATCGAATTTTACTGGCTATTGATGGTTCTGATCATTCAAAAAAAGTTGTTGACGAAGCCCTGTCTATTGCAGAAGCTCAAAAAGCCGAGGTGACTATTTTAACTGTAACCTGGGGAAACATTGTAAGTCCCGGAGTCAGTATTCACTTCACGGATGAAGAATGGAACAGGATTTCAAAAAATATCCAGAGAGAGGGTGAGGCAATTGTTGAAAAAGCCGCTGAACCCTTCAGGGAAAAAGGGTTAACAGTAAATACCAGTGTACTTTTTGGTCAAAAAACACCAGCCGATGCGATATGCGAAATGGTCAATAAAAAAGATTTTAACCTGGTTGTTTTAGGCAGCCATGGCCTGAGAGGCATCAAAGAAGCTTTCCTGGGAAGTGTCAGCAACAAAGTCGCTCACTGTGCTGAATGCAACGTCCTGATTGTCAAGTAAAACAATCATTAAGTGCTAGTTTCTTATCCTAAATTACCGGGCAGCTTTGGCCGGATCTATTCGGCAATCCTGCAGATGTCAACCTAAACCAGGCCGGGAAAGGGCCATCATAAATCCAACTTAAAGATACTGGCTTATCCGGTATCTTTTATATTGTACCCTTGCTAAAAAATATCTATGGCAGCGGCTTTCTGCAGGTAAAGCCTTAAAAAGATAACTGCCGCTTAAAAAAACAACACACACGGAGCTTTTATACCCCGTGTGTGCATAAAAAATGTGCCTTGTCAGGCAACTGTTCTCTCGCTGAGCATTAGCTCAGCTAATTGGTGACCCCTAGGGGATTCGAACCCCTGTTGCCAGCTTGAAAGGCTGGTGTCCTAACCGATTAGACGAAGGGGCCAGGATTCTTGGTGGGCCCACCAGGACTCGAACCTGGGACCAACCGGTTATGAGCCGGTAGCTCTTCCAGCTGAGCTATGGGCCCACATCGCCTGCCATCAGCTTAACCCCTAACGGCTATATGAGTTTAACACACCATTAAGATTGTTGTCAAGAACTTGGAAGCAAGTTAAAATGATAAACAGATTGTTCTATTTATAGGAGGTAAACTGCATGTATGAACTGGTCACTGAATTTGATTTTACCCTTACAGAGGAGGATGTGCTAAAAGGCCAGGGTATAGATCCAGAAAGGGCTTCACCAAAGCTCTTTGAAAATGCAAAGGATATAATTGAAGAAACCCATTCCCTGATCAAGCCCGCGGCTGTGTATACTATCATCGAGATAGCCAACTTTGAACACCAGAAAATCACCTTCGAGGGAGGTAGCTTTGAAGGACCGCTGGTTGGCAAAGCAATGGCCGGAGCAAAACACCTGAATATTGCCATATGCACAATCGGCGGCGATCTTGAACAAAGGGTCCAGGAGCTAATGGCTGAAAATCCGATCATGGGAGTAGCTCTAGACGGTGCCGGCATTGCGGCTGTGCGCAAAGTCTCGGAGACTGTAGAAGATATAATCAGCAAGAAAGCCTGCGAATTGGACTTGGCCCTGGGCATGCGTGTTCAACCCGGTCAGGAAGGATGGCCAATTGAGCAGCAGCGATTGGTTTTTTCTATTTTACCGGCCGATAAAATTGGAGTCCGCTTATCAGACAGCTGCCTGATGATCCCCAGGAAATCAGTTTCTTTTATCATTCCCAGGGGGGAAGATCTCGACAGCAGTATGATTCCCTGTGACTTCTGTTCCAAAAGGAATCGCTGTGATTGGAGAAAGCAGAAGCAAAGCAGTTAAAAAGTACATAAAATTGGCTCCCCAGGCAGGATTCGAACCTGCAACCTACCGGTTAACAGCCGGTCGCTCTGCCGTTGAGCTACTGAGGAACCTTATCGGCATTTGTATTATACTGAATTGAGACAAACCCGTCAAGGGTTTGTCTCAAATATTTGCCCCTTTTTAGCTTATTCAAGGTAGTCGCGCAGTCGCTTGCTGCGCATGGGATGGCGCAGCTTGCGAAGCGCTTTAGCTTCTATCTGGCGGATTCTTTCCCTTGTCACTCCAAAGTACTGTCCAACTTCTTCAAGCGTCCTCGAGCGTCCATCATCTAAACCAAAACGCAGCCGCAGCACTTTTTCTTCCCGCGCAGAAAGGGTATCCAAAACGTCCTCAAGCTGCTCTTTGAGCAGTTCGAAGGCGGCGGCATCTGCCGGAGCCTGTGCTTCGTGGTCTTCGATAAAATCGCCGAGATGGCTGTCATCTTCTTCACCAATGGGCGTTTCGAGTGAAACCGGTTCCTGGGCTATTTTCAAGATTTCCCTGACTCGATCTTCACTGATATTCATTTCCTCGGCAATTTCCTCCGGCAAGGGCTCTCTGCCCAGATCCTGGACCAGCTGCCTGGAGATGCGAATCAATTTGTTGATAGTTTCAACCATGTGGACCGGGATGCGGATTGTCCGGGCCTGATCGGCTATAGCCCTGGTTATGGCCTGCCTGATCCACCAGGTAGCGTAAGTGCTGAATTTATAGCCTTTACGATAATCAAATTTTTCTACAGCCTTAATCAAGCCAAGGTTGCCCTCCTGGATCAGGTCCAGGAACAGCATTCCCCGTCCCACATATTTTTTCGCTATGCTGACTACAAGGCGGAGGTTGGCCTCGGCAAGACGCCTTTTGGCGCTCTCATCATTTTGCTCAATAGCCTTGGCCAGCTCAACCTCCTCTTCCGAAGTGAGCAGAGGAATTTTGCCAATCTCCTTCAGGTACATCCGAACCGGATCATTTACCGTGACCCCCTCCGGCACCGCTAGAAGATTGCTTTCCCCCTCTTTTACCCCTTCATCCTTATCGGCAGGTTGAACATCTTCCTTAACGTCGGCTGTGGTATCATCAGTTATTTCTATCCCGTGCTGGGCCAGTTTGTCATAAAAGTTGTCGAGTGCATCCACTGAAAGATCATACGGCTGAAGGGTCTCAATGATCTCCTTATAACTAATTGAGCCTTTATTTTTACCGCGCTCGATTAATTCCTGCTGCGCGTCTTCCAGGGAAATTGTTTTTTCTATATCTTTAGCCATTGATATCCCCTCCTTTTTCCATCCGGCAAGGGTTAATTTCTTTTCTTTTCAACAAGTGCTGATGTTCTTTCAGCAGTTTCTCTATCTGCTCTTCAGAACCCTGCTGCTCCAATTCTTTTAGTTTTTTCTGCAATTCTACTTGTTTCCGTTTTGCCCAAATCATGTACAACTTGTTGATACAATCTTCTGTCATACGCTTCGCGGTTTGGGGTGGCAAATCCTGCAAAGCAGGATCAGTTACCGCCTCAGTTATTAAATTAATTGTCTGCGGGTCTTCAAAATGATCTAGTATCCTGTCTACAGAAGCCATTTTTTCATCTTTTGTTTGTTCAAAGATTAAGGTAAAAATATTCCTGACCTGCTCATCTTCAATAATATCCAATTGTAATTGACTTCGACCTTGTTTTGCTATTTCCTTGCTCTGAAGCATTAAAGATATCAATATTTTTTCGGCAGGTTTAACATTAATTTGTTGTTTCTTCTCCGGTACTTCCTGTTTTCCTGTCTGTATGGAGAAGTTTCCCCTGTAACGGCGTTTTTTCAGTTCGCTGCGCAGTGCGTCTTCATCAACACCGAGTTCTTCAGCAGCTTTTTTTAAATAGTAATTTTGTTCGATCTGATTACCAGCCGTGACCAATATCTCCATTAGTTCTTCTGTGTAATCGCGACGGCCCCGGTCTGAGGACAGATCGTACCTTTTCTTTAACTGCTTCAGCCGGTATTCCATCAGGGGGCAGGCATTGCGGGTGATCTCCAAAAATTTATCCGCTCCCTGTTCCCGGATAAAATCGTCAGGATCGCTTCCTTCCGGCAACTCGGCTATCTGGACCAGACATCCGGTGGACTGCAGAATGCTCAACCCTCTCCAGGTTGCAGATTCGCCGGCACTGTCTGAATCATAGGCCGTAACTACTGTATCAGCCTGGGATCTGAGGCTGCGGGCCTGGCTGGTCGTTAACGATGTGCCAAGAGAAGCAACTGCATTCTTTACCCCGGCCTGATAAGCGGTAACCACATCGGTGTAACCTTCCATCACAATGGCCTGCTTCTCTCGCCTGATCCATTCCCGGGCCAGGTTCATCCCGTACAGGATTGAACCTTTGTTAAAAACCGGCGTTTCTGGCGAATTCAGATACTTCGGACCCTGTTTTTCTTCACCGTTCAAAAGCCTGCCACCAAAACCGGACACTTTCCCGCTGATGTCAAAGATCGGAAAAATGATTCTGTTTCGAAACCGATCATAAAAACCTTTTTGCCGACCCGGCGATGCAAGGCCGGCTTTTACCAGCAGCTCAGCACTAAATCCTTTCTTTTGGGCAAAGCTGAAAAAACCGGTCCAACCCACCGGTGCGTAACCGATCATGAATTGCTCTATTGTTTTTTGTCCTATTTCCCTCAGATGCAAATAGTCAAGAGCCTTTTTACCGGCACCGGTGTTGTTTAAGCAATAAACATAATAATTAGCAGCCAGCTGGTTAAGCTGATATAGTTTAGCTTTCAAATCGTCTTCGGCCGGTGCTGATTTTTTCTGTTCCGGGATTTTTACCCCGGCTCGTACGGCCAGAAATCGGGCCGCTTCCGGGAATGTCAAGTTGTCCATCTGCATGATAAAGCTAAAAACATTACCGGAAGCCCCACAGCCAAAACAGTGAAAAAGTTGTTTCTCGGGCGAAACTGTAAAAGACGGGGTTTTTTCACTGTGAAAAGGGCAGAAGCCGATCATGTTTTTCCCTCTCCTTTCAAGGCTCAGATATTCCCCTACCACTTCTACCAGGTCGGTGTGCTGCCTGATTTCCTCGATAACATTTTCCGGTATGCCCCGGCTCATAAAAACACCTGCCGTCTAATTTTATCTTCAAATTAACAATCCAGTCCCTAAAGCTGAAGTTAATCCAGGATATTAAGATAACAAAAACCCCATCTCGAAAACAGAGACGAGGTAAACCCGATCAGCTTAGTTATTCAGGTTAAAATTAATGCTTATTAAGAGTTATTTCCTTCCTTTCAACTCCAGGTATATTTTAAAATCCTGACCGGATTTAAACTTAAGTGCTTTTGGTAATCATTTGTTTTCATATTGAAGACAAGTTAGAACCCGGCCCGGTTTCATTCAGGTATTAATCTATTCGACAGTTATGTTTGAATTCCTGCCTTCATTTTTTGTTTGAAACCTGCCCAAACGGAAACATAAATGAACCGTCTTTTCGCGTGGTAAAGCCATGCTCACAACTGGTTTTCACAGCCAGGCTAAAGAACAGACGGGGCGCACTAAAACAGCCCCGGTGCATCACCAGGGACCCGGGGCTGTTAAGTCCTGAATTTATAGGGTAACTTACTCTTCTTCACCCTCGGATGGTGAGCCGCCTTCTTTAAGATTTTTAACAGCTTCGGCTACCACCTGGTCAAACTTGTCAATTTCTTCACCGGCCAGTTCGGCAAAGGAAATTCTTTCCCGTTCCAGGCCGATCGACTCCATCAAATCGGCAGCGTGGTTAACTCGTTTTTCCGCCCACTGGCTGATTTCTTTATACTGGCACTTAAATCTATCGCTCTCGCTGCAGCCGACCACAACCACCCCGTCAGCGCCTTCTTCGATCGCTTTAAGCAGGTGGTCAGAATCAACTTTACCCACGCATGGGTAACGGACAACTACAGTGTTATTGTGTTCCTGATTCAGGAATTCCGGCAGGGCAAAGGCTCCATAAGCACAGGTTATGGTCAGCATAGCCGGCTCCCCGTTGCGCCTGGAAACCAGTTCTTTCACAGCCGGTTCTATAGCATCGGCTGCTTCCTCCACATAAGAGGAGCGGAATTTGATGGCATAGACCGGACAGATCCCCATGCACAGGCCACAGGCCTGGCAGTGTTCATTGCGGATGGTAACCGTACCTTCTTCGTTGATAACAGGGACATCGTAGGGGCAGATTCGGACACAGGTCAGGCAGTTAACGCAAAGCTCATCAATTCGCTGAGCCCCTGCGGCGCAGGTCAGGCAACGACGCGCTTCACGAACTGCCGCTTCAGGATCATAACCCAGCTCCGCCTGCTTGAAGTGGCGGATCCTTTCTTCCGGGGCCATCATCGGGATGGGATTGCGTTCAACCCGATCTATTTCTTCAGCCACCTGAGAGTCCAGTTTTTCAAGTTCCGACACCTCTTCCAGGGAGGCACTGTCAAAAGGCACTCCCTGCAGGTAACTGGCAATCGCTTTTGCGGCCAACCGACCGTTGCCCATGGACTGTACAGCAGTACTGGGACCGAAAACCATTTCTCCACAAGCAAAAACACCAGGCCGGCTGGTAGCCATAGTCCGGTTATTAAAAACGATCCGGCCGCGTTCATCAACATCAATTTCGCCGCGGACAGGCCCGGCGTCGCCGCCCTGGCCGATAGCGAAGATAACTATATCTCCTTCGATCATATCCTTATTTTCTTTATTAAATTCCGGATTAAAACGCCCCTGTTCATCAAACACGCAGGTGCACTCAACCAGCTGGAGCCCTTTAATCTTGCCATTTTCCCTGATAATTTCGTCCGGCCCCCAGGAAGGGCTCATTTCAACTCCTTCTTCCTGGGCTTCTTCGATTTCCCAGCTAAAAGCGGGCATTTCCTCATTGCACTCCAGGCAGGCCAGCTTGACTTTGCCTGCACCCGCCCGCAAAGCCGAACGGGATACGTCCATGGCCACATTTCCGCCTCCGATTACGATCACGGTTGGACTGCCTTCAAACTTAAAACCTTCCCGTTTGGCCTGCTTCAAGAAAGGCAGGGCATATAATATACCTTCTCCTTCGGCGCCGGGCAAATTCAGGCCCCTGCTTACAGGCAGGCCCATAGCCAGCAGAATAGACTGGTAACCTTCTTTTTCCAGCTGCTCTATAGTTATATCTTTACCCAGCTCAACTCCGGACTTAAACTTAACCCCCTGTTCGGCAATTTCATCGATATCCTGATCTATCACTTCATCAGGCAACCGGTAAAGGGGGATATAGTGGCGGACAGCTCCCCCAGGCATGTTATCATTGTCAAATACTGTTACATCAGCCCCCATCCGGGCCAGATCGTAAGCGGCGGTGAGGCCGGAGGGGCCGGCACCGATTACGGCCACTTTTCCTTCGATTTCTGGCCCTTCAACCGGCGGCTGTGCTTTCGCATTGCCGTATTCAATGGCAAACCGTTTTAACCCCCTGATTGAAGGCGGCTTGTCCACATCATTGCGGCGGCATTCATCTTCACAGTGGTGGGCGCAGATAGTACCGCACACAAACGGTAAAGGGTTTGTTTCTTTGATTATTGCCAGCGACCGATCAAAATCACCGGTGGCAATGGCCAGCAAGTAATCACGGACCCCCTGGTGCAGCGGGCAGGCTGATTGACAGGGCGGGTGAATATTTTCTAAAGCTAAATCTTGGTTTCCATGTTGAGTCAATTAGATCACTCCTTGCAACAATTTTAACATATAAATTATTCGCCATAAAAAGTTATTCTCCTGTTTGCAGGTAAAGGCAATTTATTAAAAACAGCTTTAGTCATGATCTTTTTCAGAAATCACAGCCCTGGCTGCCGAAAGCCTGGCAATTGGCAGGCGATATGGAGAACAGCTCACGTAGTCAAGGCCGGCCGAGTTAAAGAAGTGGATCGAGGCCGGATCGCCACCATGTTCTCCGCATATGCCAATTTTTAGATCAGGGCGGGTTTTCCTGCCTTTTTCAATGGCAGTTTCTACTAACCGGCCTACCCCCTCAACATCAATCTCGGCAAAGGGGTTGGCTTTCAAGATCTTTTGTTGAATATAGAAGGGTAAAAATTTACCTTCCGAGTCGTCCCTGCTGTAGCCAAGGGTGGTCTGGGTCAAATCATTGGTCCCAAAGGAGAAAAACTCTGCCGCACCTGCCAGGTGGTCTGCCACCAGGCAGGCCCGGGGGAGCTCGATCATAGTCCCGACCAGGTAAGGAATCCTGGCTCCCTTCTCCTCAAACAGTTCTTCCACTGTTTCTTCTACCAGTTTTCTCATCCGTTTCATTTCTTCAAAATGCCCTACCAGGGGGATCATTACTTCAGGTTGCAGCTTCCCGGCATCGATCCCTTCATCGAGAAGTTCAAAAGCAGCGTAAAAAATTGCCCTGACCTGCATCTGGTATATTTCCGGGTATACCAAACCCAACCGGCAGCCGCGGTGCCCGAGCATGGGATTAAACTCTGAAAGGGACTGCACTTTCTGAAGCAGTTCTTCTTTTCTCCGGAGTTTTTCCGGATCACTGCCTTCCCGGCGCATTTTATCAACCTCGAGAAGAAGTTCTTCCCGGTCTGGCAAAAATTCATGCAGGGGCGGGTCAAGCAGGCGGATGGTAACCGGAAAACCGGCCATTTCCCATAAGATTCCCTTAAAGTCCCCCTGCTGCATCGGTAACAGCTCTTCCAGGGCTTCTTTGCGTTTTTCCGAATCGGCTGACAATATCATCTTCTGGACTGACGGAATCCTGTCGGCTGCCATGAACATATGCTCAGTCCGGCACAGACCGATACCCTGTGCCCCCAGCTCCACCGAGCGACGCGCGTCTTCAGGGGTGTCTGCATTGGCCCTTACCCTGAGGCGGCGAATTTCGTCCGCCCAGCCGAGCAGCTCATAAAAGTGTTCGCTAAACCGGGGTTCAATCAGGGGCGCTTCACCGAGGATAACCTGGCCGGTAGTGCCGTCAATGGAAAGGACTTCTCCCTCGGAATACTGCTGGTCTCCAACATAAAAAATTCCCCTGGTCAGGTCGATCTTTAAATCTTCACAGCCGCTGACACAGGGTTTGCCCATACCGCGGGCCACTACAGCGGCGTGGCTGGTCATGCCGCCCCGGCTGGTCAATACCCCCTGGGCGGCAATAATGCCGTGAATATCATCAGGAGTGGTCTCAGGGCGGACCAGGAGCACTCTTTCCCCCTCCTGGGCCATGTCGTGAGCCCGATCGGCATCAAAAACAACTTTTCCCGATGCCGCGCCCGGTGATGCAGGAAGCCCTTTGGCGATATAGTTCATTTTGGCCTCGGGATCGATCTGCCAGTGCAGGAGCTGTTCCAGCCGGGCCGGTTCCACTTTTTCAAGAGCCTGTTCTTTATCGATCAGGCCCTCTTCAACCATGTCCACGGCTATCCGCAGGGCGGCATGGGCCGTTCGCTTGCCGGTGCGGGTCTGAAGCATGTACAGCTTTCCTCTTTCAATCGTAAATTCGATGTCCTGCATATCCAGGTAGTGCCTTTCCAGATTCCGGCAGGTTTCAATAAACTGATCATATGCTTCCGGCAAATCTTCTTTTAGGCCTTCCAGGGGCTTGGGGTTACGAATCCCGGCTACAACATCTTCACCCTGGGCATTAAGCAGGTACTCCCCGTATATTTTTGGCTCTCCCGTAGAAGGATTGCGGGTGAAGGCAACCCCGGTTCCGCTGTCATTGCCGATGTTGCCAAAAACCATGGCCTGGACATTGACCGCTGTTCCGAGATCATCAGGAATCTTATTGGCCTGGCGGTAAACTGTCGCCCGGGGAGTATTCCATGATTTAAAGACCGCCTCCACCGCCATAAAAAGCTGCTCTTCGACGCCCAGGGGAAATTCCCGGCCAACTTCTTTTCTGACCAGATCCAGGAAATCAGCGACGATTTGTTCCAGGTCCTTTTCTTCCAGTTCGGCATCTGTGGCGGCCTGTTTTTTTTGCCTGGCCTCCGTTAATATATTTTCAAAGTGATGGTTTTCAACCTGTAAAACCACATCGCCAAACATCTGCAGGAACCGGCGGTAACAATCAAGAGCAAAATGGCGATCCCCGGATTCTTTGGCCAGGTGTTCGACCGTTTCGGGGTTCAAGCCAAGATTTAAGATGGTATCCATCATCCCGGGCATGGAAACAACCGCTCCGGAACGAACAGACAGCAGGAGCGGGTTTTCGCCTCCAAATTCGCGCCCGGTTTTCTTTTCCAGTTTTTTTAAGTTATCCAGTATCGCCTCTTTCAATTCCGGCCAGAGTTTCTCACCGCTGCTTAAATAGCGGTTGCAGGTCTCGGTCGTAACCGTAAATCCCGGGGGGACAGGAAGGCCTATTCCGGCCATTTCAGCCAGGTTGGCCCCTTTCCCGCCCAGCAAGCCTTTCATTGATCGGTCTCCTTCTTCGAAGTTGTAAACATACTGCCCGGTCATCAACGTTCGCCTCCTCTTTCTTCAAGCATCCGGATAATCCGATTAGCCACCTCTTCTACAGCTTTATCGGATACTTCAAAAATAGTACAGCCAATTTTTTTCATGAGCCTTCGGGCATAAGCAAGTTCTTCCTCGATCCTTTCTACGGCCCCATAATTGGCGTGTTCATCAAGGCCCAGCGCCTTGAGGCGTTCCTTCCTGATTTGTTGAAGGTGGTGGGGGGTTATGATCAAACCCATAATTTTCTGCGGTGGAAACCAGAACAACTCTTCAGGTGGTTCCACCTCAGGAACCAATGGCAGATTGGCCACCTTGATTCCCTGGTGAGCTAGGTACATGCTGAGGGGAGTTTTTGAAGTGCGGGAAACGCCGATCAGGATTACATCAGCTTCCAGGAGGCCGCGAGGGCTCTTGCCGTCATCATGTTTTACGGCGAATTCAATCGCCGCCATCCGGCGAAAATATTCTTCGTCAAGCTGCCGCAGCCGGCCGGGTTCAAAGTGCGGTTCTTTACAGGTAGCGCGGGCAAAAGCGCCCATCAGCGAGCCGAGGATATCGGCGGTGAGGACAGAGTGCTTGGCGGCTTCTTCAGCCATCACCTGCCGCAGTTCAGGGATCACAATCGTATAGGCAATGATAGCATTGCAGATTGCTGCTTCCTCAAAAACCTTTTCAATTTGTTCCCTTGTTTCAACAAAAGGAACCCGGCGCATTTCCATCTCACCGGAATCAAACTGGCTTGCTACAGCTTTTACAACAAATTCAGCCGTCTCGCCAACAGAATCTGATACTATATACACTACCGGTTTTTCCCCGGAATATTCCATTCACAAACCCCTCTCCTGGACCTTAAACAGGACTATAACCGGAATAAAAACAGGCCCGCCATTTATGGGTTAAGTATACGGGAACCTCAGTGATCATCATCCCTGAACATGAAAACCCGGCTCCCGAATACCAGGCAAGTACAGTTACTTTCTTATTGTATTTAATATACTATACAGATCAGCCCTGTTCCTGCTTAATGCCCGGCTATTTTAAGGAGCTTGCATTTTTGAAAAGTCAGCCAGCCGGTTAAATAGTTTTGTTACCCCTGACAGGAGATTTAAGCGGTTGGAGCGCAACTTTTCATTATCAACCATAACCATAACATGATCAAAAAAACTGTCAATCGGTTTTTTCAAATCTCTCAGGACTGTCAGTTTATCAACAGGACCGGCGGCACCGTTAAATTTGGCTTCGGCTTCCCGCCACTGCTTATACAGTTCTTTTTCCGCCGCTTCTTCAAATAAGGATGAATCCGGCTCGCTGCCCGGTGCATTCCTGGCCAGGTTGGCAACCCTGTTGTAAGCTGCAATAACATCATTCAAAAGCGGCCCTTGCTGCTGCTGATCCAGTACCGCAGCCCTGTTAAACAACCCGGTGACATTATTAAAAGGCACCGTCAGGACAGCCTCGATAACATCACTGGCTAGACCCCGTTCCTGGAAAGCAAAGCGGATCCGCTGGAGCAGAAAATCCTGCAAATTTTGTTTAACCTGCTGTTCTTTTTCAGAATCTAATTCGATTTCACCGGAAAGGACGTCGAGGGCATGGCCAATATAACTGTTTAGCGCTAAATCCAGTTCCAGGTTTAACAGGATATTGACCGCTCCCTGGGCCTGCCTGCGCAACCCGTATGGATCCTGGGAACCGGTGGGCTGAATCCCGATTGCAAAACATCCAGCCAAGGTATCAAGCCGGTCGGCCAGGGAAACAAGGGCTGACTCGGTATAAGAGGGGAGCTCATCTCCCGGGTAACGGGGGAGGTAGTGTTCGTATATTCCCAAGGCCACTTCTTCCGATTCACCGCTGAGCCTGGCATATTCTCGGCCCATAACCCCCTGGAGTTCAGTAAACTCTTTGACCATGCTGGTAACCAGGTCGGCCTTGCAAAGGTGGGCAATACGCTGTGTTTTTTCAATCTTTTCCGCCGCCAAATTAAGCTCATCTCCCAGCTTGCCGGCCAGGTTGACCAGGCGGGCCCTTTTTTGGTCAAGATTACCCAGTGATTCCAGGAAAATCACGCTCTTCAACTGTTCCACGTAATTTTCCAGTGGTTCTTTGCGGTCTTCGTTAAAGAAGAACCGCCCGTCGGCAAGGCGGGCCTGAAGAACCTTTGCATAGCCTTTTCGGATATTAGGATTAAACCGGTTATTGCTGATCCCAATAAAATAAGGGAGCAGCCGCCCGCTTTCTTTCTCAACAATTGGAAAATAACGTTGATGGTTCTGCATGGAAGTTATAGGCACTTCCTGGGGAAGGTCCAGGTAGGCTTCGTCAAACCAACCATCGACGGCAACAGGGTATTCAACAAGGTAAGTAACCTCTTCAAGGAGATCGTCGTCAACCAGAGCCACCCCGCCAATTTCTTCAGCTTTTTCTCTCAGCTGTTCCAGGATCATATCCCGGCGGCGATTATGATCAAGAATAATATAGTTTTCCTCCAGGCATTCAAAAAAGTGTTCCACATTGCTTATTTCAAATGGGCCCGGAGCCAGAAAACGATGACCGTAGGTTATATTATCCGCTTCCAGGCCGGCAAACCTAAATCGGGCCGGTTTATCGCCGTAAAGGGCCAGGAGCCAGCGGATCGGGCGTGCAAAGCGGACATCTTTGCTCTGCCAGTACATGGGTCTCGGGAAGGACAGTTTCCTTATTAACTGCGGCATCAGTTCCGAAAAAAGTTCTTCGGCCGGCCGGCCGGGAGTCTCTTTACGGGCCATAACGTACCGGGCATTTTTAATTACTTCTTCTTCCACCTGTTCCATGGTAATCTCCTGGTTTTTCACAAACCCGTGCAGGGCCCTGGTTGGTTCGCCTTTTTCATCATAGGCCTTGTCCACGGGGGGACCCTTGATCTTTTCCACCAGGTCAGCCTGCTCGGAATCCAGATCTTTGATCAAAACAACCAGGCGGCGGGGAGTGGCAAAAGTTTTAATTTTTCCGTACCCGAGCCTGTTTTCCTCCAGGAGGGAAGCGGCACCCTGTTCCAACTGTTGCATGGCCCCCGGCAAAAACCGGGACGGAATCTCTTCGCATCCGATCTCCATTAAAAAATCTCTGTTTACTGTCACTTAACTCCACCTCCAGCCATTAACGGGTATCCGGCAGCTTCACGCTGCTCCAGGTAACACTCGGCACAAAGCCTGGCCAGGGTCCGGACCCGGCCAATATAGGCGGCTCTTTCAGTAACGCTAATTGCCCCCCTGGCATCAAGGTTGTTGAAAGTATGCGAACACTTCAAAATGTAATCATAAGCCGGGTAGACCAGGTTCAATTCCAGCAGCCGCTTGGCCTCGGTTTCGTACAATCCAAACAGCTTAAATAACAGCTCCCGGTCGGCATAATCAAAACTGTAACTGGATTGTTCCCACTCCACTCTTTTATATACTTCACCGTAGGTAATGTTTCCGGTCCAGATCAGATCAAAAACGTTATCGCAATCCTGCAGGTACATGGCGATCCTTTCCAGCCCGTAGGTCAGCTCTACCGGAACTTCTTCCACATCATAACCACCTACCTGCTGAAAATAAGTGAACTGGGTAATTTCCATGCCATCCAGCCAGACTTCCCAACCCAGTCCCCAGGCGCCGAGGGTGGGGGCTTCCCAGTTGTCTTCTACAAAACGGATATCATGCTCCAACGGGTCAAGCCCGAGGTAGGCCAGGCTGTCCAGGTACTGCTGTTGGATATCCGCCGGTGTGGGCTTAATTATGACCTGGTACTGCAAGTGCTGGTAGAGGCGGTTCGGGTTTTCGCCGTACCTGCCGTCCGCAGGCCTCCTGGACGGTTCCACATAAGCTACTGACCACGGCTCAGGCCCCAGCGATTTTAAAAAAGTTGCCGGGTTCATGGTTCCCGCCCCTTTTTCGACATCATAGGGCTGCCAGATCAGGCAGCCGCGTAGGGCCCAGTAATCCTGGAATTTGATCATCAGTGTCTGTAAGTTCAAAAAAATTCCTCCTTTATTTTGATTATGCTTACAGCATATAAACATCTCCCGCCCTGTGGCTTTCAAAAGCCATAGGGACGGGAGATGTTCCCGCGGTTCCACCCTACTTGGCCGTGCTTCCATCAAGACACGACCCGCTTAATTGGGGATTGGCTCAGGAACGCCATTCACCGAATTTCCTGCCGGTCTCCCACCAACTCCGACTCGCTGCTAAAAAGGATTGATCCGGTTACTTCTTTCCATCTTCGCCGAATGCTTATTTGATTATAAAGATACTAACAACTGGCCACATCATTGTCAAGTCATAGTTGCCCTGCCACTTGCCCATGAACAGCGCTGCATTCCAAATAATATATAATGACAAAAATGAACAAGCAGATTGTGATTAATCCAGATTAGAATAACCCGACCAGGGTTTCAACGGCTTTATTAATGCTTTCGACACGCTTGCCTTCTGTCCAAAAGACAATTTCCGCACCTTTAACCATCGCCCCTTTCGCTTCGCAGGCGGACTTTATTTTACCGACAGCCTGGGTCCCGCCGCTCCACTTTACAGGAATATGCTTGGTTATAAAGCAGGCCACTTCTTTGCCGCGCAGCGATGGCAACTGATCCAGGTAAGTCCTCATGACCGGATTGAGATTAAATGCCTGAACCGGGGAGCCAAAGATCACGGCATCATACTGAACCGGATCAGGTATGGCCGAAAGTTCGAATTGTCCCGGTTGGGCGGGCATTTTACCGTTAATAGTAATCTCTTCGATACTGGCCTGATGTCCTTTTTCTGCAAGTTTTTGCTGCAACAGGCCGGCGACTTTCCTGGTGTGCCCGGTCTGTGAGTAAATTATTATTCCGACCTTCATTCCTGATATCCCCCTTTACCCAACGAGCCTTTGCTGTCGGTTCTTTAGCAGGTCTTCACCTGGCAGCCGCTTGAATTACTCCTTCAACAGTCGCTTCGATTTCAATTCACCCAGGTCAAGATGATACGTAAAAAGACTGTTATTCATCCGGGCCAGTTCTTCTTTTTGCCGGACGCTCGGCCTGATCATGGCCACCTGCTGCAGCGGGATTTTCAGCAGGCGCCGGGCCAGGGCAATCGTGCCGCTGTCCAGGTTGACATAATCAGCAGAGCGGCACGCTAAGCATAACAGGCTGCCTTCCCTTGGGCTAAAACCGCCGGTATCTGAAGAGCCGCATCCCGCACAATGATGCAAGCCGGGACTGTATCCCAGGTAATGGGCCAGGTTAAGCTCAAAAGCCCTTAAAACCAACACCCGATCACAATTTTTGCCCAAAAGGCGCCATCCTTCGAGCAGCAGCCGGTAAAGCTCCGGGCACGGCTCTTCTCCAACGACAAGGCGGTCGGTCAGTTCGGCCAGGTAAAGGCCGTAAGGATAAAGCTCCGGGTCTTCCCTAAACCACAAAAATCGTTCCAGGGGAAGCTGTCCGGTAACAATCGGCCAAGTTTTGCCCCGGTGAAAGGTGTATTCACCTCGGGTAAACAGGTCAATGCCTGCCGCCAGTTTGCTTTTCATTTTACGGGCGCCCCGGGCTACGGCTTCAAATTTCCCTCCTCCGCAGGTCAGCAGTGTAACCAGGCGGTCCGCTTCACCGAGGATCCGGGTCCGCAGCACAAGGCCTTCATCTTTAAAAATTCGGCTGGCCATTTTTTTCTCCCCAGTCCTTTTAATCGCTGTAACCCAGGCGGCGCAATTCCTCATCGCGATTGCGCCATTCCCGCTTCACTTTAACCCTCAGGTCAAGAAAAATATGCTGTCCGAATAGAGCCTCCAATTCCTGCCTGGCCCTGGTTCCGGCTTCCTTTAGCATGGCCCCGCCTTTACCAACAATTATTCCTACCTGGGATTTTCTTTCCACGTATATTTCCGCCCAAATGTCAAGCAATTTGCCATCTTCCCTGGGCCTCATTTCTTCGATGACCACTGCTACGGAAAAGGGGATTTCCTGCCTGGTCAGGGCAATAAGCTTTTCCCGGATAATTTCTGCGGCAATAAAGCGTTCCGGTTGATCGGTAACCATATCCGGAGGATAGTACTGCGGCCCTTCCGAAAAATATAAAACGGTAGTTTCCACCAAAGACTCCAAATTATGACCATGAAGGGCAGAAACGGAAAAATGCTCTGTGAAAGGGCACAACCTCTGGTATAGATCCCTGTAGGTGGCGCGCTTTTCCGGCGCTGCCAGGTCAGCCTTGTTCATGATTAAAAATACAGGGGTGACAGGATTTTGCAGGATCTCGGCGATGTAATGGTCTCCCCCGCCCGGCGGATAATGAGCTTCAACAATAAAGTAAATCAGATCCACCTCACGGATTGTATTGCGAGCTTTTTGGACCATCGCCGAGCCAAGCTTATGCCTGGGTTTGTGCATGCCGGGCGTATCTATAAAAATCAGTTGATCTTCGGGCCTGGTCAATACCGCCCTGATTTGATTCCTCGTGGTCTGGGGGCGTTCAGATATAATAGCCACTTTTTCTTTGACCAGGGCATTGAGCAAGGTCGATTTTCCGACATTAGGCCGGCCAATCAAGGCCACAAAACCCGAACGGTGCATAGTTATAACCCTTCTTTTCTTTCTGCTGCTATCATGGATCAGGGTATCGCGAAATAATTTTACCACTGGAATGATGATCTGCAAGAGTAGTGAAGTCCGCCGTTTAATTGCCCGGCATGATCGTCTTCAAATCAAGGATCGGAGTCCCGTTGGCCAGATCCGCACCTCTCACCGTCAGGACGTTGTTATCCCTGTCAACCAGGTCTACCGTGGTCTGGGCAATGGAATTGGGTCTTAAAGGAGCCCGGCAGACAAAAACGCCGTAAACCTCGTTTCCCCGGCCCGTCCTCTTGCCTTTCAAAGTATAACCCCGGGCCCGGTGGAGGTATGATATAATATTTATTTTCTCTTCTTCCTCGATGCGGTAAAGACCTTCTTCAAATTCCGGAGCGACGACAACCCTGGACAGCAGTTCTTTGTAATTGCCGGGAATATGATCGGGATCATTAAAATCATTGGCCACGTAACCGATTGGGTGAAAGGATACCGGTATCCTCCAGCCTTCCACAGAATTAAACAAGCTCTCATCCACAGGATTATCAATCCACTTCCCATAACCAAAGGGGCTGGGGTATAAAACCTGCAGTGATTCCGTCAATACTTCATTCTCCAGGTTCCCCATAATTACTTCAACAGGGCCGGCCAATTCCCATAAAACCTGCCTGCAAGCTCCGCAGGGAGAAGGAGGCGGCGAACAATCGGCCACAACGGCAATTTTTTTAAAGGAATGGAAACCGGCATGGACTGCCGCCATGACAGCTGCCCTTTCAGCGCAAACAGTCATACCGGAAGAAGAATTTTCAACATTTGCCCCGGTTATAACCGCGCCTTCTTCAGTAAGCAGGGCGGCGCCGACCGAAAATCTGGAATAAGGGGCATAAGCCCTGATCCTGGCCGCCCGCGCCGTTGCCAGGAGTCTTTCACTTAACATAACTCCACCTCCTAATAAAGCAGCAAAGCGTCCCTGAACAGTTCCAGCAGGGGCGGCCCAAGGATACAAAGGCCCACCACGACAGCAAACAAAGAGGTGAGCAGGACGGCCCCGGCGGCTATATCTTTTGCTTTATGGGCAAAAAGATTGCGCTCTGTAGTAAACAGGTCAATCGCCTGTTCAAGGGCGGTGTTAAGCACTTCTGTTATCATAACAGCCATAATTGCTGTGAGCAAAAAAAGCATTCCGGTAAGCGGTATATTCAGGTAAAATGCCGTTAAAAGCACAATGGCGCCGATAACTGCATGTACAACCATATTGCGCTGGGTACAAAAGCAATGCCTCAGGCCTATACAGGCATTCTTGAGGCTGAAAAGTACCTTTTGCATCCTGCTCCCCCGCCTGCCTAAAAGTCAAATCGTTCGATTATTTCTCGCTCTTTATTTTGCATCAGCTGCTTTTCTTCTTCCTCTTCGTGATCGTATCCAAGAAGATGAAGCAGGCCATGAACGGCAAGAAGGATAATTTCTCTTTCCAGGCTGTGCCCGGCATCTAGTGCCTGCTCGCGGCCCCTGTCCACCGAGATGTAAATATCTCCCACGGCAAATTCCTTATCACCGGCACTGTCTGCCCTGTCAGGTTCAAGAAAAGAGAATGAGAGTACATCAGTGGGGACATCTTTATGCCGGTACTGTTTATTAAGCGACCTTATATACCGATCATCAACCAGGATCAAACCAACCTCGCCGCCGGAAAGGTCATATTCTTCCAGGATCCGCTCAACTTTTGCTGTAAGCGCACCAGTCAAGAGCTTGGATAATTGATAATCTTCATTCAGGCAGTTAATATATAAGCCCACTTCCAAACGGCGCTCCCTTCATGCTTAAGCTCCGCTTTCCAGTTCCGCTTTTAGGGTTTTCTCCGGGTACTCTACCCGCTGATGATAGATCCCCGACATAATATAAATAAAAGATTCGGCAATCTGATCCAGCTCTTTCAGGGTCAAATCGGATTGATCCAGCTGGCCGTCTTCAAGTTTATCCTTGATCATCCGCCGGGCCATCGTTTCCACCCTGCTGCTGGAAGGCTTATTAAGGGAACGGACTCCCGCTTCGACAGCATCGGCCAGCATAACAATCGCCGCCTCCTTGGATTGCGGTTTCGGCCCTTCATAGCGGAATTTGTCCATAGATACTTTTTCCTGGGTGCCGCTTTCCAGGGCCTTCTGATAAAAGAATGAAACCATGCTGCTGCCATGATGCTGGGCCACGATCTCGAGAATCGGTTCCGGCAGACGGTGTTTCCTGCCAATCTCCAACCCGTCCTTGGGATGGGAACTGATCACCAGGGAACTTAAATTTGGCGTAAGCCTTGTATGGGGGTTATCTCCCGATAACTGGTTTTCCGAAAAAAAATAGGGCCTTTTAAGTTTGCCGATATCATGATAATAGGCACCCACCCTGGTCAGCAGGGCATCGGCATTAACTGTTTCCGCAGCCGATTCGGCCAGGTTGGACACCATCATGCTGTGATAATAGGTGCCCGGTGCTTTTAAAAGCATTTCTTTCAAGAGCGGATGGTTGGGGTTTGATAATTCCAGCAAAGTAATGGCCGTGGTAACCCCGAAGAAACTTTCCAGGTACGGCAGTAAACCAATAGCGACAACAGATGAGAAAATGCCGCTTCCAATTCCGGCCATCATGCTGTAACTGAAGCTAATCAAAGAGTCATATTCCAGGCTGACATTGCCGAAAAAAAGGTAGGTGGATATGATAACAAAGGCATTGGTCACAGCTACAAAGAACCCGGCCCGGGCCAGATCACTTCTCTGGCTCAGCCTGGTAACGGCATATATTGAAACAAGGCCTCCGGTCAGGGCAACCGTCATATATGAAAAGTTACCCCCGGTAATCAGGCCCACAGTCAGGACAAGGACCAGGTTAATAATCAGGGCCAGTTTGTAACCAAACATTACTGTAATCAGGATCACTCCGATAGCCACCGGGATCAGGTATCCGGAAAAATAGTTGGCCGCTACGCAGAACAGAAGGGTAATCAAAAATACTATCCCCATCAACATGAGAAGCCTGGGGCTGACAAACACTTCCTTGGCAAAAATGGACATATAAATGCCCACCAGCACAAATACGATCACAAGAAGCAGAAATAGACCGATATAGGCGGGGTAATCAGCCCTATGCCCCCTGATCAGGCCCAGATCTTCCAGCTGGGAATACTGGTGCCCGGAAACCGGCTCGCCTTCGCTGACAATAAGGGTATCGCGCATAATAATAACCGGTTCTACTTCTTCACGGGCCCGTTCTCTTGCCTCTTCCGTCGCTTCTTCATTATAAAATTGGTTGACCTCAACCAGGGGGTTCACCAGGATTTCAGCAGCCCTCTTCAAACCGGGACTGGAAGGGTAAAGGGCTATTTCCTGGGTAAGCCTTCTTCTGGCTGCTTCAACTTCGTTTTCTTTGATGCCATTTTCAAATACTTCCCTGACTGAATTATTCAACCTTTCCTGCAGATCCCTCAGGTTACCCTCACTGGTGAGCAAGGATGCCGCTGTATCATCCGCCACTTCCTCGGGCAAGAGGTCCTGAATCATCTCCACCTTGTCTTCAGTTTCCAGTTCATCGTTCATGTCGTTAATCTCCACGACTTGATCAAAAAATCGATCTATCTCCGCCAGGGTTCCTTCCAAAACCAGGGGATGGTAGTCGTAAACTTCGGACACGTTTTCGGCCGCTTCCTCGCGCAGCTGCTCAGTAGCATATGAATCCTCAGCATCGCGGGGAGCATAAATAGTCCTGGGGCTGGGCCTACCAACCGATATATCCAGGCGTGCCGGCATGCTGACTACAACCAGAATTAAGTAGACAGTAAAAAAGAGGACAGCAACCAGGACAAGTTTTTGCAGTCGGACATTGTCTTTAAATGACACAGACCGGTCAAAAATATCACTGAGCCTTGTTTTCTTTTTCATTACTACCCCTTCCCTTTGCGCCTTCGTATGCTTCGTAGGCTTTGATGATGCTTTGAACCAGGGGGTGTCGGACTACATCTTTTTCACTTAGATATATAAGGGCAATCCCTTCGATGCCTGACAAAATACGGGAAGCTTCTTCTAAACCCGAATACCTGCCGCCGGGCAGATCAACCTGGGTTACGTCCCCGGTGACTACCGCCTTGGAACCAAAACCAAGCCTCGTTAAAAGCATTTTCATTTGCTCGGAGGTGGCATTCTGGCCTTCATCCAGGATAACAAATGAATCATCCAGGGTCCGTCCGCGCATGTATGCCAGGGGGGCAATTTCAATAATTCCTTTTTCCCTGTACTTTTGGAAAACATCCACTCCTAAAAGATCATACAGCCCATCATAAATAGGCCGCAGGTACGGATCCACTTTTTCTTGAAAATCGCCCGGCAAAAAGCCGAGATGCTCACCGGCCTCCACTGCGGGACGGGTCAGGATTAAGCGCTGTACCTGCTTGCACTTAAGGGCATCAACCGCCATGGCCAGGGCAAGATAAGTTTTGCCTGTCCCCGCCGGCCCAATTGACAAAACGATATCATGAGAACGAATTGCTTCCAGGTATTTTTTTTGGCCGATTGTTTTCGGCCTGATCTGCTTGCCACGTGCCGTCACCATGACTAAATCGCTGAACAGGGAGCGGATCGAGCCGACATCTCCCTGCCCGGTGAGTTTAAGGGCATATTCAAATTCCCGCCCGGTCAGCATGTGGCCTTTACGAATATGGGCAAGCAATTCCTGAAGCATGGCATAAAGCGCTTCCACATCTTCAGAATTGCCTTCGATCAATAATTCATGGCCTTTTGGGATCAGGCGGACATCAAACTTATCTTCAATCAGGCTGAAATGACGGTCCTGTTTGCCCAGCAACTGAACTGCTTCATCGCCGCTGGCAAGCGTTATGGTCCTGCTCGTAATACTATCTGCCAATAAGCAGCATTCTCCTTTCTATTCTTTGCAGATCCTATTTTAACACTTGTTGTTAAACTTAGATAGTTGGAATATTGCCGGGTCCGGGTTTAATTATTTTGTTCCTTTGAGGAAGCGACAGAGGCAAAAATTTCGTAGATCACTTTTAAGGCGGCCCTGGAGGTAATATCGGAGATGTCAATCGGCGGAGCCACTTCAACAAGATCGATTGCTTTTACCGGCAGTCCGGCCATTGTCCCCCGCACCAGCTCGATTAATTCCCTGGTTGAAATGCCCCCGGCCTGGGGCGTGCCCGTTCCCGGGGCGTAAGCAGGATCAAGAATATCTATGTCAATGGAAAGATAAACAGCTTCCAGGTTCTTTAATCTTGAGAACATCTCATCCAGTACCGCCTCAAGTCCTTTCCGGTAATAGCGGCGGGCAGTTACCAGGCCCAGGGCCGGATTGTCCTCAATAAATTCAACCTCTTCAAGCTCAAATTCTCTGATCCCCACTAAAAACATATTTTCAGGGCTCACATTATCCTGTTCAAGAAAGCGCCTTTGAGGGCACGCATGCGACCATTTTTCACCCTGGTAGATATCCATCAGGTCACAGTGGGCGTCGAAGTGGACCATTCCTACAGGTTTTGGATAATAATACCTGGCAAAAGCCCCGGCCAGGGGAATGGTAACCGAATGATCTCCGCCCAGGAACAGGAGTAGCCCGACGGTTTGAAGCAGGCTTAAAGCCTCTTTTTCAACTTCCATGTAGTAACCGGTCCAATCATTGTTATATTGAACATTGTCCCGGTCATAAATAACCAGGTTACGCAGATCCACTCCTTCTTCAGACAAAGGCGTAGTACTTTTGGAGAGTTCCCTCAATCTGCCCGGGGCCTCAGCCGCCCCCCTGGCACCGCTAACAGCATCGTCAAAAGGTACTCCCATAATTAAGATATCGCTGTTCCCCGGAGCACCGGTTTTTATACCTTCCCAGTACTTTTTACCGGACATTATCATACCCTCCCAGCTTATCTCAACCGGCTGAAAACAGTTTTCCCTTTTTTACGCAGGGCCGGTGACCCCGATATGGCTTCGTGGAAAATAAAGGCTGCCACCAAAGAATCCTTATCGCTTAACAACTGCTGCAGCTTATTTGAAGGGGGGTCCGTTGGAGCGCTTATTTTAGCCCTTCTTTTCGTGATAAATTCTTCTTCAGTCCCGGTTCCAGCCTGCCATTCCCCTTGCCGATCCACTTCGTAGCCGCTTTCTTCACCTTCATCATCTTCTTCGCCTTCATCGTCTTCTTCTAACCCGGCAAATAAATCTTTCGGCCTGGTGGATCGAAAATATCGGGGTTCCTCTTCCTTTCTTTCAAACTGCCTTCCGGATAGCGGGCGAGACTGATCATATGTCCTCCCCCGGGAAACAGGCTGCTGCTTTTTTTTAGCAGCGCCTACCAGCCGGTTCAGGAGGTTAAATATAATAATTATTACAATAAAAGTAATAATTCCTTCCATTGGAAAGCCTCCTGCTTTTAATTATTGTCTTCTTCCTGGTCTTCCTGGCCCATTTTACCGATGCTTTCTCTCATATCGGTATCAGCCATTACATTTTTCAGCTGGTAATAATCCATTACTCCCATGCTTCCTTCCCGTAAAGCCTGGGAAAGAGCCTTTGGCACTTCTGCTTCCGCTTCGGTAACTTTGGCCCTCATTTCCTGGACGGAGGCAATCATTTCCTGTTCTTTAGCCACAGCCATGGCCCGGCGTTCTTCAGCCTTGGCCTGGGCAATACGCTTGTCTGCTTCAGCCTGATCTGTTTGGAGCTGGGCCCCGATATTTTTGCCCACATCGACGTCGGCTACGTCAATCGATAATATTTCATAAGCAGTTCCCGAGTCCAGTCCTTTTTCCAATACTGTATTGGATATTTTATCCGGGTTTTCCAGGACCACCTTGTGGTTGTCCGAAGAACCGATGGTAGTAACAATACCTTCGCCAACCCTTGCAATGATGGTTTCCTCACCGGCCCCGCCGACCAGACGATCAATGTTGGCCCTTACTGTAACCTTGGCCCGGGCCTTGACTTCAATCCCGTCTTTGGCCACAGCAGCTACCACAGGGGTTTCAATAACCTTAGGGTTGACACTCATTTGAACAGCTTCCAGGACATCGCGCCCGGCCAGGTCAATAGCGGCAGCTCTTTCAAACTGCAGGGGTATTTCAGCGCGCTGGGCGGCAATAAGGGCATTGACAACCCGGTCAACATTACCCCCGGCCAGGAAATGCCCTTCAAGTTTATTAACGCTCAGGTCAAGCCCGGCCTTGGTGGCTTTAATCAACGGGGCTACAATTTTAACCGGGATTACCCGGCGCAGCCGCATCCCAATCAGTGAAAAAATTCCCACAGGTGCCCGGGCGGCAAGGGCGGAAATCCACAAGCCCAGGGGAATAAAACTAAAAATAATTGCAACAAATATGACAACAATGATTATAAGCGCAAGCAGGGGAATTAAACCTTCAATCATCAAACAAACCTCCCGTTTCTGGTTTTCTGAATCGACATCCAAACCTAAATTTTACTTACCCTCATCTTTATCCTCCTTGAGGCTGCGGACGATAACCCGCACACCCTCAACCCGGTCAACCCGGATTGGTTCCCCTTTGGCAATATAGGAGCCGTCACTGACCACATCAATTCGTTTACCGTCAATTTCCGCCACGCCGGAAGGACGCAGCGTAGAGACGGCCACCCCCGTCCTTCCGGATAAAGCTTTTTGGTCAAGAGGGGCCACATAACCCAGGTCAGCAGTCTCTTCTTCAGACAAAATAATATGGCGCAGGGCTCCCCGGCGGGCAAAAAAGCGAAAAGCAATGATGGAAAAAACTGCAGCCAGTACTAATGAAATTAACAGCATTACCATCCCGGTCTGAACCGAGACCGCCGCCAGGACTATGGAAAAAATGGTAGCAATTAAACCGGCGACGCCAAAAACCCCAAATCCGGGCATCACCGCCTCTATTAACATCAATCCAATCCCGAAGGCGAAAAGGATCAAAACCCAGTACTCGGCCATCCCGGCAGCAATATTGCCCCCAAAATAAAGGGCAAAAGCAGCAAGGCTGATGACACCGGCGGCACCAAAGCCGGCCGTTATAACCTCCAGGGCCAACCCGCCCAGGCCGATCATCAATAATATAGTACCCACCGCGGGGTTGGTGGTCCAGCGTACCAGACCGTCGACAGCCCGCTGCTCAACCGGCCGCCATTCGGCCTCCTTAAGACCGACTGCTGTTAACAGTGAAGCCTGGTCATTCACAGTACCTTCGCTGTACCCTACTTCCAGGGCTTCCCCGGCAGTCAGGGTCAGCAAAACACCCTCCTCAACCAGGCCTTCAACAGCGATATCCCTGCGCACCATGGCCGAAGCGATTAGCGGATCCCTGCCTCTGCGCTCGGCCACCCCGGCCATCTCTTTTTCCCAGACAGATAGCATCTTTTCATCGACTTCGCCTATCCCCAGGTAACGGGGTTCGGCGGCGCCAATTGTGCTGCCCGGGACCATGTAAATCTCATCGGCGACCAGGGCCAGGTAAGCTCCCGCTGATATAGCATTGGGGCGGACAAAGGCATACACCGGCAGATCATGTTCGTCCATGATCCTCCTGATTGATTCGGCAGAGTTGATAAAGCCGCCGGGAGTATCAAGTTCCAGGACCACTGCTTCCGCTCCCATGTTCAGTGCCTCTTCGAAGGCATAAGCAACATGGCTTGTGGTACCCGGATCAATCGTCCCCTTGATTTCAATAACCGCTACCGCTTTATTATCGGCTGCTCCGCTGCCAAAAGGCATCAAAATAAGCAGTCCGCAGAACAGACAAGCCAGCCATAAAAAAGTCCTTTTTAGTACCGACACAACCCGCCCTCCAGAGATAAAAACCCGGCTTTTTAAGCAGGGCTTTTATTTCAGTTATTGCAGTTTTTCTTCAACCATCCGGCGAACGTCATTGCCGTCGGCTTTGCCTTTAACACGAGACATCAGCAGGCCCATTACCTTGCCCATGTCCCGCTTTGTTTCAGCCCCGGTTTCAGATATTGCATCCCGAACCATACTTTCCAATTCTTCTTCAGAAAGCTGCTCGGGCATATATTCTTTAAGAATTCCTATCTCACGTTCAAGGTCATCAAGCAGCTCCTGGCGGTTGGCTTTTTGATAATCGCCCAAGGATTCCTGGCGTTTTTTTACTTCCCTCGTAAGAACTGTCAGTTCTTCTTCAGCATCTAGTGGTGCATTCTTGGCAATAGTACTGTTTTGCAATTCCGACCGGAGCATTCGGATTACCGATAAACGGAACCTATCCTTGGCTTTTTGGGCTTCTTTTTGATCTTCTACAAGCTTTTCTGATAGAGGTTTTTCCGCCATACAACTGCCTCCCTGTTTATTAACGGCGTCTTTTCCGTGCAGCATCGGCTTTCTTTTTCCGGCGCACACTAGGCTTTTCATAATGCTCCCTCCGGCGGGCTTCAGAGATGACCCCGGCGCGGGCACATTGTTTCTTAAACCTCTTCAAAGCTTTATCTAAGGTCTCGTTTTTGCCAATTTTTACTTCTGCCATAACTCTTCCCCCCTCTCCTTAAAACCAATACCCAGGGACTGTAATTCATTGAGTTTAAACACCCCTGCCCTTGGCTATGGTCTGCAGCAAAGGTCTTCCTCCCAGGAGGTGGAGGTGGAGATGAAAAACAATTTGTCCAGCATCAGCACCGCAATTGATCACAATCCGGTATCCTTTTTTATCGATCTTAAAAGCTTTGGCAATTTCATTTGCAACTGAGTGTAAATGGCCAATCAGGTCCTCGTCATCTTTTTCCACATCCAGAAGGGTGGGAATATGCTTGCGCGGGACTACCAGGATATGGACGGGAGCAGCGGGGTTGATATCCTTAAAGGCAACCGCTTTTTCGTCATCATAAACAATGTCTGCATCCAGCTCCCGGTTAATGATCTTGCAAAAAACGCATTCTGCCGACATACTGATTCCTCCTGACCGCTATTATAACACAGCCCTATTGCCTTGAGAAGCAAACAGCCCCTTGTTCCGAGCTATGCTAGTGATTAGTTCGCTAAATGATCCTTTATTACCTTTTTCCGGTAAAAATTTTTTGTCATAATAGCCGGGGTAAAGATAATCTTTATTCAACCCGGCTTGACAACACAGGATGCTTCTCCTTAGCCGCCCTGGATTATTGCTTATGAATTGACTGCAGCCAGAAGCTGCGATCATTTTGTTACTCCCGGTTCTATGCTATTATGTATTTAAGCTATATCTTCAGCAATGAGCAAGCCGGACCGGATTGCAATATACTCGGCAAACAGAATCAACTGCATAAAATAGGGATATAGAAAACTGCTGGTATTCGGGGGGAAGAGATTTTGGAAATAGATATCCGGGAAGCCCTGGAACAAAATAATGTGCTGTTTATCGACGTCCGCTCACCCGGCGAATACTATGAAGCTTCAATACCCGGGGCAGTCAACATTCCTCTTTTTGATGACAGGGAGTATTACCAGTTAAGCATCATTTTTTACCAGATGGGTGAACATGAAGCCAGGAGAGCGGCCCTGGATATGGTGGCCCCCAGGTTGCCAGGCCTGGTCAAAAGCATAACAGAAGCAAGCGGCAGCAAAAAACCCCTCTTTTACTGCAAAAGGGGCGGTATGCGCAGCTTGAGCCTGGACCAGATCTTATCACTGACCGGGGTGCCGGTTTACAGGCTAAAAAACGGCTACAAAGCTTACCGACGTTACGTAAATGAACGCCTCCGGGATTATAACTTAAAAAGCAAACTATACGTCCTGAACGGCCTGACGGGTGTAGGAAAAACCCTGGTTTTAAAAAAACTGGAACAGCGTGGTGTGCCGGTCATAGATCTGGAAGGGCTGGCCAGGCACCGCGGATCCGTTTTTGGGGCAGTTGGTTTTGACAAACCCCGGTCCCAGAAAGATTTTGATGCCCTCCTGCTGGAGCAGCTCGATCAAGCCCGGAACGAACCCTACCTGGTTACCGAGGGGGAAGGGCAAAGGATCGGCAACATCTATCTTCCCCACTTTTTCGTGAAAACGATGAAACAGGGAGAGCATATCCTTTTGACCGCCCCGTTTGAAGTCAGGGTAAAGCGCATTGTTGATACATATGTCAAAGTTACTCCGGGTAATGATATACAAAGGCAGCTTGAATCCTCGTTAAAATCCCTGGAACGGCGTTTGGGAAAAAGAAAAACAGAGATGTTGACAGCTATGATCAAAAAAGGTAATTATTACACTGTTGCAGAATTATTATGCAGGGATTATTACGATCACTTTTACAGTGAATCCAGGCCGGGGGCTTCCAGGTTTACAGAAACAATAGACGCTTCAGATTTGAATCAAGCAGCGGAGCAGGTTATGGCTGTGATAGTCCAAAAATTTACCGCTCCCGCATAAAAATTCCCTTATTTATATATGTAAACAATTAACGAACTGTGTATGATTGACCCGGCTATTAAATAATATTCTTAAACTTCGAAAGGAGAAATAAAAGTTATGAATCCTTACGACGCTGCTCACAAGCTGGCAGGGGCATTACGGGAATCGGAAGAATTCAAGGAGTTTAAAAAAGCACAGCAAGAATTAAAGGATGATCAAACAGCAAAAAAAATGATTCTCGACCTGCGCGGTAAACAGATGGAGTTGCAGAGGCAAAAACTGTCCGGAATTGAAGTATCCAAAGAGCAGGAGGAAAGGCTGGAAAAGCTACTGGAAGTGGTAAATATGAACATGGTGGCAAAGCGTTTTTTACAGGCGGAATACAAGGCCATAGTTCTTCTGCAGGATGTACAAAATATTATCGGCGATGCCACCAATGAAATATACGACGAAGAATTAATGAACTTTCCTGAAAGTGAAAACCGGGGTGAACAAGAATAATGGCTGAAGGAAGGACCGGGAAATACGAAGCCCTGCTGATTGATTTAGACGGCACACTTCTTAACCTGGATATTGAAAAATTCATACCGGCCTATCTTGAAGCCCTGTCCAAACAATTTACCGGCCATCTCCACCGTGATGATTTTATCAGGCACCTTTTTGAGGCAACAAGGATCATGGTCGAAGACAATGATCCGGATAAGAAAAACGAAACTATTTTTTACAAGGAATTCTGTAAAAGAATTGGCAAAAGCCAGAAACAGATCCAACCCATAGTTGATGACTTTTATCGTAATGTATTTCCGAGCTTGCAATGCTGGGGCAAAGTCCATCCCCATGCCCGGGCAGTTGTCAAATATGCCCGGAGAAAAAACTTGATCCTGGTTTTGGCTACAAACCCTATTTTCCCGGCTGTCGCTATTTTACAGCGCCTGTCCTGGAGCGGGTTCTCCCCGGATGATTTTGACCTGGTCACCACTATGGAAAATATGCATTTCTGCAAGCCAAATCCATCTTATTATACAGAAATCACCCGGATTATTAAATGTCCTCCAGAAAAGTGCCTGATGGCAGGTAATGATACCCTGGAAGACCTCAGTGCATTAAAAGCGGGGTTAGATACTTTCCTGGTCGAAGATTTACTCCTGCACCGTACTGACAAAGAACCCGTCAGTACCTATAGGGGAAAGTTAAAGGACCTGGCTGTCCTGATGAAAAGTTTAGAACCTGTAAGAAGGAATTGATAGTATAGAAACAGTAGAAATGCCGACGCCTTATTTCTTTTTAACCCGAATGGCCCTGATCTCAGAGCCGTCTTCTTTTTCCAGTCGGGTATTGATTAATTTGCCGCGCCAGTGCAGACCTTTTATATCCATATCAATTTTAACCCGCAGGTAATGCTGTGTAAAACCTTCACCGTAAGAGTAAGGCACTACTTTTTCAACAAGTACCGGTTGGACAGTACCTAAAAATTGACGCCTGTAAGTAGAAGCCATTTCTTCGCCCAGCTCGATCATCTCTTTGCTGCGCCTGTCTTTAACTTTTTTGGGGACCTGGCCGGAATAATCAGCCGCCGGGGTGCCAGGCCGCGGTGAATACTTGAATACATGGAGGCGGCTAAACCCAACATCTTTGATCAATTTCATACTGCGCCGGTGATGCTTTTCTGTTTCGCCCGGGAAACCCACAATAATATCGGTACTCAAGGCCAGGCCCGGGATTTCCTGTTTCAACCATTTGGCCAGGTAAAGATATTCCACTGGCTCGTAGGGCCGGTTCATCAGCCGCAGTATTTCCCCGTCACCGCTCTGGAGAGGAATATGCAGGTGCGGGCAGACAATCCAGGATCCGGTGATATGGTCCACGAGCTCTGCGTTTATATCGGAGGGTTCCAGGGAACTGAGGCGAAGCCTGATCAGTTTCGGGATTTCTTCCAGATCCTTCAAAAGTGAGGGCAGGGAAACATCCTCCAGGTCGGCGCCGTAAAGCCCTAAATGGATACCGGTTAAAACAATTTCCCGGCAGCCGGAAGCTACCAGTTTCTTAGCCCTTAGAACTGCTTCTTCCGGATGAAGGCTTCGCAGAGGGCCCCTCACCGACGGCACAACACAGTAACTGCAGTGCTGATCGCAGCCTTCCTGGATTTTAAGGAATCCCCTGGTCCGGCCCCTTCTTTTAACCTGGGGGAGCATTTCAAAGCGGCTGCCAGCAGGATGGGGCGATACAAGATCCAGGGCAGTACCTGGTTCCAGAGAGGCTAAGATTTGGGGCAGTTTTTCTCGCTCCCGGTTACCGACAATCAGATCGGCCTGTTCCATTTCTTTAATTTTTTCAGGAGAGCCCTGAGCATAACATCCTGTAGCAATTACGATGGCCCCGGGCGAACGTTTCCGGGCCCGCCGAATTGTTTTTCTTGATTTATGGTCGCTGCTGCCGGTCACTGTACAGGTATTGATCACATAAACATCAGCCTGGTTTTCAAAATCGGTAATTTTATAACCGGCCTGCTCAAAAAGCGCTTGCAGCGCTTCTGTTTCGCAAAAATTAACTTTGCACCCGAGAGTGAAAAAAGCAGCTTTTTTCTTCATTAAATTTCCCTTTCTTTCCCCAGATCGCCCCATTCCGCCTGGATCACAGCAACAACGGCGGCGGCGGCTGTTTCTGTCCGCATAATCCGAGGTCCCAGGTGGATTATTTGGGCTCCGGAATCCCTGATCGCTTCTATTTCGCTATTCTCAAAACCTCCCTCGGGCCCAATAAACAATAAAACAGCCTTATCTTCCGGACAGGGCTGTTTTAAAACGCCGGATAATGAAATTCTTGATTCATCTTCCCAGGGAACCAGGGTCCGGTATCTGTTGAATTCGGCCAGGGTATCTTTTAAGTCAAGGGCCTGTTCAACCGGGGGCAGGAAAGCCCGGCGGCACTGCGCTGCGGCTGAACGGGCTATATTTTGCCAGCGCCTGATTTTTTTCTCCCCTTTAGGGCCACCCAGGTTGGGTATACTTCTCGACACAGCCACAGGGACAATCTTTTTAACTCCCAATTCCACGGCCTGCCTGATGACCAGGTCCATTTTTTCGCCCCTGGACAGTGATTGAAACAAAGTAATATTTAACGGGGATTCAGCTGAAGGAAGTTCGTCACCAAGCCTGACTCTGACACGCTGTGGTTCGGATATGGTTATCACTGCGCTTAAGGCCTTGCCCCGGGCATCGGCTACGGCTACCCGATCTCCGGGTTTCAAGCGAAGCACACGGTAAGCATGGTTAAGATCTTGTTCATGAAGGTCTACTTCCAGCCCACCGGTCAAGGTGTATCCTTCTAAAAAGAAGTAGTGCATTTATACCTCCGGGCTCCCGGTTGCTATCCGCCGCCAAAAGCATCTTTCATCCGGTCAAAAAAACCTTTGTTTTCAACCCCCACTTCTTCACCGTTAAGATAGGCAAATTCTTCCAATAGCTCCTTCTGACGAGGTGTGAGGCGTTTGGGAACATTTACCTTGACTGTTACGCGCAGGTCGCCCCGTCCAGAACCACGCAGGTAAGGCATACCCTGGCCTTTTAAGCGGAAGGTAATACCGTGCTGGGTCCCTTCAGGGATCCTGAGGTTAGCAGTACCTTCGAGAGTCGGCACCTCTTTTTCCACGCCGAGGGCAGCCTGGCTAATGCTTATTGTTTCTTCTATCCATAAATCACTGCCTTTTCTCTGAAACACCTTGTGAGGGCGGATCCGGAACACCACATATAAATCTCCGGAAGGTCCGCCGCGAACACCGGCTTCGCCGCCACCGCTAACCCTGAGCCTTGAACCGTCTTCCACCCCGGGTGGTATTTTAATTTCAATTTTTCTTTCCTGCACAATCCGGCCCTGGGCACTGCAGGTGGAACAGGGATCGCTTATAATTACACCTTCACCTCTGCAGTTACTACAGACCTGCATGCTGACGAAACGGCCGAAAGGTGTGCTCCGGGTATACTGCTGCTGCCCGCTACCGCCACATGAAGGACAGGTCTCGGAACCGCCGGCGGATTTAGTTTTCTTGCCATCGCAATCAGGGCAGGTTTCGGTTCGCGGTATGGTGATTACTTTTTCACCGCCATGAAAAGCTTCTTCCAGGGTAATCTCCAGGTCATAGCGCAGGTGGTCCCCCTGTTCGGGTCCGCGCTGCCTGCGGCGTGTACCCATACCGCCCATTCCGCCGAAAAACTGTTCAAATATTTCATCGATGCCGCCGAAACCAGCCTGACCAAAACCGGTGCCGCCAAAACCTTCAAATCCACCCGGGCCACCGGCTTGATGCCCGAAGCGATCATAGTGCTCTCTCTTTCGGGGATCGCTCAGGACATCATAAGCTTCTTTCATCTCTTTAAATTTATTTTCGGCGTCAGGATCATCCTTGTTTAAATCGGGATGATACTGCTTGGCCAGCCTCCTGTACGCTTTTTTCACTTCGCCTTCGCTGGCATTGCGGTTCAGTCCTAAAATTTCGTAATAGTCCCGTCTTTCCATACTCAAATATCATCCTTTTCGCCCTGGTAATTATTTTATGGTTTTCTTAAACAATCTGGCTCCGTCCAACTTTTAAAAAAGGCTGGACTCACATATATAGTATAACACTAACGCCGGGTTTCTGCCTAACGCAAAATCTCGCCCTGATCAATTATAAAGTCAGTTGGTGATCATGGCAACCGGACCGGTTGTTAAGGCAAAAACCCGGCATTAAAAATGCATTACCATGGAGTTAATTCTACTGTTCCTGCTTGTCCTCGCTCTCTTCGGCATCTCCCTCATGAATATCATACTCGGCGTCTACTACATTTTCATCTTCAGCTGTTTCCCCGCCGGGCTGAGAGCTGTCGCTTTCTGCACCAGCCTCCCGGGCCTCAGCCTGCTGTTGTTCATATAGTTTCGAAGACAATTCATGCATAAAACCGTTCACCTTTTCGGTGGCTTCCTTGATCTTATCCAGGTCCTCTCCCCGGGACGCTTCACGCAGTTCTTCGGCAGCCTTTTTGACTTCTTCTGCTTTGCCTGGTTCTACTTTATCACCCAGATCCTTCAAGGCTTTTTCTGCACTGTAGGCAAGGCTGTCGGCCTGGTTACGGGCTTCGGCCAGTTCCTTGCGCTTGCGGTCTTCCTCAGCAAATTTCTCGGCCTCATTTACCATTTCGTCAATTTGATCTTTTTCCAGTCCGCTGGAAGCCGTAATAGTTATTTTTTGTTCGCGGTTCGTGGCCAGGTCCCTGGCAGAAACATTGACAATGCCATTGGCATCAATATTAAAGCTTACTTCAACCTGGGGAACACCGCGGGGCGCCGGGGGAATTCCATCGAGCATAAACCGTCCCAGGGTCTTATTATCGGCTGCCATGGCCCTTTCTCCCTGCAAGACGTGAATATCAACACTGGTCTGGTTGTCGGCGGCGGTGGAGAAAATTTGTTTTTTCTCGGTGGGAATGGTTGTATTACGTTCAATAATCTTTGTAAAAACACCGCCAAGAGTTTCGATACCCAGTGACAGGGGGGTTACATCAAGAAGCAGAACATCTTTTGCTTCGCCGCCCAGGACAGCCGCCTGGTACGCCGCCCCCATGGCCACAACCTCATCGGGGTTTACGCCTTTATGCGGTTCCTTGCCTAACAGGCTGCGAATAGCATCCTGGACGGCAGGAATCCTGGTCGATCCTCCGACCATGATAATTTTATCAATATCATTGGTACTTAATTCAGCATCAGTTAATGCCTGCCTGGTCGGGCCCATGGTCTTTTCGACAAGATCGCCGGTTAATTCATCAAATTTGGCCCTGGTCAGGGTCATATTAAGGTGTTTTGGCCCCTCCTGGGTAGCGGTAACAAAAGGCAGGTTGATATCGGTAGAAGTTACTGAAGATAGTTCTACTTTTGCTTTTTCCGCCGCTTCCATTAAACGCTGGAGGGCCATCCTGTCCTGGCGCAGGTCAATACCGTAATCTTTTTTAAATTCGTCAGCAATATAATCGACCACGCGCTGATCAAAATCATCACCGCCCAGGCGGTTATTACCACTGCTGGCTTTAACTTCAACCACATCGTCTCCGAGTTCCAAAACGGACACGTCAAAAGTTCCTCCGCCCAGGTCAAAAACCAGTATCTTCTGGTCTTCACCTTTTTTGTCCAGCCCATAGGCAAGAGCTGCCGCTGTCGGTTCGTTTATAATCCTGAGCACTTCCATCCCGGCAATCGTCCCCGCGTCCTTCGTGGCCTGACGCTGGCTGTCGGTAAAATAAGCGGGAACCGTGATAACCGCCCGGGTAACTTCTTCGCCAAGATAGCTTTCGGCATCGGCTTTCAGTTTTTGCAAAACCATTGCTGAAATTTCCTGAGGGGTATATTCTTTATCATCAATTTTTACCTTGTGATCGGTTCCCATCTCACGCTTGATCGAGACGATCGTCCGTTCAGGGTTGGTCACAGCCTGGCGCTTTGCTACCTGGCCCAATAAACGCTGGTCGTCTTTTGTAAAAGCCACTACAGAGGGCGTCACCCTGCTGCCCTCAGCATTTGCGATAATTTCAGGTTCGCTGCCAATTAGAGCGGCAACTGCTGAGTTGGTGGTTCCAAGGTCAATTCCTACAACTTTTCCCATTTTCCCTGTCCTCCTTGTAAAGTATATGACTGCAATTTATTTACGGCAAACTTTAACCATGGCTGGCCGAAGAACCCTTTCCCGGTGACGGTACCCCCGCTGAAGCTCTTCTACGACGCTTCCTGGTTCTGTTTCATCACTTTCCACTGCCATCACGGCATGATGGCAGTGCGGATCAAAAGGATTTCCTTCCGCCTCTATGACGCTAACCCCTTCCTGCTCCAGGATCTGAAAGATTTGCTTATAGATCATTTCCAGTCCATCAACATGGGAATCGGGGACTTTTTGATCAGAACGGGCAGATTCCAGGGCCCGTTCCAGGTTATCCACTACCGGCAGGAGCCTGCTTAAAAAATCGTGGAGGGCATACTCCCTTGCTTCAGCCTGTTCCATCTTGCTAATCCGACGTAAATTGTCCATTTCGGCCTGTTTTCGCTTCAGCCGGTCCAGGAATTCTTCTTTTTCCTGCATCCATTCCGCTTCAGCTGTTTCTTCTTCCTGCCCTGGTTCTTCTTCAATTAACCCGTCCTTATCAACTGCCAGGTCATTATCATTTTGATCCGGCAGCTCTGGTTCCACTCCGGACTTGCCAGGTTCTCTTTCGGGCACTGTTTCCTGTTCCATTTGCCGCTGCTGTCGTTCTTCCTGTTCTGCAGATTGTTTTGCTTGTTGTTCTTTTCGTTTTTTTCCGGACATAAAAAATTTCACCTGCTCGTCTAAGATTGAGGGTAATAAAGAGTCTACAGTCTTAAATCAATTCAGTGTACTGCCGTGCCCCCGCCTGTAGTTTAACCCGGTCAGGAACTGCTGAGGCTCTGGTTAAGCTGATCGACAAGACGACGCATAATGCTGATCACCTTTCCGTAATCCATCCTGGTCGGCCCGAGGACTCCTACAGTCCCCAGGGTTTTATCATGGATCCGGTAGGTGCCCGTAATCAGGGTACATTCTTTAATGTCTTCAAATTCATTCTCAGAGCCTATCCGCACCACGATATTGTCTTCTCTTGAAGTGTCCTCAAGGATTTTGAACAGGAGCGGTTCCTGTTCAAACAGGTTAAGCATCCTGCGGATCTTATCTACATCTTTAAATTCAGGCTGATTCAGGATATTGGTTGTCCCACCGAGGAATACCCGGATCTGCTTTTCTTCCTTGAGGCTTTCTTCAAGAAGGATAAATGCCTGTTCCAGTATTTCCAGGCGCCGAAACAGATCCCTTTTCAGCTCATTAATTAGTGAAGCGGTAACCTGGTCAATAGTTAACCCGTACAGTTTTTGGTTCAAATAGGAAACAATCTGCTGCAATTCAGTCTGGCTTAACTGATGCTGAAAATCGATGACCTTGTTCTTTATAAAACCAGTATCGGTAATTAAAACTACCAGTCCTCTTTTTTCATCCAGGGGCAGTATTCTAAGTTGATGAAAAGCACTTTTCTTAAACTGCGGGCCCATAATCAAGGAAGTCTGATTGGTGGCAGATGACAATACCCTGGTCGAGTTCATAATAATCTGTTCGATCTCTCGCATCTTGCCTGCGCTAAGGGAGGTGCTAATCTTCTCTTCAACATCCTCACTTAGTTCGTTCAAATCCATTAAATTATCGACATAATAACGATATCCCCGCTGGGAGGGAATTCTTCCGGCGGAAGTATGAGGCTGAATCAGGTATCCCATCTCCTCCAGGTCAGCCATCTCATTTCTGATTGTTGCTGAACTGAGGCCCCCGGGATGGGATCTGGCTATTGTACGCGAACCAACAGGCTCAGCTGTTTTAATATAATTAATAACTACGGATCGAAGAATCTGCTCTTTTCTATCGTTTAATTCGGCAGTCATTCTTAATCCCCCCGTTTCGCTCTTTAGCACTCTATACTATAGAGTGCTAAAGCTACTAAAAAAATATCATTTTTAAGGGGGTTTTGTCAAGCTGATCACAGTACAACCAGAAACAATCCATGCCAATTGCTTATCCTGAATGCTGCTTGCTTTTATAATCTACAATTGCATTCTGGAGGGCATCCGCCGCCAGGTTTGAACAGTGCAGCTTAAGGGGCGGCAGGCCGCCCAGTTTATCGGCAACATCATGGTTGGTCACCCGGGCTGCTTCATCGATGGTTCTGCCTTTTACCATCTCGGTCAACATGCTGCTACTGGCAATCGCCGCCCCACAGCCAAAGGTCTGGAACTTTATATCCTCGATCCGATCATTTTTGACCTTGAGGTAAAGCTTCATGGTATCGCCGCATTTAAAACTGCCAGTTTCGCCAATTGCATCTGCATCAGGAAGTTCACCCACATTGCGGGGATTGGTAAAGTGATCCATTACTTTCTCACTGTACATCCAATGTTTCTCCTTTCGTCTTTTAAACCTTCAGCGGGCATGATAAGTCGGAGACATGCTGCGCAGTCTCTCTACAATCGGTGAGGCTTTTTCCAGCACATAATCAATATCTTCTTCAGTGTTGCCATAACCAAGACTAAATCGCACAGATCCATGAGCCATGGAGTGATCGAGCCCGATCGCCGATAAAACATGAGACGGCTCCAGTGAACCAGAAGAACAGGCCGAACCGCTGGAAGCAGCAATACCTTCCATGTCAAGACTGAGAAGCACCGATTCCCCTTCTATGTATTGAAAGCTTACGTTTACATTGCCGGGCAGGCGTTCTTTGTGATGACCGTTCAAATAGACCTCTCCAATATCAAGCAGGCCTTTTATAAGACGGTCTCTTAAATGCTCCAGTTTCTTTTTCTTTTCAGGAATTTCAGATACGGCCAGTTCAATCGCTTTGCCCAGGCCAATAATACCGGGAACATTTTCCGTCCCCGGCCGTAGTTTCCTCTCCTGGCTCCCCCCCCGGTAGAGAGGGTCGATTTTTATACCCTTTCTCATGTAAAGAGCTCCAATCCCTTTCGGTCCGTTAAATTTGTGGGCCGACAAAGACAGGAAATCGACATTTAGATCGGCTACATTGACCGGTAGCTGTCCGACAACCTGAACGGCATCGGTATGAAAAAGGATCCCCTTATCCCTGGCCACCGCTCCAAGCTCGCGGACCGGTTGCAGGGTACCAATTTCATTGTTGGCAGCCATGATCGAGATCATAAAGGTGTCATCTTCTATGGCTTCCTTTAATGATTCCGGATCGACCCTGCCGTACTGATCTACCGGCAAGTACGTTACCCGGTGGCCTTCGTTTTCCAGTTCTTTACATACATCCAGCACCGCATGGTGTTCAACAGAAGAAGTAATTATATGTCCCGGCTTGGCTCTTTTTTTTGCGGCACCGCGCAGGGCTATATTATTGGACTCCGTACCTCCGGCGGTAAAATAAATTTCGTCCTCCTTTGCCCCCAGAGCAGAGGCTGTTTTTTCGCGGGACTCTTCTACTGCCTGGCGCACCTCTCTACCCGGGGCATGCAGGCTGGAGGGGTTGCCATACTGTTCCTGGAAATAAGGCGCCATATAATCAAAAACTTCTTTCCTAACTGGAGTGGTCGCGCCATGATCCATATAAACCAGCCGACTTTGCATTTTATACTCCTCCCTTTACGTTATGTTGGTCGGCTTAACATCAATTAGCTCATCAAGAGATACATCATCCAAAACATCGTTGATTTTATCTCTCAGTTTCTCCCAAACCTGCCTGGTCAGGCACCCATTTTTGCGATTACAGCAGGGATCATCGCCATTTTCAGCCAGGCAATCCATCGGGGCAATCGGCCCCTCGACAGCCCGGACTATATCCCCAATATTGATCTCAGCCGGGGGCCGTGAAAGCATGTAGCCTCCACGAGAGCCGCGCACACTGGAGATCAAATTATTACGCCTGAGCTCCGGGACAATTTGCTCCAGGAAATTTAGGGAGATGCTTTCCTGTTCCGCAATTTCTCTTAACGGTAAAGGGCCGGTTTGATAATAATAGGCAAGAATTGCCATGGCCCTTACGCCATATTCCACTTTTGCCGATAACCTCATCCCTGTATACACCGCTTTTTTTGAATTCCGACCAAACAAGTCGGGTATCCGACAAAAAAAAGAATAACACCTCAATTAAATACTGTCAACGGTTAAATCAATTTTTTAACAAAATAAAGCCGGCATTTAATGCCGGCCAGTTTAAATTTTGTTTTATAAGGTTCTTTTTGATTAGTCAAAAGATTACTTAAGGAGTTACACCTTCACTACATTTGCAGCCTGCGGTCCGCGGTTGCCTTCTACGACTTCAAACTCGACTTCCTGTCCTTCTTCCAGAGTTTTAAAGCCTTCTTCCTGGATCTCCGAGTAATGCACAAAAACATCTTTTCCTTCATCGATTTCAATGAAGCCGTACCCCTTTTCAGGGTTAAACCATTTAACCTTACCTTGCATTAAAACATTACCTCCTAAAATAACCCCGATAAACGAGATGTTATATCATCTAAAGATTACCACAACCTTGATTAAAAAGCAATATATCTTCAGGGTTTTTCAGCTGTTTAACTATAAATATGCTATAATCTGCCTTGGAGGTGAGTTAGTTAATGTTCCTCGGTGTTGGTGTGGACCTGGTAGCAGTTGAAAGAATTACAAGAATTCATGAAAAATATCCTGAGCGTTTTCTGGACAAAATTTTTACAAGACTGGAAAAAAAGCGCTTCCTGGGCCAGAAGGCTTCGCCTGCTTCCCTTGCCGCCCGGTACGCCGCCAAGGAAGCAGTTTTAAAAGCAATCGGCTGCGGTATCGGTCCGGCCGCCTTAAAAGAAGTGGAAATCTTTACCTCCCAGGGGAAACAACCCCTGGTCAAACTGCACGGGGAGGCTACCCGCCTGGCCCGAGAAAAAAAGATTACCGCGATTGCCGTTTCACTAACCCACGAGCCTCCTTTTGCCTGTGCTGTCGCCGCCGCGTATACCGCTCCTGAAAAAAGCTAAATTATTAAGTATGGACATCTGCTCTTTAAATACAGCTGCAGGGTGCTGTAATTTAACTGACCGGCAGTCCTTGTATCACAGGCCTTTACCAACCCGGCCGTAGCCCCGGCCTGGTGTAAGGCCTTTTTCAATAAAAGCTTTGATCCAGGCCTGCTTATGTCCTGCCAGTATTATCTCCCTATCAATTATTGACCCAGTTTAAAAGGGTCTGATTAGGGCATGTAAACCCGCAGCCTTGTCCTAAACATGTAAACTGCCACCGGGACAACCATAACAGCAGCACATAAGATAAACACTGCCTTGAAATCTAGCCAGTTCAGCAGGATGCCAATTATACTCGAACCGGCCACTATGCCAAGGTCAAAAGCTCCTGTAAAAGTGGCCATACCAACTCCTCTTTCCATAACCGGGAGCCTGTCTGCAGCAAGGGCCATTACCGATGAATGGGCCGCTCCAAAGCCGGCGCCAAAGATAAAAGCGCTAAGAATCAGCTCAAACACCGTAGAGGCAAGGGCAATCATTATCAGCGCCACCCCTGCTACAATCAAAGCCGGCAGGAAAATCCAGGAACGCCCCACCCGATCCGATATCCGGCCGAAGGTTGGTCGAAATACAACTGCCGTCAGGGCAAAGACAGTAAAAAAATAACCAACGGCCTCAATATTCCTGACTTCGCCCAGAAGGGGTAAAAAGGTCAGAATGCAGCCCAGGTTGAAGGTCATAAAGAAAATGATCAATGAAGGTAGAAATACTTTACGGGAAAGCAGCGGGGACTTTTGATCTTCGCTTTTATCTCTTTCGGGTTCCTTTACCAGCAAAGCCATCACCAGGGCCAGCACGGCAGCAGCGGAAGCAATAAAAAACAGCAGTGCATAATTGCCGTCAGTAGATATCCGCAGTTGTTCACCCAGTATGGGAGCTACAGCCAGTGAAAAAGGCGGGGCTATACCCATCAGGCCAAGAGCTTCACCGCTTCTGCCGTCCGGAGCAAGATCCAGGGTGAGGGTGTTAAAAGATAGCAAAAATGCCCCCCAGCCAAACCCCTGGACAGCACGAAATATAAAAACCAGGGGAAGAGGAGGCAAAAGCAACAGCCCCACGCCGGCGGCGGCATAAAGAGAAATACCCATCACAAGGAGCCTTTTGCGCCCCCGGCGGTTGAGATCGCGCCCTTGAAAGGGGCGAAGGATTATCGAGCAAAAAGTAAAAAGGCCCATTAAAAGCCCCACGGCAGCCTCTCCACCCCCGACGTCCAGGACGTAAAAAGGAAGGATCGGGATATAGAAATCCAGGGCAAAAAAAAGGAAAAATACTGCTCCTAGAAGGGCCATAAAATTGAAAGTTAATATTTTCCTATTTCCACCGCCCCGGAATGTCGTCTTAACCGGTAAAGGCCTCATCATCTCTGCTTTATAAACCGGTCCATCAGGCGAAATCCTTTGCCAAGAAAAAGCCCGGTTTCAGCAGCGCTTGCCTCGTCGAACTTCCGGGAGGGGTTATCTTTTGGCTCGCTGCTGCGGTAAATTACAAAAGGAACAGGTTCCCTGGTATGGGTGCCCAGGGACAGCGGAGTGGCATGATCGGTAATTAAAAGGATGCTGTGCTCAATACCGCTCCGTTCCAGATCCTCCACAATTCTTTTAACTACAAGGTTGTCAATAATCTCAATCGCTTTGACCTTGTTTTCAGTTTCGAAGCGGTGTGAACATTCATCAGGCGCTTCCACATGAAGATAAACAAAATCGTCTCCATTAATTAGAGCTTGAACAGAAGCTTCAGCTTTGCCTCTAAAGTTGGTGTCGATGTTGCCGGTAGCCCCTTCAACCTGGATTAACTTTAACCCGGCCAAAAGACCGATTCCTTTGACCAGGTCCACCGCAGAAATAACCGAACCCTTTATTTCGTATTTTTCTTCAAAAGGAGGCAGGAGCGGCTTTTTCCCATTGCCCCAAATCCAGATCGAATTGGCCGGGTTTAGGCCTTTTTCTATCCGCCTGCGGTTTACAGGGTGATTGGCCAGGAACTCAAAGCTTTTTCCCATCATTTCCCTAATCCTGGCGCTGCCGCTGCCTTTAGGAAGATATTCTTCAATTGATTTACCGCTGATATCATGAGGAGGGGTTAATTCCCAATCTTCCGGGGCGCCATGCCAGACCATCAGATGGCGATAATTAGAGCCGCGATAAAAATCTATTTCTCCACTGCCGAGGTAATTTTTAACTTCTTCGATCAATATTTCCGCTTCCTCATTTGTTATTTCACCGGCACAATAATCAGTCATAGTTTTTCCGGCATAATTTCCATCGGAAGAAAGGGTGACCAGGTTGCAGCGGAAAGAAATGTCTTCGGGATTTAGCTCAACCCCCAGGCTGGCTGCCTCAAAAGGTGATCTTCCGGTATAGTAGGTGAGAGGATCATAACCCATAACCGAAAGATTGGCTGTATCGCTCCCAGGGGGCAATTGATCGGGAATGGTCCGGGCCAGGCCCAGCTCGCCCCTGGTGGCGAGTTTGTCAAAATTGGGGGTGCTGGCAAATTGAAGGGCTGTTTTGTTTTCCAGTTGTTCCAGGGGGTAATCGGCCATTCCATCTCCGACGATAACCAGGTACTTCAACTTGTAATCACGCTCCTTAGGTTTGCTGAGGCTTAATCGGTGAAGTTAGTGCAAGTCGTGTCCTGAAAATACCCTTTTACCAACATTTTGTCAAGGGCACCCCTCATCCTTAACAGGATTTAACCGGAAAAAGAAGAATTGGAGATATATAAAAGGTATATAGCTATTGGGAATACTGTGACATATCATTGATCATAAAGCAGAAAGGAACACTTGAAATGCGCTACTACAGTACCAGGGACAAAACAATATCTGTCAATGCTTCAAAGGCTATATTAAAAGGTCTCGCCCCTGACGGAGGTTTATTTGTACCTGCTGAAAGCCCGGAACTTTATTTAAGCCAAGGCTTGCCAGGCAACAGTTACCAGGCCATAGCCGCGGAAATTTTTTCCCGCTTTCTTGGCGATTATAGCCCTTCAGAAATAGAACAGGCCATCAACTCAGCCTATAACCCGGATACTTTTGATCATCCTGACGTAACTCCTCTGAACGGGCTGTCCGATCACCTGTATATCATGGAGCTGTGGCATGGCCCCACTTCGGCCTTTAAAGATATTGCTCTTCAGGTGCTTCCGCACCTCCTGACCACTGCCAGCCAAAAAAGTGGAGATGGCCGGGAAATAGTGATCCTGACCGCTACTTCAGGCGATACGGGTAAATCGGCCCTGGAAGGGTTTCGTGATGTACCCGGGGTAAAAATTATTGTCTATTTCCCGGAAAAAGGGGTCAGTGAAATTCAAAAACTTCAAATGACTACCCAGGAAGGCGATAACGTGGGGGTAATCGCAGTTCGGGGAAATTTTGACGACACCCAGGCCGCGGTTAAACATATTTTCAGCGACCGGAAAATAAACAGGTACCTGGAAGAAGCTGGTTTCCGATTATCATCAGCCAATTCTATCAACTGGGGCAGGCTTCTACCGCAAGTGTCCTATTACTTTTCGGCATACCGGGAGCTGACCTACCGCGGCAAACTGAAGAAGGGCGAACCAGTTAACTTTGTCGTGCCCACGGGTAACTTCGGCAACATTTTAGCCGGCTATTACGCCCGCCGGCTGGGCCTTCCTGTTAACCGCCTGGTCTGTGCCGCCAACCGTAACAATGTCCTGTCCGATTTTATAAACAGCGGTGTTTACGACAAACGCAGGACTTTTTATAACAGCCTTTCTCCTTCCATGGATATCCTGATTTCAAGCAACCTGGAGCGTTTATTGTTTGAATTGACCGGTCATGATTCTGAACGCATCCGCGGCTGGATGGATCAGCTGAACCAGAACGGACACTACAGCGTAAACCAGGAAACTCTGTGCACCTTGCAGGAGCTGTTCTGGTCGGACTACGCCAGTGATGAAGAAACCCTGGAAGCTATTGCACGGACATACCGGGATTACAAATACCTGATCGATCCCCATACAGCCGTGGGAATACATGTTTTAGACAAGTACCGGGAGCAAGAAAATGACCGGCATATCTCTGTTGTCCTGTCTACCGCCAGCCCTTATAAATTTACCGGAAGCACGATCAGAGCCTTATTTAACAGCAGCCGCTTTAAAGGCAAAAGCGAGCTTGAACTGATTAAAATCCTGGCCCAGGAGACAGGGGCACCCGTTCCTGAAAACCTGGCCGATCTGGAGCAGAAACCGGTCCTTCACCGGCAGGTGATTGATCCTGCTGATATGCCAGCCCACCTGCAAAAAATACTGATTGATAAACAGCTGTAAGAAAAAGAAATCCAGCCGAAGCCGGATTTCTTTTTCTTACTCTTCTTTTATGATATTTTTGCCGGTTTGTTTTCCAGGAGTGAAACTCACTCCTTGAGATGAAAAAAGTTTCAGTAACAGTGCCCCAGCTTGCGGACTTCGTTCATCCTCGTTGGCAGGCAGGGGCAAACATTTTCCGGTATATTTTCAAAACGGCAGGGACAGTAAAAATCGCCATATAAGCGGTGCTTGTCTAACAGACCTTCTAAAACCAGTTCCTTGTCTTCATTAAATGTATAGTCTCGGAGGCGGGCAAAATTTTCCGCTCTCCGGCGGATTTCTGCCTCAGGGTCTTCAATAAAGCGGGAGGCTTTTATTTCCGGAGCCACTTCATTAATTTTCAGTTCGGCACCGCAGACGGCGCAAACAACTTCCTGTCCAACCATTACTTCACCGCGGTGAACAAAAGAGATGCGGCAAACTTCACAGTAGATTTTATTTTTCATCTTCAAGCGCCCCTTCAATCTCTTCCTGCTTATAGCCCTGAATAACCTGCCCGTCTATCACAGTAACCGGAAAAGCACGCTTGCCGATCAGTTCTTCCACCTCAGCCAGGGCTTTTTTTTGTTCTTCCTCCTGGGCCAAATCTACATCAACTACATCATACTGGACATTCTTATCATCAAGCAGTTTCTTAACCTTCTTGCACCACGGGCATGTACTTAAAGCATAAACCTTAACCATTATTAGCACCTCGTTTCTAAGATATTAATCTCCGGAAAAAATGCTTTTCGGCATAATCACAAAGTTAGCCGAAGTTATAACATCCAGTTCCTTTACTTTGCTTAAGGTTTCTGCAGGCATCTCTTCGTCAACCTGTAAAACCATCATCGCTTCCCCCCTGGCCTCTTTTCGGCCCAGCTGCATGGAAGCGATATTGACATTTTCATTGCCGAGCAAAGTCCCGATTTTGCCGACAACTCCGGGTCTGTCGTTATGGGTGGTGACCAGCATATACCGGGCCGGGACAATTTCAATCCGGTAATCGTCAACCCTGACGATACGCATATCACCGTTCAAGAGAGTGCCCGAAATATGATGTTCTTCTTCCCCCGTTCTGGCCCGCATAGTGATCAGGTTGCTGTAATTTTTTGCTTCCGTGGTCGATGTTTCCCGGACCGCAACCCCCCTGTTCTTGGCAATATAGGAAGCGTTAACCCAGTTGACCCCGTCTCCAACGATATGCTGTAAAAACCCAATCAGACAGGAAAGGGTCATGGGGGCAAGGGGCATGCTTGCAAGATGACCGCTGTAGGTTAATTCAATTTCATCAACTGAGCCGCCAAACAACTGCAGGTAAAAACTGCCCATGGCCCGGGCAAGGGGCAAAAACGGGCCGATAGAGGCCCTGGTTTCCGGCAGCAAAACCGGAGCATTGACGGCAGATACGATCGGTTCGCCTTTTAGGGCCCTAATCACCTGCTCCGATACCTGCAGGGCCACATTGGCCTGGGCTTCCCTGGTAAGCGCTCCCAGGTGCGGGGTAGCTATTACGTTGTCAAGCTCAATGAGCCTGCAGCTTCCTGGAGGCTCCTGTTCGAAGACATCCAGGGCGGCACCCTCCACCCTGCCTTCCTGTAAAGCTGTGCAAAGGGCGTCCTCATCAATAAGCCCGCCACGGGCACAGTTGACAATCCTTACCCCTGGCTTTAGCATGGCCAGCTCCTTTTCACCGATCAAATGATAGGTAGAAGGGTTTAAGGGCAGGTGAAAGGTAATAAAATCGGATTGCCTCAGCAGATCTTCAAAAGCAACTGATTCAATACCCAGTTTTTCAGCATGATTCCTGGTGATATAAGGATCGTAGGCGATTATTTTCATCCCCAGGGCCCTGGCCCGGCGGGCAACTTCACTGCCGATCCGGCCCACACCGATGACTCCGAGCATTTTATGGTTTAACTCTACCCCGGTATATTTTGATCTTTCCCATTCCCCCCGTTTAATAGAACTGCTCGCCTGAGGGACATTCCTGGCCAGCGAAGTCAGGAGGGCAACGGCATGCTCTGCCGCTGAAATTGTGTTGCCGTGCGGAGCATTAACGACAATAATCCCTTTTTCTGTCGCTTTTTCAACATCGATATTGTCAACTCCGACCCCGGCCCGCCCGATCACCTTCAATTTTTTCCCGGCTTCGATAACTTCAGCGGTTACTTTCGACCGGCTGCGGACCACAAGGCCTTCAAATAGCTTAACTTGCTTTATCAATTCCTCCGGAGTTATTTCAGGCCTGTAATCAACCTCGGCTTGTTCTTTTAGCTGCTCCAGCCCTTCCGGTGAGAAAGAATCGCTAACCAGTACTTTCAAACTGCAACACCTCCGGCGCAAATAATACCCTGGTTGGAATATAACTTACTATATCATAAAAGAAGGCAATCTTAAATGATTTAAGGCTAATCTTCGCCGGCACAATCCGCATAAAGAGATATAATTCAGCATCTATTTCCTGGAGAGATCTATCGCCCCAGGCCCACAAAACTCCTGGCAGCAGTAACAGCGGATGCAGCCATCATTGTTAATATCAGGTATTGATGAACCGTCAAATTCAATCGCCCGTGCCGGGCAGGCTTGATAACAGGCTCCACACCTCGTGCACAGTGCGGCATCGATCCGGGGATAGGGGCGCCGACCAGCAATAAAATCCTTGATCCAGCTAAAGGGTAAAAAGGCCAGTAAACCGGCAAGCCGACCTTGAGAAGCAGGGCCGAGATCAAAATCCTTAACACGGCAATCTTGCAGGCTGACACCATTGATGGTTATTGAACCGGGATCTGAACCTTCCAGTTTTAACTCTGAGGCCGCCGCCAGGGTCGCCACCTGCCCGGGGCGAAAACCAATAACCGATGCTGCCACATTATCAAGAGCCAGGGCATTGGGGGCTCCCATTAACAGGCCAACCTGCCTGGGCCTGCCTTTCCTGGGGCCTGCACCCTCCATGGCCACAACAGCATCGATGATTGAAAAAGCGGGGCGGACAACATAATAAACATCGAGCAACAGCCTGGAAAAATCTTTAGGCAGGGGATACTCAAAATGATACCGGGCTTTGTTTTTTCCGGGCACACAGCCGTACATATTTTTTACTGCGGCCGTCATGCCGGTAAAAGAGTGGGTCTTGAGTTTGGCCAGATTAATGACCAGGTCAACCCGGTCCAGTTCAGGTGCAAGCGGGATTTCCCAGAGCCTGAAGCCTTTTACCTGTTTATAAACCGGGTCTGAAAAATAAAGAGCCTCAGCACCGATTTCCTCGATCACCTGCGTAATGCCACAGGCTTGGTGAGCTTTTTTCTGGGCATCGTGGCCGGGACTGTCCCCGATATAAACTTTTCCTCCCAGATCACGAACCATCTCCGCCATCACTTTAACAACCGTCGGATGAGTGGTCACAGTTTCAGAAGGCAGAGCGGCGGAAAGCAGGTTTGGTTTTAAAAGAACCTTTTGACCGGCCGCTACTATGGCCTCCAACCCACCGTAAGGAGCAAATATATCCTTCAAGGCAGAACGGATTTCCTGCGGCTCATAGCGATCGCACCGGGCCAGGGTGACACTTTCCGGTTTTGATACTGGCATGGTTTCACTCCAAAGTAATTAAGGCATATTTTTATCTACATATACTGCCAGCCTGCCCAGCAAATTAACATAACTGCCCAACTCGTTGTCATACCAGCCGAATATTTTGGCATGGGTGACCGGAATATTGATATCAACCGGCGCTTCAACCCCGTTTTCACGGAGCACATCGGTATTAACCTGGATAAATCCGGTCCGGGTATGGGTTTCAACGCCTTCGATAATTATTGCCGCCGGATACCCGGCCAGGTCGGAAGAAACATTTTGCTTTTCACTGAAAACAATCATCCCTTTTTGGGCCCCACCGGCAGCAGTTTTGTAAATGTCATTAATTAGCTCCCGGTTTAGCTTCGGCTCCCCGGCTTCGGTAAGTTCGGTTTTAAAAGTAACGTTTAACATGATCAGCGACGAAGTGCTGGTCGGTATCCGCACCGAGTCGGCCATAAAGCCAACATTTCTGATCTCGGGCATAATCTCCTCCAGGGCGTCGGCGGCACCGGTGGTGGTAAGGATTATGTTGTCAAACACAGAACGGGTTTTACGAAGATCGGAAGCGTCTTCCCTGGGAACGGCATCGAGAATTTTTTGGTTGTTGGTGGCGGCGTGGACGGTAGACATGGAAGCGGTAACAATTTTCGATGTTTCCCCGGTTTCAAGCAGTGGTTTAATCATGTGAGACAGGCCGGTAGTGGTACAGCTTGCCGCCGACAAAATATGATGGGTGGAAGGGTCATATTTACTGTGATTGATACCGTAAACAAACATACTGCTGTCGGATGGCAGTTTCTTAGCTCCGTCGGCTACTTTAAACGGGGCGCTGACAATTACTTTTTCCGCTCCCGCTTCCAGGTGACCCCGGACACTCCCCTTGGTGTGGTCAGCAGAGACGGTAGGATCAAGATAACTGCCTGTACATTCAATTACCAGCTGCACTCCTTCCCTGGCCCAGTTAATTTCCCCGGGGTTTCGGGACTCTGTTTGCAGCTTGATTGGAATGCCGTTAATTGAAAAAAGGCCTTTTTCAGGGTCGGTTATTTCTAGATCAGCTGTTTTACCTGAATGCCCGTATAAAAAGTGGTCCAAAGAACCATAGGTGCTGTCCTTAATCAGATAATCGATAGTATCTTCCATCTTTTTACCTACTTTTCGCCCCGTATTGAGGATGAAGTAGTCAAAATGGCCCGCATTGAGGTGGTTCCAAAGGGTAAGCTTGCCAATCCTGCCAATACCGTTAATGCCCAGCTTTTTCCTGCTTTGAAAATGGTCGGTCAATTTTGATTCCTCCTAAACCTGATTAAACATGTTGAACCGGATAACTGCCTGCATAAATATTACCCCATTTTCCATCTATCGAGATAGCATCACCCTTGCGAAATTCAAAGTCATTGATTATACAGTACTTCTCCTGGTCATTAACCACCAGCTCTTCACAATTAACCACACAAACTTTGCCAAGCTTGTCTGCGGCCACAGCGGCGTGGGAAGTTACCCCGCCCCGGCTGGTGACCAAGCCGTCGCACATAAAAATCATCTGGATATCATCAGGCACAGTATCCGGTCGGACCAGGATATGGTTTTCGCCCGGATAGCGGTGCTTGTTATTGATCAAATCGTCCATGTCAAAACTGATGAGGCCGCTCATGGCGCCTCCACCGACCCCGATGCCCCGGCCAACCGGCACCATATCTTCAATCGGAACACTAAACACAGCTTCTTTCTCCTGCTGAACAATATTTTGCTCCCTGATCTGCAAGATATAAAGATCTTCAGGCTGTTCTGATTCAAAGGTAAATTCAATTTCCTGGTTGTTAAATCCATATTTTTCAATCAACCCGGTAGCTATTTCATGCAGGCGTTTATAAATTGTCGGAAATTCAGATTCAAGTGAAAAATCGCTTTCAGGGTAATCATCGGTGCGCTGGCTTTCTGAAATCGGCATCGTATAAACCAAACCGGCTACAATATCTTCACCCTGGCTGCACAGGGTAAAATCGCCATAGAGGTTTATACCGGGTTTTTTCAATTTAGGGTTGTGAGTAAAAACCACTCCGGAACCGGATCGTTTTGACCGGTTGCCCATGACCATTTTTTGAACCAGAACCGCTGTCCCCCATTCATCAGCTATCTGCAAATGCTTACGGTAAGCAATGGTCCGCTGGGAAGACCAGGAGTAGAAAATGTTATTAATGGCCTGCCTGAGCTGATCATAAGGATCTTCCGCTATAAAAACGCCGTGTTCGTTGAGGGTTTTTTTATATTCAAGGGCAAGCTCCTTCATCTGGGGAGCGGAAAAGCTGGCTTTCTTTTCAACTCCATATTTGCTTTTCACCCGGACCATAACTTCATCAAAATAGTCTCGATCAACCCCGTGAGACATTCCCCAGCTCTGGATAAAACGCCGGTATGCATCCCATCCCATCCAGGCCGTATCCGGGTTCATGCCCAGGGAATGGACCGTCCGGTCATTCATACCCACGTTCAGGAAAGTCCTCATTGCCCCGGGCATTGATATCGCCGTTCCAGAACGAACCGATAGCAGCAAGGGATTGCCAGGATCTCCGAATTTACGGCCGGTCTTTTCCTCGATTTCAGCCAGGTGTTTAAAAATCATGTTATCCAATTCCTGGCTCATGGAAGGATGTTCGAAGATCGTATCCTTGTGCCTGTAAACTTCTGTGGTTAATACAAAACCGGGGGGTATGGGCAGGCCGTAAGAGATCAGCTTTTTCAGGTAGTACGCCTTTGCTCCTAAAAAAAGCTGATTGTCCATCTGAACCGTTTCATGGTCAAGGGAGCTAATAGCCAGGTCAGGATTATAACTCATCATGTTATGAATATGGGTTTCCGAATAGTTTTCCAGCATGTTCTGGATTATATTCATAGCATTGGCGATAAAGCGATCCAGTTCCTGGATCAGGAATGCAGACGATAAGATATCCCGGTAGAATACTTCCGATTCCCTGGCAATGGTTTCAGGTGAGTCATCAAAAATCTGGGGCACAACAATGTTAATGGTCTCATCGTAAACACGGATGAAATATTCATTTATCAGTTCCTTGATGTGCTGGGACATGAAGCGGAAAATATTCATGTACTGTTCCAGGGTCACGCTGGCTGAAGTCAGGCTGTACCTGAACATCTCCAGGGTTGAATTGAAATTCTGGTTAACCATACCGTCAAGTTCAAGCCCGGTTTTAAAGAGAACCAGCACTTCGTAAATGTTTCTCAATGTTTTGGCAGAAATGTAATCCATGTCAGTTTCATTAACTATGTCTTCCATTAAACGGGAAGCAACCTGCTCCAGGCGGTACATCAAACCAAGCGCTTCAAATTTCGGTTCCTTGTACTGCCCGTACATGGAAGGAATGCCGACGGCTATATGACGCTTGTAATAGATGGTTTCAATCGCTTCAGTCTTTTCTTTGCTCATGATCACTACTTTAAGGGTGGCCATGAAGGAGTATACCCGCTCTAGCGCTTCCCGGTAACGTTCTTGTTTCATTAACTCAGAAAGACGCCTGGTTTCTTCCCTGCCAAAGAAACGGCTTTGCTCAAGGAGGCCTGTGATATTGCGGGTTTCAAATGAATATTTTTCCAGGAGCAACTGGTAAAGCTGGACCAGATACAGCAGGCGCTTTTTATCTTTCTCATTTTCGCCGCTTAAAGTATCGAGGTATGAAATCAGCTCTCCTTCAGATAATTTAAGCAAACCGTTGTGATCGACTCCAAAATGTTCACAAACCGTGCGGGTCAACCTGCTGATCCTGATATAATGCTCATCATTTTTGTTCAAAGAAACGTACACATCTTCCGGCAATACATCCCGGAGTTGTTTCGGACGCCCGTTATACCAGAACGCTGCCACTCGCCGAACCAGGTCGATGTGAGTATTGTTACTCTCGGTATGGACCTGCTTGCGGACGAAGTGGATCACCCGGTCTTTACGTCCGGCCAGTTCATCAATCACGGTACTAATCTCCCGCAGTTTACCCTCGGCCCCGATTTCATTAAAATAAACCGGGAAAAAGCGGGCCAGTTGTTTTACCTGTTTATACACAGGAGCAATATCTGCATTCAAAAGCCTGGTAACATCCCGCTGAAACAGATCGGTGTCGGAGATAAAAATACCCCCGAGCCTTAAATTTACAACCAGTGCTGACAGAAGCTTTTTAAACTTGTACGGTGAAGTTTCAATCAAGTCAAGCCAGATCCGGATATTTTTGACGTGATCGGCATTGGCCCTGGTTTCCCAATCGGAAGTAATTTCGATCTTTCCGGGGTAGACAAATCCAAATTCAATCAGTTTTTGCATGTAATAAGCGGTAATTTCCTGGTTATCAATGCTGACAACCCCTTTGCCTAAAGTAAAAAGGCAGTCCAGGACTGTATCAGTCTGCTGATCTTTTAACTCTTTAAACAGGCCGAAAAGCATGTCGATAAAATGATATATTTCTCCTTCTTCGAGCTCCGCCAGGGCGGTTTTAAGCAGCCGGTTAAGATCATAAAGGAGATGTTTTTTTAACTGGATCATGCCGGGAAGATGGAGAACGTAAAGCAGGTAATATACTTTTTCTATGGATAGGGTAAATTCTTCACTGAAATGACGAAAATGATTTGCGATATCATTAAAGAACAGGTTCGATTCGATTTCTTTCCAGGTGTGGGAATTTTCAATCCGGGAAGACAGTTCGTCAAAAAATTGCCTTCCGATTAGCCTTATTTTTTCACGGTGTATAGGCTGAAAAAGATCTGATTTACTTTCAAACCAGGCTTCAGCGTTGGTTGTTCTATCCCAGAAGGCACAGTTTTTGCGCAGAATTGCCCTGGTCAGCCTGCACACTTCACTGTTAAATTCAGGCACGTCTGCCGCGCGGGCCAGGTATTTTTTAAAATAACCGGAATTACGCAGGAATACAGCTTCATCTTCCTCCATCCCTTTCTCAATTAAAGCCAGGCAGCGCCAGATAACCCGGTGTGGATATTTGTCTTCATTAAGCAGCCGATCGATAAATTTGAAGAGGGTCTTCACCAGCTGCTCGCGTTGCTTTTCTGTTAAATCCAGGGTAGCGAGATCTTCAAAGATAGAAACCAGGAACAGGAGAGCTTCCTCTGACTGTTTAATAGAGCTGTAAAGCCACAGGTCTGTCAGGCTGATCGTATGAAGGTTTTCGATAATAAAATCATAGTTGGGATGGGGATGATTATACTCAAGGAAGAGTTCTTCAGTCCGCTTGTTGATTCCCCAATAAGCAGAAGACAAAGAAACGAACCAGCTGTGTTCCGGGGGGAGATCGGTCTGCTCATGTTTTGTTTGGGCCAGGTTTACCTCGAGAGCCCCTGATTTAAAACCGGAGTCCATGCGCTCACCTCATCACCATTCAAGTCATTTATAGTATATCATTATCAAGGATGTTTTGTTTAGCCTAATTTAACCCGAAGTAAGAGCTCATAAATGAGGCCGGTTAAGCTGTCAAATTTGTCTTTTTTAACAATACAAAACCTGCTTTTCCTTCCGATAGTAATAAAACCAATATCTGGTATAAAGGCTTGTAATCATAGCCAGGGTTATTTATCATAGTGTAGGCAATCCTAAACCGGCTATTGTAAAATAGAACCAAAAGGAGCAATTAACATGTCTTCCATTGATCCTGCCATAATAGAAGCAGTGGGCGTGACCTTTTCCATCTTTTTGATTATTATTTTAATTCGCATAGGCTGGAAGTTATACCAGGCTTTATTTATATCGATATTCATTTTATCCTTAACCAACAGTAACGATATCAGCCAGGATTTAGGGATTTTGTACGATTCATTGACCAGCCCAACGGCTTTCTACCTGGTTTCCATGGTGGTGGCAATTACCATGCTTGGACACCTTCACCAGAAAATTGGAGCTATGGAAAAGCTGGTTGAAAACCTGAAATTTTTAATCCGGGATCCAAGAGCCCTGATCATGATCTTCCCGGCTGCCATCTCGCTATTTTCCACGGTTCCTGGAGGGGCCATTATTTCAGCTCCCATGGTGGAGGAAACTGGTAAGGAGCTAAAAATGCCTTCGCTGGAACTGGCCATGTCTAATATGGTTTACCGGCACCTGGTCGTGCTTATATATCCTTTCAATGCCGGCATTATCCTGGCTTCGGGTATCACGGACATCAGTATCGCCCGCTATCTTAGCTACACCATTCCGGTAGTAGTTATTGTTTTTATAATTGCCACATTTTTACTTTTAAGGCGCTATCCCCGCCCGGCCAGCAACCCTAAACCTGATACACTAGATAAAAATGCCCGGGAAGCGCTGGTCAATTTAATAAGCGCAGCTTCACCTTACCTGCTGGCAATTGTCCTGGGAATATTTTTTGGGGTTTACTTTCCCCTGGCCCTTTTGGCCGGAATCGCCGTCACTTTCTTTATCAACTTGCCCCAGGGAAAGAAAAAAGATATCCTCAGGGAAAGAACATTTGTATTTTTTCACGGTCTAAACTGGGCCCTGGCCCTTTCCATACTGAGCATAGTTGTTTATAAAGATTTCATGCTGGAAGCGGAATCAATTCGGCAGGCTACACACTACCTCCTGGGCCAGGGGCTGCCTTTACTGGTAATTATTATCGCCCTGCCTTTCATTACCGGCTTTATAACCGGAAACAATGCCGCTTCCCTGGGAATCACCCTGCCGGTTGTAATGCCGCTGCTCGGACCAGAAATGTTAACTGTAAGATATCTGGGCCTCATCTACGTAAGTTCTTACGCAGGTTACCTCGGTTCTCCTGTTCACCTTTGCACGTATGTGACCAACAATTATTTTAGAACACCACTTTATTCCCTGATTAAACAGGTTAACATCTTCGGGGCTATTACCCTGTTAGTCGGGCTTGCTGTTTCTGTTTTTTACTGATTCTGAATGACTTCAACAAAACAGGCTTAACTCCCGGCAGCATGGTAGGCTTAAACAAGATTATATTGAAGGTAACTCAGCTGAAATCAGGGAAAGCATCAATAGAAAGCAGAATTTTATAACAGCATCTTATTCTGGCAGTGTTTACACTACACCCAGGAAAACTTCCACCAGCCCGGGATCAAACTGGCTTCCGGCATTTCTCATAATCTCGTCAACAGCTTCTTCTTTTCTCATCGCTTTCCGGTAGGGGCGATCGCTAATCATGGCATCATAGGCATCAACTATGGCCAGGGTCCTGCATTCAACGGGAATGGAAGTCCCTTTCAACCCTGCCGGATAGCCTCTGCCGTCCCACCGCTCGTGATGTTGCAGGATCAAACCTGCAATATCATGGAGATCAGTGGAAGCGGTAGCAATCCGGTGCCCTTTTTCAGTGTGGGTGCGCATAATTTTCCATTCTTCTTCATTCAAAGGCCCTTCCTTGAAAAGAATTAGATCTGGAATCCCCACTTTGCCAAGATCGTGGACCTGGGCCAGGAGAGTCAAATCTGAGAGCTGTTTGCCGGAAAGGTTGAGTTTTTCACCCATTTTACGGCACAGTTCTTCCAGCCTGCTGGCATGGCCCCCGGTAATAAAATCACGCTCGCCAAGAGCGGCCATAAGCGATTTAATAATCTGCGACTTCGCCCCCGCTCCTTTATGCAACTTGTCCCTGTACATCAAATCATCAGCTTCTTTGTATGTTTCCCACAACGTGAGATCAGAGCTTTCCCGGGTGGCAATACCGGTAGAAATACTCAGCGGCAAATGACTGTTTTCTTCATTATATTTATAAACCTGATCCATGATCCGGGTTACCACAGCTTGCCCGCTCTCACGATCAGTATGGGGAAGGATGGCCACGAATTCGTCTCCCCCGACCCGGGCCAGAATGTCTGAAGCCCGGAGGCACTGCTTGAGCAGGGTACTGCAGACAACCAGAAGTTGATCGCCGCTGTCATGGCCAAGGGTATCGTTGATCAACTTTAAACCGTCCAAATCACAGACAATAATGGTAATTGGTTGCTCCCTGCTGTCATCCAGGCGGCTGAGTTCATCATCAAAATAGGCCCGGTTATAAAGGCCGGTCAATTGATCGTGAAGGCTTAGATATTTAAGCTTATCTTCGTAAATTTTGCGGTCGGTAATATCGCGCATCGTTTCTATTGCCCCGATCGGATTCCCGGAACCGTCATAGAGCACCGACGCCGCTCCCCAGAGGTATGCGCCCTCCCCTCCATAAAGGCTATCGGCATAAGCTTCCCCGTACATGGTGTCTCCCTCACGTCTGATATAACTGTAATACCTGTCTTCTTTTTCAGCTGAGCGAACCAGGTCGATCAAAAGTGGCCTTCTCTTGCCGTAAAGTGGAATGGCATATTCATAATTGCCTTTGCCGATTATTTTATCCTTGCTGATACCGGTAATTTCTTCGATGGCCCTGTTCCAGGCAATTACAACACCTTCATTGTCTATTACAAAGGTGGCGTCCGGAAGGAATTCAATAATCTCTGCCAGGAGGCAGTGAGCCTCCTCCAGCTCTTTTTCAGCTAGCTTGCGGTCGGTAATATCACGGACAACGCCGCAAAAACCGATGGGGTTTCCCTGGTTATCGCGGCGCAGGGTAATCGAAACTTCAGCAAATATTTCACGGCCGTCTCCTGTTTTGATGGGGATGTTGGCAGCTTTTTCCGGTAAGCCGGTGCGGTAAACGTGGTTGTAGGGTTCAAACACTCTCCGGGAATCGCTGTATAAAATTTGATAATTTTTGCCCATCAGTTGATCTGGTGAATAACCCACCAGTTTGCACATCGAATCATTGAAAAAAGTAAAGTTTCCCAGCAAATCTACTTCATAATAACCTTCTTCCATAGTAGCCAGGATTTCACGGTATTTCTTTTCCGATTCAAGCAGCGCTTTTTCTGCCCTCTGCCTGTCAATAGCATTGGATATAGTTTCGGCAACCACTCTTAAAAGGGCAATTTTTTCCTCCGACCATTTCCTTTTTTTCTGAACAGCTCCAAAACTCAGCACCCTGTGCAGCCTGCCCCCCTTATTGACAGCAACTGCCAGGAGTGACTTTAAGTTTTGCTGTTGAAATAGCTTTTGCTCCCTGGAAGCTTCTGGAGGCATTGCTTCCAGATCCGGTATATAAACCCGGCCCTTTTCCAGCAATTCTTTAGCCCACCAGGGCCTTGAACTTAAAGAAAGTCCTTTCAAAAAATTTTTATGGGAGACCACCCCTTCGGCACACCATTCAAAAACATGTTCTATAGATTCACCGTCATCGGAGATATGATAAATATAACTGCGATCAGCCTGAATAAACTCACCGCATAATTTGAGGGCCTGGTTGACGCTTAGTTCAAGCTGGACTGGCGAAACATTGATCAGGGCGGCTGAAACATCAGCCACCAGTTTTTCAAATTTAAGTTGAAACTGCAGCGCCTGGACAACTTTCTTGTGCTCGGTAATATCAATGACGGAGATAAAAGCAGCCGGATTGCCCTGGAACTGGGTAGTAGCTCCGGTCAGGTTGACCCATTTTTCTTCTCCTGCCCTAGTGATTATCTTAAAGTCATAACGGAGCGGGGCCTGCTTGCCGGCCTGCCTTCTTTTGCCCCTGCTGCGAACCATATCCCGGTAATCGGGATGAATCAATTCCCAAAAACGCATCCGGTATAGTTCCTGTTTGTTATATCCCGATATTTGCTCTCCGGCCGGGTTGGTATATACAAAGAAGTCATCCTGGTAAATCATGATCGCAATCGGGGAATTTTCGGCAAGGGCCCTGAATTTTTCTTCGCTTTCTTTAAGGTCTTGTTCGGCCTTTCGGCGCTCGGTTATATCGGTAAACAAAATTAAATTAAAATCACCAAGCGAAGCCATGCGAAACTCGGTAGGGCGGATCGATTCGTCTTTGCAATGAACTTTATATTCAATTGGCCCTATTTCTTTACCCTTTTCTACTGCTTCCCTGTAGGCATCAGTCCAGAGCTGCCGGACCTGCTCCCTTTCTCCAGGGTCGGGGTAGACCAGGGGCCACCATTCTTCAACCGAAGGCATATCATCTATTGTATAGCCATATAATTCGGTAAATTTTTGATTGACATAAACAGTATTTTGCTTTTGATCAGATATAACAATGCCCACCGGAGCTGCTTCGAGCAAAAACTGGAAATGTTCATTGCTTAAATTCTCCAATAGTAAGGAGTTATATCTGGGTTTCGACGCCAAAAGCAGCGCTCCTCCCCGTAAAAAATAAAGTTTTTTTAATATACTTAACTATTACATTTCTTCGTGCCAACCTCTATTCCTTCAAAAAATAATATATACCGAAAATTTCTTATCAATCGTCGGGCAAACACGGTTGGGTTAATCCCATCCCCTGCAATTAAAAGTTAAAGCAGCGAAGCAGCTTCACGGTCAATTACAATCACAATATCCCGGTGCAGCTGTAGCAAAGAAGCGGGTGTTTTAGTGGAAACCAGGCCGCTTAATGAATCCCGTACCGCCTCGGCCTTGTTTATACCACTGGCCATAAGCAATACCTTCCCGGCTTTCATAATCGATCCCATCCCCATGGTAATGGCTTTTCGCGGCACTTCATCTTTAGACTGAAAAAAACGGCTGTTGGCTTCAATCGTTTCTTCCGCCAGTTCGACCAGATGCGTGCCGGCTTTTAAATGCCGGGCCGGCTCATTAAAGCCTATATGCCCGTTTACGCCAATACCAAGCACCTGGAGATCAATTCCCCCGGCCTGCTCAATTCTTTCATCAAACTTCCGGCAGGTTTCCTCCAGACCTTTATCACTGCCACTGTACGGAATACTGATATTTTCGGGATCAATATTGACATGATCAAAAAGGTTCCTGTTCATGTAATAATGGTAGCTCTGGGGGTGATCGGGCTCCAGTCCGATATATTCATCAAGGTTAAAAGTTGTAACAGTGCTGAAATCGATTAATTTCCTCCTGTACATCTCTACCATCCGGGCATACATTCCCTCCGGAGTTGAGCCCGTAGCCAACCCCAATACCGCATCCTTCTTGTCTTTGATCGTCCCGGCAACCAGGTTTGCCGCCACTTCGCTCATCTCGTCATAATGCTCGACTACTTTCAGGTCCATTTGGTCATCCATTCCCCTCTAAATAATTTCTTCTTTTTCTTCGGTTGTATAAAATAGTGATATCAATTCTTCATCTTGATCGGTATTTTTAGCCGAAGCTAATAGCTTCTCGGCCACAACCCGCTCCTGCCTGGCTTTTTTTTCGAGTAAACTAATTTTATCCTCGATCCCAAACTCTTTCAGCAGGTTCTTGATATGATCAAAAATGCTCCTGCTTCCGCCCAGGAAAAGGCCCTCGTGAAGTATTTTTGAGGCGACCATGGCTTTAAAATTGTTAAACCGGAGCTGTTCTCTGACCGTATCTATATCTTTAATTATATAGTCCAGCTCTTCTTTTGAAGCCGGGTTGATCAGCAGGTTGAATTTTTCCCTGTAAACAAACCGATCGAGGTCCTTTACCAGCGCTTCTGACAGGTTGTCCACCACGATGATAAGATCAAGGTCGGAACCCCTGACCAGTTCTCCCGTGGAAAATTCAGGTCTGGGTTCGGAGTGAGCCATATTAAAAACCACATCCCCCGCAATTATAAAGGCCACTCGCTCCATGATCATTTCTCCGTCCGGGTGTTCTTCCTTTACTCGGACAACCGTCTCCCCGGCCAGCTGCATCTTTTTTGAGCTGATTGCGGCAATTTCCCGCTGTAGGCTTTGAGCTATTGATTCCATGGCCAGCGTCTGTTCCTTCAGGCCTATAATAGTATAATTCAAAAATTCCCTCATGATAGAAGGAGACAGACGGGCATAGCCTACGACTTTTTTATCCAGCCGGAGATACCTCCTGCCCACGAGGCGATTTAAAATTTGAGTACAGGAACGGCAAGCCTTCCAGGCACTGAACACCTCCATCCCGGTTTCCCTGACCAGGTCCTTGCCGGTTAAAGGTCCCCGCTCGTTTAGAATCCTGATCAACTGGTCCACCAAACCCGATCCTTTACCGTTCACTTTGCCCATCCTTAAGGTTGTCCAAAACTTCCTGGTTCTGTCTGACCTTAATAATCTTACTTCCAGGATAGTAACCCCGGGCCGTGCCGTTGGGATAAAGCAGGACATTTTTGCCCAGCAGTGTTCCAGGTGCAGTGACGCTGTTACAGCCTGTTTCCACCCCATCACCCAGGACCGCACCGAATTTGCGCAAACCGGTTTCATAAACCTGCCCTTCTATTTTTAAAATTACCGGGGAATCGATCATTTTTAAATTGGCCAGCTTGGTTCCTGCTCCTAAATTTACAGCACCAAGTATGCTGTCTCCAATATAGGCAAAATGCCCTGCCTTGCTGCCTCCCAGCATTACCGATGATTTCATTTCAGTGGTATGGCCAACTACGCAGTCAGTTCCAACCAGGACATCGCCGCGGATGTAGGCACCCTGGCGAACTTCTGTCCCGTCGCCGATTACAGCCGGCCCCTTGATCAGGGCACCCGGCTCTATGATTACTCTCTTGCCGATCTGGATCAAATCATCCATCAAAAACGATCCGCTAAAGATTATACTGGCTCCGTCCAAAACAGCCCCGTCTTTTTTAACAATAGCTTTTTTATCACTGCCATCGATGGTGAAGCCCGATGTCAAGACCTTTCCTTCGTGCAAAACCACGGTTTTAGCGACCTGGGTCACGCCGTTTCGAATTTCCCGGGCATTGGGTTCAAGTACTTTCCTGATATATGATTTTATCCGCGGCAAACCTTCCCAAACATAGTCAGTTCCTTCAAAAAGCGCTTTATGGGGATGATTATCCAGGTTAAAAAAATGACCTGCTGTTAACAATTGAAACCCTCCCTTTTGTTACTGTTCCCGGTTAAGTCTAAAATTTTGACCAATTCCTTATCCAAAACCCGGAACCGTGGTTACACAACACAGAGTCATTATATACAGGCGGAAACAAAGTAGCAATAGCAGGATAAGATGTCACTATATAAAAATAAAAACCGGCAGTGCCTGGTGAAATAACAAATTAATCGGATGATACTCTTCTGGCATCTCAGGCACTGCAGGTTTATTAATCAATCTATTTACTTTTTTAAAAACCGGGACATATTTTTTTCCGGGAAATATCAAGCACCACCAATACCCCGGTTAAGTAATTTCGCGATAATCAGCCATAAGCTCGGGCAAGGTCCGGGCGGCATCTCCCCATAAGGTGGTCACATGGTCCTGCCCGTAAAGGGTGTTTTCCACCCCCGAATAGCCCGGCTTGTCATCCAGGTTGCAGACAATGACCGCCC
>SKMK01000012.1 GCA_007121075.1 Syntrophomonadaceae bacterium
ATTGCCAGAACAATGGCCAAAACAGGGGGAACAATTGAAACTATTCCCATGTGTTCCACGTTCCATCCCTCCTAAATAAATTTTTAAATCATCCTGGCTTTTAAATATAGAACAGACGCACCTCCATTCCAGTATTGGCATTATTTATAATTATACTGGTGTTGTAATAATTGTGTCAATATAGCGACCAAATCTGCAATTTTTTCGGGCAAAAACGACGTTATGCGGGCTTTTTTATATAAGGAGGGACGCAATCATTATCCTGCGGGCTGTTTTAAGTTCTAGCATAAATTTTGCCAGAAAGCGGTCAACCTGTCCATTCCTTTCTCAAGTTCCGCCAGGCTGTTGGCATAAGAAACCCTGATAAACCCTTTACCGCTGGGGCCAAAAGTAGATCCCGGTATAACGGCCACTCCTTGCTCTTCCAGGAGCCGTCTGGAAAAATCCATGCAGTCGAGCCCGGAAGCGGCGATATTAATAAAAAAGTAAAATGCTCCTTCCGGCCTGATGTAGGTCATACCCTTGATCTGATCAAGCCGATCCATTACATACCGACGGCGCCGGTCCAATTCGTTGACCATCCTGCGCACATCTTCTTCACTTTTCTGCAGCCCCCCGGCAGCACCCAACTGGCTGAAGGTTGCCGCGCAGGTCACCGCATACTGGTGGATTTTCTGAATCGGCTCATAAAGAGGTTCCGGCGCGGCGGCATAGCCGAGCCGCCAGCCAGTCATGGCATAAGTCTTGGAAAAACCGCCTACCAGGACAGTCCTTTCCTCCATTCCAGGCACCGAGGCAATTGAAAGAGGATTTTCGTCCCCGTAATGAATATTTTCGTAGATTTCGTCTGCGATAACAACCAGGTCATATTGAAGGGCAAAATCAGCCAGCTGTTTGATAGCACCGGGGCCGAATAGAGCACCGGTCGGATTATGGGGGTTGTTGAGGACCAGGAAAGCAGGCTTGTCAGGGCTTTCATTGACTATTTTTCCCAGGCTGTTGAAGTCCGGGCGGCATTTATCTTCAAGCGCCAGGGGAACGTAAAGAGGTTTTGACCCGGCACACAGGCAACAGTTATAGTAATTGCTGAAAGCCGGCTCCAGGATAATCACGCCCTGGCCGGGCCCGCTTAGGCCGACGATCGCATCAAAAACCGCTTCCGAGGCGCCGGCAGTGATAATTATGTTCTCGAGGGGGTCAAAATTAAGACCTTTTCTACTTTTAATCTGGCCGGCCACCAGCTGTCGCAGTTCTTCTATCCCCTCGTCGGGGCCGTAGTGGGTTTGGCCTGAGCGCAAAGCTTCCACAGCAGCTTCAATGATCGGTTCCGGGGTGGTAAAGTCGGGTTCCCCTATTTGCAGATGCACGATCGAGCGGCCCTGCTTTTCCAGTTCCCTTGCCTTTTCTACCACTGTCCGGATATAAGACAGCTCCATATTTTTAGTCCGCTGGTAGATATTCACCAAATCTACCCCCTCCTTGTACTGATTCCTTACTCAGTTATTACTTTCTTGAAAGCCGCTCTTTCCAATGGCAGCAAATTTTCCCGGACCAGTTCTGCCAGGACCGGGCTGCATTCTTTTACTCTTTGTTTTTAAGCTGATCAACAGCCCTGATCACATTTTCAATACAGCCAGTCAACATATTGATCACGGCCTTGTCGGTGTAAAAACCAATGTGGGGCGAGGTAATGACATTGTCCAGTTCTGAAAACCGGTAGTCCCGCGGGGGTTCTTCCTTGAAAACATCCAGAGCCGCCCCTCCGATGCGCTTATTCTTTAAAGCTTCATAAAGGGCTTCATTGTCCACCAGTTCTGCGCGGGCCACATTGATCAAACAGGCGCTTTGCTTCATCAGACCCAGGATATCGCGGCTGATTATTCCCATTGTCTGCGGGGTGGTTTTAAGGTGAAGGCTTAAAAAATCAGCCTCGGCGGCCAGCTGTTCCAGGGAAGTATAGCTGACCCCGTAACCGGTCTTGAGTTCTTTCTTTTCGTACAGATCGTGGGCTAAAACCTTTGTTCCCAGCAGTGACGCTTTCTGGGCCACCAGGACCCCGATATTGCCGGTTCCAAGCACTCCAAATAAAGAGCTGCTGAGTTCGACCCCCCTCAGGCCGGTTAGGCTCCACTGTTGCTGCCGCATCATCAGATCCGCCCTGGGTATCTGCCGGGCCAGGCTAAAAGCCAGGCCGATGGCGTACTCGGCCACGGCGTTATTCCCGTACCCCTCGATATTAAGAACCTTGATGCCTTTTTCCCGGGCATAATCGACATCGACCAGGTTCCAGACCCCTGTTCCCAGGAACTGAAGTATTTTTAGAGTCGGTAACCGGTCTATCAATCCGGGTGTGAAAACGGTCTTGGCAAAAAATATTGCATCCGCCTCCGAGGCCCTTGCTACGACTTCGTCATCGTCCTCCGGGATAGTGCCGTATATTTCCACCGTTCCCCGTTCCCGGAGGGGGTTCAAATAGTGATCGGAAACGATGGTCTCGTCCTGATCGAGGAATAAAAATTTCAATGAAGTTCACTCACTTTCTTGATATCTGCCCTTACCGCAGTTTTGCATCCCCCCGCCTCCACCGGGGAAAGAAACAGGGCCGGAATACCGCCAGCTTGCGGCGAAAAACCCGTTAATACAGTGTTTGCTGTATTGAAAGATCCCGTACTTAAAGCTTTTCCAGCGCTTTTTTCATTGCCCCCAAACCGTCTTTCAGATCTTCCATAGAACAGGAATAAGCCAGCCGGAAACAACCTTCCCCGAACTGTCCGAAGGCCAGGCCCGGGACTACGGCCACCCCGGCCTCGTCGAGCAGGTAGTGACAGAATTCCCAGTCGCCCAGGCCCAGTTTCCCGATCGAGGGGAAGACGTAAAATCCCCCTTCAGGCCGGACATAGTCCAGATTCTTGATCTGATCAAGATGCTCTATGACCAGGTCCCGCCGCTGTTTGAAAGCTTCGACCATGGGGGCGGCCAGGGCAGCCGTGTTTTTCCATGCATAGGCCGCTCCTTCCTGTGCAAAAGCAGTGGGGCAGATCACCAGGTCCTGGTGCACCCTGAGCATGTAGTCGATTATTTCCGCGGAGGAGTGCACGAACCCCACCCGCCAGCCGGTCATGGAAAAAGTCTTGGAGCCTGAATTAACGGTAATGGTCCGCTCTTTCATTCCGGGCAGGGAAGCCATGCTGACATGCTCCCGGTCAAAAATAATCTTTTCATAGCACTCATCACTGACTACCAGTAAATCGTTATTGACGGCAAAGGAGGCCAGCTGTTCCATTACCTTGCGGCTGTAAACTACCCCGGTGGGGTTGTGGGGAGTATTGATGATCAGCATCCTGGTCTTAGCGGTCAGTCTGGCTTCCAAATCTTCAAGGGCCGGCATAAAGCCGTTTTCCGCCCGGAGCGGGACGGGAACCGGGACTCCGCATGGATGAATAACCTGGTTTTCATAGGAGGTAAAACAGGGGTTGGGGACAAGCACCTCGTCTTCGGGTTCAAGCAGGGCCATGGTGGACAGGGCCAGGGCTTCCACCGCCCCGGCAGTAACGATTAGCTCCCGTTCAGGATCGGCATCGATCTTGTTCTCTGAAACCAGCTTCCCGGCAATTGCTTCCCTTAAACTCTCCAGGCCATAGTTGGAGGTGTAATGAACGTTTCCGGCTTTCAGGGAGCGGATCGCCGCTTCCTTGACTGCATCCGGGGTATCAAAATCGGGGCGGCCGATTTCCATGTGGTATATTTTCCGGCCTTCGTTTTCATAGGCTGTAGCCCGGTCAAAAATTTTTCTAATCCCGGCCCTCTGGATCTTCTTCATCTTTTCGGTCGGCAGGCGCACTTTCTCAGCCCCTTCCACTCTTTATCAAAACCAGGCCGGCTGAAATCACCGGAAAACGAGACAAAACCCGCCCCGGATTGGAAGGCCGGCCGGTTAACTAATCATTTAAAAAAGGGCGGGGCATGATGATAAGATCCTGCCCCGCCCCGCATTTGCTGTTTCTTAAAAAATCATGTGACCGATTAAAGCGATAACCGGCAGGGTGATAATCGTTCTTTCCAGGAATATGATCAGCAGGTCCTTCAAATCCAGAGGCAGCTTGGAGATCAGCATCAGGATACCGACCTCGGTCATATAGATAATCTGGACCAGGGACAGGACCCCGACCACGAACCTGGTTAACTCGGTCTCGATACCGGAAAGGATCACGGCCGGAATAAACATGTCGGCAAACCCAACCAGGGTTGCCGGGGCAGCAGCGGCAGCTTCAGGAATTTGCAGCAGCTGCAGGTAGTAAGCCATCGGGATGGAGATATAATCAAAAAACGGGGTGTATTCAGCTACAATCAGAGCAATTGTCCCCAGGGCCATGGCCTGGGCCATCAGGACAAAGATAATTCCGGAGAAAATCCGGCCGCCCTGCTTGATCTGTTCTCCCAACCCCCCGGCGCTGTCCGCTTTTTCCACGGCATTGGAAAGGGCCCACTGAAATTTGGTTATATTCTCGGGCACTTCTTCCTTGATCTGTGGCGGAACAAAGTATTCATTTTTCTTCCTTGACAACGGTGGTATCCGGGGCACGATTATAGCTGCTACGATACCGGCGATAACCAGGGTGCCGTAGAAAAGGGGAAACATGTAAGCCAGATCGATAATCCCGGCAATAACCAGGCAAAACGGCAGCGATACAGTTGAAAAACAGGTGGCAATGGTTGCCGCTTCCCGACCGGTATAATAACCGTTCCGGTGCTGTTCAATCGTAACCACACATCCCACATTTACGTTGCCCACCCAGGAAGTAAGCAAGTCAATCGCCGACCTGCCGGGAAGGGTGAAGAGCGGTTTGACCACTCCCCTGATTAAGGTCCCGATAAAATCCATGATTCCGAAATTGAGCAGGAAAGGCATCAGGAAAGAAGCCACCAGGAACCACATGACCAGCATCGAAAGAAGCTCGTAGAGCATGATCCCCCCGGTAAACTCGTCATAAACCAGGGCGATACCGGATCCAGTGAGGGTCATGATTGCAAAAGCGGCGCCCAGAACCCTGATAATCAACCAAAAAATCCGGACATTAAAAATATCATTCCAGGTTTCGCTATCAAGGATAAATTTTGGCTTGGCAAAGAACGTATAAGCGCTCATAACAGCTGATACGGTCATGAAAATGGTGGCAATATAAGGCAGTTGATCTGAGAGCAGGTCAATGAGAAATTCAGTAATCACCCCAAGGGGTATATTGAAGGTATCGTTATAGATTAAAGGAAATAGGAATACAAACAGGCCAAACAGGGATGGGATGAGGAATCTCAGCACCCCTGCCTGAGTAACGGGATAAAGACCGTTTTTCTTTTCTTGTTGCATATTAATTCTCCTTTCTTCAGCGGTGGAGTTAACTCCTGTGGTTAAAAAATCCAGATGGAACCGGCGTTGCTGTTCCACCTGACCACGTTAACATGAATCTTCAAACCCAAAATCTTACTATTCTACCTGTTTTGACCACCTCCCGGGTTTGTTCTAAGCCATTCTCAGGACCCTTCCCTGAGAATGGGAAAACTCATGCAGCGGGGGCCCCCGCCGCTTTTTTGCAATTCGTCCATCTCCAGGGCAATCACGGTAAAGCCTTTACCGGTAAAGATCTCGTTGAGATGGGGGATCTTGGTGTGGCTGATCAGCCTCCCGTGGCCGATGGGCAAAATATTGGTCCCATGATCAAAGGCTTCATCTATACTGATGTCAACAGTATCAAAACCTTCCCTGTCAATCAGGTCCAGCAAGTGCCCCGGCAGAGCTTCCCGGCACACCACGGCGGTTCTTCTGTCAATCACGTTAAAAAGCATATCCAGGTGGAGATATTTTTCTTCAAAATCAACCGGAATTAATTCCAGGCCGGCATCATGAAGGGCTACCTCAAGGCATTTAATGCCCATAAGATCGGTTCTGATCCCTGTGCCCACTGCCGCCCTGTGCTGGTCAATAAACACAAAGTCGCCACCTTCGAAATTGCCCGCCGGAATCTGGTGATAGATGTGGACTCCCTCCCGGGCGAAGGTTTTTTCGGCCAGGCGGTGTTCACCCCAGCGGTTGGGCAGGAGAAAACGGCCCCAAATGATCCCCTTCCTGGTGGTCACCCCCAGGTCACGGGTATTAAGCTGGTAATTGTAGTGAACATAAGTCTCGGCCAGGATCACATCTATACCCTGATCGCTCAAAGTTTCCACGTAGGTCCTGTGCTGGCTCCCGGCCCGCTCTAAATCAATACCGCCCCGGTGGTGCTTTTCCGCCACCACGTTGATCGGTTCATCAACATTTAAATAATCAGGGGGGCTGAGCAAAACTTTTTTCAAAACCCCGTATTCGTTCTCTGCTTTATACATCCGCTTTCCTCCCAATCGATAAGAAAAAAGGAATTTATCAAAGTAAGAAGCAGTATTTAGACGTTCATCTCATTTCGACAGTTAAAGCCATGAATCCTCTTTATTGAACTAAATTATTATGATTATAGTTGTAGGCATAGTGCTGCCAAAGTTTTGTGCAAAATTGAAATTGAGAGGATACAGCGGGCCTGAATTCGTTTATAATGTGGGTAGTATGGACAAAAGGCGGTAAAATAAAATGCTGCAGGATTTTAACTGGATCGATATTATCATTGCCATCTTCCTGGTTATCTCCCTGATCCAGGGCATCAGGGCCGGCCTGATCAGGAGTGTTTTCACGATCGTTGGGATTGCCGCCGGGCTGGCAATGGCTATTGTTTATTATGTTGACGGGAGCAGTTTGATTTTAGACCTGATCAATCTGCCGCGCTTCATTGCCGACTCGATCAGCTTCATCATCTTATTTTCGGTTACCGCAGTCCTGATTCATGCGCTCGGCTTTTTTGTCGCCCTGGTGACCCGGTTCAGCCCCCTGAGACTAATCGATAAGATTGGCGGTGGTGGAATCGGCGTGGTGATCGGGCTTGCTGTGGTCGGGGTGTTCTTAATCCTGTTGATTGCCTTTCCTATTTTTCCCGGGATCCAGGATCACGTGGAGCAATCCAACCTCGCCCCCTACCTAGTCGATCATACAGAACTAATCATGGGGATAGTTTCTGATTTTCTGCCGGTGGATCTGCCCCGCCTGACCATCCACCCCGAGGATTTGGCCGGGCTTTTTAACAACGCCGCAGTCGTGGAAAGTGAAACTCACTACCATGACATCGATTTCGCCGCCCTGGATGGAACGGCCTGTTTTGTTTGCGGCGGCCCGGTCGAGTTCCTGGGCTTCCTGAACAACGACAAGGGTTCTTATTCCCCCAAATTTGTATGCACAGACTGCGGCCGGACCAGCGACGGCTGCCAGACCTTCGAAGGTTACCACCAGATGTACAATAAATGCCCGGTAGAGCTGGGCAACCAGGGCTACCGCTTTGACTGCGGGGTCTGGACCAACCACAGCTACCACCGCCCCGGCGGGCCCTGTCCTGTCTGCGGGGCCGAATAAAACAGCAATTACTGCGGTTTCAGCAGGTCGGATGAATCGTTGACCGGGTTGTTTACCAACCGGGGGACCGGGTAGGCGGTAAATTCTTCCGGCGGGTAAGGCCTGAGCAGCTCATTTAAGTCCGCCGCTTCGGTTCCCGGAACAAGCCACCGGTCATATTCCTCCCGGGATATAATCACCGGCATACGGCTGTGCAGGGGCGCCACCAGGTCATTGGGGTCGGTGGTCAGGATGGTGCAGGTTTCAAGGGGCTGTTCTCCCTTATCCCAGCGTTCCCACAGGCCGGCCAGGGAAAAAGGACTGCCGTCTTTTCGGCAGATATAGTAGGGCTGCTTGCCTCCACCCTCTTGTTTCCATTCGTAAAAGCCGGTGGCAGGAATAAGCAGCCTTCTTTTTTTAAAAGCATCGCGGAAAGAAGGTTTTTTAGGGGCCGTCTCCGCCCGGGCGTTGATGAGCCGGTTTCCGATGGCCAGATCGTCGGACCAGAAGGGGACCAGGCCCCACTTAAGGCGGACCGGCTCCCTGCTCCCGTCTTCCGGTGAAAAGCGCACAGCCAGGATTTCCTGGGAGGGGGCGATATTGTAGCGGGGGGTCAACTCGCCCCGCAGCTCCAGATCATAGAGCAATTCCAGCACTTTTTTGTCCGTAGCCAGGGCAAACCTCCCGCACATCTGCAAATCTCCCCTTTTCTCAGCTTTTCGCCGCGCATCTTTTTCAAAACCACGGCCATCTTAATGACAGCAGAAATATTCAAATGCGGTTCCTGTTCAGCCTTATTATACCTTAAATTTTATCTTTAAAAATAAAAGCGAATCTTCTTCCATTTTGTAAAGCAGGGGGTTGGGCCACTCCCTTTCCTTGAATAAAAAGTAGAGCTTTCCAAAGGCGCGCACTTCCATAACACCTATAATAAACCCTCCTACATTATACCAGCAGCTTCTCCCGGAGCGTAATGCAGATCCTGGGAAACATAACCACGCCTGATCTAAACGGCACTTCAAACAGCGGGTTATTCATGGAGAAAAAGTAAGGAAGAAACCCGGAAAACTCAGTTTATTTTTCATTGAGTTTAGAATTCTTTCGACAATAATACCTGATATTCTTCTTTAAAAACAAAAAAGGGCGTCCTTTCTGTTTTTCAAGCATCCTGCCTTCGGGCCCGGTGATTATAATTCTAAATTATCTACATTTACGGATATTTAACATATTCACTGCCTTTTTATCAGCGTTTTTGGGATCCGGAAGGCAATCGCCCGGCTGATGTAGAATTTATAATTTTACAGCCGATTATTTGCGATTATTTATGACCACCAAATAAAGGAGTTATCAGCTTATGAAACTGTTTGAACCGATCAGGGTGGGGCATATGGAATTGAAAAACCGCATATGCATGCCGGCAATCCATCACAGTTACACCCCGGAGGGGTTTGTCAATGAAAGGTTGATTAAGTACTATGAAACCAGGGCCCACGGAGGTGCGGGGCTGATTACTGTAGGCGGCTGCACCATCGATATGCTGGGGCAGGGACCGATGATGATCGGCCTCCATGACGACAAGTATATCAAGGGTATGGCCAAGTTGGCCCGGACGATCAAGGATAACGGCGCCGCGGCGGCAGCCCAGCTTTATCATGCCGGACGCTATACGCACAGCATGATGATCGGCCAGCAGCCGATCGCCCCTTCGGCGGTTGCTTCACGCCTGACCAGGGAAACTCCGAGGGAAATGTCCTTGGAGGAGATCGAAACGGTCCAGGAAAACTACGTCCGGGCCGCTTGCAGGGTAAAAGAAGCCGGATTTGACGCTGTGGAAATCCTGGCCAGCGCCGGCTACCTGATCTGCCAGTTCCTGTCGCCGGTTACCAACCAGCGCACCGATCAGTACGGGGGATCCTGGGAAAACCGGAAACGCTTCGGCCTGGAAGTGGCAACCAAGGTCAGGGAAGCGGTTGGCGGCGACTTTACCCTCACAGTCAGGGTTTCCGGGCACGATTACATCCCCGAGGGCAACACCAGCCGGGAAGCGACCCTTTTTGCCCGGGAACTGGATTCTGCCGGCGTTGACTGCATCAATGTTACCGGGGGCTGGCATGAATCAAGAGTGCCGCAGATCACCGGCGAGCTGCCGCCGGGCGGGTTTGCCTACCTGGCCCGGGAAATCAAGGAAGCGGTCAATATCCCGGTAATTGCCAGCAACCGGATCAACGATCCCCTGGTTGCCGAAGAAATTCTTAAGACCGGCCAGGCCGACCTGGTCAACATGGGGCGCCCGCTGATTGCCGACCCGGATCTGCCCGTGAAAGCAAAAGAAGGAAAGTTTGATTCTATCAGACGCTGCATTGCCTGCAACCAGGGCTGTTTCGATATGGTTTTTACCCTTCAGGATGTCCACTGCACCGTTAATCCCCTGGCAGGCAGGGAATATGAAACTGAAATTGCCCCTGCGGAAAAACAGCGCCGGATACTCATAATCGGCGGGGGGCCGGCCGGAATGGAAACAGCCCGCCTGGCTGCTTTAAGGGGCCATCAGGTCACTTTGTGGGAAAAAGGCAGCCGCCTGGGCGGACATTTAAGCTACTCGGCCATGCCCCCGGGCAAACATGATTTTATTACTTTCCTCGAATATTATGAAAACACCCTGCCTCAGTACGGGGTCGAAATAATCTTCAACCGGGAAGCATCAGCCGGGGAAATAACTGCCGAAAAGGCTGATGCAGTGGTCATAGCCACCGGAGCTTGCGGAGCCCCTCCTCCCTTCCCGGTAGAAGAGTCGGCTCCTGTTTGTTCCGCCCTACAAATTCTCGACGGCACGGTGGTTCCGGGAAAAAGGGTGGTGATCATCGGGGGCGGATCGGTCGGTTGTGAAACGGCGGTTACCGTCGCCCGGATGGGCACCCTTTCAGCTGAAAATCTAAAATTCTTGATGGAAAACGATGCCGAAACTTCGGAAAAGCTGAAAGAACTGCTTAGCCGGGGCACGCGTGAAGTAACCCTGATAGAGCTGGAAAAAGGGATTGGCCGTGACATCGGCATCAGCACCCGCTGGGTAACCATAAAGTGCATCCGCCGCCTGGGCATCAGGGTTATGGACCAGTATGCAGTCAAAAAGGTAAACTCTTCTGGCGTGCTGGTTGAAAAAGAAGGCGAAGAAACCCTGCTTCCGGCAGACACGGTAGCCCTGGCTATCGGAGCGGTGGCCAACAACTCCCTGGCTGAGGAACTTGAGGGCAGAGTAAGCGAACTGCACATCATCGGCGATGCCCACAAGCCCCGCAAGATCACCGAAGCGGTGCGCGAAGGGTTCGACCTGGGCCGGATGCTCTAGATTGTATTTTCGAAAGGGATCAAGTAATACAAGAAAAAAGGTTAGCTTTAAGATTGATAACCTGCCTGTTTGGAAATCTCGGCGGCGGCGTTTTTAACCTGTTCAAGATATTCTTCAACTTTTTCTTTGGTTAATCTGTTACTGGGTCCGGAAACAGTTAAGCCGGCAATAAGTTTATCGCTTCTGTTTTTTATGGCACAGCTGATTGAACTGGCTCCGGGAATCCTTTCTCCGTAAGATATGCAATACCCCTGAGTTCGTATTTTTTCCAGATCGGATAAGATTTTTTGTTTATCATTGTCCGGGATGTTTTCCAATGCGCTTATAATGTGCTGTTCATCAAGGTTAGCCAATAAAATTTTTCCGGAAGCCCCCAAATGCAAAGGTAAAAATTGCCCCAATTCGATTACATAGCGGAGATCATGATGACTCTCTTGTTTTGCTATACAAACCCTGGCCTTTTGAGCATAAGAAACTACATTTAAATGGACCGATTCTTCCGTATAGTCCCTTAACCTTTGCATAATCGGCGAAGCGATGATGCGGATATCATAATTTTTCATGATTATTTCAGAAAGCCTGAGGATACTAAGCCCAAGTTTATATCTTCTTGAATCCGGATCCTGCTCTAAATAACCCTGTTTTTCCATGGTGGTAACCAGGCGATGAACTGTACTTTTGGAAACACCTAACTTTTTGCTCAATTCCGTTATACCCAGGAGCATCTTTTCCGGATCGTAACAATTTAATATTTCCAGGGCCATATTAACAGAGTTTACCTTTTTTTTCATGTTCAGCATCAAGTCCTTTCCCGAAAAGAGATTATACCTCAAAATAAAACAGTAACAATTTCCACCTTATTCATAAGCTCGTTCAAAATTAACCTTTAAATAAAGGCGAGCTTTAAAAGTTGATTTTTTTGAAGTATTAGCTATTGACAGTACCCGGCAGCTGTTATTCTAAGTTTTTTAAAAACAACATCGAACCCAGATAGAGTGTTATAAATATAAATAATTATTTATAAAAACATTGTAACACATAACGGAAAACAAATGTAGCCCCCATAAACGCTCATCAAAACACGATTAATATTATTATGAAATGATTAATATTACCAGGGGCAGGGTTAGCTTAACCGTGATCAAACGGGCCAGGTGCATCAGGCTGACAACAAAAGGATCTAAATCCATCTCAGCAGCCAGGGCAATCATGGTGATCAAGCCGCCGGGGGCCGTGGCTAAAAGGCAGACACTTAACCGCCAGCCTGTGATTTTTGATATAGCCAGACCAAGCGCGGCGCAAGAAAAAAGCATTATGGCTGTCAGTAATAGCACAACCGGGTAGATATCGACGATCCCGATGAAAGCTTCCCGGGTAAAAAACTGGCCGATCAAAAGGCCAATACCGATATAAGATGCTGACCTGAGCTGTTCCGGCGGCAGGTATATTTTTACACTGGAAATAGAAGCCGCCCCGACGGCTACCATTGCTCCAATCATATAGCCTGCCGGTACACCAAGATAGTTCAATACAAGCCCACCGGCCACAGCGATGGCCAGGCCGGGATTACAAAGGCGCAAGAAAAAGGTTCGAATGCGGTCGCCGGTAGCAAAGTTAGAAGAAACTTCTTCCAATCCCTCGGGATTAAAATGATCATAAGAACGTGCGGGCGATACAGTTTTTTTGTGAGACCTGATAACTTTGCTTAACAAAGGAGCCAGAATCAGTATGGCCAGCAACCTGGCCATCTGCATAATGGTAACAGTTGCCACATCAGCATTCACCGCTACGGCTACAATGCTGACTTCAGGGGCCCCACCGGGGCTGGAACTTAAAACAGCCGTGGCCAGGTTAAGCGGAGTGGTCTGGTAAAGAAAAAAGCCGAGGGCAAAAGTTATGACCAGCGACCATACAGCAATTATCACAGCAGGAAAAGAGGCGATTTTTAATTGTCTCAGGTTCTTTCTGGTTATACCGATCCCTAAATAAAACCCAAGCACAATCTGGGCGATACTTTCAAACCAGACAGGGAGCATGGGCAAAGGCAGCTCAAAAATATTGCCTAAACTGACAGCCACTATCGGCCCTAAAATATAGGGGGCCGGCATTTTAAAAGCATCAAAGACCAGCGCCCCGGCCACTCCAAGGGCGAGCATTAAACCTGCCGTCAGTACTGGGGTGATCTCAAACAAACGATTTGCCCCTGCAGTAATCTATACCGGTTTTAAAAGCAGCCATTTTCTACTCCAATTTATAGTAATTTATACCTGCGTTCAACTGTTCTTTCCAACTAGATTATGATATAAAAGCTTAACAAAAATAACTCCAAACCGCAACTTTCAGAAATATCTCGCCCCCGGAAGGAGTATTTATTTATTTGTCGAATTAACCAGCCCAGGTCCAGGTAAATATTGCACAGAATTCTGTTTTTTGTTAACAGTTTTTTCCTTGGTTAATTTACGCACTAGCAATCCACTTTATAAAGGAGAAAGCCTGTGGAAATATCCAATCACTCCCCGGTGAGCCTGTACGTCCAGCTCAAAGATCTGATTTCTCAAGAGATCAGAGAACGCGAGCTGCTCCCGCATGATAAAATACCTTCTGAACGTGAACTCTGCGAAAAATACAATCTTAGTCGAACCACAGTCAGGCAGGGCATCAGCCTGGCGGTCAGCGAAGGGCTGCTTTACCGAATCCAGGGCAAAGGCACTTTTGTTGCGGAGCAGAAGATTAATCAGGGTCTGATCAGCTTAACCGGCTTTGAGGAAACCGTCATGGGTCGCGGTTTGACCCCTTCTATGAAAGTACTTGAAGCCCGGCTTACTACCGCCGATGTTCATATTACTTCTCTCCTTAACCTGCCGCTGGGAGCCGATATTGCTATTTTTAAGCTGCTGGGCATCGCCGATAATGTACCGCTGGTTTTATTTCACTACTATATACCGGCCGAAATAGCCAAGGAAGCCCTTTCTATGATTTATGATTCTGAAGCTAAAAGAGGATGGTTTTCTTTTACCCGTTATTTTCGAGAACATAAAATCATTGAACTGGGAGTAGCCAGGCAGACTTTTGAAGCTGCAGTAGCCACCCCTGAACAGGCTGAAATTATGGAGCTGGAAACAGGTAACGCCCTTTTCAAAGTAACTTCTATTATTTATACCCGTGAAGAACAACCCATCGAATTACGCCACGCCTACTATCGCGGAGATCGGTACAAGTTTAGCATCAGCCGCGAAGTTATCAGTTAAAAAAATTTATTAGACAAGGAGGAATATTTCAACTAGTGGAGAATAAGTTTTAACACAAGTGGTATGGTACAGGTATGATAGCATTTTAAGATTCAAACAACTACAGCTCATTAGGGGTTAATTCTAATCAGCTTTTTTAAAGCATCATCTGGTAATAACATGTTACTATCACTTGGCAGAGTTGATCCAACCAGTTAATCATCAAATCACTAGCTTGTTATTACTGCTTAAATAGATGTTTGAAAGCTGCTTAATATCCAGGGGGTGATTAAACGTTTATCTCTGGCATGGCGGGAGGAGTTAGGGGAATTTAAATTTAAGGAGGGGAATCCTGTTGAAAAGATCTACCTGGTTTTTGTTAGTTTTGTCG
>SKMK01000024.1 GCA_007121075.1 Syntrophomonadaceae bacterium
CAGGCTGATTATCTTTTCAGCATGGCTCAGGGTTGAGCCCATGTCCGCTACCCGGCCCCGGGTGGGTAAAACCACCTGGTCGTGTTTCTTAATTATGTTTTGTACCGCGTCCACCGATATCCCTAAAAGGTGGGCCAAATCTGGCAAACTCAGGGCCGCTCCCTGTTCGTAAGCCTGGGTGCAAAGCCTTTCTAAGCGCTGCCACTTCAGTTCATTGGCGCTGGTCCGGTTAATCAAGGCCCAGTCTTCGAAAGTGATGTAATCTAAGCAGACCAGGTTTAAACTCACCTCGGCCAGGCTGCGGCCGGGAGGTTCGTTTGAGACCACCCCGAAGGTGATAATTTGCCCCGGGGTTCTGCCACTAGACTTTAAACGGATCGCTAAGTCCCTTAGCTCCTGCATAAAATGATTGGCCATCGCTTTAGTGTAACCGTGGTCACCGGTTAGCCTGTCATAGAGCCGATCTTCTTCGTCTGCAGGCGCAATGCTTACCTTTCGGGTCTCGACTTTTCCCAGGCGCTCTTTAGCCGTCCCGGTCGTTTTTAAGGCCCGGTAGCCCTCTTGCCAGCCGCTGATAACATGGGCCGGAAAACCGGTGACAGCAGCCAGTTCTGCCGGATTTTCTTTCAAGGCTGCAACTGTTTCCTGGAAACCCTGCCACCACTGGTTCCAGGTCAGCCTGCTGACAGCCAGATCCCGGCGAAGTTTACTCAGGTCTTCCCCCTGCAGGTAGCGTTTGATTGCTAAAACCGGCCGGTAGGTTGTCATTTGCTCCCTGGTCTGTTTGGTCAGACCAGAAAGCGGCAAAATCACCCCCTGTTGCCAGAGCGGTTTCAGGCGTTCCCTTAAGGCCACCAGGGTCAGCGGCATCAGCAGGCAAAGTCGGTTCCCGTCCAGTAATGCATCCTGGCTGTATGCTTCTTCAATGAACCGGGCCAGCCGGCCCTGCTGCATCACCCTGGTGCCGAATTCTTCTAACAAAAGAGCGTCTTCTTCGGCAATCATCGTAAGCCGGGCCTTTATTTCCGCCTGCTCGCTGCGGGGCCGGCGGAAGTGACTGTTTAAACCTTCTATCAAGGGTATCTCAATTTGGCCCGGTCCAAGGTTCAAACGGCTTTCCACATAGCGTAGTGCATCTATGGAGATCAGGGCCGCTTCGTCACTTGAAACTTCCTTTTTCGAGCGAATCTCTGATGCCAGGTGGTTCAACAGGGTCTTGGCCTGCACCGAGTGGGCCTGGCTAATTATTCGCTGCCGGTAGTAAACAGGTCTTCCCATTTTCCTCACCGCCTGCTTTTTGCTACCGTCTTTATTAAACCAGTGACCTGGGTTTTCCTGTTAAATAGCCTTTTTATTCAGGAAAAGGCGTTCGTGTGGATTTGTGGATAATCCGCTTTAGATAGGCAGATTAACCACAAGCTCCACACTTCACTTGCTTTCACCATACATTATGCTGTGATACAATTAGATCCAACCCGAGATGTTAGATCAAATGCCGGTTGATGAAGAAAGCCCCGTGCATGCAGTAAGCGCAGTTTGTTTTTGGCGCAAGTCTGATAGAAATTTTGCCCCGACTTTTACAGTTTAAAAAGGCGAAAGCCCCAGTTATGTTGATAAAAATGGGCTTTTTTAAATCTCGCGTTAAATAATTTTTGTTATGCTACAGTTTGATGTTTTTCAAGGAATTGTTGAACGCCTCCCGCCGCAAACAAATATTGTAGTAGTCTCCTGCCGTAAATTACTGGTGCAGGTATAACCCCTAGTCACACTTCACATTCCGTTTTGTAGAAATCTTTTAATTCAAGATCTGACCCCAACAAAAAATTTTGATCAGGGGTTGACAGGGGGTTGGAATCAGGGTAATATAAACATACCGACGGTCGGTATCTCGAATGATTGATGGTTAATTATCAAACGGAGGCCGCGAAAATGTCTGAAACACTGCGAAAAGACAACCGGAAACACGAATTCATGGCTGCCGCCCTGGAGCTATTTTACCGGAAAGGCTATGAGAATACGACGATCAAGGATATCATTGATGAACTGGGGGTTTCCAAGGGCGCCTTCTACCATTACTTCGAGTCCAAGGAAGATATTATAATAACCATCGCCACCGAGTTTACCCGCCGGGCGGCCAGCATAGTTAAGGAGATTTTTGAGCGTCCCGGCCTGACGGCGCTGGAAAAGATGAACCTTGCTTTCGAATCGCTCAATGAATACAAGATCAGGGAATCGGAGTGGCGGACCAAGTTCAAGGGCGCGATCCAGAATGATGAAAACCTGAAACTACAAAATATGATCATCAATTCTATGAAAAATGAAATTCGCGGCCTCTATGCCGAATTGGTCGAAACCGGGGTCAAAGAAGGGGTGTTTGGCGACCCCGTTGATTCTATGGACATGGCCGAATTTCTGCTTGATGTCGGCTTTAACCTGACCGGGGCGCTACATGACCTGCAAAACAGCTACTACGACCGGGAAAACGGTATCAGTTACGAGGAGTTCCTGGAAAGGTTGGACCGAAAAGTCTATTTTTATGAAGTAGTCCTGGAAAGGATGTTACAGGTCAGGGAAGGAAAAATTGACCTGCGCGGCCCGGTTATGAAACGGGTCCGATTGATGGAGTAAAAAAATTTTCACAAAACATACCTACGGTCGGTATGTTTTGCAGATGGTGACAGTTGGGTCCGTCCCCACTGTCACACAAAGCACATGAAAGGGAGTGGAGGTTAATGGAAAAAGTCGGGTTCGTAAAGTTGCTTAATGAAGTTGGTAAGGAAGATTTGCCTGCTGCCGGAGGCAAGGGCGCCAACCTGGGCGAGATGATTAAAGCCGGCCTGCCGGTTCCGGAAGGCTTTGTGCTGCTGGTTGATTCATACCGCGAGTTTGTTGAGGCCAACGGTCTGGAAAAGCAGATCGAAAAGCTTTTGGCCGGGCTGGATGAAAAAGTAAATGAAAGCAGTGAATGCGCTGTTTCAGCTGAAAGAGCGATAATTCTTAAGGAAACCGCGGAAGAGATCAAGGGACTGTTTGCCGGTGGCAAAATCCCGGAAGGGGTCAAGGAAGATATCAACCGGGCCTATGAAGAACTGGGCCGCCCCGGGGTGGCTGTCCGTTCATCGGCTACGGCTGAAGATCTGCCCGGTGCTTCTTTTGCCGGCCAGTACAGCACTTTTTTAAATATCAAGGGAGAAGAAAAGCTTTATGAAGCCGTAAAAAACTGCTGGGCTTCGCTTTGGAATGAGCGGGCCGTTTCTTACCGGGCCCGTCAGGGCATTGGCAGCAAAGACCTGGCCCACGGAGTAGTGGTTCAGAAGCTGATTGACTCGGAAAAATCGGGGGTTATGTTTACGGCCAAGCCGGTGAACGGGCGCAGAGATCAGGTCTCGCTCAGCTCATCCTGGGGCCTCGGTGAAGCGATTGTTTCAGGCGAAGTTGAGCCGGACCAGTGGGTGATCGACAAAAAAAAGGGCCGGGTGATCAGTGAATATATCGCCGTCAAAAAAGTAATGACTGTAAAAAGGGAAGGAGGCAGCGAGCTAGCAGACATAGATGAGCAGAGGCAAGCTGCAGTTACTCTTAATGAAGAGGAAAGAAGTGAACTGCTCAAGCTGGCCCTGGATGTGGAAGAATACTTTGGTTTTCCCCAGGATATCGAGTGGGCTTATGAAGGGGGCCGCTTTTACCTGGTCCAGACCAGGCCGATTACTGCCCTGTTCCCCGTTCCTGACGCCTGCGGCCATGAAGATGAACTGCGGATTTATGTCAATATCAACATGGCCTGGCAGGCGGTCAAAGATCCCTTTACCCCCCTCGGGTTCGACTTCTTTGAAGAGCTGACCAGGGACATGGTATCAAGGCTTAGCAAAGGCCGGCCCAAAAAAGAAGAACTTGACCTGTGGTGGTTTCATAACCTGGCCGGCAGGATGTTTTTCGACATGACCGATCTGCTCAGGCTGGAAAGAGTTCAGAACAGGCTTAAACAAAAATCGCTTGACCCCCTGGACCGGGAGCCGATGACGACGAAAGCGCTTCTACAGGTCATGGAGCAAAATAAAGCTGAGCTGATGGCCGGTGACAGGGAAAAACCCAACCTGAGAAGGTTGATCCATCCGGGGTTGGTAGGCCTGTTGCTGAATGTAATGGGCAAGGCGTTATACGGCGCATTCAATCCGGAAAAGGGCAGAGAGAAAGCGTTTCGGATAGCTGAAAATACAATCGCCCGCCTGGAACAGGAAAGCCGCTCCCTGAAGACGGTTGAAGAGAGACTTAAATTTGTCGAGGATAACTGCGGCGCAGTATTTATGGGCGTAACCTCGGGGTTTTTTTACGGTGTCCTGACCCTGCGCGTCATGGACCGGGTCAAGGAAGTGCTGGAAAAAAACCAGCTTGATCCTACCGAGCTGGAAAATGCAGGCAAGGCACTGCCCTACAACGTGACCACGGAAATGGGGATGGACCTGCTCAGGGCGGCTAAAAGCTTAGATGAAAGAGAAAAGAGGGCCGCTCCCGGAGAGGAAGAGGTGACTGCTTTTCTTGACAAGTACGGCCATAAATCTTCCTTTGAATTCGATGTTGGGACCGCAACCTGGAAAGAGGAACCGGGATATATCCTGGACCTGATCAATTACTATATCGATAGCAAAGATTACGATCAGCGCATAGAGCGGTTTTACCGCGAGCAGCAGGAGGCTGAAGAGGCCATTGAGCGGATCGAAAGTGAACTGAAGGCGGCAGCCGGCAGGGGAGCAGCCCGGCGGGCCGGGAAAATGCTCCGGGGTTACCGGCAGCTGTTCGGCATGCGGGAAGTGCCCAAGTTCTACGGTTCCAAGGCTTTCGGTATCTTCCGGGCGGTGATGATTGAGGCCGGTGAAGAACTGACCAAAGAAGGACGGCTGGAAGATAAATTGGACATATTTTACCTGACCCGGGAGGATATCCGTTCCTACCATGATTTAAAGCCCCTGGTGGAGCAGAAAAAACCTGGTTACTACCGGGATTTGAACCGCCCCGCTCCCAGGATCCTGACCGGCACCGGGGAGAGCATTTATGCCGTGGTTGACCGGGTGGCCGAAAATGCTTACCGGGGGATAGCCGTTTCGCCGGGGGTTTATGAGGGCAGGGTTAAAATCCTTGCCGATCCCTCCGAAGGTGGCAAGCTTGAAAGCGGAGACATCCTGATTACCGTGGCCACCAACCCGGCCTGGACCCCGTTGTTCTTGAGGATCGGGGCTCTGGTCATGGAAACGGGCGGGAGCATGTCGCACGGGTCGATCGTATCGCGGGAGTACGGGCTTCCGGCGGTAGCCGGGGTGGCCAACGTCACCACTGACCTGAAAGACGGCCAGAAGGTCAGGGTAAACGGGGAAACGGGCATTGTGGAAATCCTGGATTGAACTTGAAGGATGTTATTAAGCCGGTTTGCTCCGGCAGGCACCACGGCGGCCGTGGCAGCACAAGCCGGTTATATATCAAACTCAGAAGAGCCCACCGGGTTATATCTACAGGGGAAGGGGCTGGATTATGAACCAAAAAAATATTGTCATTCTATTCATAAGCATCGTTATCGCCATGCTCGGCTACGGGATGGCCTACACCGTCCTGCCTTTTTTCATCGAAGAAATGGGGGGAGGAGGAGCCCAGTTCGGGACTTTACTGTTCCTGTTCGGACTGATGCAGCTGCTGTTTGCCCCGGTCTGGGGAAAAGTTTCCGACAAGTATGGCCGCAGGCCGATCCTGGTTGTCGGCATGATCGGCCTGGGCAGCGCCATGGTTTTCTTCGGCTTTGCCACCGAAATCTGGATGCTTTACGTGGCCCAGGTCGGTTCAGGTGTATTATCGAGTGCCATGCTGCCGGTATCGATGGCCTACATCAGCGACAGCAGCAGCGAGGATTCCAGAAGCGGGGCCATGGGCAAGATCGGGGCCGCCGCCGGACTCGGGGTAATAATCGGCCCCGGCTTTGCCGGCCTCCTGGCCGGGATATCGCTTACCTTTCCCTTCTTTGTTGCCGCCGGGTTTTGCCTGCTGACCTGTATTACCATCCTGCTCCTGCTTCCGGAGTCCCTGCCCCCGGAGAAGCGATCGGAAACCTTAGAAAATATCACCCTGATGGAAGTGAGGGGTATGGGCCAGGCCCTTTATACCCCGATTGCCCTGGCCCTAATCATCGCTTTTGCCATCAACTTTGGCAAGTCGAATTTTACCGGGGCTTACGCCCTCTTTGCCGCCGGCACGTTTGGTTTTGGCACCGAAGAAGTGGGCACTATCTTGATGGTGACCGGCTTGATTTATGCCCTGGCCCAGGGATTGGTGATCGGCCCCCTGACCAAAAAATTGGGTGAAGGGGGCGTGATCAAGCTGTCCCTTGCCGGCAGCGCTGCCGGCTTTTACCTGATGCTGCTGGCGGTTGACTATGTGACCATGCTCGTCACGGTGGGCCTGTTCAACCTGTTTAATGCCCTGCTTAAGCCCTCTACCATGGCCTTCATCTCAAAAAAAACCACCATCACCCAGGGCTCGGCCATGGGCATTGCCGAATCCTACATGAGTCTGGGCCGGATGATCGGGCCCCTGTGGGCTGGCTACATGCTTGATGTCAACCTTAACCTGCCCTACATCAGCGGGGCCGTATTTTTCCTGTTCATTTTCACAGTCAGCCTGGTGCTGAAAGACAAGCTCCGCTGAATGTGACAAAATTGCCCCGCCCCCACTGTCACTCCTTCTTTTTAATGTCCTGCGGCTTCCCGGATTATCGATCAATCCAGGAAGCGCTGGATCTCGACAGTGTAGCCGTCCGGATCAGTCAGGAAGAAGTGGTAAATGTTGAAGCGGGGGTTGGTTTTTGGCCCGCCTGCCATTTCGGTACCCTTTTCTTTCAGCCTTGCATACCACCTGTCCACGTCTTTTGCCAGGAAGGTCAGGATCGGGCTCTTTTCCCGGGCAGTCACCGCCATGTGGGAGCAAAACCCAATCATTCCTCCGCCGGGAACTTTGTAAATCCGGCACAAGCCCTGATCCTTGTAAAGTTCAAGTTCAAGCTTGCCCCGATAAAAACTGTCTGTTTCTGACAGGTCGGACACGCCAAAAAATGCAATCGATCCGCTAAAAGACATATAAATTCCTCCCCCTTGTGGGTCCGGTTTGTTTTAGTATTTTAAATCAAAACGGCTTCTCTTAGAAGGATCTTAATCTATTTTCACCCATTAGCATAGATGATTAAGGTGGTATTATAAACTTTCAGCCGATTAGATGCGGCCTCAATATACCTGCAAAACAGGAGAAATTTTTACAGCTTTTGCTGTAAAAGAATGGGATAATAGTGGGGGCAAGATTTTCAGAAAGCGGGGAAATAGAGTCAACTACAATAAAAGGAGCAAGTAAAGAAAAAATACCCGGTGGAAACGGTCAGTGGGAACCGCATACTTTAAAGCTAAAATCGGGGTCAGTTGCCGGCCGGATCGACTTGGTTCCTTTTATCGAGCTGGAGTCTGTTGAGGTATTTCTGGCAGAAAACTTATTGTTCCAGTTGCCAAAATACAGGCTTTACTTTTTATAACCCGTTTAAAGGAATCTATAAATACTTTGAAGAATAAACCTGATAATAAGGAGGAGGAAAAACCATTATGAAAATACATTATCCCCTGCTGCAGCATGTGGGAGCCCCGGCCGTACCTGTTGTTGCCCCCGGCGATACTGTAAGCAGGGGCCGGCTCTTAGCTGAACCGAACGGCCTGGGAGCGAATATTCACGCCGGAGTATCGGGAACAGTAGAAGAGGTCGCCGGCGACAGGATAATTGTAACCGGAGAAGAAAAGCAAAGAGCTGATTTTATACCAATTGATGAACCTTCCGATTACCTCGAGGCAATCAGTGAAGCAGGCATTGTCGGCGCAGGCGGAGCCGGTTTTCCCACCGCTATAAAGATTAAATCTCTAAAAAACGCAAAAATGGTTATTGCCAACGGAACGGAATGCGAGCCCATGCTTCAGCATAACATAAAGTTTATGCAGGACCATCCAGATGTTCTGATCCGGGGCCTAAAATATTTGCAGGAAATAACAGGGGCTCCGATCGCCTTGATCGTTTTAAAAGAAAAAAACAAAGCGATGGCTCAAGAGCTGCATAAAATGTGTACGCAGGAAAAGCGAATTCGGATTAAATTGCTGCCCGATCGATACCCCGCCGGAGATGAAAGGGTTATTGTACGGGAATTGGTGGGTCTGGAAATGAAACCAGGTGAGCTGCCTACAGAAAACGGCCTGCTGATTCAAAATGTGGAGACCATAAAGCGGATCGTAGAGGCTATTGAACTCCGGAAGCCCTTTATCGACAAGGATATTACCGTGGCGGGGCGAGTTCGAAACGCCCAAAAAGGACGGCCCTTTATGGATGTTCCCCTCGGGATGCCGGTTGGACTTTACATTGAAGCTGCCGGTGGAGTTATAGAACCGCATGGAGAAATTGTTGTAGGCGGCCCTTTCACTGGCAAATCAGGAACATTTTCTTCGCCGGTCATTAAGACCACGGGGGGAATAATGGTCGGCATGCCTTTTCCCAGGGCAGAGAAGGTATTTGGTGTTCTGGCCTGCGAATGCGGGGCCCAGGAAGAAAGATTGTATAAGATTGCCCGGGAAATGGGAGCAAAAGAGGTAATCGCTGCCAAATGTAAGAGGATGGAAGAAGTTAACGGACGCTTTCGCTGCACCAAGCCCGGGATATGCCCGGGCCAGGCGGAAACGGTCATAGAATTTAAGAAAAAAGGGGTTGATGCGCTGCTAACCGGTTCCTGTGAAGAATGAACTAATACCATTACTGATGTAGCTCCTCGTGTAGGAGTTCCGGTTTACCACAGCACAGACCATATCATGAGAGCGGCTGGAAATCGCCTGGTTAGAAAAACAAAGTCTAAATAAATTATTTTTAAGTAAAGGCAGGTGTTGTTTGTGTCCATTACACCCGAAGACGCGAAGCGTTATGAAGATGAGCCAGCAGTGTTATGCTGTCGTAAGGATAAAGGATCAGAAATTGATGCCGCCAGCCTGGAAGAGCCGTCTATTCTTCCCGATCTAATTGATTCCGGCCTGTTGGCTATTCCTGATGATTGTTTAACTATAGGGGAGGCTTTGGGAACCAGATTGAACCGGGATGTTGACGCTCTTTCTCCTTTAACGCCTGATTTGGTAGAAGGGGAAGTAGCCTCTTCGGCTCCGGCGCAGGCTGAAAGACCGAAACAGCAACCCAAAGCAGAGGCGGCTGGCCGGAACGATTTCTCTCAGGCCCAGCCTCCTGCCGGCAGTGTTAAAATAAAAATTGGTAAAGGTGAAGATATTTACCTGGAAATACCGGTAGGCACATCCGGAATGCAAAATGTTCCGGCACAGGTTGGTGAAGAAATACAGGAAGGCCGGGAAGCTCAGGTAAAAGCGGCAGGTGAAAAAGAACAGAAGAGAACAGTTGAAGAGAGGAAACTTGTTCGCAAGTATTACCCGGTTGAAAAGATAGAATTTGGTTCGGAAACCAGGCTCGAGGGGAATACCCTTTATATAAGGGAAAGCATTGTCGAAGAAGCCGCCGCTCAAAATGACCTGGTTGTTTCGCTTAAACTCGATATTGTTACTCCGGAAGATTATAAAAAATACAGTGAAACCATTCTCGATGTTCAGCCTGTAGCGACTAAAGAAGGAGATAGCTCTCTTGGAAGCGGTGTTACCAGGGCTCTGGATGGAGTGGTTGTCCTGGTTACCGGCACCGATGCCGAAGGAGTGCAAATCGGTGAGTTTGGTTCCACCGAAGGTAAACCGGAAGAAACAATCATGTGGGGAAGACCCGGGGCCCCCGATACAGGCGATATTATCATAAAAACCGAAGCCGTCATCAAAGCAAAAATGAACATGGAAAGAAGAGGCCCTGTTGCCGTGCACGAGGTGACCGATTATATAATCCAGGAGATTCGAGAAGCGCTCAAACAGGCCGATGAAAACATGTTTGACCGGGAAGAGGAACTGGCCTATAAAAGAAGACCGCATCAGAAAAAGGTGCTGGTGATAAAAGAAATCATGGGCCAGGGAGCCATGCATGATAATGCCGTTTTACCTGCCGAGCCAGGCGGGCTGGATGGCAGTATATCCATAATTGACCTGGGTAACCTGCCGGTGGTTTTAAATCCCCTGGAAGCTCTTGATGGTGGGGTGCATGCTCTAACTTGTGTAGGTCCGGCATCCAAAGAAAATACCAGGCATTACTGGAGAGAACCTCTGATTTTAGAAGTCCTTAACGACGAAGAACTGGATCTGGCCGGCATCGCTTTTATCGGATCCCCTCATTTGAACTCAGAGAAATACTTTGTTTCTGAAAGGCTGGGCATGATGGTGGAAGCAATGGATGTTGACGGAGTTTTTATAGGAACTGAAGGTTTCGGCAACAACCATATTGATTTTGCTATTCATCATTACCAGATGGGAATTCGCGGCATTCCAGTCGTGGGGCTTACTTTTTCCGCCGTTCAGGGCGCCCTGGTGATGGGGAATGAGTATATGAGGAACATGATTGAACTAAACAAATCGGAAGAAGGAATCGAAAACGAAGTTCTGGCCAATAATACTCTTTGCCCTGAAGATGCTGTGCGGGCCACATCCATGTTGAAAGCGGTAATGGCCGGCAAAGAAATCAAAGCTGCGGAAAGCTCGTACAACCGGAACGTTAAAGAAAATAACCTGGATCTAATCAAATCACAAACCGGCAGGAATGTTGAAGCTGTCCCCAATGAAACCTCATTATCATCCCGTAGAGGGGAATAGGCTTAAGTCTAAAGATCATAAAGGAGGTAATATAATGACCGAGATGACCTTAGTGAAAGGCCTGCAGTCAGAGATCAATGTTCCCTTATCCCCGGAACCGGTTTGGACGCCTGTGGAAAAAGAATTGCAGGATATGAAAATAGCTCTCGTCACAGCAGCCGGTGTCCATCGCAAGCAGGACAAGAAATTCAACCTGGCTGGTGATCATACCTTCCGAGAAATTCCCGGTGATACTCCAGCTTCGGAACTCATGGTGACTCATGGCGGGTATGATAATGCAGATGCCAACAAAGATATAAACTGTATGTTCCCTCTCGACCGTTTGCATGAGCTGGCGGGAGAAGGATTTGTAAAAGAATCTGCAGACACCCATTTCGGTTTTATGGGTGGAGGCGGTGATCAAATTAAGTTGAAAGAAGAAACCGGCCCGGAAATTGTAGAAATTTTAAAAAACGAGGGTGTTGATGCTGTCGTTTTAACAGCTGGGTGAGGGACCTGTCACCGCTCTGCCGTGATTGTGCAGAGAGCGATTGAAAATGCGGGTATCCCGACCATACTAATAGCTGCCCTTCCTCCCATAGCCAGACATTATGGAACTCCCCGCGCCTCAGCACCCCTGGTGCCCATGGGGGCAAACCTGGGTGAACCAAACAACCAGGAAAAACAGAGAAATGTGCTGCGCGACACTTTGAAGCAATTAGTGGAAATAACCACACCGACAACTATAGTGCCTTTGCCGTACCGGTATACCGGCGGAGAGGAAGCTTCATAGAGCATGAGCCAAAAAGCAGAGGCTTCAACAAAACGACTTGTTATAAAGGTTTATCATGTCGAAGAAGTGAAATTTGCCCCCGAGAGTAAATTTGAAGGCGGTACACTATTTGTCGAGCATGAGAATTTGCCTTTGTCCGGGGAACTTGTACCTCTGCTCAGCCGAATCGAGGTAGATATCCTAAAACCCGGACAGCTTCATAGGGAAGTTCCATCCATTCTCGATGTGATTCCCATTGCCTGCAAGGTTTTGGGGCGCCTGGGAGAAGGAATTACTCATACCCTGACCGGGGTTAGCACAGTTTTGACTTTGGCCGATGCCGGTGGGAAACCGCCGGCTCAAATCGGCAGCTCGGCCGGCTTTTTAAACGAAAAGATGTTAACCGATCGCCCCGGCACCCCATCCGGCCGGGATTTTATTATCTTGATCCGGCTTAATTTGAAGGAAGGGGTTACTTTTTCCCGAAAAGGAATTATGGCAGCCCACCAGGCAGCGGACGATTATCTTCAAAAAATCCGAAATCAATTAAAGAAAATAGACGGGCAGGCCTATACGGAAAAACACGTTTTTGAAGAACTTTTAGATCACGGTAAAAAAAAGGTTCTTCTCATAAAACTGCTTCCGGGTCAAGGCGCAATGCATGACTTTTTTGTTTTACCCAATGAGCCATGCGGAGTTGAAGGTAGCCGCTCCATAATCGATCTGGGAAACATGCCCGTATTTTTAACTCCAAATGAATACCGGGATGGAGCTCTGAGGGCCTTGACTTGAAAGAACTTGCTTTTAACCCAAACAGTATTGGACCGTGCTTTGAAGGCTGAATAATGTTCCGGGAGGAATAAAACATGGGAATTGGCCCTTCTACCAAGGAAACTACCAGGCACCATTTCAAAGATCCCCTTTTGGAATTACTGGGTGATGATAACGATTGCCGACCGGTGGGGGTAATAGTGGTAGGAATAGCGGCTGATTATGAAAGCAAGAAATATATCATCGATCGCCTTGGCACATGGGTGGGCGCCCTTAAACCTGACGGAGCCATAGTTTCCATGGACAGCTGGGGCAACAGCCATATAGATTTCAATCTTTTACTGGAAAAGTTGTCAAATATGAAAATTACAGCTGTGGGGCTTTGCTTTCAGGGAAAACAAGCCGAACCGGTAACCCCGAACAGCTCCCATGCTGTTGTGGTTGATACCAGCAAGTCTCCAGGAGGGCGGGAGACTGAAATTCTTGGGGAAAACAATATCAACAGGCAGGATGCCCGCAAAGCACTGGCAATGTTGAAATTACTGAGCAATTAGCACTTCTGGCTGATATATCGTTTGAATCAAATCTCTTAAAAATAAGGTTTCAAAGTTCTCCCGCTGAAGTTACTCGGAGCAAGGGGTAAAGCGGGTTTTTCCTGTACATTTCTATGGTCCGGTTGTGGTTGCTTTCCGGGTAAGCGGCGGTGCAGTCTTCAAGCAGGATGGTCTTGAAATCGTGACATATGGCATCCAGGACAGTGGCCAGAACGCAAAAGTTGGTGGTGACTCCCGCTACTGCGCACAGGGTTATATTTTGATCGCGCAGGCTTTTTCCCAGCCCGGTTTGAAAAAAAGCAGAAAACCGCGGCTTGGGCAACCAGGTATCGTATTCCAGCTTGTAGTCGAGACTGCTTGCAATTTCTGCCCCACGGGTTCCAACCAGTGAATGAGGCCGGAGACGGCCGGTAAAAATAAAATCATTTTGATAATAAGCATCGGTGGAAAAAATAACCGGCCATTTCTGTTCCCTGAATACCCGGATCAGGTCATTTATGGGCGGAACAATCTTTCTGGCCGCTTCTGTGATCGGCAGAGGATGTTCGGCTTCTAAATTATCTTTGACCATGTCGATGATCAGAAGTGCCGGTTTTTCTCCGGCTAAAATATTCTTTTCTTTCCCCTGGTTCGAATTATCCAACAGCAGATCCCTCCCGGTGCAGATATGTATAAAAGCGAGCCTGCCGTTAATCCAGGCTCATCGACAGGCCCGCCTTACTGGACTGCTGTATTAACGCAGATATATTTTTTCTACTACAAATTCGCCTTCAAAGCTTTCGCCGTCGGCATCGTGGACTTCCCAGCCGGTAACCATCTGAAAATCTCCAAAATCAGCTACTTTTATAATAGCAGAACCCGACTCGCCTTCTGGAACGGCAGGCGGGCCTGCGCTTATTTCAATGGAATGAACCCTGGCGGAAAGATCGCCGTAAGTTTCGGTATCAGTACCGATATGCCTGTGTGTTATCCCATCAACAGTATGTCTACCGAGATTTGCTATGTTATAAGCATCAACCTGGTGAAACGGCAGCATTACCATAGACATCATCGGCGCAGCAACCATTTGGGCCATCTCGGCCGGAAATTCTTCGCCATTTGTTACAAGCCTCCTGAACTCACCGTCACCGTCAATCCACATTGTAAAGTTGCCTTCTCCTTCAATACTAAACTCGACCTTGTCGGTTTGTACTCCCTCGACTTCTTCTGTCCCTAAATGCTTGTAATTAATGCTGAATTTTTCGCCCCCCACTTCCCCTACGCTGTATTGGATTTCTTTAATTGTGGCTACAAAATCCTGGTAGGTTTCCGGGGCTACCCAGTAGTCAACATCAAAAAGTTCTTCCTCGCCATCTATCTCAGGGTCCACATCTTCATCAACATCAGCTTCTTCAACCGGAGCATCTTCTTCGGGCTCGGCCGGTTCTTCGACTGCTTCTGGCGTCTCCTCGGTTTCTCCACATCCCGCGGTAGCAATCATTAATACTACCACTAAAAAAACCAGCAATCCCAATCCTTTTTTCATTTTTTCCACCCGCCCTTTTTATATTTTTTCATGAGATATTTTTCCTATTGAATTATAATTCTTGAGATAATATGCTATTCCTGCAAAAGATGATACAATCAATAATTAAAATTTAAGACAAACCAAATCAACCCCCCTTTCCCGGTTGTTAATTGTGATTTGTTTTGGCAGGGTTGTAGCTTTTTGCCGGTAAGCAGGTATGAGTTTTATTGCAAGAGGTTTCATTGTCCATCATCACCTGTAAAATCCATCGTTTACCTCGCCAGCCTGGTGATGCCGCTGTCATGGTGCCTTTATACATGTTTTCAGATCGTCATTGCCAAAAGCATCAAGCATTAAAAAAGGATCAAAGTCTTAAACATCTGGTTTCCCGATAACCCGGGTCACTTTTACTCCGGCACCGTCAACCTTTTTTCCTTGCAATTATCTTTTTATTTTACGCAGCAATTAAATCATTCCCTGCAAAGGGATTGTCAGTGCAAAGCCAATTAACTATTAAAACTATAGACATTATATTAATATGGTGAAAAAAAGTCAATTCCCCTGTTTTAAATTGTACAAATTCTAACTGTGGCCGAGATCTGGCTGGGGGCGAGACAATCTATATTTTCTCTTTTGCCCTGGATATAAATTTTTCTTGATCGACGATAAAACGTTCATGCCAGCCCTCTCCGATTGGGCCGGCCTCATCTTCTGCTGAAACCTGGAAAACAAGCCTTTTGCCATCCACTTTAACCAGTTCGGCACGGGCGGTTGCAGTCATACCGACCGGTGTAGCCGCTGTATGGGTGATGTCGATTTTAATTCCTACAGTGGTCCGTCCTTCAGGCAAATGTCTTTCCAGGGAGTTGATAGCAGCAATTTCCATCAAGGCGACCAGCATCGGGGTGGCAAAAACAGGGACGCTGCCGCTGCCAATTTCAAGGGCCGTGTTAGATTCGCTTACGGTTGTTTCGGCTTTTCCGGTCAGGCCCGGTTCCATTTTGGTCATTTCTGACAACTCTCCTTTGTTTGCAGTTTTTGGCTGTTGTTTGCTCCCATTTTATATTATGTCCTGGTATGTTTATATCTTTTTAAATACCACGCGTCAATTAATTAAGTGTAATTAAGTGGTAAAAGTGTTGACATAAAGGCAGGATTTTTATGAAAGGTAACGAATTATACCAAGTCCAGGGTGTGCTGACTGATATTACCGATCGGAAAAAAAAGCTGAAGAAAAGATTATCTACATGAGCTTCCATGATAACCTGGCCGACCTATAAAACCGTTATTATTTGGATACAGAAATTAAAAGGCTTTATGTAGACCGGCAGCTTCCGATCAGCATTATTATCGCTGATGTCAATGGTTTGAAACTGATTAATGCCATCTATAACCACGTTAAAGGCGATGAAATGTTGAAATGTGCTGCCAGTAATATTAGGAAAGCGCGCCGGCAGTCAATTTGATCCCGGGCTGGTAAAAATATTCCTGGCCATAATTGATGATCGGGAAGGATAAGATTGGAAAAAACAGAAAAGGTATTCTATAAAATTTGGGTTCAGGCAGGGTGATCTGCTATGGCCGAGCAAAATGATGAACTGCTCAAATTGACCAGGGAAGTCAGGCAGCTATCTGATTATATTGCCAGCCTGAAACGGAAAAAGAACAGGATGCCCGAGGGGCCGGAAAAAGAACAGCTTGCCGAAGATATCAAAATGAGGCAATTCCAGGCCCTGTTTTATCTTGAAAAAATGGAAAACCTGGCCAAAGATTAAAGGAAGAATGATTAGGGATGGTCAATACAAGCGGGATAATTATTCGAACTACAATCAAGCCAGGAGATACAGGCTATATTACCTTTATGCACGGAAAACTTTACGCTGAAGAATGCGGTTTTGACCATACCTTTGAACCCTATGTTGCCATCCCCCTTTCTGAGTTTATAAAAAATCAAGGTCCCAGGGAACGGATCTGGATTGTAGAAAGAGACGGCCTGGTAATGGGCTCGGTGGCAGTAGTAAAGTGCAGTGATGAGCAGGCTCAGCTGCGCTGGCTGCTGCTTGACCCTGAAATCAGAGAACGCGGGGTAGGCAGGCAATTAATCGAGGAAGCGCTTGCTTTTACCCGCCGCTGCGGTTATTCTTCCATTTTCCTCTTAACCGTGGACATCCTGCCCCGGGCAGCCGGCCTGTATAAATCTTTCGGTTTCAAGGTTACTGAAGAAACAAAGACCCGGATGTGGGGCAGAGAGATGACCGAACAAAAATATGAACTGAATCTGTAATCATCTTGGCCCTCTAAATAAATATTACCCACTGGTTTCCAGGTTCAGCCCTTCTTCGACTTATCTATACCTTTATTTACCTGTAAGCAGCATAAGCATTCTAAAACTAGATGTATCATTTATCCTGGCTGGCAGGTATTTTTCCGGAAATGTAGAAATATCATATAATTCCAACAAACCGGCTCGGTTAGCTTATTCCTCTAACGCCTACCATCATTATAGCGCAGGAAGCAGCAGGCGCCGGCGGAAAGAGAGGACGCCGGGAAGTCGGACAGGCCAAGTCCTGATACTGTGCAGTTTTTTAATCTTAAGTTGAGCATATAAAACTAACCGCTTGTTGGAGGTATAAAAATGTTCAAGAACCGGGATAAAATCATGGCTCGAGTGGCGGAGATGCCGAAAGGAGAAAAATCAGCGTCAAACCGTTACTGGTGCCTGACCTGCAAAATGCTCTTTTCTATGGAGGAACCGGTCTGTCCCTATATGCCCAGAATTTGTATCAACAGTCCCATACCGATAGAGCTGGTAGGGCCGGAATCTACAATCAGCCTGGAAAAGATTGGCCTCTTTTACCCGAAAATACCCCAGAAAATGCTGGCCTTTCTGGCAAAAGGTGATCCCCAAAAAGCAGCTGCCAAATGGGTGGAAGTATACCTTGATTTCCTCGATCAATGGAACTTTGAGTACAGGCACGAGCCGCTGCAGACTATTAAAAGCTTCATCATCACCATATCAGGAAGTGAAACGGGGCAGCGGATTCGCTCGGGAGAGATTACCCTGGTGCTGACCGATCTGGAAAAAGTTTGGGATGAAGATATTTTCTTCGAGCTTTTGGAACCTGCCCTGGACCTGTTAAAAGAAAAGCTGGGCGTAAAGGAGAAGATTACCCTGGACAGCCTTGAAATTCTGGGCGATATGGATACAGGCAAGTATTTTTGCCCGATGTGCAGTAAGTTCTTTGAGTTTTCGACCCAAAAAGATTCAATCACCTGCCCGTTAATGGCCCAGAAATGCATGGCTGTGCCCACCAATATCAATAACATCAAGTACAAACTAGAACATTTGGTCCGGGTTTACGATTATACCCCTGATATCTACATGAGGATGGCTGAAGCGCTTGAACCGCAGTCTGGAGCGAAGGATTACCTGCGCCAGCTGCTTGAAGAAGAATGGCTGTTCGAGGTGGATGAAGAACAGCTTGATTCGCTGTGCCGTCTGCTCGGCATAAAGAGCTCTTAGGAGCAGCGATTATAATTGAAATAACGGGTTTGTTTTTAGCCCGGCGGGAAATCGAAGGATCAACTACATCAGAGGAGGTTAATAATGGGAGGTATGTACAAGGTAGGTATCGTAGGCGCCGGTAATATGGGGAGCGGTGTAGCCCAGAAAATGGCCCAGGAAGGTCTGGATGTTAAGTTGGCCGATATTGCGGATGAATTCCTGCAGAAAGGCCTGGACAACATCAAGCAGACCCTGCAACAGGGGGTGGAACGGAAGATCTTTACCCAGGAACAGGTTGAAAACACCCTCTCCAGGATTAAAGGGACAACCAGACTAGAAGACCTGGCTGACCGGGACCTTGTATTAGAAGCGGTCTTTGAAAATGAAAAGGTAAAAGGTGAAGTTTTCAGCTCCCTGGACGGAATTTGTCCCCCGGATACGGTTTTGGCTACCAACACCTCGAGTTTCAGGGTCATGGATCTGGCCGGTTATACCAGCTACCGGGATCGGGTCATTGGGATGCACTATTTTTATCACCCGGCCATGAACCGTCTCCTTGAAATTGTCTGCCATGAAGGAACCAGTGAAGAAATCCTCAATAAAGCGCTGCTTATCAGTAAACTGCACGGTAAAACTACAATTGTAGTCAAGGATTCCCCCGGTTTTGCAGTAAACAGGTTTTTTATTCCCTGGTATGTCGAAGCGATCCGTATCCTTGAAGAAGGAGCGGCTAATATCCCCACTATCGAAGAAGCGGCCAAAAATGCTTTTAAAATTGGCATGGGCCCCTTTGAATTGATTAATGTTACCGGGGTGCCTATTGCTTACCACTCCGCCGTTGTCCTCGGTAAAGAAATCGGGCCTTTTTACGATGCTCCGGATCTTTTACGCAAACAGTTCGAGTCAAAGCAAAACTGGGATCTCAGCGGTGATGTGGATGAATCCAAGTTTTCGCTGGTTTCTGATCGCCTTTACGCTACAGCGATCGGGGTGTCATCGGACCTGGTTGAAGAGGAAGTGGCGACGATGGAAGATACGGACCGGGGCGCAAAAATCGGGCTGCGCTGGCGCTACGGACCTTTTGAACTGGCCAACCGGATCGGGATTGATGAAGCTTACCGTATTGTCAGCGAGATGAGCAAACGCCACCCGGATTTCAAAGTTTCAGGCCTGATTAAAAAGCAGAAAGAAAAAGGCGAGCCCTTTACCTTTAAGTACGTGGACCTGGAGATCAAAGGTAATATTGCCTACATTACCATCAACAGGCCGGAGGCGATGAATGCCCTCAATCCCGCGGTGGTGGATCAGCTGGCCCGGGAATTTGATCAGGCAGAAAAGGATCCCTCAGTAAACGGAATTGTCATACAGGCGGCCGGCAAGGAGTTCGTGGCCGGGGCAGATATCGGCTTTTTCGTGAAAAATATGAAAAACGATAATTTCAAGGCCATTTATGAATTTACCCGTCAGGGCCATGAACTGCTGAAGAGGATCGAAGAATCACCCAGAACCACAATAGCTTTGCTGGACGGGCTGTCTTTGGGCGGCGGCAGTGAGCTGGCCCTGGCCTGCCAGGCTATCGTGGCCACTACCGGCGGTTCGCTCGGCTTCCCCGAAACAGGCATCGGTATTTATCCCGGACTGGGAGGCATGTACCGATTGAGCAGGCATGTCGGCCCGGAACTGGCCAAGTACTTCGTCTTTACCGGCAAAACCCTGCGGGCTAAGGATGCTTTTGAGCTGGGCATTGTAAACAGGCTGGTGGAGTTGCCGGAAGTAGAAAGGGCAATCAAAGAGTTGATTGATGAGGGAGTTCCCGATAAGTACAGTTTCCGGGAGATCCCTGCTTCTTACAGCCAGATTAAAAATGCCTTTTCTCCTGAAAACGTAAAACTTATGCTTAAAGGGCAGCCTCCCCAGGGAGTTGATGAAGAGTTTGCCTCTAAGACGGCCCGGATCGTTTCTAAAAAGGCGCCTTTGGCCTTGAAGATGGCCAATGAACTGATCGACGCCCAGGCCGGTGCCGATACCGATAAGGCTATAGAACTCGAACTGGATCGGTTGCAGGAGATATTCTCCACCGAAGATGCCCTGGCCGGCTTGCAGGCCCCTCCGGGACGGCCTCCCGAATATAAGGGCCGGTAAAAAACAAATGCAAAAGGCGGGGGATTTTACCCCGCCTTCTTCAATTAAAATAACACAGCTGATAAAGAGAATGGCAGCAGTTCTTACACTTGCCCGGGGTGATAAGAGACTTCATGAAGCCCAAAAAGGCGGTAATAATACGGTGAAATAAAGCCAGCTCTATTAGTTATCTTTTTGTTCAACCAATGGGAGAAAGCGGCAGCCGCCAAGGCTTTCCCGATTGATATTGCCCCGGCTGTCTTTGCTGATCACCAGGAGCTCCTGCCCGCCCATGTCGCCGACGGGGATGACCAGTTTGCCCCCGGGGGCCAGCTGTTCCAGAAGGGCCGGGGGGATCTTTTCGGATGCGGCTGCTGCCAGAATTCCGTCAAAGGGAGCTTCTTCAGGCCAGCCTTTGGTTCCGTCACCGATCCTGTAGGTTACATTATCATAGCCCAACTCGTCGAGCATTATGGAAGCGGACCGGGAGAGTTTCTCAAACCGTTCAATGGTGTAAACGTGCCCGGCCAGTTCTGCCAGGATTGCGGTCTGGTAGCCGGAACCGGTCCCGATATCCAGGACTTTTTCATCACCTTTAAGCTCCAGGGCTTCGGTCATCAGGGCGACGATATAGGGTTGGGAGATGGTTTGGTCATGTTCTATGGGCAGGGGGTGGTCCTCGTAAGCCAGGGGCCGCTGGTCCGGGCCTACAAAAATATGCCTGGGAATTTTTAAAAAGGCATCTAAGACTCTTTTGTCTCTTACACCACGGGCCTTAATCTGGCTTTCAACCATGTTTTTCCGGAGCCACTCGTAGCTTTCCCCCATCATTGCCATATACGCTCATTCCCTTCTCAAGTTTGAAATGATTACTTGCTACTAATATAACATTGCCTTCTATGTGTTATCAATCGAAAGTAGTATGATACAATTTTTACTGCGGCAGCCAGGACAAAAAGGCAGAATCACAGGCCCTGGTTTTTCCCGGTTTGACTGGTTTGATCAATAACAGCTATAATCATGGCAAGTAAGTTTCGGGCAATGTGAAAGTCATTATTGATCCGGTGCAATTTATTGTAGAGCGGCATTAAAAGTAAGCGCTTAAGGAGGAAATTGAGAAAATTATGAAAGGAAAATCAGTCCAGGAAAGCAAAGCGATGATTATTCAGCAAATGACCCAGGCCGATGCCAATCTGGCGGGAAACGTGCACGGCGGTTCGATTGTGAAGCTGGTTGACAGCGCTGCCGGCATGGTTGCGGCCAGGCACTCCTCAAGCAATGTGGTTACCGTATCAATAGACAGGTTGGATTTTTACCACCCCGTTTATATCGGAGAATTACTTAAGATTAATGCTTCTATAAATTATGCAGGCAAAACCTCGATGGAAATTGGGGTCCGTGTGGAAGCGGAAAACGTGATGACCGGAGAAATCAGGCATACTGCTTCGGCTTACCTGACTTTCGTGGCCCTTGATCAACATGGTAAGCCCAGACCAATTCCTCCGCTATTTCTTAATACCGAAGAAGAAAAAAGACGTAACAGTGAGGCTTATGAAAGACGTAAAATCAGGCTGGCCGAACGAAACAGGGAAAATAATACCAGCTAAAAATTCTTTGCTAAAAAAGATTATTTAGGTGATATTGTGGTTATCTCTGGCTATTGTTTTGAAAATAGGGAAGCTGCTTTATTATCAGTTTTTTGAAGTTTCGGAAGGAGTTATTGCGTTCGGTTAGAAATAACACCTTCGGGATTTTTTTCGCCTAAAAAATCTAGTTGTCTTTAAATCAAAACAGCAAAGGTGGCGTGTGACATATGAAGGCAATTAAAATTATCTTCCTCGTAATTCTATCTTTTCTTTTAATCGTGGTGGGATGGTCCTATCTGCTTGGTATGAGCCTGGAAAAGACAGTTTTTACTCTTTCTTATTACGAGGAACTGTTAGAACAGGAAGAAATTGATTTGGAGAAAATTATTTCCGGAATTATTGAAGAGATTGATCTAGATATGGAAGATGAGCCGGTTGAAGAATATGGGGATGTAATGATACCGGAAATGGACAGGCTGCTTAGTAATATAATGAACGACGCCCTTAAGGAGACTATTGAAGTATCCTGGGTTGAAGAACAGATCCTGCTTATAATTGAAGATATGCTTAACCTGGCCAGGGGCGAAACGGATACGCTTACTGTTGTGATTGAACTGGACCATTTTCAGGAAGAATTCATGAAAAATATGGAGCAACGGGTCAGGGTGGTTACAGAAGAAGAGCTTGTTGAAGCCGGAGTTCCCGAAGATAATGTTGAACAGGTGAAAGAGATGTTTGTAGAGGAGTTTGCCGCAATGACGGAAGATGTTCCCGAAAAAAACGGCGAAGCTCCCCAGTTGCCTTTAGAAATTGATCTGGGACAAATGATGCAAGAAGGTGAGCTTTCTCCGGAGTTGGAAGAGACTTTGTCAAAAGTGCAAATGTTCCATGTCTTTTTCCCCGTCCTGCATTACATTGTCTTTGCGGTCCTGCTCCTGCTGATCTGCCTGTTAGCCGGTTTGTGGGGAGGTTTAAAATGGTTCGGCGCATCTTTGCTGATTACAGGAATTACTTTTCTATCCGGCGCAACCTTTATTCGAAGCCTGGTATTAATGCCCCTGTTAGTTGAGGCAGGTGAGGAATTGCCCTTCGGGTTTGATGTTATAAGGGTGGCTGTTAATCATACCCTTTCTATGATGTATATCCCGTCCCTGGTTTTTGGAGTGGTGGGCCTTATTGTTCTGGTTGGAGCGGTTATTATAGGAAAAAGAGTGGGCAGCAAGGTTTAATTCAAGCCTAAACTACAAAAAAATTATCCACTGCTGGAATACTTCCGCCGGGATTGTTTTTGGAGCAGCATAAGCTTGTCTGCTTTTTTATATACTTCTTCAAGTTTTGTAGCACTTTTTGAAGCGGTTGCGGATCCAGCGGAAGTCTCAAAATCCTGGTATTGCAAAATCGATCGCGCGCTTTCAAGCAGGGCATTATGCTCAGCTTTTAGGGTTCTTAATTCAGTTGCCAGCCCTTCCCTGCTCAGTTTATCATATGACCGGTTAACCATTCATATCTCCACCTTAATGGGCTTGAATAAAACAAGTAATTACTGGATAGTTTTTGTTTGTTTATTTATATTTTTAACCTGGTCAGGTAATTGAAAATGCAATATGTTTTATAAATGTTGCCTTCACAGGAAAAGATCTTACTATTTTAATTATAAAGCTTTCTATAAAGCTTTTCCATGTTAGGTTAAAAAGCTTGACGAAGTGCCTTATAAAATGAATACTTTACGTATGTATAGTTATCCTTTTTCTTTTTCAAAAATAAGCGGGCGCCTGGTCAAAAGAGTGAACCGTTTTGTGGTTGAAGCTGAAGTAAAGGGCCGGATCGAGCAAGCTTACCTGCCCAACCCCGGCCGGCTCTGGGAGCTGCTCTTGCCGGGTACTGAGCTAATGCTCAGCCCGGATCTTTCCAGGGGTAAAATGGCTTACACAGTGCTGGCCTGCCGAAAAAATGGGCTATGGGTGCTGCTTCATACCCATCTGACCAACAAGATTATCCACTGCCTTGTTGATGAAGGCCGGCTCAGGGATTTCGAGAATTACAGGGTTATCCAGGAAGAACCGGCTTGCGGCCGGCACCGCTTTGACCTGCTCTTGAAGCATAGAAATACCGGGGCCGAATGTTACCTGGAGGTAAAAACCTGCACTCTTTTTGCCGGGCGGGTGGCCATGTTCCCGGATGCTGTGACTAACAGGGGCTCTGAACATCTTCTCAAGCTTAAAGAAATCTCGGCCGCGGGAATTAAAACGGCCTGCCTGTTTGTGGTTTTGAACCCGGAAACAGAATACTTTCTCCCTGCTTACCATATTGATCCGGGATTCGCAGCAGCCTTCAAGGAAGTAAAAGAACAGGTCCAGTTGAGCGCTGTAGCCTTAGGTTTTGATGCCGGTTTCAGCGAGATCGAAACCATCAAACCGCTTCTTTTACCTTTTGATTTATTAAATGCCGAACTGCAGGATGGCGGGGCTTACCTGCTCTTGATCAGCCTGAAAAATGACAGGGTGATCAACGCAGGTGGGTTGGGGCCAAAATTTTTCAAATCGGGGTGTTACATTTACGTGGGCTCGGCGAAGCGGAACCTGAGCAAACGAATGGCCCGCCATACCAGGAAAAGGAAGCAAAAGCGCTGGCATATCGATTACTTAATTGGGGAAGCAGTCAGGATCATACCCGTGCCAATCATCACTGCTGATGACCTGGAATGCGGGCTGGCCGATGCCTTGTGCCAAATCGCAGATAATCCTGTTAAGGGGTTTGGTTCCTCGGACTGCCGCTGTAACAGCCACCTCTTTTATTTTGCCAAAAACCCGCTCCAGCAGCCCTGTTTTATCGACTTAATCCAGGATTACCGTATCCGGCGCCTTGAGCAAAAACTAGATAATTTGACAAACCCGGGGTTTTGGTCTACAAAAAGAAGAGGATATTAAAAATCTGTGCAGGACTTTAACATTTTGTAAAGGATATGATTTAAGTTGATCAGCAGGCCAATATTTCTCAACCTGGGAGTAATAGTGGTTTTTTTGTTTGCGCTAGGAGTCGGAGGAGCCGTTACTGGCGATGTTGACTCTGATGGCACGGAAATACACCTGCTTTCCCTTGAGGAAGCCTGCGCAAGAGACAAAGGAAAAGGGCTTGTTTGGGAAATTGCTACTGGTAACCATCACCACGCGGAAGATTTATGGGCATTGGAAGAACCGGAAATGGATCTGCCCATTTCTGCTCTAATGATGGGGAACAATATCGGAGGATTAGCGACTAAAGGCTGGACCCAGAAGGGGATTGCCTCCTGGTATGGAGATAATTTTCATGAAGGCCCTACCGCCAGCGGCGAAACTTACGATATGTATACCCTGACTGCGGCTCACCGGGAGCTTCCTTTTGATAGTATTGTAAAAGTGACCCGTCTCGACAACAATGACTCGGTTGTCGTCAGAATCAACAACCGCGGACCTTTCATCGAAGGCAGGATTATCGATCTATCCAAGAAGGCGGCCGATGAGCTGGGGATGAAAGGGCAGGGACTGGCCAAGGTCAGAATCGAGGTCATCGAGGTACCCTAGTATAGGCCCATAATAAAGTAGTCTACGCCGGTATTACCGGGTGGAACATGGATAGTTGTGATTATTACACATTTTTTTAATCAGGGAAGCGGAAATGACAGGCCCTGGTTTATGAAAAAATAATCTACGTTAACCTGGAAGGCTTATCAATTGGTCCTGTATATTTTCAATATATTAGATCAGGGAGATTTGTGACTCAAGCCTTGCTTTAGAAAAGCGGTGCTCTATAGTTGCCAATAGAAATCCTGGCCGGGCAGGGAGAGGATAATGTGGTGCTTCAAAATATCGAGATCAATCCCCAGTTTGAAGCGGCCCTGGATATGATGGAAAACACAGGCCGCCACGTTTTCATTACCGACAGGGCCGGGACCGGTAAATCGACCCTGCTTGAGTATTTCCGCTCCCTAACTGAAAAGAATCTGGTTGTTTTAGCCCCTACCGGGTGGCGGCTGTTAACATTGCCGGGCAGACCATCCATTCTTTTTTCGGTTTCCGGCTCGATGTGACCGTGGAAAAGGTCAGGCGGCAGGCCAAAAAGAAAGCTTCTCCCATTTACGAGAACCTGGATGCCATTGTGATTGATGAAATTTCGATGGTCCGGGCTGATCTCCTTGACTGCATTGACGAGTTCCTGAGGATAAACGGCAAAAAGCCCGGGGAGCCTTTCGGGGGTATCCAGATGATCTTTTCAATGAATTAATTTACCGCTTCTCCGGGCTAAAGAGCCTGGTTAACGTGGTTAAATCCCTTTCCAGCAGGTTGTAAAGATGGTCGATGTTTGAGGCCATCTTTTTTATTTTTTCTGAAGAAAGTTTTGGGCCTTGATGGTGAAAATTAAGATAGAGGATGAGGTAGTTTTCCAGCAAAGAAGCTGTTTCTGGAGAAAGAATAGGAGGTCTTTTTTCAGGGAAAGGGCTTTTCATTAACCTGAGCAGGCGCGCATGCCAGTCCAGGCTCGCAGGAATCCATTTGTCGATAGTCCTGGCCATTTGCAGCAGGCAGTCCTCGACATGGAGGTAGAAGTCGAATATCAGGCAGCCGAAATAAAAAAGCCTGTATTTGTCTGTATGCTTATCTAGCAGAGCCTGGTTTTTGTTTACCTCTAAGGCGATTTGATTCATTTCAGCCAGGTTGCCCTCGATCACAGAGCACAGCCTGACCAGGCCTTCTTTTGAGGGTGCCGGACTTTCATGCCGGTATTTTTTAATGTCGATTGTCTGTGCCTCCTCCCCCGGGTCCAATTATTTTCGAGCTGAAGCTAAACACTTTAACTTTCCACCGCTACTTATAATATAAACCAAAAATTTACCGGTGAAAACAAGGCGGAGTGAACCGGAAGAGGCATCTTTTATTATATAAAAAGAGCTCCCAACCGGACGACCAGTCCGCCAACTATAAAGGCGCCGGTTTGAGAAATACAGGGCACTGCCAGGCAGACCAGGATAGTAACAATAAGCCTTTCTTTGCGTGAAGAAAGCGATCTGCCGGCCATGATGGCCGGTATACCGTAGCCGTAGCCAAGGGTAAGGAGGTTCAATAGCCTGCGCCAAGTTGTCAAGTTGGTCGATGTCTGCGGCTGTTTATTATTAATTTTCAGGAGTAACTATTTCTCCCGCGCGGGTTCTATTATTTCCATGTCAGCCAGATCGCCTGGAATTAGCTTGTGGGTCAGGTTCAGCTCGTCTTCTTTTTGAGAGCTACTTGCGCACCTTCAGCTTTTTAATGGCTCCTTCCAGGCCTTCCACGGTTAGCTCGTACATGGGGAAGATCTTGCGGATCATAGATATGGTGTAAGAGCCGGTGACGCTGCTCCAGTACGGGCCCGGGATGGGGTTCAGCCAAACGGAATGGCTGAAGTGATTGGCAATGCGCTGCAGCCATTCAATTCCCGGTTCATCGTTGTGAAAGGACCAGTCAATGGCCCCGCCCCGCATGGTCAGTTCACTCGGGGCCATGCTGGCATCGCCGAGGAGGATGATCTTGTATTCCGGCCCAAACATGCGCAGGAAGTCTTCGGTGGGGATGGCGCTGTCCATAAGGCAGTCCGGATCGAGATAGAGGTGCTGGTAGATACAGTTGTGAAAGTAGAAAAAGCGCAGGTCCTTGAAGTGGCTGGCCCGGTTCATGGCCGTAAAAAGGCGGCTGCAGAGGTGCAGGTACGGATCCATCGAACCGCCCGAATCCATGAGCAGCACCACTTTGAGGGTATTCTTCCTGCTCCTGCTCCAGACCAGCTGGAGCATGCCTCCCTTGTCTCCCGTAGCCCGGATAGTTTCATCGAGGTCCAGCTCGTTCCGGGGGCCTTCTTCTTTGCTGCTGAGCTGCCTCAATTTTCGCAGGGCCACTTCAAACTGTCTTACCCCGATGGTGGCATCGGTCCTGAAGCCCCGGAAATCCCTTTGGGCTGCCACCTGAACGGCCGATTTATTTACAGAATCGCCCCCGATGCGGGCTCCGGCCGGATGGTAACCGGAATGGCCGAAGGGAGAGGTCCCCCCGGTGCCAATCCATTTTGATCCGCCGTGGTGCTGTTCTTTTTGCTCCTGCAGCCGCTCCTCGAGACGGCGGCGCAGGTCGTCTAAATCCCAATCCTGGAACCGGCGCCTTTCCTGATCTGATATTTGCGGGGGAGGGAGCGCTTCTTCCAGCCATTCTAAAACTTTTTCGGTCAGCTCCGGCGGCGTTTCAACCCCCTGGAAGTAGCTGTAGAAGGCCAGGTCATAACGGTCATAATGGGCTTCGCTTTTAACCAGCACCGCCCGGCCCAGGTGGTAAAATGCGGTCAGGCTGGATGAGGCCATGCCCCGGCTGAGGGCTTCCACCAGCATCATCCATTCAGTAATAGCTACGGGTACCCCGTAAGCTCTCAGCAGGTAAAAGAAGTTGATAAACATAAAACTGGTCCTTTCGAAAAGGCCTTTAGCGGAGGCGTGGAATGCCTGCAGCCGACTTGATCTGCCTGCCCTGACTGTGCAGGCGCTGCAGGATGGTATTGAAATCCTGGTCTTTTTTTAACAGAACTCCCAGGAAAGGAAATTCGGCGCTGATTTTGTCGGGGTTAATACCCCCGATGGCCAGGGCCTGGGCCCAGTCCAGCAGTTCACTGGTGCTCGGTTTTTTCTGAAGGCCGCCGATACCGCGGATCCAGTAGAATGCTGCGAGGGCTTCTTCTAAAAGTTTTTGTTCCAGATCGGGATGGTGAACTTTGATGATTTCTTCCATCATTGCAGCATCAGGAAAGGCAATGTAATGGAAGATGCAGCGGCGCAGGAAGGCGTCGGGCAACTCTTTTTCGGCATTGCTGGTGATGACGACAATGGGGCGGTGCCGGGCTTCGATAGTTTCCCCGGTTTCCGGGATATTGAAACTCATGATGTCCAGTTCCCAGAGCAGGTCATTGGGGAATTCCAAATCGGCCTTGTCAATTTCATCAATTAAGAGGACCACCTGGTTTTCTGATACAAAGGACCGGCCCAGCTGGCCCAGCTTGATATAGTGGCGGATATCGGAGACGTCGTGGTCGCCGAACTGGCTGTCGTAAAGCCGCTGGACGGTGTCGTAAATGTAAAGTCCATCTCCTGCCCTGGTGGAAGACTTGATGTTCCAGATTAACAGATCTTTGTTCAGGTTGTGGGCGATGCTCTGGGCCAGCATCGTTTTCCCTGTGCCCGGTTCGCCCTTGATTAAAAGGGGCCTTCCGAGGGCCATCGCTACGTTGACGCTGTTTTGCAGCTCTTCTGAGGCGATATAGTCGCCGGTTCCGGTAAATGAGGTATGGTTGTCGGGCAATGTTTCAGCCTCCCCTGTATTTTGCTTGATCATGGTTTTGCTGTGCTCTATTGCATTCTACTTGATAAACCGGGCCCTCGCAACTTATAACTATTTTTTACACAGAGATTACTGCTTTTTTCCGGTTATTTGGAGCCCCTGGTTGTGACCTCTACTTCTTTTTCCAGCCCTGAGATTACTTCCAGGGCTTTTTTGAAGTAGGCATCCTGTTCAAAGCTAAGTTTTATAGCTTCCCGGGGGCATTCCAGGACGCACCGTCCGCAGCCGCGGCACTTGTTTTGGTCAATTTCAGCTTTGCTTTTTTGCAGGGAAATGGCCCGGACGAAGCAGGAGTTCAGGCAGTTGCCGCAGCCCTCGCACTTTTCAGTTACGGTAATTTCTACCCCGTTCATCTTGTGGACCTTGTCTGTTATTGAGCCCGGTAGTACGGTGAGCAGCTGCCACAGGCAGCAGCATTCACAGCAGTGGCAGACTGTAATCATAGGCTCTGAAGGTTTGACTCCCAGGTAGAGTTTGTCCAGGCGATTTTTACCGACTGTATTGAACAGCCCCGCCTCTTCCGCCCTTCGCTGCAGGGCTTTGGCTTTTTCAATGCTGACTTCCCGGCCGAACCCGGGATTGATACTGCGGGCCCCTTCACCGATAAAAAGGCACCCCACGTCAATCGGGTAGCTGCTGCAGCCGTTGGTCTGCCGGCATATACAGGCATTCATGGCAAAAAGGTAGGAGGAGTTTTCAATGAAATGATCGACCACCACTCCCGGCAAAACAACCTTGTCCCTTTTTTGCAAGGCCCGCCTCAGAGGCAGGATTTTGAGCAGGAGTTCTTTGAGCAGAAGCCGCCTGAGTGCTTCACCCAGGAGTGGAAGGCGGAACAACCGGCCGAAATGGAAGCGGGCCGGCCAGGCAATTTTGAGTAGTTTTTGCTTTGATCGCGCTATGTTGATAACAGGCACCCTCCCCTTACTGCCTTCAATATTCAAGCTGCCTTCCTGCTTTACCTGCCTTCTGCTTTAATCCCGCAGGAATTCGCCTGCAGTTGTGCCGGTGTGAGATAATTTAAGGGAGGCCGAATTATCAAACTGGATCCTGCACTGATCATTATCTGCTGCGCTATCCATCCGGCGCAGGTAGATCAGTTGAAAATGTTGAAATAAAGTGAAAGCGAACAACATGACTTTTTTGTGAGACCATTTCATTTTTCCCTGGAGGTGGTTTCCATCGAGGCCAACACAGCCCCTGTAGGGATAAAACTGGCTCCTGCCGGTTTAAATACAAGCCCGGGCCATGGCTACAAGCTTTATTCCGGGCCCGCCTATTGTGATGCGGTGAGCAGAGCTTCATGCGGTGAAAGGCTGCTTATTACTTCAGGGTCGATCACTAGATGCCGCTGGGCTCCGGTGGTCCTGGGACTTAAAAAGGCAGAAAACAGGTTTGAAAAGGGCCTGGCTCCGCGTTTTGAAAACATGGAATCCATCTATGCCTTTCCGCTCGAACAGAGGAATGAAGAAACACTTCAGCCGGACCTGGTAATCGTTCGAGACAGGCCCAGCTTGATTGCAACGATGTTTAAAGAGCTTGCAGATGGCCGGCTTGAGGGACCTCATGCATACCGGTTCGACACGAGCGCCCTGGCAGTGATTTACAGGGAAAAGGCAGTGCCGAGGGCAGGCGCAGTCAAAATCTTTAACCGCTTGATTTACCATCTGAAAGGTCGCCGCTGGTTTAGGAAAACAGCGGAGTTTGCCCTGAAAAGCCCGCCGGCCTGTTATCTCTTCGACAAATTCATTGCCCGGTTTTTAGCCGATATGTCCGTTTGCCGCAATTCCACAGTTATTCCGGCTCTAAAAGAAAAGGCTAACTGCTCGTACTTTTGCAGCGGGGCCATATTCTGGGGCGGCAATGATCCTGCCTACATGACGGCCGGTATATCTTATGACCTTTTTTGCCGCCTGGAAAATAAGCTTGTATTAACCGGGTCGGGTGAAAACAGCACTGAAATTTTGGAACAGAGGAGGGCGGATTCCGAAAGGAGGGGTCAAAATCGGCAGCTTTGACTTTTTTCGCTACGAGTGCTGCACCCTGTGCGGCGAGTGCCTCTACCGGTGTCCCTACATTGATCTAAGCCGGGAAGAAGCGGTGGAGGAAAAAAGAAGGTTTTTGGAAGGGAAAGAGTCACTGGTCCCAGAGCGCTGTATCAGCTGTTATGCTTGCAACTTGTTCTGTCCCAACGGTTGCAGCCCTTACGAGCTTGTTACCCGGCGGTGGTTTGAAAGGTACCGGGATAGAGGCCTGCCTGTAAGAGCCCGGTATCTAATGCCCACCTTGCAACCCAACTTCAGGTCCGATTTGGTCCAGGGTTTGGACATGCGGGAAAAGGAGCTGCTTGAAAAGTGGCGGCAAACCCCACCCGAGGGGGAACTGGTGTTATATCCCGGTTGTAACAGCCTGGCCCTGCCCCATCTCCTGGATGCTTCATTTATGAATGGGATCTCTGTTTCCGGGAGCTGGGACCTCTGCTGCGGTGAAATGTATTACCGCATGGGCCTGTTTGATCAGGTTATGCGAAGGGCTGAAGAATTGACCGACTATTACCGGGACAAAAAGATCGGAACTATGCTTTTTAATTGCCCGGCCTGCTTGAACATGTTTAGAAATGTTCTTCCGGACCAGTTCGGTGCCCGCTTTAATTTCAGGACCGCCTACCTGGAGACTTATTTGCTGGAGCAGATCGAGGACGGAAATATTCGACCGATTAACAAGATAGGCAAGACAGTGACGATTCACGATTCCTGCCAGGGGCGCATCCTGGGGAGAGAGGTGATGTCTGCTAACCGCAGGCTCCTCGAGCAGTGTGGCATTGCAATCGTGGAAATGGAGCATTCCGGCGAAGATGGTTTGTGCTGCGGGGCCGCTGCCGGGGCAAACAGGCACAACCCTTTTGATATTCTTTCCTCCGCTTCCAGGGCACTAAAGGAAGGTGAAAAAGTGATGAAGCAAGGTGCCGTTGAGCTGGCCCTCTACTGCGGCGGCTGCCAGCTGACTTTATGCGCCTCCCGGTTTATTGTTCCCACCCGGCAGCCTGTGCGCCATGTCCTGGAATATGTTAAAGAGGCCTGCGGCGAAGGAAGCCACAATCCTACAAAGAAACGGTGTGTGCAGATGCTGTTAAATATCCTGGTCAAGTGCTTTCCCAAATACTTATCTTCCAGGCGGTTTTGGATCAGTAATAAGCCCGGTTGATCTTAAAAGGGGTTTACTGATTTTTATAGAATGTTATTAATTATTATCATAAGGAAGAAGGTGCAATAATGAAGTACGGAGACAGGAGCCAGGTCAAAGGCAGGGTTAAATATATTAAGAAAGGGAATATTATGTCGGAGGTTTAGTGGAACTGCCAGGTGGGGGAGAAAAGATTTAGGTGATGATTATAAATTCATTGCGGGATTTGGACCTTAAGGTGGGCGATGAAGTTAAAGTTGTGGCATATACGGTAATTTCCTGCCGGTTAAAGAATAGGAGCTTATATGAAAAATATGATCAGGGAAAAAATTCAGGAGGAAGCAACCCTGGGAGTTTTCCAGGGTTTTAACTCTTCAAGCATGGTGGAGATAGTCGGCTACGCTGGAATGGATTTCATAGTTTTTGACTCTGAGCACGGTTACATGTCGCCTGAAACCATGGAAAACATGGTCCGGGCTGCAGAATGCAGTAAAATTACCCCGTTGATCCGGGTCCCTCAAAACGAAAGGCAGTATATCCTGCGGGCCCTCGATATTGGAGCCATGGGCATCCATGTCCCTATGATCAACACCAGGGAGGATGCTGAAAAGGCTGTTTATCACGGCAAGTATTATCCCCGGGGAGGAAGAGGTCTGGCTTTTTCAACACGATCTGCCGGTTACGGGATCGGGCTAAACAAGAGGCAGTACCTGGAAAAAAGCAACCGTGAAACCATGATTGTCGTGCACCTGGAAACCAGGACAGCTATGGATAACCTTCCCCAGATTCTCGAGGTGGAAGATATCGATGTCCTGTTTATTGGTCCGACCGATCTGGCCCAATCGCTTGGTTATTACGGAGACCCAGGCCATGAAGAAGTGCAGGAAATGATCTCTGGAGCGATAAATTTGATCGTCAAAGCCGGAAAGGTTCCCGGGGTATTTGTAAGTGATCTTGCTGCAGCTTCCGGGTGGATCAGTTTGGGAGTAAAATATATTGCAGGGGGCGTTAGTGGTATATGTTCCGGGGCTTTTCAGAAATTTAAAGAGGACTTTAAAGGCCTGATAACTGAATAAGATCTCTGAATTTCCGGTTTAAAGAATAAAATGGTGTACCGGCTATTGAGGAAAAGGATGAATTGATTTAAAAAGCTAAGGCGGCAGGAGGAATGTTAAATTGCCCTGAACAGGGACAGGGTCGATTTGAGTTAAGCGGTAAAACAAGCTAAAGTGTTAATATTGTGTTATAATCATTTATAAATTAATATCTTTTCCAGTTAGAAAAGGAAGACAACTATGATTAGATTCAGCTTGTTCCGGACCTTGAGTATACGTTGCTCCCATTATATTATCAGTTCCGCTTTAATTATCTTATTAGCGCTTGGCTCATTCCATTATCAGAACAGCCAGGTATATGTAGTGTCTGCTGGTGGGCATGAACTGGGTGTAGTAGAAGATGCCCGGGAAATAGATTTTTTTGTTGAAGAATTAACCGAAGAGTACAGCGCCCTTTACAGCATGGACCTGGAGTTCACTAAAAAAATAACCATGATCAAAGAACTGCGACCGGACTGTGAACCGGACCCGGAAACGGTTCGTAAAAGAATCAGGCAGATCGGCTCCTTTTTAGCCGATGCCTACATGATCAAGGTTGATGGAAAACCCTTTGTTCCGGTGGCTAGTGAAGATGACCTGGATCAGGTGGTTGAAGCACTTAAAGATGAATATACCGGTGAATGTGAACGCGCCACCGCTAAAGTGCTTGATTTTATAGTTGCAGAAAATCTTGACCTGCAGGAAATCCGGGTTGAGCCGGAGCAGGTTTTTACAGCGGCAGAAGCAGCCTCACTGCTTAAAGCTAATGGCAGTAAAGCTCCTCTTATAATGGCGGATGCCGGCTTGTTTGAAGACCGACTAAATGATTTGCATCTTCCTTCTATACTTGAGCATGAGTTCAACTCGGCTCCATCCCATTTGGAAGTGGTGGTCCCTGGTTCTGAACCAGTAACGGAAAAGACTCCTGTCGAAGATATTACCGTAAGCGTAAAATCCCTGGAAGAAGTTACTGAAATTGAACCGATTCCTTATTCAACTGAATATATTTATGATGATGATATGCTTATCTCAGAAAAAGAAGTTAAAGAAGTTGGCAGTGACGGAGAAAAAGAGATTGTTTACCAGGTAGAACGGGAAAACGGGATTGAAATCGAGCGTAAGGTTATTAGTGAAAAAGTTATAAAAGAACCTGAACCGCAGGTTGAGATCAAGGGCCTTAAAGAACCGCCGTCGATTGGGACCGGCCAGTTTGTGTGGCCCGTCCGGGGTAAAGGGGTCGTCTATAATGGATTTAGTTCCAGGCACACGGGGATCGACATCCACATCGAGCAAGGCACCAGTGTTCTTGCCGCCGATGACGGCGTAGTAACATTTGATGGTTATGGAGATACCCAGGGTAAATACTTGATCCTTCGGCATGGTAAATACTGGACCCTTTATCTGCATAACAGTGAACACCTGGTTTCAAAAGGAGACCGGGTATCCAGGGGCCAGCCAATTGCCAAAGTTGGGGCCACAGGACGTGCATTCGGTTCACACCTTCACTTTGAAGTGCGGGTCGATGATGGCTCCCGGGAGTGGAATTCCTACTACCAGCACCGGCCTGTTGACCCCTTGCAGTTTTATAACCGCTGATTATCTATAAATCGCTTTGATCTTTACCTAACGACATTAAGTGACAGGTGTCATTTAGTTTAACCAGGATGAAACCGGCTTCGGTAAAGTTTAGTTCGTTGATACAGGCGGTATTTTGCCTCAGTTTCCAAAAAGCGTTAGAGCCAAGACCCAAGAGCCGGCAGAGAAGGGTCTTGTTGACTGCACGGTGTGAAATAATCACTTTTGTTTTATGAGGCCGGGCAAAGGCCAGCCTGTAAATTGCTTTTTCAGTACGATCAGCAATAGCATCAAGACTTTCTCCGCCGGGAAAGGTTACTTTTTCCGGTTCTTTTTCCCACAGTGCAAACAATTCAGGGTAGCTTTCCCGGACCTGGGGCAGGGTTTTTCCTTCCCATTTTCCAAAACATATATCGTTAAAAGCTTCTTCCTTGACAATTCTTTTCTCCTGTTTGTAGAAAGCGGCAGCAATGCAGGCAGTTTCATAGGCCCTGGAAAGGGGGCTTGAAAAAAACTGTGGATCTTTAAGTTTCCACTGAAAGAGAGCTTCACCCAGAGCGCCAGCCTGCCTGCGTCCAAAATCGTTTAAAGGTATGTCAGCCTGTCCGCGGAAAATTTCTTCCTGGTTCCACCGGGTTTCGCCGTGGCGTATAAGTAGTATGTCTGCCATGTCGCACCGCCTTCTTATATTTTAGCTAACTTTTCAGGGGTAAAAAACTGTTGACAGCTTCCGGGCTCGATAATACAAATCTAATTATAGCCCCGGTTAATTATCGGCACAAGAGGGCCCTGTAGCGTTTACCTGGAAAAGCTGCATTGCCGGCAGCAACTCAAAAACATCCCCTTGTAGGGTTTTTTGAGATAACGGTGAAAGTTGTTATAATTTATTTATGCAGCTTGATTAAAAAATATACAGGGCCTATACAGTAAAGGAGGGGCTGATTATGTCGTGGAAAACTGCCAAGAGGCTTTGGGAAGCCAACCAGGATCTTGCCGAAGCCTGTTTGAATCACCCTTTTGTCCGGGGGATAGCAAGTGGTGATCTTTCCCGGGGAAGCTTTAAGTTTTATGTTGGCCAGGACGCTTTCTTCCTGGAGTCTTTTGCCCGGGCTTATGCTTTAGCCCTGGCCAAGGCACCAACCGGGACTTCGATCTATGCTTTTCGAGATCAACTTGACGGAGTTCTTGATGAGCTGCGTTTGCATCAAACTTATGCTAAAAGGTGGGGGATCGAGTTGGCCCCGGAACCGGCCTCGGCAACCAGGTCTTACACCGATTTCCTGCTCAGAGTGGCCTGGAGCGAACCTGTTGAAAGTATTATGGCGGCAATGATGCCCTGTATGCGCCTTTATTCCTACCTGGGTCAACAGCTAGCCCCCCGGCTTAACCCGGACAGTCCCTACCGGGAGTGGGTTGACACTTACTCGGCTGATGATTTTGATTTACTGGCCGGCAAATTAGAGGATTTATACAATGAACATTTGGGCCATGAGCAGCCCGCTACCCGGGCGGAAGGTTACTACCGCACTGCCATGAAACTGGAACTGGCTTTCTTTCAGCAGGCTTATGAATATTCCTTGTAAATAATTAACTTGTGGCTGTTTTTTCGCGCGGACCCAGCTTCGTTTCACCAGAAGAGATCAAGGCAAATCGTTCGCCTAAAGGTCCGATTACCGAACATACTGCAACTGCGGCCAACTCAACTGCGGTTATAACCGGTGCAATATCGGGATAAGTTTTTTGGACAATGATCAGCAGTCCGATAGTCAAACCGGCCTTGGAAAACATGCCAAAACCAAGATATTTTTGGATTTTACGTTCTGCTCCGGCCAGCTTTGCTCCCAGGAAAGTGCCTCCCACCTTGCCAATGCCACGGGCCACTATATAGGCTGCTGTAATTAACCAGTTTTCTAGAAGGACATCAATACGCAAACTGGACCCGGCTAACAGGAAAAAAGCTATATAGACCGGAAGATCAATGTCGTCGAACGTATGAACCAATTTTGCAGGACTGTGGTGCACATTGGCGATAAGGACTCCGGCCGTCATGTTGGCCAAAAGCGGTGATAAATGAAATATTTGTGCTATACCGCTGTTTAATAACACGAAACCAATTAACAAAACCAGGATTTGAATTCTTCGATCCAAAAACCGGGCACAGATCAGAATTATCATGCCGCTGGCTGCCCCTAAAAGCAATGAGCCGGCAATTTCAACCAACGGCTCATAAAGAGACATAATTTCCAGTGTTCCTCCGCGCAGAAAAACTCCTGAAACCGCCATTACAATGGCGAAAAAGATCAGGCAGGCCGCATCTAAAAATGCCACTACCCCAAGTAGGGTCGTGGTAAACGGGCCCCTGGCCTGGTATTCTCTTACATTAGCCATCGGAGATGCGGGGGCGGAGGCGGTAGCTATGGCTCCAAGGATCAGGGCTACCGGGATCGGAACATCAAACACAAAGTACATAATCGCGAATACAACAATAGATGTTCCTACAACCTGGAGTATTGTAATTGCGGCTATCGAGCCAATGATGCTTTTCATTTTTTTGTACTCAAGCTCTCCGCCTATGGTGATAGCGATCATGCCCAGGCCAAAAAGCTTGATTAGCTCAAATTCTTCGTTCAATTGTTCGGGAACAATGTGCAAAAGAGACGGGCTCATCAGGAGTCCAACTACTATGAATCCTACAACCATCGGTGCTTTAACTTTTTGGGCCAATTTACCGCCCAGTAAACCAAGTAATATAATTAATGCTAAGCCTAAACTTTGCTGGTAAACAGGCAAGACTATCTGCCTCCTAATATGTTATTGTTTGTTGTTAGGTGAAAAACCTTTCAGCCTGGCCAGGGGAAAAACACAAGCAATGCCTGTTCCCGGTTCATCAAAACTGCCTGTGATTTTTTCCACTTCCTGGACCGCCCGGTCGTATTGTTCCAGGCTTTCTACAACGGACAAAATGGTAGTATTATAGGGTCGGCACTGTTCGTAAATTAAAGATCTCAGTCCGCCTACTACCGGGCTTTCGCAGTTCATAAAAGTTTGCCCCATACCCCGGGAATCGAAGATAGTGGCTCCCCTGATCCCAATATTGTAGAACATCTCCAGTATTTCGTTAACTGTTTCTGTTTTGTTTATAACAATCACCATTAGATACAATAAGTGCCCCTCCTTTCATTAAATTCGATAGAAGCGCCATTTACACATGGTGGATGATGATCGAGTATTCAATTTCCTGTAAGTAATATCCTGCAAAAAATTGACTTAAGGGGATAGTATCTTTGCCAGATAAAAAAAGGAAAAGCCGGCGGGAAATAAAATAAAGCCGGCGTTTAAGCCGGCTTATTAAGTAAGATTAATATTTCTAGTATTGGGGATAAACCTATTAGAGCTTTACTACATTTGTAGCTTGCGGGCCCCGGTCGGCTTCGATTACCTCGAATTCAACTTGTTGGCCTTCCTCTAATGTTTTGAACCCTTCTTCCTGGATAGCAGAGTAATGAACGAAAACATCATTACCATCTTCTTTTTCGATAAAACCGTACCCTTTTTCAGGGTTAAACCACTTAACACTGCCTTGCATTAAATAATAACCTCCTAAAATATAGCCCTCAGGGGCGTTCGTTGTATGATAAACAATAACATAAATATGATGAGGAAGCAAGGGCTATGGCCTGCTCAAGCCATTTGCGCTGTAGGTAATAATTGCTTTAAAAAAGCTAGTTGCCCCAATGTCAAAGATCGCAAATGGCTCTGTTCATCAATATTTTATGTAGATGAAGGCCATGGTTTTATAAAAAGCTCCAGATGGGAGGAAATATTGTTCAGAGCTATAATTAAATAAGTCATAATTGTTTAAGTGATCCAGTTAAGCCTGTATAATTGTGTAACTTAGAGCCACTTCTTCTCACCTTTGGTTAGAATGTAATTGACGAAAAAAACCTAACTGAGAGGAGATTTGAAATGGCTCAATACCAGGTTACAGTACATTTAAAAAATTTACATCAACTTTTATGGCTAATTCAAAAGATTCAGGAATGTCAGCGTTGCTAAAAACAGTATTGAAAAAGGGAGGTCCTTATGAAAACAATTGGCATGCTGGGAGGAATGAGCTGGGAATCGACTCTGAGCTATTACCGCGTGGTTAATGAAGGTGTTAAAGAAGCCCTGGGAGGACTTCATTCCGCAAAAGTGGTTCTCTACAGTGTTGACTTTGCCGAAATTGAAATGCTGCAGCACAGGGGGGACTGGGAAAAGACGGCTGAAATACTGGCAGAAGCTGCCGTGTCTGTGGAAAAGGCGGGTGCAGATCTTTTAATAATCTGCACCAATACCATGCATATTGTCACCCCAAAGATCGAGAAAGCCATCACAATTCCGCTTCTCCATATTGCTGATGCGACCGCTGACACTTTAAAAAAGGACGGGATTAACCGGGTCGGCCTTCTGGGGACCAGGTTTACCATGGAACAGCCCTTTTACAGAAACCGGCTGGAAGAGAAGTTTAATATTGAAGTTATAGTCCCAAATGAGGAAGAGCGCAGGATTGTCCATGATGTCATCTACCGGGAGCTTTGTCTCGGGAAAGTCAGGGAAGAATCAAAGGAACGATTTCTTGCTATAATAGACGGCCTGGAGAAGCAAGGTGCGGAAGCGGTAATCTTAGGCTGTACGGAAATTGCTCTTCTGGTAAACCAAGATGATACCGGGGTACCACTTTATGATACCGCGGTTATCCACGCTAAAAAGGCGGTCGAAATGGCCCTGGAAAGAGCTTGAATAGTTTTATAATTCCATGGGGCAGGACTAAAAGCTTGAACAGCGAAATGTTTGTTTTAAATGTTTATCTCTAAATTTTTCCACGCTTAACGGTTAAGGAGGTTATATTGATGAAGATGGTCTATGAGGGTAAAACCAAAGATGTTTTTGAGTTGGAGGACGGCAACTACCTCTTACAATTCAAAGATGATGTTACCGGGGAAGAGGGAGTATTCGATCCCGGCGCCAACAGGGTAGGACTTACTATCGAAGGGGCCGGCAGGGCGGGCCTGCGTCTTTCAAAAATGTTTTTCGAACTACTGCAAGAAAGGGGTATTCCCACCCATTATGTTGAGGCCGACCCGGAAAAGGCAACCATGACGGTTAAACCGGCTCAACCTTTCGGCAACGGGATTGAAGTAATTTGCCGTTTTAAAGCGGTGGGAAGTTTCATGCGCCGTTACGGCATGTATGTGCGGGAAGGCCAATCCCTGGACAGGTTTATTGAATTTACTCTAAAAGATGACGATCGCGGAGACCCACCCATCACCGAAGATTGTTTGGCCACACTTGGGCTCTTGTCCGAGGAGGAGTGCGAGACAATTAAAAAGTTAACCCGGGAAATATGCACCATCATCAAAGATGAGCTGGAGGAAAAGGGCATTGAGCTTTATGATATTAAACTTGAATTCGGACGGTTGAAAGAAGACGGCCTGATTGTTTTGGTTGACGAAATATCAGGCGGTAATATGAGGGCCTACAAGGATGGTGAGCGTCTCGAGCCCCTGGAGCTGGAAAAGGCCCTGCTCAGCGGATGATGGGTAACGCCGAATTAAGTAAGGCGGTTGTGATATTTTTGATATGCGGTTGTGATTCCTGGCAAGAAATGTTTTAGGGTAGTTTTAAAGAAACCAGGGGAAAGGTTTTCCCCTGGTTTCTTGCAGGTGCATTTAGAGGCTTATAGCGATATTCCTTTACCAGGAATTTTTAAAACAGGACATGCCACGCTGGAAGTGCAGCCTTGCCGGGCGCTAAATTATCCATCGAAAAAGTTTCTATAATCTCCGCTTTTCCTTCCACGACCATGTCTTCATATACATAACCGTGCGACCACTGGCTGCTGATATCAATATACCGCCTGGTAGTGCCTCCCGTGGTACTGGCTTCCTGCTCAATATGGAAATAATCTCCCACGTAGTCTTCGCCTTTTACCACTTCCGGCTGACCTTCTTCGTCCAGCTTGATCCCGAAGGCGTCTTTTTTGACTTCATAGGTAGTGCCTTCTTTGACCTTTTCGTCATAAGACCCGTAGGCTGCCTCAAAATCTTGTTTCAACCTGCCTTCTTCTCCGGGCTCTGCTTCAACCTGGACGGCCCAGATCTGATCGCTTACAGCTTCTTTTTTCCCCTCTTGAAAGCTGATGGTAGAACTTACAGTAAACCCGGTTGTGAAAAGTGCGATCCAGCATATTGTTATTGCCATCAGATTAAATTTATTATTACTTTTCATAATCCTAAGATCTCCTTATTTTTAAGCCTGGACACAGCATTTTCAGATCTCCGCTTGCCTTCTTTTTCGCTTTGAAATTAACATATAGAATTATGTTATGTCAATTTCCATCGCCGGCGGTATTTGGCGTTTTAGCCCCCGGTACAGTTTAATTCGCGGGTTTTTAGATACTTACATAACGGAAGGATAAAGGGTTAGTTTGCCATCGTTTGGGTAAGAATATAAAATAAATACAGGTTATATTAGCTTTAACCCGGATCATAAAGGAGGATAGAGCAGGTTTGTCCAGGAAAAGTCATACTCTTGATTTACATCCCATTTACAATAAGGGAGATAAGATTGATGCTGCGCTGGAGCAGGCAATGAATGATGCCGAAGAAGCGAAGGCCAGCGAACTGGAGATAATCTGCGGCAAAGGAAGCGGACAGTTAAAGAAACGGGTCCTCCGGTTTCTTGATCGTAAAGATATTCGGGCCCGCTATCGCCGCCTGAAAAAGGACCCTGATGATTTTGGCCGGGTTTTTGTATATTTTAAGTGGAAATGACCCCGGCGCTATGGAAAGAGATGCTGTTTGGGTTTTTCGTCCCGGCCCGGGCTCCAGCTTTTTTATACTTTCTTGATTAGAACGGCCTTACAAAATGAAATGGAGGAAGATCTTATTTATGACCGAGAAGACGATCATTACTGTTGCCCCTACAGGGAACGTGCCCACGCAGGATCTTAACCCCCATACCCCTGTAACTACGGAAGAGATAGTCCAGGATATTTATCGCTGTTACCTGGAAGGCGCCTCTGTAGCCCATGTCCATGCCCGGGATGAAAAGGGTTGCCCCACAGCGGATCCTGATGTGTTTGAAGAGATCATCGAAGGGGTCAGGCAGAAATGCGATATTATTATTCAGCTTTCAACCGGGGCCAGGGGAGGAAGCTATGAAGAAAGGGGCCATTGTGTCGAACTTAAGCCAGAGATGGCCAGTTTGACCACCGGGTCTTCAAACTTCCCCGGAGCTGTAAATTATAATCCACCGGATTTAATCGAAAATTTGGCCCGTAAAATGTTTGAGGCAGGAGTTAAACCGGAGCTGGAAATATTTGACCTGGCCATGATCGACGGCGCCCTGAATTTATTAAAAAAAGGGTTGCTGAAAGAGCCTCTGCATTTTAATCTGGTCCTGAATGTGCCCGGCTCGCTGAAAGGAACCCCGAAAAACCTTTTTATACTCAAGGAAAGTTTGCCTCCGCAGTGCACCTGGACTGTTTCGGCCATTGGCAAAAGTCATAAAAATCTAATGGCCCTGGCTTTGGTCCTTGACGGCAATGTAAGGGTGGGCATTGAAGATGTGATCGAACTGGAAAAAGGAAAGCCGGCAAGCAATTTAGAGCTGGTCAGGAATGTTAAAGAAATAGCTAAAGTGCTGGGCAAAGACATAGCCTCTCCTTCCGAAGCCAGGGAAATATTAAATCTGGGCAAAGGTGCTCGGTGAAATTTGCGCCGGATACAACGCGAGAGTAGATGGAAGCAGTACGCCTGATTAATCGTTTCCTCCAATTAAAAAAGTGCTTAAAAATGGGCAAGAACTTCAACTTTGCCGACCGGGAAAAAGAAATTAAAAAGAGATAGCCTCTTGCCGCAATATCCCTGTGGAGGCCGCTTCCGTAGCCCGGGAAAGCGGTTTCTTTTAGGCACCTTGTAGAATTCAGCTCATTTTGCAAAAATCCTCTTAAACATTTGGACTGACAAATATATTTCAAATAGCACCAGGAGAGCTCCTGAAAATTTTTCAGGCGAGAGGCTGAATATAAGGTGCAACGTGAAAAGGGGTAAAGGGATTGACAAAGCAGGGGTAAAACTAAAGAACAGTGTTTCTCTTCTTTATTCTGCTCCCCTGCTTTGTTTAAGGATGTGATCTTTTAAAAACAAGTGGGCTTTTTCAATTAATTTAAGGTAGGATTGGCTTAACCCTTCGCTGTTTTTATGGGAATGCTCAAGAAAGAAAGGAAAAGTGTGCAGAGGGGTTTGAAAAACTTCTTTTAAGGTGGCGGAAACTTTTTCCCGGCGGTCCAGTGCTTTTGTTTTTCCACCGTAAAAGTCTTCTTGCTCGTTAAAACCGAAGTCGTCTATAAGTAATATTTGTTTATACAACCCCGGGCCAAGGAAAGCTCCGAGGATATCCCAGAATTCTTTAGTTGACTTGTGGCAGCCCAGGTCAGCTGAGGTGGCGACAAAAAACCTCTCCTGTCTCAGGGCTTGATCCAGTGGGGCTGCCTTTAAGTCAATTTTAAAGAGCTCGTTGATAATATGTCCTGTGGCCTCGGCATAATGATCGGTGGCGATGGTAGTATCCGTATCTTTCCGGCTGTTAAGAAATTCTAAAGCCGGAGCCCAGCGCGGATCAACCAGGGAGTAGGAAAAGTAGGCGTTAACAAAATGGGAAACCGCTTCCCTGATCTTTCCGGGCACCGGTTCATGTCCATTTTTGCTTAAGTACCGTTCAACCTGTTCGGTTAAAACTTCTACATAACCCCTCTGGGTGGTGCTTCCTTCTTCCCAGGTTGGTTCCACCAGTTCATTCCAGAGAGTTTTGGGATCAGTTATGCCCATATTGGCCAGCCCGCTGTTATTCAGAGCCTGGCGGATAGTTTTATTTTTGCCGAACAAAACAGCTCCAAGGCTAAGAGTTCCGGAAAAATCAAAGATCACCAGGGTGCTGCGGTCAATAGCTTTGGTTGTGAAGCCTGTGCTGTTTTCTCTCATTGTGGCAATCGCACCTTTCTCCATCCATGTATTACCAGGCCCTGCTTTAGTTTTACAAACTTTTACCGGTGTTTTCCCTGATCAGGGCACTCAGTTTTTTGGCTGCCGCCTCGGGATTGGTGGCGGAACAGAGGGCTGAAACTACGGCAATGCAGTCCGCGCCGGCCCTGACCACTTCGGCTATATTAGCTTCATTTAAACCGCCGATGGCGACCAGGTTGTGGTGGGAGTTTTTTCGCACCCAGGCCATGCCGGAAAGGTTCCAGCTGCCCTTTGTGTCGGTTTTGGTCGGAGTTTCAAATATCGGGCTGACTCCCAGGTAATCGGCATCGTACTGTTCGGCTCTATGGACCTGTTCTTCATTTTCTACGGAAACCCCGATGATAGCATCCGGGCCGAGCAGTTTTCTGGCCATTTCATACGGCATATCTTCCTGGCCAACATGGACTCCGTCTGCTCTCACAGCCATGGCCACATCAACGCGGTCGTTGATGATCAGGGGGACATTGTGCGCGGCCAGGATTTCTTTGATCCGGAAGGCTTCGTCGATAAAGTCCCGGGTGGGAAGATCTTTTTCCCGGAGCTGGACTATGGAGACGCCACCTTTAACACACTGTTCAACCACTTTTTCCAGGGGCCTTCCCAGGCACAAATCCCGATCTGTTACTAGATAAAGGCCGCTAATTTTCATTACTCCACCCTCAGCTTTCCTCTCAGATCTTCAAAAGTCATGTTGTAGAGGGCATCCAGGAAAGCAATTTGAAAGCTGCCGGGCCCCCTGCAGTAATCTGAATCGGCGGCCAGTTCACCGGTGATACCCATGGTAGCCATGGCCCCGGCGGTAGCCTTAAGCGGAGAAGGATTTACGGAGGCAAAAGCGGCGCAAAGCACCGTAGCGGTGCAGCCCAGGGCGGTCACCTTTGGCATCAGGTGGTGGCCGTTATGGACTTTAACGGTGTTGTTGCCGTCAAGGATGTAATCAACTGCGCCGCTGATGCAAACAGTTGATCCGTAAGTTTCCACCAGGCTTTTGGCGGACTCCAATGCCGACTCCGAGGATTCGGTGCTGTCGACTCCCCGGGTAGTCGCGGCCGAGGCTGCGGCGGCGTTAATTTCAGAAGCGTTGCCCCTGATGATTGTCGGTGGGCCGGAAGGGAAAAGGACATGAATAGCATTGTTGCGCAAACCGGTGGCTCCGGCTCCGACCGGGTCAAATACGATAGGGATGCCGGATGATTTGGCTTTTTCGATGGCCAGCTTCATGGCCCTGATCCAGGGGTCGCTTAACGTCCCGATGTTTACGACCAGGGCTCCGGCAATTTCCAGCATATCTTCCACTTCGTTTTCGGCGTGGGCCATTACCGGTGAAGCGCCCAGGGCCAGCAAGGCATTGGCGGTGTTGTTCATGGCCACGTAATTGGTGATGCTGTGGACCAGGGGCACTTTCTCCCTGATCGTCGCAATATCCTGCCATACACTTTCTGAGGTAATCATGGTTTAAACTGTTCTCCTCCTTCTTGATTCAAGTGATATTTTGTAAAGGGGAGCTCGCCGGGGCAGATAAAGGGAAGGCGAATAACAAAAACCACCCTATCCGGGTGGTTTTCTGCCGCCTGCTCCCTCCGCCGGCATTATCCGGATCAGGTTTCTCGGTCACCCCCACAGCAATTTACAAGAGAGTATCTCAGCCTGGTTTGTCCAAGCTCCCGCTTTTACAACCTTTATTTATCTTTATATTACGTTGTTTTTCTTAAAAAGTCAACATTTCGAATTGCATCCCGGAAAGCCCCTTTTTCCATTTTTAAAGGTGCAGGGGTTGCTTAGTGGATCGCGAATACATATTAAACAGCAGCAAATATCTATGAAAACATTACGGCAATGGGTCAATGTCGGTGGAGGTGGCTGGTTATGGGTGAAGGGCCTTTGGATAATGAACCCCGGCAGGAGGATGAAAATGTAGGGCAGGCTAGAAATAAATTTTCCTATGCGAAGATCTGGTGGATTGGTTTTGGTTTCCTGGGAGTGCAGCTGGCATTTACCACTTACAATGCCTTCCTGCCTTTAATGTACCGAACTTTTATCGAGTCAAGGGCTTTAATCGGCCTGTTAATGGGAACCGACAACCTGATTGGCCTGCTGTTGATCCCCGTAGTCGGGGCCTGGTCCGACCGGGTCAATTCCCCGCTGGGGCGCAGGCTTCCTTTTGTTTTGGTCGCCCTTCCCGTGGCGGCGCTGACCTTTTTTGCCATTCCTTTTGCTTCAGTTATGCTCTGGACCCTGATTATAACTGAGATACTGTTTACCACGGCCATGCATTCCTATCGTGGGCCGGTTATCTCCCTGATGCCCGATCACACTCCCCCGGAAAAACGTTCTGCCTCAAACGGGATTATCAATCTGATGGGCGGAGTTGGAACCCTGATTGCTTTCGGAGGCCTATCGCTGATTTATGATATTGACCCGCGGTTGACTTTCGGGATCGGAGCGTTGATCCTGCTTTTGACCCTGGTGATAGTGTTTAAAAAAGCCGACCGTCACCCACCCTATATTGACAATTCGCCTGTGGAATCGAAAAACCCGATCCTGGAAGCGGCCAGGGGAATCCGGGTTCTGTTCAGCCCTGCTTATTTCGGCCAGTTTTTGGTCCTGGCGGCGATGCTTTCCTACTTTATCGGTTTTGCCGGGCTCGATGCCATGTTCCCGATTTACGGCGTGGAGACGCTGGGCTTGACTGAAGGCCGGGCTGCTTTTATCCTGACTACTTTTGCCGGCTCTTTCCTGGTGTTTGCCCTTTTAGCCGGCTGGATTGGAACCCGTGTGGGTAAGGTTCCGACTATGCTGCTGGGGCTTTCCATCGTCCCGGTTTTGTTCTTCGTCGCCATACCGGTGCGCAACCCGGTAATACTGGGTGCTATTTTTGTGGTGGCCGGCTTTGCCTGGGCCCTGGTCAATGTACAGGCCATGCCCTTGATTGCCGACCTGGGGGGGCGAGATCGGGTGGGTTTTTATGTTGGCCTATATTATATTTTTACCATGTTTGGGCAGATGATCGGGCCCTTCGTGCTCGGTTCAGCCATGGACCTGATGGGCAATCACGGTATGTTTGTGGCCGGGGCCGTGGTTTATGCCCTCGGGTTTGTGCTGCTTAGGGCCGGATACAAAAGGCTCGGCGCCGATCCGGAAGAACTGGCCCGCACAAGCCAGCTTGATCAGTTCGAGGCTGAGGTGGGGGAAGCTGCCAGGGGCAGCTAATATAACCCGGGCCGCCTTAAGGGAGGCAGCATTACCTGGATTGTTCCACCGGTTATTATGCAGGCGCCGCTATGGTTTACAGGCGATATAAGGCGGATTAGCCATTAATGAATCCGAATCAGAATATTTGAGGTCAAATGTCACTGCAGTATTTTTTTCAGTTCCTGCGGAAAATCGGTAATAATAGCCTCAATGTTTTCAGAAGCCAGATACTTCATTTGTTCTGGATCATTTACTGCCCAGGGATAAAGGGGGATGCTGTGAGCCCTGAAGCCGGCCAGTAGATCCGGGTCCTGCAGGTAGTAAAAGAGGGGATGGACGGAATAGCAACCCAGGAAACGGGCATAGTGCCAGGGCTCTTTTATTTCTTCCAGGTAGATGATGCCGGTGCGGATGGATGGGTTCAACCGGCGGCAGTTGACCAGGCTCTCGGCATTGAAGGAAGAAATAATGACTTTTTCTTCGAGGCTGTAAGTGGCGATCTGCTTTAGGACCGCTTCTTCCAGGCCAGGATAAGTGGTGAAGCGGTTTTTTAACTCTATATCAAAAAGCGGGCAGCTGTCCTTGTAGGTGGTTAGGACTTCTTCCAGGGTGGGCACAGCCGCACCTTTGAATTCAGAGGTAAACCATGATCCGGCATCAAAGGTTTTAAGTTCAGCCAGGGTAAGTTCCTTAACCGGCCCTGCGCCGGAGGTGGTGCGTTCCGCGCTCTCGTCGTGGATTACTACCGGGATGTTATCTTTGCTCAACTGAACGTCGAATTCGAGGCCGTCGGCACCGATCTCGAGCGCCAGATCGAAAGCCGCAAAGGTGTTTTCGGGGGCCAGGGAAGAAGCCCCGCGGTGAGCAATATTTAGGGTGCGATTTTCAGGGCCGCGAATAGTGATCAACTCCTGGGCAAATCATGTCCGGGCTGTTATTACGGACTTGTTCCATCGCCGTTATTATACTAGAGCAGGGGAAATAAGCAAGAAAAAGATCCGGGTTGGTGAACTGATGAAGAAGCTGCAAGCGGTTGAGTTTTTTTTACTCGATTTGGACGGAACTATTTATCTTGGCAACGAATTAGTCGCCGGGGCACAAAGGTTTTTGAGGGTTCTGAAGGAGTGTAATAAAAAGACGATTTTTTTAACCAATAACAGCTCAAAGAACCGGTACAGCTACCGGGACAAATTGCAGAAATTGGGTATTGAGGTCAGCCCGGAACAGATTTTTACTTCCGGTGAGGCCACTGTACTCTACCTGAACCGCGAAAAACCGGGGGCAAAGGTTTTTTTGCTCGGGACCCCTCTTTTGGGCGAAGAGTTCAGGAATGCCGGTTTCGAATTAATTGATCAGGGGACCCCCGACTATGTGATTCTAGGTTTTGACACGACTCTGACTTATGAAAAGCTGTGGAAAGCGTGCGATTACATCCGGGATGGGGCAGCCTATATCGCCACCCATCCTGATCTTAACTGCCCGGTGGGAGAAGGCAGGTATATGCCCGACGCGGGAGCGATGATCAAGTTTATAGAGGCCTCAACCGGAAAAACTCCCCTTGTGATCGGTAAACCGAACCTGCATATGATCGACAGCCTTTGCAGCAAGTATGAATTTGAAAGAGATAAGGCGGCCGTGGTCGGGGACAGACTTTATACCGACATCCAGCTGGGCATAAATGCCGGTATGATTACGGTCCTGGTTTTAAGCGGGGAAACAACTGTGGAGCAGTACCGTTCTTCAAAAGTCAAAGCATCATATGTTTATCCCTCGGTTCAAGAGCTGGCCAAAGAAATTAAATAGAAAACAGGCTGTTTCAAACAGCCTGTAGTATTTACATCTCGTCTATCTTCAACCACTTCCAGCGCAGGAAACCTGCCAGATCTATTGTGATCTGCTTGTTGAGAAGTGAATTGCTGACATAGACTTTTATACCGTCAAACTCCCGGATCGAATAGTTTGCAGTGTTGCTTGGTTTGCCCTCGCGCACGGCGGTTTCAATCTGCCCGCCGCATCACCCGCCTATTCCCTGGTACTGGTAAAGGGTAAATTCCCGGGCCAGTTTTGGCATATACTCAAGGGCCTTCGGGGTTACCGATACTTTGGCCACGATTGCTCCTCCTTTTCTATTAAAATCTACTAATATTATAGAATAAATAGGGATATAATGTCAACTAAATAAGTCAGCCCGTCCTGCCATTTACTTTTCAGGGGTGGGAGAGCTGTGATAATGCCGAACAATTATGGTTAAAACTGCCATTACACTGGAAAGGCATTCCGGCCGGGGGTAGGGTTCAGGATTCATCCTTTGGAGAGATGCCTTTTTCGAGGAGTATTTCCGCCGTCCAGCAGGCTACCTGGCCCGAAACATTGGTGCACTTGTCATCATGGCCGCCGGCTTTCTCAAACTTTTGGTAGTCTTCGGGATCCCACAGCTTATAAGAGCGGCCGACAACATTCTTTTGGACTTCAGCGCAGGTTACTCCTCCGAACTCTTTGGTAAATTTCTGGTGGAGCTGCCGGGAGTAAGAGAAGTTTTTCTTGCGGGCGGCAGTTTTTTGCCCGAACTGCGATCTTTCCCGCCCGTAATAACTGCTGATCGCGGCCAGGCCCCCGACCAGGGCTCCGCAGGTTCCCTCCCCGCTGAGTGCCCCTCCTCCGGCAAAGGCGTGAGCCGCTTTTATGACTGGATCGTCAATACCGTCAAAGAAATCCTGCAGGGCGGCCAGGACTGCCTGGGGGCAGGCCCCGTATTTTCCCTCGTATTCATAGGCCCGGTTGTAAATATCCTCCAATAGCTGCCGGTGGTCTTCTGCCATCTCGATCTGCTCCTTTTGAGGTTTTTTAGTGCTTATTTTATATTCTTTTTCAGGTCCGCATCTCCTTTAAAAAGTTTTCGGAAACAGCAATGGTTGATGGGGAAGGTTTTTTTGTTCAAAGCTATTTTTGAGGATTGCTTATGCTAAACGGAAAGATTCTTGTCGAATTTGTATCCCTCCCCGGTGTGGCAGGAACCGGTTGGCAGGGTGTTGAATTTTATTTTTAAGTAGCCGTAACAGAAGTTACTTGTAGAGGAGGGGAAGGTCATTAAATATGCGGACTTAATCTGCCAGGCCAGAGATGAAATAAGGAATAACGGACCTGTTATTGATGATATCAGGAGCGAGGCGGTAAAGCTTGGTACCAGCATCAAAATAGGGCGGACCGCCTTTTTTGATGAAATGGGAGTATCATCGGAACTTGAATATAAAAGGCAGGCCATGAAAGAGAAACGGATCATGGTTCATGCCCATATTGGAATGAGCAGTTGGGAGGCGACAGCCGAGGCCCTGAAAAAACTGTATTTTGAGGCAAAGGAAAGGGGCGTCCAGGTAGACCGTTACGGGTTGTGCCTGGACCGGAGAATGGGGTTACCGCGGCAACTGCGTCGCAGGGTCCCTGCAGAAACAGGACCAACCCTGGAAAACCCGGAAGACTGGTTGGAAGTAGCCAATCTGGTCCCGATCCAGCCTCACCTGGGAGACTCGATGATCGGGTTTCCAGCTTCGGCAGAAAACACTCTGCTGGCCCTGCAGGCCGGGGTAACCACAATCGGGAACCTTTCCCAGTATTTTTCAATGCAGGCGCCGATGTGGCGTGACCAGCTTGAAACCGCCGTGGAAACAGTTAAGGCCATGGCCATCATCGGGTTGTTGAGAGAAAAGGGCACCTTGCTCCATTCCTACCTGGAAGACGGGCTCGGAGCTCTGTTTTATGATTGTGCCACGGTAGCCGGATGGGCCATGCTGGAAAAGTACCTGGCGGAAGAGTTGCTGGGGACAAAACTGACCCACTGTAATGGAGGGTTAACTTCTGATCCGGTTAAAAGAGCCGGATGGATTTTTGCTCTTGATCAGATTCATGACCACGACTGCATCGGCTCCATGTTTTACGGGGATACCATCTCTTTCACAGATGATTTTGAATGGAACCGGGGGATGGTGGCCGAATATATGCTTTGGGATGCCATGGCCCAGGTGGCCTGCCCCACCGGGCATGCACTTCATCCTTTGCCGGTCACGGAAGCGGTCCGTGTCCCTTCAGGCGATGAAATACTGGACATCCATATTTTTGCCCGCCGGGTAATCGGGACGGCCGAAAAAACTGCTCCTTACATCGATTTCAGTAGATCCCGCGAGTTTGCCGCGCGAATGGTAAACGGGGGGAAAGAAGTGTTCCGCAATGCCCTTGACGGTTTGCAGGAAGCGGGGGTTGATACCCGGAACCCGCTGGAAATGCTTTATGTCCTTAAACAGCTCGGGGCGGCGGCTTTTGAAGAGCTGTTTGGGGCCGGCAAACCGGGTGAAGGTTTTCCCAGGGGCAGGGTACCCGTGATTCCCACTGATGTATTTGAACATACAAAGGCCAATCAAAAAAAGCTGTGGAAACAACTATCACCGGAAATGCTTGGCAAAGCCAGTAGCAAATTATTTGTTCTTGCCTCCACCGACGTGCATGAACATGCCCTTTTCCTGCTTCACCAGCTTTTACAGCAGGCCGGTGCTGATGTAATTAATCTCGGCCCGGAAATGAATACCGACCAGATCGCTGCGGCAGCGGGACAGTACGACCCCCATGCCCTGGTGGTCAGCACCCATAATGGGATGGCCCTGGAATATGCACAGAATTTAAAGAAGGAGCTCCAGCAATTAAACTGCCGCGCTCCGGTATTTTTCGGGGGCAAGTTGAATCAAAAACTCGAAGATCGGGTAATGCCGGTAGACGTGAAAGATGAAATCAAGGAGCTCGGCTTTTACCCCTGCCAAGAAATAAGTGATTTATTCTTGCTTTTATAGAAATTGATCAAGAAGCTTTAACGGGGGGTGTAAGGGATGGCTGATAAAATAACCACAGATAACAGTTTGGTCGGTTTGGCCGGTGAAGGGGCCGGTAATTACCGGGCAGCTGTATTTCCCGGGAAATACCTGCAGGGTCCCGGTATCCTGGCTCTGACCGGCACTGCTGCTGCTGAACTGGGCGGAAAGTCCCTTCTGGTAGGAGGGAAAAAGGCTCTTGCCGAAAGTTACGCTCAGATAAAAAATGCCCTTGATGAGAAAAGTATCATCCATGAAACTTTTCCTTTTGGCGGTGAATCCACAGAAAGGGAAATAGAAGCTGTGGCCGGACAGGCCAGGAGGAGTGGAGCAGAAATGATTATCGGCATCGGCGGCGGGAAAGCAATTGATACGGCCAAGGCTGCCGCCTGCCAGGCCGGGGTCAAGGTTATGATTGTTCCCACCGTGGCGTCCACGGATGCTCCAACCAGCACCATTTCCGTTATCCATGACGAAGCAGGCCAATTTATAAAATATTACCGGGCTGGAAGGAACCCCGATGTGGTTATTGTCGATACCAGGGTTCTGGCCCGTGCCCCGTCACGTTTCTTATGTGCCGGTACCGGTGGCGCCCTGGCGGTCAGCTATGAAGCTGAAGCTTCGGCAAAAGCAGGCGCATTGAATATGGCCGGGGGATTGCCTTTTGGCGCTGTTACCGGGTGGGCCGTTTTAAGCAGGGAACTAATTTTCAAGTACGCCGGGATGGCTAAATTGTCGGCTGACCGGGATCTGGTCACACCTGCTCTTGAATCGGTCGTAGAAGCAAACCTGCTCTTGAGCGGGATCGGATTTGAAAGCGGAGGGTTGGCGGCGGCCCATGGCGTATACCACGGTTTCCGTTCTGCTGTTCCCGGGTTGAAGTGCCTGCACGGCGAGGTGGTAGCGTTTGGGACCCTGGTCCAGCTGGTTTTGGAAAACCGTGATGAAGCAGAAATACGCCCGGTGATCGACCTTTATGAGGGTTTGAATCTGCCTTCCAGCCTCGATCAGCTTGGGCTTGCCGATCCCGGCCCGGAACTATTACAAGAAGTGGCCCGCTATGCCTGCGAGGCGGGGACCACTAAGAATATGCCCTTTGCGGTGGACAGCAGCATGATGTTAGAGGCAATCTTGTTTGCCGATGCCTTTAACAGGGTTTGATCCAAGATGGTCCAGGATATGGCGGCGTAATTCCATAGAAGAAGCGGAGCCGGTAACGTGTCCCTTTTCAATTACCTTCACCGGTATATTATTCCCGTAGGATGTTTTTTGCCTTTCAAAGCGGATCAGTTGGTCATATCGAGCCAGCAGGGGAAAAACCTTATTTCCCCCGGCGGAGAAGCATTTTTCAAAATTGAGGGCGTTTTCCAGTGCTGCCGGGTTACTCAAGGCTAAGCGGTCTGTCAGATTGCGGTAAACCGAACGGGTAAAAACATCAGCGGGGACGATTCCGGCCAAAAGCGGAATATAAGTGTCGGCGGTGTTGAATAAAGCGCAGTGGAGGTTTGTAACCCAACCTCCAAGGCTGATTCCGCTCACTATAATTCGGGTGTCTTTTCCCGCGGCATACTGCCTGAGGGCTTCGATCATTTTAACCGATACCATCATCAAAGTGGTAAAAGTTGACAGGCGACCCATCTGTTCAAGATAGAGCCTGAAAGAGCGGTGGAAGGGGGCCCTGATCAGGATCAGGTTGGCCGGGAAAAGTTTTCCTGCGGACAGGAAAATATCATGGAAAGTATTCCTGGCTAACAAACTGCGGTTAAAGGGCCGTTCGTTATTACCGTGATGGTAAATTACCGTAGGGTAATCTTTGCCCATCCACCTGACCAGGTGAAAAGCGGGATCTAATTCCCCAATAGGTGTCCGGGCCGGTACTTCATAGTATCCCTCCCCGTGTACCTGCGGCCATTTCAGGGTGATGGAATCCAAAATATCCTCGTATGGAGGGCTTTCCAGGCTTTCCCGAAACAACTTATTTCTCCAGAAAATAATTGAAGCTAAATATACGGGCAGGGTGTCAATTAAAACGTGCAGGTTCAAAACCACCACTCCTCCAGGACATTATGGATCAGGGCCGGGGCCTGGTTTAACTTTGCTTTATGATTTTTTGATTGTCCAGTTTATTTATCACTTTTGTTAAATGGATCCGGTATTCAGGTCCAGGGGGTCGGTTTTGTTTAAAAATGAAGCCAACAGATCAATAGCCGCCTCCAGGTCATTTCGGTTGACCATTTCATTTACTGTATGGATATAGCGGCAGGGGACGGAAAGGGTGGCTACAGGGATTCCGGTCCGGCTGAGCTGGATACTCCCGGCGTCGGTGCCGCCCCGCGGGAGTATTTCCATTTGATGTTTAATATTTTCACTGCGGGCTATTTCCCGGAGGCGTTTTACCAGGTTGTGATCGGATATAGAGGCAGAGTCCATTATTTTGATGGCCACGCCTTCACCGAGCCTGGTTACGTATTCCGGTTCTTCCCCGCCTGGATAATCGGCAGCCAGGGTTACGTCCAGGGCAATTCCTAAATCCGGGACGATCCCAAAAGATGAAGTCAGCGCTCCGCGTAGGCCGACTTCTTCCTGGACGGTAGCTACCATGTAGATATCTGCCCGGTGCTGCTGAATTTTTTTTATAGCTTCCAGCATTACCAGGACTCCGGCCCGATCATCCATCGCTTTGGAACTGTAATTATTCCCGATCCGGGCGAACTCCTGACGGAGGCTTACCGGGTCGCCTATCTCGACTTTTTCCTTGACCTGTTCATGGGGCAAACCCAGATCGACAAAAAAGTCCTTGATCTGAAGCTGTTTTTTCTTTTCTTCTTCGGTGAGGATATGAACGGGTTTGGTAGAGGGGGAAAGGTTGCCAATCAGGTCTACCTTTCCGTGAACGATCACCCGCCGGCCCATGAGCATGCGGGGATCAAAACCTCCTACCGGCTGCAGCCGGACGAAACCTTTATCATCGATATATTTAACCAGGAATCCGATCTCATCCATGTGAGCGGCCAGCATGATCTTACCCTGGCCGGAACCTTTCTTTAAACCGATCAGGTTGCCCAGGGCATCGGAGCGGACCTCATCGCAGCTGGCTTCCATCTCTTTTCTGATCACTTCCCTGATCCTTTCTTCTCTTCCTGCAACACCGGGGGTTTGGGTTAGCAGTTCCAACAATTTCATGAAGATTCCACCTTTCCAAATAGATAACATTACAATTAGTATATGTGAAGATCTGCTGTGATGCAAAACGGTACAAAGAAAGGCCTGTTTGATTTTGATTACAACGGTATGCTTCGATTTAATCAGCAGAAACATAAAAGCCCGTTGAAGTGTTAAGCGAATATTTGTTTCCGGAACGAGGACTTAAAAAATTTACCCGCCAGCTATTGACTCAGTGGTTTCACATTGTAGCTTTAAGATAGCTAAGAATTTTGCTATAATTATAATATAAACAGTAGGAGAGATATATTGATGAATGAAATGGACAGAAGCATGAAAGGTTGCCTGAAAAACATACCGGGTTATATAAATTATCTCTGCCGGGGTTACTATGTGCCAAAAGAACTGAAAGAAGCAATGGCAGCAGAAGAAGATGTTATTCTGCATTTAAGCGATACTCCTTCTTATGCGTACCGTTCGGTTGTAACCCTGGTCGATATTTTAAAACCGCGGATTATCATTCACACCGGCGACCTGGCTGATGATATAAAGCTGGAACTATATCCCGACCTTTCATTCAGGTACAGGGAAAAAGTGGTGCCCTTTTTGCGGGAGCTTGAGAAATCCGCTGCGGGGGAAATTTACATTGTACCCGGTAATCATGACCTGAAAAGCTTGCTAGATAAAGAAGCCGGCAGGAGCCGGATTGTTCCCGATGGCACGGTGATTGAAATCCAGGATCGGAAGGTGGGGCTTGCTCACTGCCAGGAAGATCTGCCCCCGGGAGGAGACTACAACCTCTACGGGCATAATTTGGACAGTCCGGCCGATGGAAATTCCTGCACTTTAAACGGCTGCCGGAGTATCAACATTATCCTCTACCCATCGTGGCGGGTTTACCATATTCCTTATCCCGTGGGAACCAACCACGAGAGACAGTACAACCTTACGAGCGGACGACTGCTTTAATATATTAGACATGTATGAAAAGTAAAGGTGGAATTTAGCCAATGATTTTGGTGCGAACCGGTCCCCGCTTTCTTTTCCTCAGGAACAGTGACCGAGAACAGCTATTAGGGTTGCTGGAAAAGGAGTACTCATCTACAAGGAAACCCCTTGATCAGGCCATTGAAGAAAGCAGTGAAGGGGATACAATCATCTTCGTTCTGGAAAAAGACGAGGAGAAGGAGCAGATAAGCGGTTCCACATCCGTTCTGCTGACGGACATCGGCTCATCCCCCCTCCTGGTATCCATGATTAATAAAAAACACCTGCAGGAAAATATCGAAGAAGCGGAACTGGGGCCGGGCCTGCTGGTGATGAAAGCTCCCCCACCGGGTGAGACGATCCTGGAAAAAGTGCGAAAAGAATATGATGCCCTTTCCATCCCCTTGAAAGAAGCAATTATGAAAGGACACTCCGACTGGAGTGTGGTCTGTTTTACCGGCTGCCCCCTTTCAAGGTCTTTGAGCACATCCGATCTGCTGGACGATACCCTGCTTATTAAAAAAAGCGTGCCGGATTTGTACCAGGAATTGAGACGCCAGGCAGTCAAGTATTTGACCGAGGAACTGGAAGAGGGAGAATGGCGGGAATTTAAAATCAACATTTATGATTACTGGGGACGTTACAACCTCCAGCACGAGCGGATCACCACTGTAATTGAAGACCTGGAAATCGGGTTTATCCTTGGTGAAATTTGGTCGCTCGATCATCCTTTTGTGCTGATGTCTGTCCCTGTATTCCAGATCCAGCTTTTTTCTTACATGAATCCCAAGGAAGTTAAAAGAATCTTGATGGCGCTGGAATATGACGAACAAGGCAAACGGCTTGTCGATTTTGATCTTTATTTCCAAAAGAAAAAAGTAGAATGGGGTGGAGTTGAAAAAGGCAGGCAAACGAACCGTATAGATGTTGCCCTGTCCTACAGGGAAAAGTACATGTCAATGCTTACTGCTGATAGCAGAGAGAAGCTGGCCCGCTTAGAGCAAACCCTGCATGAATGTGAAGAAAAAGAAAAGTGCGAACAAGAGGAAAACAAGTAACCAAATAGCCTGTACCTCAAAAAATCGCGATCTTGCTTTGTTGTAATAAATGTTCGTTTATTTCCCCGTGATTGCTCCTGGATTTAATTGTGATTGATTTATTAGCCCCGCTTATAGCGGTCTCAATTACCGGCAATAAAAACAGGGTAGCTCTATTTTAAAAGCCCCGGGTTTGGCCCTGCCATGGCGGTTCTTTTTCGGCCTGAAACTCTTCCACACCGGGCCCACCCAGGCGACGCAACCGCCAGATCCCATAAATATAGCTTAAAACCAGGACCACGATAATGACCGGCCAGCCCAGGAGGGCATTAACCCAGGCCAGCCTGGCCGGATCTCCACTTTGAAACAAGATGATCTGGATGATCAGCCGGATCAGAATCAGAGCTGTCCAGAACAGGGTCACTTCCAGGTAAGCCGGTTTGACATCCCGGCGCCAGAACCACTCCAGGGGCCATCCCCGGGTGAGATGACTGGCCCAGGCGGCAAGCGGTTTGCCAGCAGTAATACTTCCCAGGGCCAGGGTTAAGAGAAGGGCACTGCCGGCAATGGCCGGAATAAAATAGCCTGCTGCGCTGCGGGTCAGGTAAGCTAACCCGGAAGCAAGGGAAACTCCCACCAGGCCGCCCAGGGCATACATCCAGGTATGCTTGCGAATAATCCGGATTACTCCCAGCATGATGGCCAACCCCAGGGCCGTGACTACCGCAGCGTCAAGTCCGAAGAAGCCGTTGATCAGAACAAACACAAGTGGTGGCAAAAGGGCGTCAAAAGTCTGGCCCGATACCACCGATTTCAATTCTTCAAGGATTTCACTTTGTTTTATTCCCAAGGTAATATTCCTTTTGCTAGATTTATCTACCTACAGTTATGGCGTAATATTAGCAAAAACTTCTCTAACGGTCAAAAAAGGGTGGAAGGTCCACTGAGTCAATAAAAATTTACTCACATTGGAAGGACTATTTTCATAAAGAAAGGGGTTATATAATTCTCAGCCAGATGGCCAAGAGTGTCCTTTCCTGGCTGGTTTTGTTGCTGTAAAGCAGCTTTAGCAAAAGATGTAAGGGCATGGAAGAAATGTTGGTCATGCCCTCTTGTGATCCAGGGTTTGATTAATTTGTATTTAGTGTTAGAATATAGAAACCATTATTTTACTAAAACCAGAGTGGCAATCACCTCCGGCAGCGTCCGGCCAGTTTTTAAGATCTAGAAGGAAAGATTTTCGCCCTGGAAGGGACAGCTGATGATCAAACTTAGACTGGTGGTTATAATTCTAACAGCGGCCCTGCTTCTAATCCCTGTTTTTTCCGTGGCGGCGGATGAAGACTACCCGGTTATGACCCGGGAAGAATTTGATAACTGGCCAGAGCTGCCTGAATATACCATTTTCAATCCATTTCCCTCCAAAGGTACCAACTGCACCTGGTATGGCCATGGCCGGATGATGCAGCTGGGGTACTGCCCTTATGCCCTGGACAGCATGCGCTTCAGCGCTTACCGGTGGGCCGACGATGCGGATAGGGGAGCGGAGGTTGTTGAAGAACCGGTAGCAGGCTCGATCGCTTTTTGGGATAGCGAAGCCTCATTTGGCGGTTCGCTGGGGCACGTGGGCGTGGTTGAAAAAATTAAAGAAGACGGTTCAATCCTGGTTTCTGATTCAAGCAGTTCACGAAGTGCTTACAACCTGTTCTCGATTGACCCGGATGACAGGAGATGGCCGACAGCCTTTATTACGGTCCCTGAAGGCCCGGGGCGGTCTCAAAAATTTTCACCGCAAGAAACAGTCCGGACTACTGCCGTTAACCTTTATTTCCGTCTGGAAGGGGTGGACCAGGATCCGGTTTTAGTACCGCAACACACGGAAGCATTAATTAAGGCACATCCAAGTAACGGTATTTTCGCATCGCAGGCCTGGAGCACTTCTTCATATCACTACTGGTGGTATGCATCGGTGGAAATTGAAGGGGAACTAAAAAACGGCTGGCTGGCCGAAACATACCTGGAATTTTTCGCTGCCCCTGACCCGGAACAAAATCAGGATGAAAAGGATTCCGAAAAAAATCCAAAAGATGGGTCTGGCCATGAAGAGGAAAACACCCCAAAAGATATTGATGAAAATGACGAAGCGAAAAATATCCCGGAAGATGCTGATAAAAATGAAGAAAATTCCTTCCCGGAACCGAATCAAATTCCGGGCGATATTGACGGCGATGGTAACGTAGATGTCCTGGATGTAACCCTGGCCATGCAGCATGTCCTGAACATAGTGGATTTAACCGGGAAACAGGTGGAAGCCGCCGACCTGAATGGTGACGGCATCGTTGATGTGCGGGATGTGGTTCTGATTATGCAGCAGGCCCTGGGGTTAAACGGTTGAGTCATTAAAGCATAAGGCAACCAGCCAGGAAATGTAATGTGTACAAAAAAAGAAGCCCGATTTTACGGGCTTTAAGCTTCTATCCTAAACTATGGGGAGGGATAGATATATTGATGATAGCTTTTATGCCATCTAATTTATGATTAATTTCCCGGATTTCCGGGTTTTCCTGCACCTTCGGGACGGCCCCTGTTGCTATTATTTCCGGCGCCGGCGCTGTTATTGGCATTCCTGGCTGCTTCGGAAACACTCTGTCCAAACTCTGCTCCATTGTCACGCGCTTGACTGGCAACTGCCTGGCCGAAAGCTTTTCCATCTTCCGGGGTTAATTCTTCTTCTCCGGTCAAAGCTTCGTGGACTGCCTTAGCAACTTCCGACCGCTCATTGCCATTATCGCCTTCGTTCTGAGCTTTGGCAGCTTCCCGGGCCGCTTCCGAAACTAACTCACCCAGGTTGATCTCCTCGTCTTGAGCTCTTGCCGATACTTTTTCTCCGAAAGTGGTGTCCAGATCTTTGGGGGACGTGGCATCTCCGCTGAGGGCATTATGGACGGCTTCTGAAACAGAGAGTGGTTCTTCCTCAGCCCCGTATTCATTTTCTTCGTTGGGGTCAGTTTCATCCTCTTCAGGATTAGTAGCATCGGTCTCAGCGTTCAAACCAAACACTCCTGTCGCTGGAGAATACCCGGCAAAGGCAATCCCGCTGCCGGCTAAAACAACAATTAACAGTGCAATAATTAATGTTTTGCTCATGGTTCGATCTGCCTCCTTATTAAGTCAGGGCCAAACTTAGTGCCACGGGATTTAATGCCGGTTGAAAACCAGATTCGGCAGCCTGGCGATCCTGGTTCGTTTCCAAACTGTAGACCCATGGCTTTGCGCGCTTTCCTTTCGGAAAAGTTGCCTTTATCGTTTGGTTCTGCTCATGTTTTATGTAAATAATACCTAAGTATGTTTGCTATGTCAACATTCATGATGGAAAATTAATTCCTGATCTTGGCCTTGAAAAAGGAGAAACAGCAACAAAGTAGAATTGAATAGTAAAAACATAATAATGTGAAAACTGTAATGATTGCGAGAAAAACTGAAATGACCCGCTTTCAGGAAGGGCTTATATGCTTATAAGGTCTAGCGGCCTTAAATAGTTATTTCATATTTCAGGAGGTGTGGTTATGAGTTCTGAGCAGTTTAATATTGATGTTTCAAAAGTAGCTGAAATTAATGATTTCCTGGCCGATCCCAATAACCACCTGGTAAATGAACTTGTAAAAGTGGTCAACAAATACGGTACTGTTGATGAAATTAACACTGCAGCTGAAGAAGCGAAAAAATTATCCAGCTTAATGGAACGCCTTGACAACCTGGGTTCACCCTACTTAAAAGATCTGGACTGGTTAATCGGAGCAAGGGACAAGGGTGAATTTGTGCCGGTTTCTGATTTTTACCGGGATGTATTGGGTGAATCTGCAGACCTGGCAGGCATGTCTTTTAATGAAGGCAATGCGGTAACCCTTGAAATCAGTGCCCTGCAGTACTTCCCCTGGCTGATCAGCGAAGCCAAACGATCCATAGGAAAAAGAGAAATTATGCCTGGACGCTATATCCGGGTCCGCAAAATGAAAGAGCAGGAACGTGACCAGGGCGACATTCTGGCAGTTGCGGTGGCTATGCAGGTAATTGGGGCCAGCTATGTGGAGAGCCTTGATACGAAAGGCACAGATGGGGCGAATATCCACCTTGGCGGTCCTGAAACCATTACCGGTTATTTTGGCGGCATCGGCCAACCCAACGACTATGCCCTGATGTGGGTCGACGAGCTGCTTTACTATTACACCCGGTACGGAATTAATGAAGTCCTGAATATCAACGCGGGAACTATTTTACTGGGTTACCTCCTCTATAAGATGGGCATAAATATCAAGTTTAAAATTTCGGTTTTTATGGGTAATGACAATCCCTATTCGGTCTTATGGACCCTGCTCATGGCCAGAATGCTTTCCAGGGAAGACGAGACCACTCCCCTGGTCGGTTTCAACTTGAGCAATTCGGTTAACAACAAAACCCTTGAATTGACCTCGGCTGTCCGGCGCCAGCTGGGCCTGGAAAACAAGGTCCGCATTGAACATCACATCACGGAGACCAAAAAGAGCATTGTCCGTCAGCCCTATGACCGCCTGGATGAGTTGATTGATATCGCCGGCACAGTCCCTAATATATCAGCCAAACATGAAGGAGGGTATCCCGACATGGAAGAGGAGTTGGATCACCCTTCCGATATCCTCGATTATTTCCGCGACAAGGACGAAATAACTGCAGCGGGGGATATGGAGGCGCTGGAAAACAATTACCTGATCAAGCACCAGGCTGTGAACCGGACAGCGAGAAAACTGGTTGAAAACGGCCTTTCCTTTACTGGCGCCAGGAACTTGCACCGGCGTTAAATTACATTAATGTTCGTGTTCGCAGCCTGCTGTGCTCCGGGTTATCTCAAAGTCTAGTCCGGTATAACCCTGTTTTCCGGGAGAGGGGGGCAGCCTTTACAAGCCCTGGAGAGGCGATAATGAATTGATATCAATGAACAGGAAAAAGGTGAATTATGTTGAGATGTTCATGTAAATGATTGCCTTGAATGAGCCAAATCTCCTGCCCATTTCCGAGCAAAAGGCGGCCGACTTATGTGTGCCGAAAGTTTAAATACCGGCTCTTCGGGCCGATGTTTTCCTGGAACAAGTTTTTAAGGTATAATCCTGTTATGGAATTGTTAGCGCCTGCTGGAAACCTGGAAAAATTGAAAACGGCGGTTCGTTTTGGGGCGGATGCTGTTTACTGCGGCGCCGGCCCTTACTCTCTCCGTGTGCCCGAAGCCTCCCTATCTCCCGAAGAGCTTGCCGAAGGAATCCGTTTTGCCCGTCATCATGGCAGCAGGGTCTACCTGGCTATGAACATCTTTCCTTTTGACGAAGACTTTGATGGTATGCTTGCTTATTTTAAAAAGGCAGTAGATATGGGGGTTGATGCCGTGATCTTTTCTGATCCCGGCCTTTTTTACGTCCTCTCCCGGCTTGAGACCGGGGTGGAGTTTCATTTGAGCACCCAGGCCAACACTACCAACTCGGAGAGCGCCCGGTTTTGGAAGGAACAGGGTGTGAGCCGGATTATCCTGGCCCGGGAACTCAGCCTGGAACAGGTCAGTGCAATCAAAAAGCAGGTTCCGGGCATTGAACTGGAGGTTTTTATTCACGGAGCTATGTGCGTGGCTTTTTCCGGCCGCTGCCTGCTGTCTTCTATACTTACTGGCCGTTCTGCCAACCGTGGATTATGCACCCAGCCCTGCCGCTGGGAATACCGGCTGCGGGAAGTGGACCGGGAAGAGGAACTTGCCATACACGAGGACGAAAGGGGCAGTTATATCCTGAATTCAAGGGATCTCTGTATGATCGAGCATATCCCTGAGCTGGTTGCTGCGGGCGTGGATGGCCTAAAAATTGAGGGCCGCATGAAAACCGCTTATTATGTAGCGGCTGTTACCCGTATCTACAGGGCTGCCCTGGATCACTATTATGATCCGGCTGTCAGTTATGAATTTGATCCCCGGTGGCGGGAAGAGCTGAAAAAAGTGCCACATCGTCCTTACACCACCGGCTTTTATTTTCCCGATCGGGATAATAAAACAGAGGATACCTGGAAAGCTTCGCCAACTAGAAAATATGATTTTGTGGGTACGGTTGACGAGCATAATCTTGACGGGAATACTATTAAAATTATGGCCCGGAACCGGTTTTCAAAAGGAGATACCCTGGAAATACTCGAACCCACCCACGTTGAGGTGTTAAAAGTCAAGGTGGATCAAATAATCGATGAGCGGACTGGAATTTCCCTGGAACAGGCTCATAACAGCTATGTGGTCAGGATACCGCTTACAGAAAAACCAGGATATAAAATAAGCCGTCATTCTATTGTCAGGTCAGGGGGGGCAGAAAACAGCTAAAACTAGCATTGCTTAAGCATAGTGGAAGTGATAAGATCTAACCCAGGCAGTTATGCTGATCGTATGTGAATAGTTTTATCCAGATACGGGCATGACCCGGTTAAGGGGGCGATAACAGATGAAATTGATTGATAAATATGTACCGATGTTGATCGCTGTTTTGGTTGGGTGTGCTTTTCTGGGCTTTGCTTTGACCCAAAATGCCTTTGCAAACAACGCTGACAATGACGATTTAGGGAACAACTTTGAAATGGAACAGGAAGCGGGGACTTCCGGGGGGACGGTCAGGCGTCATATTGATATCAGCAGTGGCTGGTCGGGAGCTTATCTCCATGAGAATATGACCGTTGAAGGCAAAGCGGAAATAAAAGAGAGTTTTAGTATGAGTAACCTCAAAGCGGGTTCAGGAAGCAGCCGGGGAACCGGTTCGGGCACTGGCAATTCAGGCTCAGGAAGTGAGAGCGCTACCGGAGTGGCCGGCGAAAATAATAGCAGCGGTGAAAACAATCCAAGTTCCAATCAAAACAACGATCCCAATTCAGGAGAAACAGACAATTACGGCCCGGACAATAAAACCGAGCCGGAAATAGAACCCATGAAAATTCCCGGCTGGTCAGACTTGTTTTAATTAGTGCTTTTTCCGGTTTTGCCTTTTTTGCATTACTGATAGGAAGGTGTCGGTTAATACCGGATCAAACTGGGTTCCGGAACATTTCTTAAATTCAGTTATGATTTCCTCCAGCGGCAGTTCCTTTTTGTAGGGCCTGCCGTTGTTCATAACTTCAAAAGCATCGGCAATTGCGGTTATTCGGGCCAGAAGAGGGATACTTTCTTTTTCAAGTCCCTGTGGATAACCCGATCCGTCCCAGCGCTCATGGTGAGACAGGATCTCTGTGGAAACATGTGAGAATTCTTCCGTGGCCAGGGTAATCCGGTACCCTATCTCCGGGTGTTCTTTCATCAACTGCCACTCATCTTTGGTTAAAGGTCCATTTTTGGTTAACATTTCTTCGGGCATATTGATTTTGCCTATGTCGTGCAGGGTAATTAATATTTCCAGCCGGGTCAGTTCTGAATCGGGCAGGTTTATTTTTTTTCCTATTCTGCCGGCGATTTTTTGCATACCAAGGGTATGTTTTTCAGTTTCATAACTTTTTGTGCCAAGGGTCTTAATCAAGGCATTTAAGACAGCGCTCCTTGCGCTTTTACTTTCGGCAAGTTTTTGCTTGTACATATCGTCTTCGGCTTCTTTTAATATTTCTGCCGGTCCGGTTGCAATACTATGGGTGGTAGAAAACCCCAGGGCCATGGATATAGGAATTGATTCCACGTAAGCTTCACGGCAGTTGTCTTTAATCCTTCTAACGATTGTATTGACTTCCCTTTCATCTGTCTGGGGCAGGATGATTACAAATTCATCTCCACCCCACCTGGTTATGACATCTTCGTTTCGGCAGGAAGTCCTTAATATGTAGGCTGCATATTGCAGTAGTTTATCTCCATTATGATGTCCGTAGGTGTCATTGACCAGTTTGAGGCCGTTTAAATCTACCATAATGATGCTCATGGGCAGCTGCCTTTCCGAGTTCAACCTCTGCATTTCTTCTTCCAGGTAATTACGGTTGTAAAGGCCTGTTAGGGGGTCGTGGAAACTGAGATAGCGGATTTTTTCTTCCGCCAGGCGGCGTTCGGTAATGTCTTCTCCCGAACCGATGATGTGAGTTATCTTATGGTTTTCACCATAGAAAGGAGTCAGGGTAGTATGCCAGATTCTTTTTCCACCGGGAAGGTATAAAGTTTCTTCGTACGTGATGGATTTACCGGCCTTGAGGCATTGATGGTAACGGCTGGCAATTCGCTCTCCCTGTTCAGCGCCCATTAAATCCCGGGGTGTTTTACCTAAAAAATCTTCCTGGGAGAAGCCGGTTAACTGCTGCTGGACCCGGTTGTTCCTGACATACCTGAAGGTATAATCATCGATGACTTCAACCAGGAACATGGCTGACTGGGTCCCTTGAAAAACAGTTTCATATTCTTTGAATTTCCTGTTCAGCAGCAGTTCCATTTTTTTCTTTTCAGAGATGCCGCGGAAAAGTATTGCGAAGTACCCCTGTTTATCGCTGTAGGCGGTTATTTCGTACCAGCTGTCCAGGGGTTTGAAATAATGTTCAGTGCGGATTATTTGTCCTGAAAGGGCTGTTTTTCCGGAAGTGTACAGCCAGGTTGAAATATCTTCTGCGATAGCCGGATAGATATCACCGGCTTTACTGCCGATTATTTTTTCTTTCGGCATTGTAACCAGTTCTGCAAAAGCCGAATTGATATCGACAAAGATAATTTCTTCCGGGTTGTTGTCAATGCCGAACATGACTTGGTGGTAGGCAAAAGGTTCCGGTAGCATATTAAGCAGGGAGCACAAACAGCTGTTAGTTGCCTTTTCCGGCCTCACATCATTCTTGCTCCTTTGACTTATGTTTTCTTGAAAAATTCGACGTTATGGTTACAAATCCTTCTTTTAATAATAATGAGATCGAATTTAGGTATTGGTTAAGCCGGCTTTTTTTGATCGCACCCGGATTTTTGAGCGAAAGGAGCGTGGCTAACCCTTTGGGGTCTACAATGCGGGTATGGTTTTGCATTCAAAGCTTGATGGATCAAGATGAAGGCCTTAAGAAGAACATGCGGCTCGTCCTGATTTATTATTCCTGGGCACAATCACGGTGATCATCTGCAGGGGTAACCAGGTATTTAAGCAGGTATGGGGGTATGGGTATACTTTTTCTTGTTTTTAAGCTGAACACCACTATAGTTACATGGGCAGAGGCAGCTTTTTTCAAGGTGTCTTTTTTAAATATTTCCTGCAGAAAAACAAAACTGCTGTTTCCAGTTTTATGCGGTTTTGTTTTGATTGACAAGATATCACCTTTGTAACATTCTCCAAGATAGTCGATATTAATGTTAACCGTGGCCGTTCCTATTCCCTGGTCAGCAAGATTGTCAAATGAGTAACCGGTTTGCTTTAACCAGTCTTCTCTACCCCACTCCATATATTCCAGGTACTTGGCGTTATTTACATGGCCCAGGTAATCTACCTCGGTAGAACGCACTGTGATTTCCAAAACAGTTTCTATCATGAAGTCCTCCTTCTAAAATTAACTAATGCGCAGACTCAACTTTAAGATTGGCTTGGATTGGGAAATACAGACATTTTCTCCATTTCACAAAGGATGCCCTTTTTGAACCGTTTTTAAGCCATGTTGTTAGGGCAAAACTCTGCCGGATAGCAGTGCCAGTCATCTATACTAAAAGATTATCAGAACCGGTTTTTAAAAACAAGATAGTGCTGTCTTGAGCTATGGCCGGGAAGGATATAAATATGATAAAGTAATTCTATCCGGAAAAAATAATTACTGTAAAAACCGATCTAAAATCGGGTCAATGCCTGCAGTGCAGGAATGCACTAACCAGCGGAGGTAAAAGATGTCAAAGAATGGAAGTTTCAACGAGCCCGAGCTCACCCAACCGGTGAGTTTATGTCTGGATAATGGAAAGCTTAACCGGGAAGCCGTGGGGTGGTCCCGCTATCCCCTGCACAACTGCAACCTTTCTGGAAGGCCGCTGCGCAAGAAAAAGTGGAATTACTGGGCGTTTTACACGGAACAGTGCCTTTTTTCTGCCACACTTGCTGATTTGGATTACCTGGGGATGGCTTTTATATATTTTATTGACTTTGAAACCAATTTCTATCATGAGTTTACCATACCGCGACCCTTTGGTTGGGGCTGCAATCTCGGCAGCTATGTTGATGACGACATAATATTTGAAGATAAAAAAATGAACATGGATTTTTTGACCACCGGCAACCAGACCGATGTCAAGGTAAACTGCCCTGATTTTAAGGGTGATGTTTTATTAGCAGAATTAAAGGCATCCAGGCCTCCCAATCATGAAACCCTTAATGTGGTTATCCCCTGGAGTGAGAGGCAGTTTCAATTTACCTCCAAGCAGAACGTCCTGCCGGTGAAAGGTTCTATCAAGATCGGTTCCAAAATTTATGATATGGAAGGCGGTTTTGGATGCCTGGATTATGGGCGCGGTATCTGGCCATTTTCAAGTTTTTGGAATTGGGCCAGCGCCTCAGGCATGTATGGGGTCCATACCATCGGACTTAACTTTGGTGCCGGATGGACCGATGGAACGGGCATGAATGAAAATGCGATTTCTGTTGACGGGAGATTGAGCAAGATTAGCGAAGACATTGTTTTTGAATACAACGAGCGTAACTACTCGTATCCCTGGAATATCCGGACCAGACTGTCAGATCGGGTCAATGTTATATTCAAACCCTTTTTTAAAAGAGCGGCCAAAACCCGGGTTCTTTTTATCGGCTCTAAAATGGCCCAGTTATTTGGCCGCTTCTCCGGTACGGTTAAAGACGAGACAGGCTCTGTTTACGAATTTGAAAATCTGCCTGGCTGGGTTGAAGAGCATAACGCCCGCTGGTAATTGATTTATTCTAATTGCTGTTCCAGTATTTCAACAGCCCTGTCAAGTTTCCGGTCGTCTTCTTCCCTGAGGGTTTCAATTTCCTCGTGAAACCTTCGGACGACCATTTCACTCATTTCTCCTGTAATGTATAAACCCTGGTCTTCCTGGAATTGTTCCAGTGCCTCCCTGGTTGCCTGATCGAAGTAACCGCTCACTTCCTGGTCGAAGTGACCGAACTCGGTTAGCAATTTCTGCAGGGTTTCTACTTCTTCACCTTCGTCTCCTTCAATCAGGCCGGTGCTGATTGGCTGTCTTGCCAGCTCAACGATGGAAGGGGGATCTATTTTCAGGTCCGGTTCCAGTCCTTCTTCGTGAATGGTTCTTCCGTCAGGAGTTTGGTACTTTGCCACGGTATAGCGAAGGGCGCCCCCGTCGCTTAGCTGCCTGATGTTTTGTACAGAAGCCTTGCCAAAGGTTTGGTTACCGATAATAGTGGCAGTATCTGTGTCCTGCAGGGCACCGGCTAAAACCTCTGAGGCGCTGCTGCTTGCCTCATTGACTAAGGCGGCAATGGGGATTCCCAGACCTTCACGTCCGGAAGTATGGGTTTCCAACCTGCCTTCACGGCCTTCAAGATGGGTAATCGGCCCTTCGGGGACTAAAATGTCGGCCACCTGGACAGCCGCCTCCAGGACACCGCCCGGGTTGTTTCTGAGATCTATAACCAGGGCTTCCATATTATTCTGCCTCAATTCATTTACGGCCTCCTCGAATTCTTTTCCGGTGGTATCGGAGAAGTTGGATAACTTGATATATCCCAGGCGGTCATCGAGCATTTCATATTCTACGGTTTCGAGCTCGATTTCCTCCCTGGTCACTTCAAATTCCAACATTTCATCAACGCCCGGGCGTTCGACTTCCATCACCAGGTCTGTTCCGGGTTCGCCGCGCATTAAACTGACGGCTTTATTCAAATCTTCGCCAACCAGGTTAATGCCGTCTACGGAAATAATCCGGTCACCGGAACTTAATCCGGCTTCTTCACCGGGAGTACCGGATATGGGGGAAACAATGGTGACATAATCATTGTCCATAAAAACTTCAATTCCCACTCCGCCGTATACTCCCTCGGTTTGGATGATTAAGTTTTCAAATTCCTCGCGATCCATGTAGCTTGTTTGCGGGTCGTCAAGGGTTTTGAGCATTCCTTTGAAAGCTTCATGCAGCAGTTCTTCCCGGTCAATTTCTTCCAGGTATTCGGTTTCCAGGATACCCACTATTTCCTGGAAGAGCTGAAAGTCTTCCGTGAGTTCAGGTGAAGCCGTTTCTTCTGCCGGTTCGGCAGTCCCCGTTCCAATTGTTCTTGCTACGAAAAAGGTAATTATATTAGTGGCCAGGACCACCATAACAATCAGGATAATTTTATTTTTATTCATCATTTACCCCTCGCTTCCGTGGTTGATTTGAATCAACTGAATAAAACGGCAAGCTTAATGAGCTTGCCGGATGAAAAGTATTGTCAGCCGATGTTCATATCCTTCCGGTTATTTTATTCTAACAGTGATGTGAAGGGCGATCAACTTTATAAAAAATTCAATTCACAATGCAAATTTGAACCCGGGTCTGCTTTTGCATATGCCCGAACAGATTGAGTATAATAGGGTCAAGACGGAAAAGCAGGGCATCTTGTATTTTGATTAAGGGAAAACACTGTTGCTTAAGGAAGTGATTTTGATTAGCAGAGAAAAAATTGAAGAACTGGCTGAATTGATCAAAACCAGCCGGAACATAGTGGTTTTTACCGGGGCTGGTGTTAGTACAGAATCCGGTGTTCCTGATTTTCGCAGTCCGGGCGGGATATGGGACCGTTTTGATCCTAACGAGATGACTTTCCAGAAGTTTGTTTCTTCCGAAGAAAGCCGGCGGAAGTACTGGGATCTTTTCCGGACCACCTACAAAGAATTTCAAGGCATAGAACCAAATCAAGCCCACCTGGCCATCGCTGAACTGGAAAAAAGGGACAAACTTAGTGCCGTTGTTACCCAGAACGTGGAAGAACTGCACCAGAAAGCAGGGAACAGCCCCGGTAAAGTCCTGGAACTGCACGGAACAATGTGGAAAATACGGTGTCTTGACTGTGAAACCGACTATCCCTGGGAAGAAGCTTACAAGCTTCTTGAGCAGGGGGAAATACCGGGCAACTGCCCGCAATGCGGGGGACTGTTTAAGCCGGCTACTATTGCTTTCGGACAGCAGCTGCCGGTGCGTACCCTTAAAGAAGCCCAGGCACGAAGCTGCAGCAGTGACCTGTTTATCAGCATCGGCTCTTCCCTGGTCGTTTACCCGGCGGCCTTGATGCCCCAGATGGCCAAGGAATCGGGCTCAGCTCTGGTAATTATAAACCGCGAACCCACTCCGTTTGACGACATTGCCGACCTGGTCATCCATGCCCAGGCTGGGGAAACGATGAAGAAAACGGTTGAGCTGGCTGAGTGAACCGGTAACCGGTAGGCCTGGTCGGAGAAATTTTTCTGATACGATTTTCTTTTTTATAGTATAATGGGCATATTATTGTGATCACAGACTTAATACAAACTTAAGCCGGGAAGTGGCCATGACCGATATCAAAGCAAATTTACAGCAAACCTTGACCGCAATCAACTGTTTAACGGTTTACCGCCGGGTCTTTGATGACAGCGTCCTTAAAGAGCTGAATGAGGTTTTGAGGTTTACCCTTGCCGATAGCCCGGAAGCGGTTAAAAAATGCTTTTCCTTTATCGGCAGTTTGTTGGACTTGTCCGGACAGGGTGGTTTGCAAGAGATCGATTTATACAAAAATCATCTCCTGGACTGCCTGATCAGCGATGAGAATGCCTTTAGCCTGGTCAGTGAGCACGAGAATCTTGATCAGATCAACGGACTTCTCATCAAGGCCGTAGCGAGCGATCTGGAATTGTTAAAAAAAGCATATGACCTGGATTTGCTGCAGTTAATGGGCTATTTAGAACAAAAATATGACCTGGCCGGCTTTATGCCCCGTTTTAACAATTTGAACGGCAATTCAATATCTCCTCCGGGTCACCCTCAATACTACTTTCAGAAAAAAGCCCTGCTTAAAGAAATCCTGGCTGCTTCCGGTGAATGGGCTGCTAATATTAGAAATTTACATGCTTATTACCGGGAAACAGGAAGCGGAATTTTTGGACGGTACTGGGCCTTTAAATGGCAGGATGACGGCGTAAAGCGAGGGCTGGCTGGTGTACAAAACCCCGACCCGATCAGCCTGGATGACCTGGTTGGTTATGATGACCAGAAAAAAGAGATCGTGCGCAACACCAGGCAGTTTGTGAACGGTCAAGGGGCCAACAATATCCTTCTGTATGGGGACCGGGGTACGGGCAAATCATCGACTATAAAAAGCCTCGTCCACATCTTTGGCCCGGAAGGGTTGCGGGTGGTGGAGGTTTCCAAGCATGATTTGCTGAGCCTGCACCGGATCACCCGCGAAGTTGAGGGACGGACCCAGAAATTTATTTTCTTCATCGATGATCTTTCCTTCGAAGAAAGTGAAACCGAGTATAAAGATTTAAAAGCCTTGTTGGAGGGAAGCATCGAAAAACCGCCTCCTAACGTCCTGGTTTATGCCACTTCAAACCGGAGAAACCTGATCCGGGAATTTTTCAGCGACAGGGACCCGGACGAGATCGGCAGGCAGGATACTTACCAGGAGAAGCTTTCCATGGCTGATCGATTCGGTATCAAGCTGGTCTATTCCACCCCGGATCAGGAAGCTTACTTGAAGACCGTGAAAAATATGGCCAAAAAAAACGGCATTGATCTTGATGAAGTTAAGTTGAGCGACCTGGCCTTGAAATGGGCCCTCTGGCAGAACTCCCGCTCGGGCCGGACTGCCAGGCAGTTTATTGATGATTTGAAGGGCAGGCTGGCCTTATCTAAGCCGCCTGAATGAAACTTTCATATTAGCGAATATTAACCATATTTGCGAGCATTATGCACAAATTAAGCCGGGGGGAGTTTTTAGTTTGTCTTTAAAATTGCTGCATACGGCTGATTTGCACCTGGGGATGACTTTTAGGAACCGTGATTATCCCGAAGAAGTGCGAGAGCAGTTGAGCGAAGCCAGGTTTGATACCCTGGCCGGGCTGATGACACGGGCCAATAAAGAGCAGTGCCGGCTGATGATTGTTGCCGGGGATCTGTTTCACCGGTCTTACGTGGCCGCTTCCGTGATCAAAAGGGCGGTGGAAACCTTAAGCCGCTTCCAGGGCTGTGTGGCCATCTTACCCGGCAACCACGACTATTATGAACCGTACGGATCGTTATGGCCCGAGTTTAAAGAAAGAGCTCCGGAAGAACTGATCCTGCTGACAGAAAAGAAACCTTATCCCCTCCATGATTACGGAATTGAAGCCGTGCTTTACCCCGCCCCTTGCGATGCCAAGCATTCTCCAACCAACCGCCTGGACTGGATCAAAGAACTTATTGAAAAGCCGCAGGGGAAATGGCACATCGGTGTGGCCCACGGAGCAGTCAAGGGCATTTCACCGGACTTTGAAAGCCAGTACTACCCGATGGAAGAAGCAGAACTGGCCGCCCTCAACCTGGATCACATTTGCCTGGGGCATACCCACATTTCGCACCCTGATCAAGAAGAGGCCGACAGCAGGCCGTTTATATACGCCGGCACCCCGGAACCGGATGGTTTTGATTGCCGCCATCAAGGGCGAGCCTGGATCACGGAAGTTGAAGAATCGGGACACTCGCTGAGCCGCTTGATCGATACGGGCCGGTTTTGTTTCACAGAAGTACACGGGCAAATCCGGAACAGGGAAGATCTTGAAACCCTGCAGCGGGATCTGGCCAATTTTGCTAAAACCAAACATACCCTGGTTAAACTTAAGCTTTCCGGAACCCTGCCCGAAGAAGATTACAATGCTCGTTTTGCAGCCTATAACAGTTTGCGAGAAGAGCTTTTTTACCTGGAAGTAGACGATAGTGAACTGTCGGTAGAAATTACTCCCGCCGTAATCGCTGCTAACTATCCGGAGGGCTCCTTCCCCTACCGGCTCTTAAACCGGCTGGCTGAAAAGGATGATCCTGAGGCTCTGCAAACAGCTTACCGCCTGGTTGAAGAGGTGAGGCGATGATTATCAGGAAGGTTCGCCTGGCGCCTTTCGGGGTGGTGGCCGATAAAACTTACACGTTTGATCGGGGCCTCAATGTTATGCTCGGCCCCAATGAAGCCGGGAAAAGCACCCTTATAAACGCTATCTATGCCGTTTTGTTCATTCCCGCTCATGTCAGGAGATCAAGCGAGGATTGGAAGGGTTTTCTGCAGAACTGCCTTCCCTATCCGTCCGGGGACACGGCCAGGGTGGAAATTGAGTTTGAAACATCCTCCGGTGAAATATTTTCCTATAGTTGTGCCTGGGGAGGGTCTAAAGAAGAGAAGATGGCCCTGCCCGGCGGCAGTGAAATAAATGATCCTGAAAAAGCCAGAAAGCGGCTGCAGGATCAGCTTCGTTTTGGTGCAGGGACCTATAAAGGGGTCCTTTTTGCCAGGCAGGAAGAGATGAACTGGACCTTTGAAAGGCTGAAAGAAAACCGGGAAGCCCTGGCTACCGTATCCGATTTGCTCCGTTCAGCTCTGTATGAATCAGGAGGCGTTTCCCTGGAGGAGCTTGAAACAAAAATTAACCGGGAATACGACCGCCTTTTGCAAAACTGGGATCCGGATTTGGACGGCCCCCGGGACGGGCGCGACATAAACAACCCCCACAAAAAGAATGTTGGGGCCATCCTGTCCACTTATTACAGGCGGGAAGGGTTACGCCGCAGACTGAAGGACACACAGGCTCTTGAAGACAAGATTAGCGCCCTCAATAAAGAGCTGAGCGAAAAGAAACAAGAGCTGGATACAGTTTCGGGCCGGCTGAAAGTAATGGAAGCCCTCGAAGATGATGCCCGGCAGAGGAGCAGCCTGGAACCAAAACTTGACTCGGTCCGGGAAAAAGAAGCAGGCCTCAAAGGTTTAATTTCTGAATGGCCCCGGGCCGAAGAAAGGTTTGAAGGGCTGGAAAGAGAAATTGGAGAGGCCAATCGCCGGTTGGAAGCTTTGCAGGAAGAGCTTAAAGCAGCGGAAGGAATTATCGAAACCCGCAGGAAGAGGGAATTACTCCAGCAGGCCGCGCCCCTACAGGAAGAAATTAATAGCAACGAAGCGGAACGGCAAAAATTGCCTCCTGCCGGTAAAGATGAACTGAAATTCCTGGAACAGAAATACCGCGAGAGGGAGCGGTTAAAAGAGCTGGCCGAAGCGATGAAAATAAAAGCATATTTCCAGGCCAAACGCTCCCTTGAACTGACTGTAACTTCGGGTTTAGAAGAGGGCCGGAAAATTGAAGTGGACGGGGAATTATTCCTGGAAGGGGCCGGGAGGCTGATCCTGGAGGGTGAAGATTGGGCTCTCAATATCCAGGCCGGTGATGAGGATGTGGAAGAGCTGATCACTCAGGCCGAAAAGGCCGGGAGAGATTTTAATGACAGGCTTAAGGAATTGTCCCTGGACGGTTTGGAACAGGCCCGGGAAATTGCTTCCCGGCGGGAAGAACTGGAGAAAAAAATTGAAGCAAGCCGCATCAAGCTGGAAAGCTATCTGGGGCAGTTTACCCTGGAAGAACTGAAGAAGGCAGTTGAAGAAGCAGGCCCCGACATAAATACCCGTGATCCGGAACAGATTAAAGCCGATATCGAGGATTTAAGGTTTTCCCTGAATTCTTCTAATTACAAGCTTGAACAGGAAAAAGAGAAACTACAGCAGTGGCAGGAGAAATACGGCAGCCATGATCAGGCTCTGGATGAGCTGGCTTCTTTGCGGCAGCAGGTGGGGGAAATAAAGCTAAAACTCGAGGGATTGGCACCTTTACCTGAAGAATTTGAAAGTGCCGACCAGTTTATCGATTCATTAAAGAGAATGCGCAGCCAAAACCAGGAAATAAAGGACCGGATTTTTGATTTGAAGGCAGATCTGGCAGAACTGCAAAACCGTATGCCCGAGGAATCAACCGAAGAGCTCCAGGCCAGCTTTGAGCTGGCCGATGAACAATTGGAAAAGTTTAAGCGCCAGGGGCGGGCGATCTTACAGGTCTGGGAGGAATTTTATGCCCTGAAAGCAGAACTCGATGAAGATACTTATGCGCCCCTGAAAGAGGCATTTGCCAGGTACCTGGACCTGGCCACAAATAGCTGCTATAACCTTGCCGAACTGGAAGGGGCTTTGCCGGAAAGCATTACCACGGAAAGGGGTAAAACCTTGCCAGTAAACCTGCTGTCAGCCGGGACGGCCAGCGGTGCGGCTCTTGCCCTGAGGCTGGCTATGGCTGAATACCTTCTCCAGGGAGCCGGGGGCTTTATGATCATGGACGATCCCCTGGTTAACCTGGACCCGGAAAGAAAGCAGTCGGCCGCCAGGGCGGTGCAGGATTTTGCCCGGGATAAACAGGCCCTGATTGCAACCTGTGATCCACGGACAGCGGAACTTTTCGGGGGCCAAATTGTTCGGGTTTAAAGGCAGCGGCCGGTTTTGCCTTCTAATAAGTAAAACAAGGATTTACGATAAGATTGTTTTTTCAAGCTTATACAGAAAGACCGTGTAATCTAAAGCAGGAGATTTTTATATTTTAGCGAATTAATTGTTCACAATATAAATATCATATTCACATTGTGAATAGATTTTTGGATGTGCTGTTACTGGAAAAAATAAAAACCACCAGGTGGGAAAATGCCCAAGAATAAAAAGCCGATTGTTATTTCTTCGGTAGGTAAAGCTTTAAAAATTTTAGATGTATTTATTGAAGAACAACGCAATCTTGGAGCTAAAGAAATCAGTGACCGTTTAAACATAAACTTTTCTACCACCCACCATCTTCTTAAGACTTTATGTTTAAGTGGTTATTTGAAACAGGATGAAATAACAAAGAAATATGGTTTAGGGATAAAATCGCTGCAGCTTGGACTGGCCAGCCAGGGCTTTTTCCAGCAGATCGTGGATCTAGCTAAGCCTATAATGAAAAATTTGGTTTCCAGGGTTAATGAAGATGTAAACCTGGCTTTTGTAGAGGGAAATGAGATTATATATATAGCTAAAGAGTCCAGTTCTCATGCCATGCGGACTTTTACCCGTCTTGGAGGGAAAGCTCCTCTATATTGTACCGGTGTTGGAAAAGTATTCCTTGCTTACAGGAATAATGAAGAGGTTAAGAAGTATGTTGAAGAAAAAGCTTTGGAAAAGAAAACAGCAAACACAATTACCAGCCTTGATGTGTTGCAGGCTGAACTGAGCAGTATTCGGAAAAATGGTTATGCCCTGGATAGGGAGGAGATGGAAGAAGGCATCGGTTGTATTGCTGTCCCCGTTAAAAATTATGAAGGAGAAGTAAAGGTGGCCCTGAGCGTTTCAGGCCTTTATTCAAGGATTGTTGAGAATAAAGATTATTTAAGGGGAGAACTTGTATCATCAGCTCATTTATTATCTGAAGAGTTGGGAAGGAATGCCTTTACAGGGATGCAGTCAATAAGCAACGGGGCAGAAAAAGATGTTGAAAAGCCGCCGATTGGAATTTTTGATTCCGGGATGGGTGGATTTTCAGTCTTAAAACCCATGCTTTCAAGGTTGCCCCAGGAACCGATTTTGTATTTTGGTGATACAGGTCGAAGGCCGTATGGCCCTAAACCCTTAAGTGAAATAAAAGACTATGTTTTAGATGTTTGCAATTTTCTTATTAACAAAAAAACTAAGTTAATCATTATTGCATGCTATACAGCAAGTGTTGCCGGAGAAGAGAAGGCAAAAGAGGTTTTTCCTGAGATACCGATTGTCGGCATGGTGGGAGCGGGTATTGATAGTGTTTTAAGAAAAACAAAGATCAAGAAAATAGCTGTTTTAGGTACCAAATGTACTATTGATAGCGGCGTATTTCAGGAACGTTTTTTGAAAGCGGACAGTTCATTAAAGGTTTATCCTGTTGCTACTGAGGAATTATTGCGGATGGCGGAACTGGGAGGGGAAGGTGCCGGGTTTTCAAAGGAAGAGATGATAAAACTGGCTTCTGAAGCGCTTAATCCGGTGATATCTGAAGGTGTTGATGCTGTTCTTTTAGCTTGCACCGATTTTCCGTGCATTTTTCATGTTATTGATGAGGTTGTGGGAGGAAGAGCTCAAATTATCGATCCAACGCCCGAAGTAGCGACTCAGGTTGAAGAAATAATAAACGAAAAAAAGATGATAAATGATGATGGTGCCCCGGTTGAACTTGAATTCTTCATATCAGGCGATGATATTTACGAATTTAATTCTTTTGGCAAAGAGTTTTTAGGGATAGACGTATCAGCAAAAATTGCTGACCTTGAGGGCAAATATCTAAAAAGGGGTGGACAGTGATAAAAAAAAGAGTAGCTGACAGGATGGATCGGATACCCTTTTCAGGGATCAGGAAGGTTTTTGAAAAGGTTAATGAATTGGAAAAAGAAGGCAAGGATATAATAAATTTATGCATTGGGCGGCCTGATTTTGATACACCTCAGCATATCAAAGATCAAACTAAAGAGGCTTTAGATAATGGCCTGGTTCATTACACTTCAAATTACGGCCTGGAAGAACTGCGCAATGCTTTAAGTAAAAAACTAAAAAAAGAAAACAACCTTGATTTTGAACCTTCCCAGATAATTGCCACTGTAGGAGCTAATGATGCTGTTTTTTTGGCTATGATGGCCACCCTGAATCCGGGTGATGAAGTGATAATTCCCAACCCCACCTGGCCTCACTACGAATCATGCGCAGAAATGGCAGGCGCTGTGCCGGTTGAAGTGCCCCTTAAAGAAAAAAATGGATTTGTTTTGGCAGCCGAAGATTTGGAGAAGGTAATTACCGGACGCACGAAGCTCCTTGTTTTAAACACTCCCGGTAATCCGACCGGTGGAGTGTATGGAGAAAGCGAACTGGCTGAAATGGCCAGAGTTGCCCAAAAGCACGATCTAATGGTTTTAAGTGATGAAATATATGAGTACTTAACTTATGATACGGCAAAGCATGTCAGTATTGCTGCTCTTCCGGGAATGAAGGAGAGATCGATAATCGTAAATGGTTTTTCCAAAGCTTACTCTATGACCGGGTGGCGCCTTGGATATGTGGCTGCTCCTTCTGACCTAATTTCAGCCATGATCAGGCTTCATCAGTATACGGTTACCTGTGCAACAGCATTCGTGCAAGCAGGTGGAGTAAGCGCCCTTACCTCATCTCAGGAATGTGTAAGCAGTATGAAATCTGAGTTTGATAAAAGGAGAAAGATGGTAGTATCCCGCCTGCAAAGTATTGAGGGTATTAATTGCCAGAACCCCAGGGGTGCTTTTTATGCTTTTCCAAATATTAAGGAGTTGGGAATTACGTCAGATGAAGCGGCCTATCACTTTATAAACCATGGTGTAGCAATGGTTCCAGGGTCTACATTTGGTACATATGGGGAAGGGTTCCTAAGGATTTCTTACGCTAGTTCATATAAAATCCTGGAAAAAGCAATGAACCGGATTGAAGATGCAGTCAAAGCTTTTTAATAATTAATATTACTAACAACCGGAGGGATCGTTAATGAAATTAGAAGAACCGCAAGAAGTATTACTTTTAGGCCCCGGGCCCAGCCCCATCCACCCCAGGGTGTTAAAAGCTATGAGCTGGAATACGCTTGGTCACCTGGATCCGGAATTTATAGAGATCATGAATGAGGCCAAAGAGTTATTAAAATATGTTTTTGAAACAAAGAACCAGGTTACTCTTCCAATTTCAGCTACAGGCAGCGCCGGTATGGAAGCTGCCCTGGTCAATATATTAGAACCCGGCGACAAAGCTGTGATATGTGTGAACGGTGTGTTTGGAACCAGGATGGCTGATGTTGCATCTCGCTGTGGTGCGCAGGTGATAGAGGTTGAAGCTGACTGGGGCAGTCCGATTGAGCCTGATGATGTGAAAAAAGCCCTGGAGGCAAATGATGATGTAAAAATTGTTGGCATAGTCCATGCCGAAACCTCAACAGGTGTTTTGCAGCCATTGGAGCAGATAGTTGAGCTGGCTCATCAGAATGGAGCTCTTATAGTAGTAGATACTGTTACTTCCCTGGGTGGGATACCCGTCAGTGTCGATGCCCGGGAGTTGGATGTGGTTTACAGCGGGACTCAGAAATGCTTGAGCTGTCCGCCGGGATTAGCTCCCCTAACCTTAAATGAGAAGGCTTTGTCAGTCTTCCGGTTCAGGAAAAATGTTGTTCAAAGCTGGTACCTGGATCTGACTATGTTGACCAGGTACTGGGGAGAGGAGCGCTTTTATCACCATACTGCTCCGATTAATATGATTTATGCGTTATATGAAGCATTATCAATAATAAGAGAAGAAGGGTTACAGGAGCGGTTTAAGAGGCACAAATTAAATAGCAAAGCCCTTGTAAATGGATTTGAAGCTTTGGGCCTTCAAATGTTAACCTCTGAGCCATATCGATTGCCCAGCCTCCATGCAGTTAAAATTCCAGATGGAATCTCTGATGCAGATGTCAGGAAAAAATTGCGTGCAGATTACAGGATTGAAATCGGGGGCGGGTTGGGTCCGTTTAAAGGAAACATATGGAGAGTTGGTCTCATGGGCCACGGATCCCAGAAGGAGAATGTGAATAGGTTAATTAAAGCGCTTGGCGAAATAATGCAGCCAATGGGCTATAATTGTTCGATTGAAGAGGCCCTTTCCGCCGTATCCCGGACTTATCAGTAATATATGGAGGTATTGATAAAACTATGAAACTTAAGGGTGTTTACGCTCCTATTCCTACTGTATTTAATGATGGTGAAATTGTATACGAAGAACTTAAGAATAACCTGGCAAAGTGGGGAAAAACCATGCTGGAGGGCCTGGTAGTCCTGGGTTCCAATGGTGAATTTGTTTTGCTGGATGAAGATGAGAAGGTTGAATTGACAGCTTTTGTGAGAGAGAACTATCCAGCTGAAAAACCGGTTATTGCCGGAACTGGTTGTGAATCTACCCGGGCTACGATAAGACTGACAAATAAATGTGCCGAAGCGGGAGTTGATGCGGCCTTAATCCTGACCCCTTCATATTATAAGGGAAGTATGACAGATGAAGCATTGAAAGCTTTCTTCACTGATGTAGCTGATGCTTCCAATGTGCCGGTAATTCTTTACAATATGCCCCGGAATACTGGAGTAAATATGTCTGCAGCCCTGGTTTCAGAACTCTCAGAACACCCCAATATTATTGGCATTAAAGATTCATCCGGCAATATTGTCCAAATAGCAGCCATTATTGCTGACTCTTCGCCTAATTTTTCTGTTTTCGCCGGCTCAGGCAGCTTTTTATATGCTTCTCTTTGCCTGGGAGCCACCGGGGGGACCCTTGCTGTTGCCAATATACTGGCGGACAAATGTTTTCAAATTGTAGATTTGTTCAATCAGGGCCGGTATGAAGAAGCGAAAATGATTCAGTTTAAAATACTGGAAGCAAATGCGGCTGTAACTTCCCGGTGGGGAATAGCCGGATTGAAGGCGGCAATGGATTTGGTGGGATATTTTGGCGGTGAGGTAAGAAAGCCGTTAATTAACCTTTCAGATCAAAACAGGGAAGAAATGAAGAAGATATTGAAAAAAGTGGGAGTTTAATAAGTAGGAGTTTAATGATGAAGAAAGTCAAAATCTGCCTTTCAGGTTTGGGAAATGTAGGTCGACATTTTGTAAGCCTTTTAATTGAACGGCGCGGTTTATTGCAAAGCAAGTATGGTTTGGATATTGAACTTTTTGCAGTTTCATGTTCAGACGGGGGAATAGTTTCATCTTCTCCTCTTGATTTGGAAACTGTTTATAGCCATTCACGCCAGCAATCCTGGACTTCATCATTTCCCGGGCAAGGAAAAGATGATCTTGAAGGATGGCAAATTATAGAGAAATCGCAGGCTGATGTTTTGATAGAAGCAACCCCCACAGATTTGAAAAGCGGCGAGCCGGGGATGACGAACTTAAAAACAGCGATTGAAAAGGGAATGGATATTGTAACCTTAACCAAGGGGGCCCTGGTAAAAGATTTTTCAGGCCTCATGGAACTTTCTAAAGCCAAAGGTATAGTAATAAAGTTTTCTGGAGCTACAGCTGCTGCTTTACCGACAATTGACATGGCCGATTTTTGCCTGGCAGGGTCAACTGTAAAAAGTATCAAAGGGATATTAAATGGCACAACAAATTTCATTTTAACAAAAATGACACAAGAGGGGATCGACTATGAAACAGCGCTAAAGGAAGCTCAAGAACTGGGGATAGCTGAACCAAAACCTGATTTGGATGTTCAAGGCTGGGATACGGCTGCCAAGATAATAATCTTAAGTAATGCTATCTATGGTGCTGCTCTATCGATGGATGATATTCCGGTATCCGGGATAGATAAAATTGATTCACAAATGTTAGAAAAGGCTTTCAGCGAAGGTAAAAAAGTAAAACTGATTGGAGAAAGCAGATTAAATGAATCAAATGATAAGCATGGCCAGGGTCAGATGCATGTTTCGGTTGCTCCAACTCCAATCGAAGCCGATCATGTTTTAGCAGCTGTTGACGGAACTACCAAGGCAATTCATTTTGAAACAGATACGCTGGGTGATCTTACCGTGATAGGTGGGAAGTCTAATCCACGGGCTGCAGCGGCAGCGGCTTTAAAAGACCTTGTTAATATAACAAGGGAAGGTAGGTGAG
>SKMK01000077.1 GCA_007121075.1 Syntrophomonadaceae bacterium
TTAAAATTTTAACAGCAATCATTTAATGGTCTAGTGAAATCAAAGAGATGGTTTCCAATGTGCACGAGTAACTATTATTATTATAACATCCGATGTCCGTAAATAATATAGGGGCTTTATTTCGAAGAGCACAGTAATAAATTTTAAAACACCCTGCCCGGGGAAAAAAGTTCTTCCAGGCTCCCGGAAAAACAATCCCTGAGCTTGTTTATACGCCATAACGCCTCCCGGGAAGGGGTAATCCTGCGGGGGCTGTTGAGCAGGTAGAGGGAACGGTTAAATTCGACCTGGATCCAGGGGATATAGCCTTCGTGTCCGTGTTTTTTGATTATATAGCCGCCTCTAAAAGGGTCATTTAAAGAAACGGCCGGCCCTTCCCATTCGCTGATTATATCTTTCATGCGTCGCTCCAAGATCTCTGCAAGGCCCCTCAGCAAACCGGGCGGAGCAGTTACTGGTTCATCCAGCTCCTCGCCGTCTTTGCCGCCCCGGTTGCTGAGACAGACCAGGGGACGCTTTCTTCCACTTTCACCTCCACCTTTGAGCCGCGGTTCCCTATCCAGCATGGTATGGCAATCCAAGCCTAAAATTATATGACGGTTGTGAGCAACCGCCTCCAGGTAGTCATGATAGGGATAATAGTAGTTTTCGAGCAGAACTTCCGTGAGCCCCGGAGGAAGGCCTGAAGGTTTTTTCCAAACTGGACGGTAATCGACAGTAAAAGTCTTCACAACCCCATCTGCATATTCAGGGGGGAGCTCATCAGGAGCCCGGTTGACATCAACCACCGCCCGGGCCACCGGGAAAGAATGGCAGACATACGCGCTGCTTTCCAGATCATAGAGGTACCTGGACCAGGTATCGCCATCCCTGAGAATGTCAGTCGCCCTCAGGCGGCACATTTTTTTTACTTCCGGCGGTATTTGCAGCCCCCCGTGGGGAATAGAAACCAGGACCGGTAGCCGGACTTCTGAAACCATGTTTTTAATCCTCCAGCAAAAACTGGGTCAGGAGCAAAATCTCTGCAGCAATTCCTGCCGGTAGAATACATTCATGGGGAGTAAGCATGTCCCGGCTGGCCGGGCCAAAGCTGCAGATAACAGGCACCCCTTCCAGGATTTCATCCGCCGCCAAGGGGAGCAGGTTTGATTCTAACCCGAAATGCAGGTTCTATTCTTCACTGATCTTCAGAAGTTGTTCCACCAGACTGCCTGCTGACTAAGAGCGGTTCAGGGGCGGCCTTTCTTCCAACTTTTCTATGTATAGATCCGGCTCGTTTTGCTCCTGCCGGTCGACATCCAGTGGTTTCTGCAGGCGAAAGCCTGGTTGGCCAGGGTCGGGTCAAGGCATGAAAGCGGCCCTGATGCCCTGCTTGAGCGGTTTGGCCGGAAGGCGGTTGGGATTGATGCCGAAAGGAGTCCGCGAGGAGCCGTCCAGGGCAATAGTCTGCGCCTCACTGTCGGGGAGGCGGTGCAATAAAACCATGCTCTGACCGCCCGGCCCCGAAGCCTGCGGTTCAGTCACTCCCAGGCAAAAGGCCGCCGCCACGGCAGCATCAACCGTGTTGCTGCCTTTTTCCAGGATATTTGCGCCGGCTTTTGTGGCGGTATCCGAAGCGGTGGATACCATCCCGCACGGGCTTTTTGCTGTTTTGGCTTTCCTGCACCCCTGTTCCAGTGATTTAATCATAATTTACCCCGCTTGTCATAATAATCCTATCTAAAAACAAAAAGAATTAATTGTCAAGAAAATTATAGTGGAGATGTAACACAATCTGGCCCGGATATGAAAAGAGCTGTAATACGATAATCCATCAGTCTTACAGCTCCTCATTTTAGAACAACCAATTTTATTTACATCCAGCTTTTTTATAACCAGCAAATTATCTTGACCCGAGAGGCAGGCCTCCCTGGCGGGCGGTGATCCAGCCCAGGAAGAACAGAACCGCTGCGGCAGCCAGCCAGGCTGCAATGGTCAGGATAATGATATCGGAGCCGTGACGCACTCCGATCCCGGCCAGAGCCCAAACAAAGACGGCAGAATAAATGTAGTCCTGGCGCAGGTAAAAAACGGCCAGGGCCAGGAGAGCGGCAACGATGATCATCAGGATGGTAAAAAACATACCAAATGCTCCGGCTTCCAACCCTTTCCAGCCGATGTCATAAAGCCACACGTTAAAGTTAACTAGAGTGGCAGCCGACAGCCAGCCCAAATAAAGGCTGAAAGGAAACTTGACCAGGACCCGGTCGTATATATTTCTTTCCGCCGTAACCGCACCCAGGCGCATGTAAATCACAACCAGGGTAGCAAGAAGCAGGATGATAACGATAAAGGACCAGCCCACATGCTGGTAGTGCCAGAGAAAAAGCCAGAGCACGTTAAAAACGGAGCTCACGGCAAACAATATGCCGACCGCTTTAACCGACGGGTTTTCCCGGTAACCGGGCAAAGCCTGGTATACGGTAAAAGCAATCAGACCCAAATAGATCAGGCCCCAGATCGAAAAAACGTAGGGGGCCGGGGTAAGCAGGACCGGGTATTCAGCTGATAATTGTTCCTGGGTCATGTTATTAAAAGGTATAACATTGGACAGGATATTAACCACCAAAACCACAACCAGGGCGCCAATGTTTATATAGGCCCTGATGTCGCTTCTGATCATGGAAAACACTCTCCTTTCAAAATGGTTATCTGTATTTTGCATCCAACGGGCAATATCAAGCAGCCATTTTTAAAGGCTCACCGGCGCGCCTGTAAAACGGAGAGTAGTAAAATAATCGTCGATGGTTTCCGCCCGGCGGATTAACTGCACCGAGCCGTCTTCTTTAAGCAGCAGTTCAGCGGAGCGCAGCTTTCCGTTATAGTTAAAACCCATCGCATAACCATGCGCCCCGGCATCATGCATTACCAGCAGATCCCCAGGTTCAATTGCCGGCAGGGGCCGGTCAACAGCAAACTTATCTATATTCTCACAAAGCGAACCGGTAACATCGTACATTTGACCCCGGGTTAAATGTTCCTTGCCGGGTACAGTTATATGGTGATACGCACCGTACATCCCGGGACGCATCAGGTTGGCCATGCAGGCATCCAAACCCACATAATCTTTGTATTTATAAGTCACATGCCGCACCCTGCTGACCAGATAACCGTACGGCCCGGTAATCATCCGCCCGCACTCAAATACTATATTGACCGGGTCAAGGCCCTCTTTGACTATAAACCGGTCATACAGCTCTTTCATTTCTTTGGATACCCAGTCCAGATCAACTGGTTTATCTTCGGGCCGGTAGGGAATACCGATTCCCCCACCCATATTAATTAATTCGACAGTGATACCCGTTTCCCTGTAGATGTTTAAGGCCAGTTCAAAAAGCATGCGGGCGGTTTCGACAAAGTAGCTGTCTTCCAGCTCATTGGAAGCAACCATGGTATGGAGGCCAAACCGCCTGGCTCCTTTCTCCCCGGCCAGCCGGTACGCTTCAATAATTTTATCGCGGGGCACCCCGTACTTCGCTTCCTGGGGATCGCCGATTAAAACATTACCGCTGCGCAGATCTCCAGGATTATAACGAAACGACACCATTTCCTGGATCCCGGCGCTTTGCTCCAGGGTGTTTACATGGCTTATGTCATCAAGGTTGATAACAGCCCCGAGCCTGGCGGCTTCAACGAACTCTTCGGGTGGCGTGTCATTGGAAGTGAACATAATTTCTTCACCCTTGAAGTCAACCCTTTCCGACATTAAAAGTTCAGGCAGGGAACTGCAGTCAACCCCGCAGCCTTCTTCTCCTAGCATTTGCAGGACGGCAGGGTTTGGGCAGGCCTTTACGGCAAAGTAGTTTTTAAAGCCGGGAGCCCAGGAAAAAGCCCTGTAAAAATTGCGTACATTCTCCCGGATCGCCTTTTCATCATAAAGATAAAAAGGAGTGGGATGTACCTGCGCTATATTTTCAAGTTCTTCCTTGGTCATAGGAATCTCTTTTTCACTCATGGCAACCTCCATAAAATAGGGAATTATCTAAAGCAGATCATAACTTTAGCCTGCTTTTCATGCTTTGAACCGCTTCTTCTATATCTCCCCGGTGCCCGAAAGCGCTCAGCCTAAAATAACCTTCTCCGGACGGCCCAAAGCCCGAGCCGGGTGTGCCCACTACCTGAGCCTCATTGAGCAGTTTGTCAAAGAAATCCCATGATGAAAGGTTCCCGGGGGTTTTTAACCACAAATAGGGCGCATTCACCCCGCCGTGATATTCCAGCCCGAGGGCCTGCAACCCATCGCCTATGATCCGGGCATTTTTCATGTAGTAGTCGATCAAGCCAGCGCACTCTTTTAAACCCTGCTCGGACAATACGGCCATCCCGCCGCGCTGGGCTATATTCGAGGCCCCGTTAAAAAAAGTAGTCTGCCGGCGGAACCAGAGCCGATGGACCTCACCCGGCTCACTGTTTTCAACGACAAGCGCTTTTGGCACCACCGACCAGCCCAGGCGTACTCCTGTAAAGCCGGCCAGCTTAGAAAAACTGTTGATTTCAATAGCGCACTCCTTTGCACCATCGACTTCATAGATAGAGCGGGGCAAGTCCGGGTCGGAAATAAATTCGGCGTAAGCGGCATCATAGACCAGGACGGCCTTGTGTTCGCGGGCATAATCAACAAACCTTTTCAGCTCTTTACGGGAAACCACCGCCCCTGTGGGGTTGTTGGGGCTGCAGAGGTAGATCAGGTCTACATGTTCTTGTGGCGGATCGGGAATAAAATTATTGTCCCGATTGCAAACCATGTAGACAAAACCGGCATAGTTGCCGAGATCTGGGTCAAAAGAACCGGACCGGCCGGCAATGACATTGGTGTCAACATAAACCGGGTAGGCGGGATCCTGCACTGCCACCCGGTTTTCAGTACTGAAAACAGACTGGATATTGGCCGTATCGGGCTTGGCACCATCGCTGATGAAAATTTCATCGGGGTCAAGGGCAATATTCCGGCGGCCGTAAAAGCGGGTCAGCTCATTTCGCAGCTCTTCTTCCCCCTGTTCATCCCCGTAACCGCTATAAGTTTTTGCATCCCCCAGCCGGTCCACCCCGTCACGCAACCCCTCTATAACTTTGGAAGTCAGGGGTTCCGTGGTGTTACCGATTCCAAGGCGGTGAATCTTGCGATCCGAGTGTTCCTGTTGAAATAAACGCACTCTTCTTCCAATTTCAGGAAAAAGGTATCCTGCACTAAGTTTACGGTAATGCAAATTAATTTTTGCCATAATATTGTTCAGTCCTTTTTATACTTATTATTTTGCCGCCGGTAGCATAAGGCTTTCCACTGCTTCTTTGATCACAGCATAGTTTTCTTCGCTGGATACCCGGCACATGGGAAGCCTGTATTCCTCACGGCACCATCCCTTCATGGCCATAGCTGCTTTAATAGGAATGGGGTTGGTTTCAATAAAAGTGGCTTTAAAAAGCGGCATCAGCTTTTGCTCGATTTCTCTCGCCTTTTTAAAATCCCCGCCAAGGGCGCTGTGCACCATTTCCCTCATCATGCCCGGGGCCAGGTTTGCCGCCACAGAAACCGCACCGTTTCCTCCCGCTTCAATCAAATCTACGGTCATATTGTCATCTCCGCACAGGAGGTGGAAGTTATCCCGGCGCATACCGATTAAATTCTTCATCTGTTCCAGACTGCCCGAAGCTTCTTTGACCCCGACAATATTCTCATATTCATTCATGAGTTTGAACAGTGTTTCATTTTCGAGGTTTACAGCGGTGCGGCTCTGGATATTGTAGGGTATGCAGGGTATAGAAACCGATTCGGCGATAGCTTTGAAATGAAGGTAGAGCCCTTTTTGAGTCGGTTTTACATAATAGGGATTAACCAGTAGCACGGCATCGGCACCGGATTGTTCGGCATGCTGAGAAAGCTGGATGGCCTCTGCTGTCGAGTTGCTGCCGGTACCGGCTATAACCGGGACCCGACCGTCGGCATACTGAACGGTAAGGGCAATGACCCGGTCATGCTCGTCGTGGGTCAGGGTTGAACTCTCACCGGTTGTGCCGCAGGGCACCAGGCCGTCAATCCCGGCTTCAATCTGGTGTTCGACCAACCGTTTGAAGGCCCCTATATCAACAGCCCCGGTCAATGTAAAGGGTGTAATTAAAGCGGTATGCACGCCCCTGAAGATATTATCCATTTTCTTCACCTCCAATCACTGACTGCAGCATTTGATCAATGTGATAAAACCCTTTGCGGCCTGATATCCATTCTGCAGCCATAATTGCCCCCTCGGCAAAACCGTCCCGGTTTTTTGTGGTGTGCTCAAGGGTAATGGTATCAACCACACTGTCAAATGTAACCCGGTGGGTACCCGGAATTGAACCGCCCCGGGTTGAAGATATGTGCAAAGCGGATTCTTCCTTCCTGCCCTCCAGCGTGCCGGCGAAAACGGATTGTTTGTTATCCAGGGCATCGATTAATATTTCGCCGATTATATGGGCGGTGCCGGACGGGCTCTCGGCTTTATGGCGGTGATGGTATTCGTGCACCATGGCATCGTATTCCGAAAAGCGGTTCATGATCCGGCCCGCCTTTTTTATAATATGGAAGAACAGGTTGACACCCAAGGAAAAGTTCGCTGACCAGATCAGCCCGATCCCGCTTTTTTTAACCAGCCTGGCCACCTCAGTAATATGATCGTACCACCCGGTAGTCCCAACGACAGCGGGCACCTTTATTTTTGAGTACTGTCTGATATTGCCCACTACCACATGAGGGTCGCTGAAATCGATAATAACATCGAGCTTTACGGCTTCAGAAGGCAGCTTGCGTTCAGTGACTTCCGCTGCACTGCTGAAAGGATCTGTAATCAAAGGCACTTCATGGCCTTTTTCCAACGCCTTCTGCCTGATTAAGGAACCCATTTTCCCGTAACCGGTTAATCCGATAAGCACTGTCAATTACCTCCCACCTGGCAATTAAAGTTCTCGCCCTAATTAAAGTTAAATAGTTATATATTCTGTTTAATTTTAATTATTCCTTCATCATTTAAATTTTTTTTTCGAGAAAGGGAGAGGTTTTTAAAAAGTTGACTGATTACTCCTCTTATAGCTATAATGAGCGCAGTTACAACGGAACTGGCGGTGATCTGATGGACGAACGAAAACGGAACGCTCAATTTCACCTGCTCGACAATCAAGCCAACGAACAAAAGCGGCAAAAAGCCCTTAAGGACAGATGTGAAGAATACAGGGAACGCCTGCGAAAGCGCGACCCCCAGGAAATAGCCGCTCTGGCGGCGGTAAGCCTGATAAAAGAGCAAAATGGCAAGCTTAAGTTAAGCGGTATCCACCTGCTTGAAACTTATACCATTACCTGGCCCGAATTAACCGTGACGGACGGTAAAGACAATCCGGCTGATTTAAATAAAGAAGCGCTCTGGCTGCATTATCTTGATCGCGCCGACGGCCATCCCCTGACCAGGCGATGGGTAAATTTGAGCGAAATCGGGGGGCTCTTTTACCAGCAGGCCTTCCAGGGTTACTGCGGGGACGAGCTGGCCGAAGCCTGGGGAGGCAACCTGGAAGGACTACGCGAAAAATGCCTGGCTGTCGGAGGTTGGGAGCTGGACGGCCCCGGCGACCTGGCCGTTGAATGGCGGGTCCTGCCCCGCCTGCCGATGTGCCTCTGTTATCGCCTTCACCCCGACTCAGGGCGAACCTGGGCGACAATGCTGTTTGACGCCGCCGCCAACCACTATGTGGCCGCCGATGTAGCGGCCATAACAGCCAAGGAACTTGCCGAACAGATTAAACCCTGATCCCAAAACTGTGATTACTGAAAAGCCTCCTCAAAGAGGCAAAAATATTGACAGGATTGTTCAGGATATGCAGATCAATAGAGACCACCTTCAAACAGAAACTTATTATAGCGGACCGGTAAACTGGGCCCTTTTTTTTGGATCGGTTTTCTTTTTCGTGATCAACCTTTTTGCCTCGGTCTCGATATTTCCAAGCTACAGCCTGGCTATAGGCAGCAGCCCCTTTCTTGCCGGGTTCCAAAACACGGCTTTTTCAGTTACAGCAGTCATGTTAAGATTTTTCTTCGGACCGATTATGGACCGGCAGGGACCCAGGCCGCTGATGCTGTTAGGGGTGTTTGCCTTTGCCACCACACCGCTTCTGCTCATGCTCAGTCCAACCTATCCCATGCTCCTGGCGGCAAGAATTTATCAGTCAATCGGGCTTTCTGTATACCTGCCCGGTATCTCCACCCTGGCTGCGGAAATGGCGCCCCGAGATAAAATTGGCACCTATCTTGGTGCTTCACGGATTTTTCTTAACCTGGGGTTACTGGCCGGCCCCTCGGCAGCCCTTTTTGTGATCGGAGAATTTAACTACAACAGCTGGTTTATAATTAAAACTATAACCTGTGTTATTTCTTTCCTGCTCCTATATGCTGTTAACACCCCGGACATTTCACACCGGGCCCACCAGGTTGCCGGCTCGCTAAGCCAAATTAAAAAAGCGCTTACAGAAAAACAGATTTATCCGGTGATCGGCGGTATAGTGCTTTATTCTTTCACCTACAGCGCTGTTGTGTCCTTTGCTGCGGTCCATATTGAATCGGCTTCACCGAATTCCCAGGCCCCTTACTTTTTTATTGTCATGGGGATTGCCGGAGTGGCCGGATGTCTGGGAGCGGGGGCGCTGTCGGATCTTCTCAGCCGTCAGAAGCTGGTCTGGCCGCTTTTAGTCACTCTCAGTGCCGGTGCCATTGCTTTCTCTTTCATTTATCACTCCCCGGCCCTGATCATTATTAGCGCCGTTATTTTAGGGCTGGGAATCCAGGGGAGCTCCCTGGTTTTTGCAGCATGGCTGATCGATTTAAGCAAGCCTGAATTGAGGGCAACAACAATTAGCCTTCAGGAAAATTCAATTGATATCATGTTTGCCCTGGGTGCCCTTGTTTTTGGACTGGCCGCGCAGGGACCGGGCCTGGGCAGCGCCTTTTTAACCGTAGGGATAGTAACTATAGCCGTCACTTTACCGCTGGCCCGGATCAGCGGGAAAATTATCTCCGGGAGGAATCAATAATCAAAGGGAACCAGGTAAACCTGACCCCCTTCCTTGCAGCCTTTAGCCAGTTCACAATGCCTGAGAATGGCCGCCTGCTTGTCCAGCTCCAGTTCTGAGATATTGAGATCAGCCATGATCTGCCGGCGGGTGGCTTTTTCATTTTCTTTAACATAGTTATAGATCTGTTTCTGAATCTCCAGCAGGCCTTCTGTACCGGTCTGTCCGGCCGCCCGGCGGTGCTTTTTAGCCATCTGGGTGCGGCTACATCGCATGTCTTCGGCCGCTGGAGTACTTCCATGTAACAATCCTCGCAAACCTGCTGATCCTGGTAATAATATACGTCTTCGTCAGGTACTTCACCCTGGCATCTGGCACATACGACTGTCATTGCAAGACCTCCATTTTCTATCCAGCAACCTTTATTTTGCAAAGTACTTTCCTTAAGCTTTATGCTTCGATTCTTCCTTTTTCTTTTTATGCTTCTGCAGGTAGTCGACTATAGCCTGCCTGAGCGCAGCTACCCCGAGGTTGGAACAATGCACCTTGGATTCCGGCAGCCCGGACAGGGCTTCAACAATATCTTCTTCGGTTATTGCCACGGCCTCGCGAAGCGATTTGCCGGTTGCCATTTCAGTCAGGACACTGGCCGTGGCAATAGATGCCGGGCAGCCGCATATTTCAAAGCTGACTTCTTTCAGGCGATCAGCCCGGACCTGGATAAAAAAACGGACAAAATCACCACAGCCCGGATCGCCGATCGTTCCCACCCCGTCCGCATCGGGGATAATACCCACATTCCTAGGATTCTTAAAATGCTCGATAACCCTGGCTGTATACAATTCAGGATCACCTTCCACAATGGATTAAGAGGTACTAACACCTTTTGTTTATTATAACATATGATAAAGGAAAGAATCGTTACGATTTAACTGAAATATCCTTGCTTAAACCCCCGAGATTTGCTAATATATTAATATAATAAAGTAATATAAAACATATCTTATAGGGAGGTTTTTTTATGAGCGCCATAGCAGGACATATTCAGTCAGCAGACTGGAAATCAGAAAAACACGTCCCCGTGATCGAGGTAAAAAGCGCCGCCAAAAAAGGTGAGCCTTTTGATGTCACCTTAAGTGTGGGAAAAGAAATTCCCCACCCTCACACCACTGAACACCATATCCGTAATATCCAGCTTTATTTTAAGCCCGATGAAGAAAATTTTATTGTTCATTTAGGGACATTTCAATTTGAAGCACACGGTGAATCAGTACAGGGGGCAAATGAAGGCAGCGCCAAGTGCGAACCTAAAGTAACCGCTACCATCACTCTCGAAAAATCGGGTGAACTGGTAGCCTTGAGTTACTGCAACATTCACGGCCTGTGGGACAATGCCCAGAAAGTTGATGTCAGCTAATAAAGCTTAAAATGAAGGCCTTAAACCAGAATTAATAAGGTTGACCAAACTGGCTGTAGAAATCGCTAGCCCTGGATTTCTACAGCTTGCTTTTAATTAATGAAAGCAAAACAAGCTAAATGCTGCACTAAAAGAAAGCAATGGAATCGGCACACGTTTTAACCATATATCCTGCACTACCTGGTATTAAAACTGATTACCAGATTAATAGCAATAATTTTTTTAAGAAAGTGTGATTACTGTGAGCTGGCTCGAAATAGGCGCCCTGGGAATGCTGGCCGGGGTTATCGGAACCGGCGCTGGAGGCCTGATCGCAGTCTTTATGGATAAACCTTCTTCCCGTTTCACCGGGACGATCCTGGCTTTTGCAGCCGGTATTATGCTGGCCATTATATTCCTTGAATTAATCGAAGAATCAATTGACTTCAGCAATTACATCGTTGCCATTATCGGTTTGACCCTGGGCATGGCCGTTTTCTACCTGCTCGATCATTTTTTCCCTCACCACCATCCGGTCAGCCCGGAGGAAACCCCCTTTGGGAGTTACCTGAAAAAGGGCACCTTACTTGCCCTTGGCATTGGACTGCACAATTTCCCGGAGGGCCTGGCCATCGGCGTCGGTTTCATTGGTTCCACTGAACTGGGGACAACCCTGGCCGTTTTAATCGGACTGCATAACATTCCCGAAGGAATGGCCGTAGCCGCCCCTCTACGGGCGGGCGGGTACGGTTACCTGAAGGTAATCTGGATCACCGCCCTGGCAGGAGTCCCAATGGGAATTGGGGCTTTTATCGGAGCTGCAATCAGCAGTATTTCTCCTCTTCTCCTGGGCTTGTCTCTTGGATTTGCCGGAGGGGCAATGCTTTACATTGTCTGCGACGAGTTGATCCCCGATGCCTATGAAAGCGCCGGAGCCCACTTTTCAATCCTGGGCATCTTGTGCGGAACCGTGCTCGGCATTCTTTTCACTGCCTGGTTTTAAATGATTAGTCTGTTTTATACATATTGTTTAAACTGATTTTAAATGATTTTAAATGGCTATTATTTTCAATAAAATTACTTGACCTTTTACACATTAACCGATATGATAAATTTTGAACAACATTAAATTAATGCTAACAAAAGGATTGATATTAAACAATCATGATTAAACACAAGTACAAGCGGAGCAAGCAAAGGGAAGAAATCTTAAACATCCTTAGAAATACTGATACTCATCCCACGGCAAGCTGGAATTACGACGAATTGAAAAAAGACTTCAACAACCTGAGTATGGGAACGGTATACCGCAATGTCAATATTTTGATCGACCAGAACCTCGTTACCAAGATTGAATCAGGCAGTAGTTTCGATCGCTTCGACGGCAATGTGGAAGCCCATTACCACTTTATATGCCGGGCATGTGATTCTATCTATGATATGCCCATGTCAGTAATGGAAGAATTAAATGACCAGGCTGGTTTTTATACCAACCATGAGATCCAGGAACACCGGATCAGCTTCTACGGGCTCTGTGAGAACTGCAATGACACTGATATCGAAAACTGAACAGCTCGCCAAAGGTGAACCCTTTTGCCGACGATAGAAAGTACAACCAAATATCTCGAAGAGTTTTCTTACAGCGATGATCAAACCCAGCTTTCTATTATCCCCCCTGCTCCCCGCCCTACTATTAAGGAAATAGTTTACATGAGGGAAATCGCTGTTCCCCTTTACATCAACGAATACTGGACCTCCAGGCAAAGGCAAACTTCATCAATCCAGGAAATATCATACCGGGCCTGTTTTAAACCGCAGCTGCCCCGTTTTTTCATTGAACTATTAACCGGGCCGGGCAATACCGTCTATGATCCTTTTGCCGGGCGAGGCACGACCACCCTGGAAGCGGCCCTTTTAGGCCGTAAAGTGATCGCCAATGACATTAACCCCCTGAGCCGGATCCTTACCGAGCCGCGCCTCAATCCTCCATCGGGCGAAAGTATCAAAAAGCGCCTCCAGGAAATACCCTTTCGGGGAGAGGCCGTTCAGGACCTGGACCTCTCCATGTTTTATCACCCCCGGACGGAAACGGAACTACTATCCCTGCGGGAGTACCTGAACCACAAAAAACATAAGCAGGGTGAAGATCCTGTTGACCGCTGGATCAGGATGGTGGCAACCAACCGCCTGAGCGGGCATTCAAAAGGCTTTTTTTCCGTATATACTATGCCGCCCAACCAGGCCGTATCGGCTGAGCGCCAGAAAAAAATTAACCTTGATCGGAATCAAAAACCCGGGTACCGAAACATCCGGGAACTTATAATCCGAAAGAGTAACCAGTTGATGCGCGGCATGAATGAAAGGCAGGTAAAAGCCCTGAAAGAGGCCTGGAAAAGCGCTGTTTTCCTGGAAAAGGACGCTTCGGAAACAGAAGAAATACCTGCTAAGAGCGTAGATCTGACCGTCACCTCTCCGCCGTTTTTGAACGTGGTCCAGTATTCCTCGGATAACTGGCTGCGGTGCTGGTTTAATCATATCGAAACGGAAACAATAGAGAAGAAAATATCCATGGCCTCCACTTTAAAGGAATGGTCCGCCGTGATGGGCACAGTATTTAAAGAACTCTACCGGATTACCAGGCCGGGAGGATGGGTGGCCTTTGAAGTGGGCGAAGTCAGGGGCGGCAAAATTAAACTGGAGGAAGCGGTCGTGCCTCTAGGCCTGCAGTGCGGTTTTGAATGCGCCGGTGTAGTTGTTAACCTGCAGAACTTCACTAAAACCTCAAATATCTGGGGCGTAAAAAACAACCAGGCCGGCACCAACAGCAACCGCATCGTGCTGTTTACCAGGCCCGGTTAAATTATAACATATTTGCTATCGCACCCTCAGTGACGTTCCATAGTCTTTTTGGGAGTTTCAAATTCACCGCGGTTCATCGCCCTCGCCTGGCGGGCGGAATCATACATCACCCAGAGATATACAGCAATCAAGCCCAGTCCGCGGGCTAAAAACCAGGCTCCCACACCAATCAAAAACCACATGAACCCTTTACTAAAAAACCCGAGGTACATATAACCGGCACCGGGGAAAATCAGGTTCAGCAGGCTGGTCAAAATGGGGTCCTTTCTAAATTCTGAGCTCTCCTGGCGGGTAGTTGTTTTGCCGGTTTCTTCTTGCCCGCCTTTTTCAGGAGCAAGAAGCGACGAACGGCAGTAGCGGCATTTGACGGCAAAACTGATTATTTTCTCCCCGCAAAACGGACAGCGTTTATAGGTTACCTCATCCTGGTCGCTTCCCAGCTCCGGCTTGCCCGTACAACCCCACGTAGTGCAACCCCCGGTTTTTTCCCAGCACCGGGCATGGTAGTTGCTCATACATAAACGGCAGCGCACGGTCAACTCGTTTGTTTGAAACTCCTGCCCGCACGCGCTACAGTAATTTTCTTTCATCAACTTATACCTCCATATTAATTATACCATAAGGCTAAGCAGATCTATCAAGTTCGGTTCCGGCCCACTATTTTTTTCTTGCCCTTTACGAAAGTTCAGTAGATAATAAATAAAGTAATTTGGATTTGATTGAAAAGGGGCGATAATCGTGGAGAGCCGTGATGTGGCAAAGGCAGCTATCTGTATAGCGATGACCACTTCCAGGGAAGAA
>SKMK01000081.1 GCA_007121075.1 Syntrophomonadaceae bacterium
AACGCCATCAACTGGCTGGGCAGCGCCTGGTGCACCGGGGAAGAAAATTATCTCTTCCACAAGATGGTCAGGGCCATGGGTGTGATCAATCTTGACCACTGTGCCCGCCTCTGACACTCCGTCACGGTCGCTGGTCTCAGCGCCACGTTTGGTCGGGGTGTCATGACAAACCACTGGAACGATTACCAGCATTCTGATGTGATTATGGCCATCGGTGGGAACACTGCCGAGAACCACCCCATTTCGATGAAATGGATTGAGAAAGCCCGCGAAACCAGGGGAGCGAAACTGATTACGGTGGATCCGCGCTACTGCCGGACTGCCGCTGTTTCAGATGTTTATGTTCCGCTTCGCCCCGGCACGAATATTGCTTATCTCGGCGGGCTGATTAACTATATTCTTCAAAACAACCGCTATCACGAAGAATATGTCAAGCATTACACCAATGCTTCTTTCTTGATTGATGAGAACTTTGATTTTGATGCACAGAATGGACTCTTTACGGGAGCAGAAGATGACCCTGTACGCAATGCCACCAAATACAACATGGATGACTGGCAGTACCAGACTGATGAAAACGGCGAAATCCTCAAGGATCCTGATCTTGAGGATCCCAACTGCGCTTTTCAGCTTTTGAAAAAGCATTTTGAACCCTATACGATCGAAAATGTAAGTAAAATGACCGGCGCTCCTGAAGATGTCCTGGAAGAATCGTACGAACTGTTCAGCAGTACCGGTGAACCTGCCAAAGCAGGTAATATCTTATACGCCATGGGCATTACGCAATTTACTCACGGCGCCCAGAATACCCGGGCTATCGCAATTGCCCAGCTGCTTCTCGGTAACATGGGCGTAGCCGGTGGCGGGGTTAACGCCCAGCGCGGCCAGTCCAACGTGCAGGGCGCAACCGATATGGCCATGCTTTACCACATTATTCCCGGCTACAACCCCACACCGCAGCAAACCCATCCCACTCTTCAGGATTACCTGGACGCCACTACACCTGATGACAACTGGTGGAGCCACCGGCCTAAGTACATCGTGAGCTTGCTGAAAGCTTTTTACGGTGATAATGCTACTCCGGCCAATGACTTTGGTTATGAATGGCTGCCCAAACTGGACGGCTTAGATCATTCCCACATTCCCGCCTACAAGTACATGAGTGAAGGCGAAGTGGAAGGGCTGATCTGTGTTGCTGACAACCCGCTTGTGGGAGGCTCCACTTCCAGGGCTAAGATGGAGTACCAGAAAGAGTTGAAGTGGCTGGTTTCCATTGACGTAGTCGAAAATGAAACTGCCGCTTTCTGGAAAGGGCCGGGTATGAACCCGGCTGAAATTGACACCGAGGTCTTTATCCTGCCCGCCTGTGCCGCTTATGAGAGAGATGGTGAAAAGGCCAACAGCGGCCGCTGGATCCAGTGGCAGTATAAGGCCCAGGATCCTCCCGGAGATGCCAGGTCTGATCTCTGGATCGTTAATGAAATGTTCAAGAAGCTGCAGGCCCTGTATGAAGCAGAAGGCGGGACTGTGCCTGATCAGATCACCAAGATGAACTGGGATTATGATGGTCCAGACGGCGAGATTGATATAGTCAAGGTCTGTATGGAACTGAACGGTTATAACACCCGCACCGGCGAGCTTGTAACCAACTTTGTTGGCCTGCAGGATGACGGTTCTACTGCCTGTGGCAACTGGCTCTACAGCGGATACTACAACGATCTTGATCATCCTCCCACCAAGCGCAGGATCAGAGAAAAAGAAGGCCTGGGCTTCCACCAGGAGTGGGCATTTGCCTGGCCGCTTAACCGGCGCAATGTTTATAACCGCGCTTCCTGCGACCCGGAAGGCAAACCCTGGAATCCCGATGCTCCGGTGATCTGGTGGGACGAAAACGAGGAAAGATGGGTTGGCAACGACGTGCCCGACATCCCCGGAACCTGGACTTTTGAACAGTCGACAGAGAATCCATTCATTATGCTTCCCGAGGGAGTCGGCAGGCTGTTCTCTATTGGTTATCAAGGTGTCGGAGGGTTGCGGTGCGGGCCATTTCCTACCCACTATGAACCGGCTGACAGCCCGGTGCCGAACCTGCTTTATCCCAATGCCACCTACAGTCCGACCAGCCAGCGGTTCTATGAAAACCACACCGTTGAAACCGACGAAGAACGGGAAAGATATCCCTATGTGGCAACCACTTACCGCCTGGTTGAGCACTACCAGTCGGGTTCAGTTACCCGTAACCAGCCCTGGTTGAATGAAATGATGCCCGAAATGTTTGTCGAAATCAGCGAAGAGCAGGCCGAGGAAATGGGCATTAGAAACGGCGATACCGTGCTGATTGAAAGCTTGAGGCTTTATGATAACGGTGAACAGGGGCATATTAAAGCCAAGGCCTGTGTAACCAAGAGGATCCAGCCTCTGATGATCAATGGCGAGAAAAAGCATATTGTCGGAATGCCATGGCACTGGGGCTTCAAGGGCATGAGTACAGGAGACAGCGCCAATGACCTGACTCCTTCAGTGGGAGACCCCAATACTACTATCCCTGAGTACAAGGCTTTCTTGTGCAATATAAGGAGGGCTTAATCAATGGCACAATCAATATGTTTAATAGATACTGCAAAGTGCATGGGCTGCCGCGGCTGCCAGGCGGCCTGCAAGCAGTGGAACCAGCTGCCGGCAGAAGACACCACTTTTGTGGGGAGCTATGAAAACCCGCCGCGTTTTTCTGCAAATACATTTCTGAGGGTCGCCTTCAGGGAACATAGCGGCAATAACGGCAGGGTAGACTGGTATATGGCCAAGCTGGGCTGTATGCACTGCACCGATGCAGCCTGCATGCAGGCTTGCCCGGCCGGAGCCATCTTCCGCAGCGGTGAAGGAACGGTGAATATTGATGAACGCAAATGCATCGGCTGTAACTACTGTGTAACTGCCTGCCCCTTCCAGGTAATCGGCTTTGACCGTCTGACCAATAAAGCTCGCAAGTGCACATTCTGTCTCGACCGTCTTGAAAACGGTTTGCAGCCTGCCTGCGCATATGTATGCCCGACCGATGCCATCATGTTCGGAGGCAGGCGGGAGCTGATTGCCAGAGCGACGGACAGGGTAGATCAGCTCAAAGCTGTCGGTAAAACCGAAGCCCGGATTTACGGTCTGGATGAAGTAGATGGTACCGCCATGCTTTATGTACTTGCCGATAAACCTGAGAAATACGGCTTGCCGGCTGATCCCCAGGTCCCTGTACAGACCAGAATCTGGAATGCTATATTCCAACCCCTGCGGTTGCTTGTCATAGTAGCTGTGGCCTTTGGTCTATGGGCTAACCGCTCTCAGACCAGGGAAATTGAACAAGGAAAACGTGGTGAAAAATAACTTAGATTACCGGGAGGTGAACTCAGGTGGATGTTAAGACATTTCAAGGTGGGGCTCATATTCCCCACTATAAAAGCTATACTGAAGACAAACCGATTACCAGGTTGTCTCCTCCAAAGAAAGTGATTGTTCCCCTTCTCCAGCACATGGGAGCGCCCTGTGAGCCGCTGGTTAAAGAAGGAGACAAGGTTGAACTAGGGCAGAAGATCGGCGATTCTGACGAAACATTCAGTGCACCGGTCCATGCCAGCATTTCCGGTACCGTAACAGAGGTTGGTAAGCGCACTGTTCCTACCGGTGGTGAGGATGACTGCATTGTTATCGAAGCCGGTGACGGGCCGCAGGAATTTGAGATGAAACAAATTCGCGACCCGGAAAATATTGACCTCGAAGAATACCGCAAGTGTGTTCGTGAAGGTGGTTTGACCGGGATGGGAGGCGCTGCGTTACCTACCCATGTACAGGTAAAGTACAATGAACAGGTTGATACTTTACTTTTAAACGGGGCTGAGTGCGAACCTTTCCTGACCTGCGACCAACGCATTATGGTTGAAAAAGCGGAACAGCTGGTCAAAGCCGCTGATTTAATGATGAAAAGTATCGGCGCTAAAAGAACCCTGTTTGGGATTGAGGTTAACAAGCCCGATGCCATAGAAGCAATCAACGAACTGGTCAAAGACCGTGACGATATGGAAGTTGTATCCCTGGCGGTCAAATACCCGCAGGGCTTTAAATCGCATTTGATCAAGGCCGCAACTGGCAGGGATGTGCCGAGGGGCGCTCGTTCTGCTGAACTGGGCTGTATTGTTAGGAATGTAGGTACAACCGTAGCTTCTTACGAAGCCTGCGTTTATGGCAAACCGCTGATCGAAAGAGTGGTAACAGTAAGCGGGCCCAAGGTTACCAAGCCGGGCAACTATCTTGTCAGGATTGGCACACCGGTTGGACATATCCTGGAAGAATGCGGTGTTGAAGATCTCGAAAACCACAAGGTGGTTTTAGGCGGCCCCATGACAGGGCTTGCCCAGCCTCACCTGGATGTGCCGATTGTAAAAAGCACAACCGGTGTGATCGTTTTACCGCCGGAAATGACCCGGGAATGGATGGAGTACACTGATTGTGTACGCTGTGACAAGTGCGTCGAGCATTGTCCGATGATGCTTTACCCCAACCAGATCAGCATTTACGCGGAAGCCAGCATGTATGATACTGCAGAGGAATGGGACTTGATGGATTGTATCGAGTGCGGTATCTGCAGTTACGTTTGCCCGGCTGCCCGGCCGATAGTGCACTGGGTCCAGAGAGCCAAACCGGAAATCCAAAAAAGACAGCGTAGCAGAAAGTAACCCCGTTGGGGGAAAAGGAGGAATAAGTGGTGAGTGATACACAAAAGCTAGTCATATCGCCGTCACCGCACCTTAAAGGCAAGGAAACTGTATCGAGTGCCATGCGCGATGTCTTTGTTGCCTTGATTCCGGTAGCGGCGGTAGCAATATACTTTTATCATGCCTATGCAGCATTCCTGATTGGCGTCTGCCTGGTAACTGCAGTACTTACCGAGCTTCTTTTTAAGAAGCTGCAGAATAAAAAGCCGGCTCTTCATGACTGGAGTGCTTTGCTAACCGGCTTGTTTGTAGCTATGCTCTTTACTGCCACCACTCCGTGGTGGAAAGCGGCCATTGCTACTTTTATTGCTGTTGGCATTGCCAAGGAATTAATGGGCGGTCTGGGTTGGAACAGGTTTAACCCGGCCCTGTTTGGAAGGGTAGCCATGATTTTTCTGGCCCCGTTATTTGCCTATGTGGATGGTTGGTTTGCTCCCCTGGCTGTAAATATGGGGGCTGTAGATGTGGTAACCCAGGCTACTCCATTAGCCATGCTTAATGCAGGGATGGAAATGCCGCCACTGGGGCAGCTGTTCCTTGCCTTCCCGGGGGGAGCTTTGTCTGAAGTTTCTCCACTTGCCCTTCTGATTGGAGCAGCGTACTTATTCTATAAGAAGCACATCACCTGGCATATTCCGGTATCCATGCTGGCTGCAATAGCGATTCTAACCCTGGTTGCCGGACAGAATCCGCTTTACCACCTTTTTACCGGTGGTATTATGATCGGCGCCTTCTTTATGGCCACCGACTGGGTAACCAGTCCCTTTACCGATCGGGGCAAGCTGATTTTTGGTGCCTGCATCGGTATCCTGGTCGTGATCTTCAGGCTTGGTCTTTCACCGACCGAAGGGGTGGCATTTTCAATCCTGATCATGAATGCCTTTGTCCCATATATTGACAAAGTCATGAAGCGGCCGTCCTTCAGCGAACCGAAGAAACAAGCCCAGGCTTCATAATTATTTATGAAGTTAGTAAGTTACAGGTAAGAAACTATCAAGCCGGGAGTTTAAAACTCCCGGCTTTCTTTAGGCGCATCAAAGCAAATTTAATGTAATAGAGCAGTTCGGGTTGTATCTTTTGAAACAATACAGAGCGCTGTTAAGGAATATTTACAGTGACCCCGGGATATTTTGCATCCATGAACTGGGAAAACCACGTTTTAAGCTCCAACTCTTCATTAAGAATGTCCAGAGCCAGAAGATATGTTTGGCGATCCCTGCCTGAGGTTAAGTTGCAAAGCCGGGTATAGCTTAATACAGAACTTCGCTTGACCTTAAACAGTTTCTCGAAAGCTTCCTTCACATTTAAAGGAATATTTGATAGCTCTGCAGCATGGTCGATCAGGTTGTCATCGAGTTCTTCTATACCTGCAGGAAATGTTCCGCTCAGCTGGTGGATGCGTTTCAGAAGTGATTTAAAATGTCTCCTGTCCCTTGCGCAGGCAGCATCAACGATCTCCCTGATACCATGGAGTTCCAGTTCATCCAGGTATATAGTGAGGATATTGTAAAGATAAAATGCAGTCATTTCTCTTGCCAGGTTTTGTTTTAACAGGCCAAGAAGCCGGTCTATCTTAAAATCTGTCCCGACTATAGTGTTATATCCTATAGCACTTATCTGCATTTAATTTCACCGCCTTACAATTTGGAATTCCATTATGTTATCAACCTTTTCATAGTCAAAGGCTTCCCATTTAATGAAAGCATCACTGGTTGGACCATCAATCTTTTCAGCAGAAAAACTGATAACAATTTCCGGAACCTGGTTGTTGATTTTTCCGAAATAGTAATCCATATAATATAAACCGTTCTTGCCCTGTTCCGGGCCGAGGGACGGGTTTCCCAGGATCTCATTAATTTCAGAAAAGGACATTCCCACCCTGGCACACAGGATTTTATGTTTACCGTTTAGAATGATGCTGACAACCAGGTTGTTTTCCAGGCCCTGAGGCGAGTTGAACCGGATGGTTCCTTCTTTAAGTTCGTAGCTTATGTAATTGTGAGGTCCATACCAGTTGCTTGAACCTGCTTTAACTGGCTCGCCGAGTATTTCTTTTATCTCTGAAAAATTTTTGCCCAGAAGATTTATAACAGGGTCATGCCGAAGCATTTTTGCCGGCGGTTTAACGCTGTCCGAGCAGTTTTCAACTTTTGCAAATCCAGGTTCCTGCGAATAAGCATAGTTCTCAGAAAGGTGGTAGAAATTTAAAAATAAGAGCAGCAGACCGGGCAATATAATAAATAGCCACAATGATTGGCAAGGCTTATCTAAAAACATCTCAGAAATTCTCCTTCGCATCCGGATTCTTAACTTTTCTATTTTCATATTATCCGGGAAACTCCCCACGGATCAATTAGCATGATACCCATAATGATGTAATCCTTTGTGTATTTTTTAATGCAAAAAGCCTCATTAAGCATGAGGCTCCTGAATTAGCGTATCGGGTGAAAAATTAGATCTGTTTTCGCCAGTCAGCCTGTGAGAAGAATTTTTCCAGGCTATTTACTATATATTCCAGTAAATCAAGCAGGGGAGTCACTTCCTCAAGGTTGTTTTCTTTCGCCAGTTTTTCCAGGTCGCATGCTAAATTGAATGCTGACTTCATACCCAGGTTGCCAAGTTCGCCTTTCAGCCCGTGGGCTGTAACAGCCAGGGTTTTAGCATCCCCGTTTTCCAGCGATTCTTTCATGGTTGCCACATCTTTATGAAAATCCAGGAAAAACATCTCCAGTAGTTCATCCAACAATTCTGTATTGCCTTCCAACCGCTGCAGCATTTCCCTGATGTCACCCCAAGGAATATCTTTCTCCCCTGGTTTAGAATGGCTCTTTTCCATGACCGCCGCTAATGCACAATCTAAATCATTGGAGTTAATCGGTTTTGTCACGCAGTAATCCATGCCGGCCTGTAGGAAGATGTTCTGGTCATCCTCTGTGTCATATGCAGTCATGGCAATAATAGGTGTATGGCGTTTTTCCTCCTGTTCTGCAGCGCGGATTTGAGCAGTCGCTTCCAGGCCGTCCATTTCGGGCATGTGGATATCCATGAAAATAAGGTCGTAGTTTCGCTCCCGGTATAGTTCCAGCGCATCCCTTCCGTTATTTGCCCTGGCTACACGGTGCCCGTTTTTTTCAAGGAGATAAGCTGCCAGCTTTTGGTTCATGGGTTTATCTTCCACCAGCAATATTTCAAGGCTTCTTTTTTCCTGGCATGCTTCTTCTTTGGGGACAGCTCTTTCAGCCTGGAGTTCTCCGGTTATATCCCAGGTATCTTCGGGCAGGGCAAAAGGTATGGTAAAATAAAAGGCACTGCCTATGTTTAATGTACTTTTAACCCCGATCGAACCGCCCATCAACTCGACAAGTTTTTTAGAGAGTGCCAGCCCCAAACCCGGGCCCTTGTACTCGCCGCTGCTTTTTTGCTCATCCGCCCGGTAATTGTTTTGGAACAAAGAATCAACCTGTTCAGGCGCCATTCCGATTCCGTCATCTCGAACGGAAAACTGGACCGGAAAAACACCGCAGTACCCCGGCTGCTGATTATTTTCTGACCACTCCATTTTCGTTTCTGCAGGCTTCAGGATTGCTGTCACTTCGCCTTTCCTGGTAAATTTTATTGCGTTCTCCACCAGCTTAGAAATTACCTGCCGAAGTCTGTCGGGATCGCCAATCACTTTGCGGGGCAGATTACCTTCAGCGTTAAACGACAATTGGAGTCCTTTTTCACTTGCCTGATCATCAAAAGAGGAAATAACGCTTTCTACTTCACTGTACAGATCGAACTGAAACTGGTTCAGGTTCAGCTTGCCATCTTCAACTCTCGAGTAATCTAAAACATCATTAATCATAGCCAGTAAAGACTCTGCGGATACTCTTAACATTTCTGCCCATTCTTTCTGGGTGGGAGATAAGCTGGTGCTGGAAAGGATCTCATTGGAGCCCATAATAACATTCATTGGATTGCGGATTTCATGTGACATTTTGGCCAGAAACCTGCTTTTGGCCAGGTTAGCCTGTTCGGCCTTTTCTTTGGCCTGCATTAGTTCATGCTCCGCCCTTTTCCTGCCGGTGACTTCCCTGGCAATACCGCGATACCCTTTTAACTGCCCCTGTTCATTAAAAACGGGTCTTCCATTGGATTCAAAAATCAGGGGATGCCCGTCTTTATGCAATATTGTGACTTCGAGCTGGTAAAATGGCGCCTGCCGGGCGGCAATGTCAAATAAACGCTCTATCTGTTTACCAGCTTCGTCCGGATCCATAAAACTAAAAAGGGAACTTCCCACTATTTCATTAAGATCATAGCCTGTAAGCTCTTTTGCCCTCGGGTTCGAATAAACAATTTTGCCGTTCAGGTCTGTTTCCAAAATCCAGTCGGAGCTCTGTTCTACCAGATCCCTGAATTTTCTTTCATTTATTGAAAGTTTTTTGTTAGTTTCTGAAACTTCCCTGAACAGTAACTGGAACGGGTTTGTCAATGATTTGTAAATCAAGGCGTTAAAAATCAGGCCGATCGAGAACAGTTTAAAAATATGCCCAAGGTAGTTGAAAAAGCCGTAGACATCTGCGTAGAGGGTAAAACTCATCTCTGACATAACCGTAAAGGCACCGGCAAAAAGCAGCATGCTGAGAATGTTTTTTTCCAAATGCTTTCTTTTTTTCCAGAATAAAATTCCAGCTGCGATAATCATTGCAGATATAACATACTCGCTGGCTATTTTAAAGGTAGTAAGACCCTGGTCTTCCAGGTAACAGTCCGGGAAATAACCGGCAAAAATTGCATAAGTAAGCAGCATTCCGGCAGCCATAAAGCCGAGTAACAGGTTCTTTGGTTGAACCTTTGCCGACCCGGCTAAGTATGAGGCCGCCAAAACAAAGGCGGTGGCTTCCAGGTAGCGGGCGGCAATCCAAAATTGCGTGGGGGGATTGGAATATATGTCAGGGAAGATCCCCATACCGGTAAAAGTTAGTGTGTGCAGCATATCGATAGCGCCGACGGCCAGGTACCCGGCAGCGAGGGTAATAATCATGTTGTTGCCGGAAAATTTACGTGTATTCCAGCCGATTATAAAGATCGTGAAGGCGATAATAATTCCTGCAAATTCAATTAAAGTATGGTAAAGGAGATAATTATACAGGCTGAGAAGATAAAGACCTCCTACCAGAATTATAATAAGCGGGATGAATATATACAAGGACTTTGCCCTGAGCAAAGTTATGTTCAATTTGACCACATCTCTCTAATTTGCCCCCGAGCACTATTTATATTTCTGATAATATCATATCCAGGTTGATGCTCACATATCTATGAGACAGTTACCCATTTTTGGGTGATCCACCTCCGGTATCGAGCGGTCATCTAAAATCTTTTACGCAGCGGTTTTTCAGGTCAAAAATTCTTTTTGGGGTGGGTGAAGATCAGGAACTGGTTAGGCCTGCCAACCTGGCAAATTCCATTAGTTCGCTTTCTTTGCTGATACTTAACTTTTTTAGCAGGTTGCTTCTGTGCCTGTCCACTGTTTTTGGACTGATATGAAGGGTATTTGCAATTACATTTCGGCTGCGGTTCTTGATCATCAGGCTTAATACATCCTTTTCCCTATCAGTCAGCTTGTCATACATGGCCAGGGCGCCGGAAGCGGGAGAAGCATTTATATAGCTTTTAATTATCGGTTGAAGCACCGAGGGGCTGAGGTAAGGCATCCCTTTTTTAATAGCATCCAGTGCGAAGGACAACTCATCATAGACTGCGTCTTTATGGACATAGCCCGATGCCCCTGCTTTTAAAGCCTGGTCAACATAGGTGTTGTCGGCGTGTACAGAAAGAATTAGCACTTTAGTGTTGGTAAAGTATTCCTTGATCTGTCTGGTGGCTTCCAGGCCGTTGTAACCGGGCATGGAAATGTCCATGATTATTACGTCTGGATTTAACTCTCTGGCCATGGTTACAGCTTCCCCGCCATCATTAGCTTCCCCCACAACCTCAATATCCGTTTCAGTCTCCAGCAGGGCTTTAAGGCCCTGGCGAAAGAGAGGGTGATTATCTGCCAGTAGTAGTCGCATACTCCCAACCTCCGCTTATCTCCATATTATATCAGGGGGATGATTATCTGTATATTTGTTCCCTGACCGGGATCAGACTTAATCTCAAGGTTTCCATTCAGCAAGTCAACTCTTTCCTGCATTCCTTGAAGGCCAAGATGTTTGTTGGCGCTGTTTTCAACATGCTGGTCAAAACCGATGCCGTCATCAGCAACATTAACTATAACTTTGTCGCTTGCGAAATCCATTTTAACCGAAACATTATCTGCGTTGGCATGACGGGCTGCATTTGTCAGCGCCTCCTGTATACAGCGATATAGCGCAGTTTCTACTTCAACTGGAATATTGTTGGGGTTGCCGCCTGTCTCCAGCTTTCCCTGAATACCGGTGTGTTTACTTAATTCGATAACCATGTTGTCAACAACGGCAAACAGGCCAAGGTCGTAAAGGGCCGGGGGCCGCAAAAAATAGGCTTTATTGCGGATTGCTCCCTGTAATTTGCTCACAGATTCAACAATCGCATCCAGTTTTCCCTTATGCTGAAAGCAACCTTTTACAAGATCATTGCTAAGAAGCTGCAGGTTTAGTTTCAGGGTTGTCAGTGACATGCCCACTTCATCATGCAGTTCTCTCGCCAGTCTGACCCTTTCTTCTTCGTATGCGCTTAGTACTTTACGGGAAAGAAATTGTATCTTCTCGTAGCTTGTTTGTAATTCTTTTTCAGCTGCCCGCCGTTTTTTTTCCAGCTTTCTGAGGTAAAGCAGCCTGTTTACCCTGTGACGCAGTTCCTCGGGATTAATCGGTTTGTTAATGAAGTCTGATGCGCCTGCTTGAAATGACTTTTCGACTTCACTGCCGTCATTGTAGGCGGTAAACATTAGCACGGGTATAAAATTTTCATTACTTTCTCTATTTAAAAGCCTGCAGGCTTCCAATCCGCTCATTACAGGCATTATAATGTCCAGTAATAACAAATCCGGCTGGAAAGTTTGGCACAGTTCAAGTGCCTCCTTGCCGTTTTCAGCTTCAAGGAGTTTATAACCCTCGGGTTCAAGGATATTGCGGATCATATGCCTTGAGGCGCGCCGATCATCTGTTATGATTATAGTTGGTCTGTCCGGCTGCAGGTTTTCAGAAGTCATGGTTCACTGTCCTTCCTGAATATCTGTTTCTTCCTGAATGTGTAAATTCAGGTTACCAGGTTGCCTGACTTCGGATATAACTCTATCCAGTTCCAGGGTGGTTATCGGTTTAGAGATATAATTGTCCATACCTGCTTTAAGGCAATGATCCTTATCTTTTTTCGTTGCAGAAGCGGTCATGGCAATAATTGGAGTATGCTCATTTCCTTTTTCTGCGTTTCGGATGTAAGCCGTAGTTTCAAAGCCGTCCATTTCAGGCATGTTAATATCCATGAAAATCAAATCAAAGCGCTTCCTTTTCAGAATTTCCAGGGCTTCTTTGCCATTGTGTGCAGCGGTTACCCGGTGGCCCTTTTTTTCAAGCATCAGGGTTGTCATTTTCTGATTAGTTAGCCTGTCTTCAATGAGCAGTATAGCCAGTCCTTTTTCTCTCTGCGTTACTGCCTGATCCAGCTCTTGTTCCATTTTTGATCCAGCCGGTTCATCTGGTCTGGCTGCTTCATCCCGGGAAACAGGGAAGGGAATGGTAAAATAAAAAGTACTGCCTTCGTTTACTGTGCTGCTTACAACCACCGAGCCCCCCATCAGTTCCACCAGGTTTTTTGTAATCGGCAGTCCTAATCCTGCTCCTTCTCGACCACTACGGTGGTGATAAGAATCGGCTTGGTGAAAATATTGGAAGATATGACTTAAACTGTTTTCCGGTATACCGATTCCCGTATCGCTAATTGAAAACAATACAGCTGTATTGTTTTCCTCGTTAAGATCAGAGAGCCGGTTTTCTAAACCGTCGGTCTGCACAAGCTTCAACGATACGTTAATTTCACCCTTCTCGGTGAATTTAATGGCATTGCTAATCAGGTTAATCAATACCTGCTGCAACCTTCCAGAGTCTCCAACCACAGTCCGGGGGACATTATCGTCAATTGTACAATTCAGTTCAAGACCTTTTTTCTGAGCCTGCAGGCGGAATGAAGATACGATTTTCTCAACTTTTTGCGGAAGGTTAAAGTAATCCTGTTTCAGTGCAATCTTACCTGATTCGATTTTCGATAGGTCCAAAAGATCATTAACCATTGATAGAAGGAAAAATGTGGAATCCCTGATCATTGCCAGGTATTCTTTTTGTTCTTCATTTTGAGTTGAATCATAGACCAGTTCTGTCATTCCCAGGATTACATTCATAAGCGTGCGAATCTCATGACTGACATTGGCCAGAAAGTGGCTCTTTGCTTCGCTTTCCGCTACAGATTCATCTACTGCTTTTAACAATTCCTTTTCTTTCCTGGTCCGCTCAGTGATATCAATGCTAACTTCTACGACGCCAAGAAGCTTGTCGTCATCAAAGACGGGATAGGCATTAATGAGAAGAGTTTTTCCTTCCGGGAAAGTGAGTATTCCTTGCTCCGATTTTCCTGTTTTCAGGGCTATTTTGACGGGGCAATTTTCGCATTCTTCCTCAGACCGGTCCAATATGGCCTGGCAGTGCCGTCCAACTAATCTCTCTAAGGGGAGGTTGTAAAAATCCATGCCTGCCCGGTTGGTCCAGCGAATCCTCATCTGGCTGTCATGGAAAATAACACGTTCATTCATACTGTTTAAAATCAGGTTCTGCAGCGAACTTGAATTTGCAAAAATTTCTCCATTCAACATAGCCTTCTACCTCTCATTAAGGGCTCCATAAAACATTATCAGCAACACTGATCTGGATTTTTGTATAACTACATTACGTATTTCGTGAAAAACCTTAAAATACCTTTTTTTCATATAACCTGCTTTTAACACCCAAACATTTTCCAAATCGCATAATCCGGCAAAAAAATCCCGTAGAGCCTGGAAGGGAACATGGTTATGGCTACTGATGCCCCAACTGCCGCGTTTTCGGTAACCGCTTCAAGGTGCCCAGGGTTCTGACACTGGCCGGCTTCTCTCCTGATATCTATCTTGATGTCAAAGAACGGGATGAGATCTTGCATAAGTATATCTCATAATTCTATCGAATCGAACTTTTCAAGCTTCATATTATCATTAAACTATGTTTTTAGTAAGTTTTCGGCACCTTCTATCAAAATATAAATAAATTATAAAAAAATAGATGTTATTTTAATCTGGCGAA
>SKMK01000017.1 GCA_007121075.1 Syntrophomonadaceae bacterium
AATTTCCCGGGAAATTTTGCCGCCAGCTCCAGGGCAGAAATACTGCCCAGCGAGCGGCCCATAACGTACCACTCATATTTTTTCCCTTCAGACGGCAGTTCATGATAGACATGGTCGAATATTGCTACAGCATCCTTGACCATATCGGTAAAGGTGGGATTTCCGTCGCTGGCCCCGTAACCCCGGTAGTCAGCTACCAGAAGGTTTAGGCCCCGTTTGTTATACATCGGGGCAATCCCGTCATAATCGCTTACCACTTCACCGTTACCGTGAAAGTAAAGGATCCAGGGGTTGTTTTCATCTACCGGAAAAGCCCGGCAAACTATGGTCAGTCCGTTTTCTACCGGCACTTTCAGGTCAAAGGCTGATCCGCTGGGATTGCTGTGCTGGCGCCGCGGATAGAATAAAACCATCAGCAAAGAAGAATTATCTACTTTAGAATAAAGGCCGGACATTTAATCACCTTCCAGATGTTTGCTTAAATTTATAAGGTCCTATGTCTTTCATCGAAACTCTCTACTGCAAATCTGGTTTATCTAAAAGATCCTCAATTAGAACCACCTGCCATGTTACAAGTTCGCACTATCTGCTGAAAAACAAGCACTTATTGTGGTGGCTTTTAGATGATCTCTTTTTCCAGCGTTTTGCGGTTGCTTTCATAAATTTCTCGCCCTTGCGCGAGCAGTTCAGCTACTTCAGTATCCAGATCATTTGCCGCCTTCCGATCGGAGATCATATCCAGGTTGATCTTAACATTAAAACAGGCACCGGTCAGGCCGGCTAAGGCTTGCAGGTTGGCCACCCCCAGGTCGGTTACAGCTGATGGATTCCCCTTTCCGGCCGCCTCATCAATCAAGGTAAGGACGCGCAGGCTGCCTCTGGCAGTGTACATCGGGACATCTGCAGCATACCTGCCTGCTTCAGAAATGGCTTCTTTTCTTTTTGCTTTTTCTTCTTCGCTGCCTTTGGGCATTCGATAAGCTTCCATAACCCGGTTAAAGGCCACAGTGTCCTCGTCTATCGCTTCGAGCATCTTGCCCATTAAAAAGCGGGCCTCTTCTCCGATTCCTTGTAACACCTCAACAACATCGCCCAGCTTTTCGCGGTTTTGGCTCAGGTTACAGTACATGGACAACAGGCCAGCTGCCTGAGACCCGGCCTGGGCTGATACGCTTCCTCCTCCCGGCGTGGGAGAATTGGAAGCCACTTCACGCACAAACCGTTCGACTGTAAGATCTTTCAACATAATTATAATCTCCTATCTTTATATCCCTAAATTTCTTAAATGAATTTCATTATACCAGTGAACTGGCGATCAGGCCAGTTTGTCCTTTGAATTATCCTTATAATTATCAACCAATCGCGATTGCTCTGACCGCTTTTTCAACTCCCGGATCAAGGCGTGGCACTTCATGCCAGGTAAGGATTTCCTTTACCATGGCATTGGCGCTTTCACCAAAACTTCTACTGCCAGCGGCAAGCCAGTTGTCATAGGTGTTACGGTTAAAAAGATTAGTGTAATGCATCTCGTCCCTGAAATGATCCATGGTGTGTTTTTCAGACAGGTAATGCCCCCCCGGCCCTACTTTCTCAATTATATCCAAGGCTATGGTAGTCGGGCTTACATCCATGCCCCGGGTCAAAAACCTGACTGCACCGGCTCCTTCGTGACAAAGCAGCAGGTATTCCAGGCTGCCGGTCAGGCCGGCCCCGAGGTAACCCAGGTCATGGACCATATTGCCCCCGGAAAGCCCGGAAATTAGGATGTTAAAACCGGCCTCCATTGCCGCCTGTTGATCGAAGATATGGGCATCCGAACATCCTGCCGTTGTAAATGAAGGCAGGTCGTAATAATCGGAAAGCTGGACCAGCGATACACAGCCCAGGTCCCGCTGGGGATCGCCGTAGGAGCAGACGGATGTAATCATATCCATCGGCGGCGTACCCCCTCCGTATATAAACGGGGCGGCCCTTGACTTAAGCTGGTGAATAACCAGCCCGGAAAGGCTTTCCGCGTTGGCTACAACCAACGCCCCGGCGGTGGTAACCGGGGCTGTCGCCCCGCACATTACGGCCGGAATATAGATCAGGGGAATTTTTGCTTCGGCCACGGTTAGCAGTTTTTCCAGGGCTGTCCTGGAATGCATTAAGGGAGAAGTGGGCTGAGCATAGTGAATAATAAAGGGGTTTTCGACAAGTTTTTCTTTCCCGCCCGCGATCAGGGAAGCCATTTCAATAATATCAAGCAGGCCCCGGCGGTCCTGGGCGTCAAATACAATTGGTTTAGTGCTGTTCAGGGCCATTGCTCCAAAATGATGGCGGTCGGTCCTGTTTTCGGGAACATCGGAAGCAAGAGCCATGGCCATTACAAAATCTATGTTTTCAAGAGCATCGCAAACCAGGGCAGCATTGATTGTATCTTGTTTGACCGTCCGCCTTCTTTCGCCGGTATCCAGGTCTATGGTATAGGGCGTATCAGACCCCGGCCCGTAGTAGACCCCGCGGTGCGATTCCAGAGTCATAGCCCGGCTGCCGCTGCGATCATATACAGCAATGCTGGAAGGAGCGGTCTGCAGGGCCTGCTGGACCATCCAGGCCGGAATTTTTACCAGCTCCCCGCTGATCTGGGCTCCGCCTTTTTTAAGGAGATCCAGGGCTTCTTCCTCGTAAACTTTTACTCCCACCGATTCCAGAATGTCCAGGGTGGCCTGGTGGATATCATCCATTTGTTTTTTGGTTAGATTGATTAAGCCCATTCTCTGGAGAAATTTTTTATTGTTGTTAAGCACTACTGCTGCCTCCCCGCTGTGTTGTGACTTCTTGATCGCGTTTTTCAACAATTTGTTTTATTCCTGCTTCGATTTCCGGCTCCAGCCGGCCCGGACGGTGGTTTTCCAAAAGCAACTTCACTTCCCGGTTGGCCGCTTCTCCAAAAGTCGCCTCGCCATCTATCTTCCAGGCATCAAAACTTTTCCGGTTCAAGATCCTGGGAAAATAAAGTTCATTCCTGAAATGGGCCATGGTATGTTCCTCGCCCAGAAAATGCCCGCCAGGCCCAATTTTTTCTATTAAATCCAGGGCCAGGTGATCATCGGAAACGTTAACTCCCCGCAGCAAATGTTTTACAGCCCCGACGGCCTCGTTGCAGAGCAAAAGATGCTCCAGGCAGGAGGTCATGCCCACTCCCATGTAGCCGAGGTTATGAATCAAGTTTCCACCGGCAAGGCCGGCTATAAGCAGGTTAAACCCTGCTTCCATACCCGCCTGCTGGTCGAAGGTGTGCGCATCGGTGCAGCCTGCAGTGGTAAAAGAGGGCAGGTTGTAGTACTGGGACAGCCTGACCAGGGAAATGCATCCCAAATCCCGCTCCGGGCCGCCGTAAGAGCAGATCGAAGTGCCCATGTGCATGGGGGGTATCCCTCCACCATAAACAAAGGGAGCCCCTTCCAATTTCAGCTGGTGGATGACCAGACCGGAAAGGATCTCGGCATTGGCTACAACCAGGGCTCCGCCGGATGTAACCGGAGCAGTAGCACCGAGCATCGGGGTAGTCGCATAGATAAGAGGAATCCGTTCTTGTGCGCAGGTAAGCAGTTTTTCAAGCGAATCCCGGGAATGAAATAGCGGTGAACTGGGCTCGGCGTACAGGGCCAGGCTGGGCCGCTCCCGCAGCCTATTCATCCCCCCTGCAGCCAGGGCAGCCATCTGGAGAATGTACTCCAACCCCCGGCGGTTGTAAGCGGTAAACAGGATTGGTTTGGTGGTGCTAAGGAGCATTGCCTCGAACTGGTGCAGGTCCGATGAGTATACGGGAACGTCTGTGGCTACCCCGAGAGACATTGCAAAATCGGTATACTCCAGGGCATCTACCATCAGGGCCGCATTGCGGTTATCCTGCTTGACCGGTTTGCGGCGTTCTCCGCTGTAGGGGTCGATTGTAAAAGGAACCTCCGAACCGGTCCCGTAGTAAATACTATTTTTTTTCATGGTAACAGCCCGGTTCCCATTTCGATCTGAAAGGGTTACCCCTTTGGGAGCGGTTGAAAGGGCCTTTTCCACCAGTGGTGAAGGGATTTTTACCAGTTCGCCTTCTACCCTGGCCCCGCTGCCGTGCAGCAGTTCCAGGGATTCCTGTTCGTAAACTTTTACGCCGACCCTTTCCAGAATCTCCAGGGTACCGTAGTGGATCCTGCTGAGTTGAGCTTCAGTCATGATATTCAAACCCAGCGTGCTTTGAATCACTTTATTAACGCGCATTTATCCGGCTCCTATCCTGCATTATTTTAATTATAACTTGATCTGGTTCAGGCAGAATTTTTTCGTTCTAGTTTGGCTGTAGTTGATCTCATCAGGGTGCGATTACGTTTTACCAGAATTTCTGTCCTGCCAGTCCTGAGCTTTTAAGCGTTGCGCCGCTTCCAAAACAGCTTCTTCAATCTGCTTGTAACCGCTGCAGCGGCACAGGTTCCCGGATATGGCTTCCCTCACTTCTTCCGGTGAAGGCGACGGGTTGTCATTAAGCAGGGCATAGGTGGACATGACCATGCCGGGAGTGCAAAAACCGCACTGGACAGCCCCGCTTTCCACGAATGCCTCCTGGAGGGGGTGAACCTTAGCCCCTCTTAAAAGGCCTTCGGCAGTAACCCCTTCTATGGTATAAACTTTCCTGCCCCGCACCTTGCCGGCAGGGACCAGGCAGGAATTGACCGCCCGGCCATCCACAAGCACCGTGCAGGCCCCGCACTCTCCTCTGCCGCACCCTTCCTTGGTTCCAAGCAGGTTAAAACGGCTGCGCAGCAAGTGCAGCAGGCTGAGGGCCGGGTCGGTATAAGTTTCAACTTTTTCACCGTTTAGTTCAAAGGCAATAACCTGCTCTTTCACCTGCCATCCCCTCCCTCTTTGCTTTCCAGGGCCCTTTCCAGGGCTTTTCTTATCATCCGGCGGGCCAGGACGCCAATCAAATGGTGTCTGTATTCAGCTGAACAGCGGAGCATGCTGCCCCGCACATCCACTTCCGCCGCAGCTGTATATTCAACCCTGCGCCAGGTATCCTGAGCGGGTTTGCTCCCCAGGAGCAGTTTTTCCGTTTCACTAAGCCTGGTTGGAGCCGGGCTTACCGGGGCGATCACCGCCCGCACAGCTTCAATGGTATTCCCTTTCAGGCGGACCCTGGCGGCCGCATTGACCAGGGGAAGTGACAGCGCTCCCCGGGGGGCAAAACGTAAAAAAGCGGAGCCCTCGCCCCGAACTGTGGGGCCTAATAAGAACCGGAGCAATATTTCTGAACTGCTGTCCACTACTGAAAGGTTGTAATTGGCATAAAGATCTTCAACCGCCGCTTCACGGTAAACGCCATTTAGATCAACCAGAACAGCTTTTGCCCCTAGAGCGACTAAAGCTACCGCCGCATCTGCCGCCGGGGCGGCGTTGACCACATTGCCGCCCAGGGTGCCCATATTCCTGACCTGCGGCGATCCAACCTCCCGGCAGGCCTCGGCCAGGGCTTCCGCTTTAAGCCTGATTTCTGGCGATGCTGCCGCCCTGGCGTGAGTAACCCCGGCGCCAACTGACAGGTAATCGGGATCCCGGTTAATACCAAGAAGATCGGGCACAGTTGAAATATCGACCAGTTCAGGCGGGAGATTTCCTAAAAACAAATCGGTGGCCCCGGCTACTACCCGGGCTTTTCCTTCACTTTTAGCAAGGGCCTCTACAGCCTGGTCCAGGTTGGACACAACGGTATAACTCACCCGTCACACTCTCCTTTAAACATGGTCCTGTATATTTTTTCAGCTGTTATCGGCAGGTTGGTCACCCGGACGCCGGTTGCATCGGCAACCGCGTTGGCTATGGCCCCGGGAACGGGAACCTGGACTACTTCGCCCAACCCCTTTGCTCCAAAAGGTCCCTCCGGATCGTTGATCTCGATAAAATGGTAGTCGATCCGGGGCACATCGAGAGCGGTGGGGATCCGGTAATCGGCCAGGGATGAGTTGGCCACCTTGCCCCGGTCAAAAACATAGCCTTCGTAGCAACCGAACCCCAGACCCTGGGTTACCCCACCGTATATCTGTCCGCGGGCGCCCGGAGGATTTACAATATGTCCGGAGTCGTGAACGGCCACGATGCGGTGCACGGTTAAAGCGCCGGTTTCCCGGTCTACTTTCACCTCGGCGGCATGTGCAGCAAACGAATAGGTAACAGAAATATTGCCGTAACTGGTTTCGTCATATTTACTGGGCGGCGGCACATAACACCCTTCACCCGCCAGGGTCAAGCCGCTGGTCCGATGGTGGTGATAACGGGCCACTTCGTCAAACCTAATTAACTTACCGGAAACTGCTGCAAGGCTGCCGCCTATCATCTTAACCGGCTCGCCGGTCATTTCCGAAGCCGCCTCTTCGATTAATTTTTTTAGTTCTTCTGCGGCAAGCTGAACAGCCCGGCCGCCGATGGTGGTCTGCCGGTTGGCCAGAGCGCCCTGGGAATAGGGGGTAACCAGGGTGTCGCGGCAGTAAATTGTTAACAATTGCGGTTCCAGGCCAAGGGTCCGGGCTGCAATCTGGACGAAAGCGCCGTAGGCGCCCTGCCCGTATTCCTGCTCCCCGGTATAGACGGTCATTCGCCCATCCAGTTCGAGGACAGCCCGGGCTGACGCTCCCCGGAAATCTTTATTAGCCACCAGGCTGCCGCTGGCATGAATTCCGGCACTGATCCCGTACCCGCAACCCTCTTTTCGATTGTTCCAGCCAACCTTCTCTGCTGCTTTTTGCAGGCATTCTGAAAGGGCACAGCTCTTTATGTCCAGGCCGTGAACAGTTACATCACCGGCCCGGGTGCAGTTTTTTAAACGCAGGTGTAAAGGATCGAGGCTCAGTTTTTGAGCGGCCTGGTCGATCAGCGACTCATAGGCAAAATTAGCAGCCTGGTTACCGTAGCCCCGGTACTGGGCGGTCGGAACCTTGTTGGTATAAACCAGGCGGGCTCTGGTCTTGATATTGGGGATGCGGTAAACTGAGTCGTTACGCTCAGACAAGGTTTTCGAAACCCAGGGGGCCTGAGCCGAGTAAGCGCCGTTATCGGTAATTATATCCGACTCACGGGCCAAGAAAGTGCCGTCGCGACGCAGGGCCATCCTGACTTTCATCCTGGCGGCGATCATCGGGCGGCCGACGGTAAATTCTTCTTCCCGGGTAAGCCGCATTTTTACCGATGAACCGGTATGCATGGAAAGCAGGCTTGACAATAAATAAAGCTTCAGATTGCCGTAAACCCTGCCTCCGAAGCCGCCGCCCATGACCGGTCCGATAATCCTGACCTTCGACAGGGGCAGTTCCAGGGCTTCGGCTATAATCTCGCGGACAACATCCGGCGACTGCAGGGCGGTATAAATAGTTAAGTTCTCCATGTAATCACTTACAGCAACACAGGCAATCGGTTCCAGGTAGGTGGGATGGACGGAAGGAATTGAAAACTCGTTCTCTACTACCAGATCAGCCCCGGCAAAAGCCCGTTCCGGTTCCCCGCGCTCCATATCCCGCTCCCAGGCAATATTACCGGGACAGTTGTTGTGAATTTGTACCGCCTCATCGAGCAGGGCTTCGGTAGGATCAAAAATTGCAGGCAGGGGCTCATACTCAATTTTTATAGCTTCCAGGGCTTTCGAAGCGCTTTCTTCGTCCACAGCGGCCACGGCAGCTACTTCATCACCGATATAGCGGGCCCGATTATGAGCTAAGGGCTGCTCGTCCTCCACCACGATCCCGTATGATTTGTTACTAATATCCCCGGCCGTTAGTACGGACCGCACCCCCGGCACAGCGTATGCTCCGGCAGTGTCAATCCTCTTAATCCGGGCGTGGGGATGAGGGCTGCGCAGAATTTTCCCATAAAGCATTCCGGGAAAATACAGGTCGGTCCCGTATACAGCTTTACCGGTAATTTTAGCCCACACGTCAGGATCTTGATTAACAGCCGAACCGGATCTACCTTTCCTGATAACAGGTTCTGCTTTCTTTATCGCCGGCACCGTTCTTGTCACTCCCTGCACTGTACTCAATTTTATTCGAAACCCCTGGCCATCTCGATAATGGCCTGCACGTTTTCCATTTTTGCATCCATGGGTACATCGCAACCTGAACTCATTATGAGGTTACTGTAAGTTCCAACCGTTTCAATCAACTCCCGGCAGTATCTTTCCACTTCTTTGACACTGCCCCGGGCCAGGAGCAGGGCCGGCACGTCACCCATCAATATGAATCGATCTTCATAAAGCCTGCCGATTTCAGCCAGGTTGGTTGAACCATCGGTGTGGATAATTGTCCCATCCGGAAATTCACTGAAATAAGGCAGGTTCTTGCCCCAGTCACAGTCCAGATGCAGCATAACCCTCATTTCGGCTCGATCCAGGGCATCGATAATACTCGTTAAAAATGGAAGGGCAAACTGTTCAAAATGGCGGGGTGATATCAGGCTGCCCGCCGAACGGTGAGCGGTAATCACCACGGCAGGAATGCTGTTATAACGGGCATTATCAACTGCACTTTTTATAAAATCAGGAACCATGGCTTCCAGGGCTGCGATGACCGCCTCCGGGCAAATAAAGAGGTCTTCAAAAAAACCGAACATGGTCCTGCCGGCAATCAGCACTTCAAAAGGGGCTGTCAGGGCCGCCCCGCAGAGCAGAGGTACATTTTTCCGGCACCATGCTTTCAGGTCCTTTTTCCCTTCCGCCCTGGTGCGTTGATAAAGTTCCGGCAACTCCCGGGCTTCATACCCTGTAAACCGGGGCAGCAGCTCTTCCAAAAAGCGGTTCCAGCCATTTGCGGCGATATACGGGTAATCTTCCCGGTATATAGTTTCTTCATACTCACCAAATTGCCATACCGAATCCTCGGGCAGATCACGCCCCGGCAGGTAAATTCGATTCGGAAAACCACCGGTAGCATAAGAAAAAGGAGTTGGCAGGCGGCCGATTACAAAAGCATCCGCGCCTGTTTCCAGAAAAGTATCGATCACCGCCTGGCGCTTAACCGCCGGGTCTTCTATAAAGCGGCGGGTTGAAACACCCTGCCGGGAGGCGGCAAAGAAATCAAAGTAAAAGGCAACCGGAATTTTTTTCTCCACCGGCAAAGGCCAACCTGATATCGTATTCTTGCCGGGCACGCTTTTTTTCCAGCTCAATTTTGACCCCAGACCCTTTCTTACTAACAGTTAACCATAGTGCCTTATATCTCACAATCATTTTACACATACTTATATCAAGCTGTTTATAAGCAGGCGCTATTTCATATTCCATTTTAAACTTATTGCAATCCCGGACCACCAGGTTGACTTCAGTAAAAATCCTTTTAGCCTACAGGTAATAGTTAATCTTCTCTACGACTTGATCGGGCAGAGGTTTTGACGGTTCGCGCTCTAGGATTTCAACAGCTTTTTCCCGGGCCAGTGCAAAACAGTCCTTACTGCCCAGTTTTTCCCAGGTTTCCCACATCATTCGGTTAAAGATCGTGGGTGACCAGATCTCAGTTCTAAAATGGCTCATGGTATGGTCTGTAGCAAGGTAATGCCCGCCCGGGCCGGTGCCGACAATGGTCTCTGTCCCCAGGGTATCCCGGTTTATTTTTGTCCCGGCTCCAATATACCGAGCGGCACTGATAAAATCGTCGCACATCACCAGGAAAGGCAGGGAACCGGTTTTGCCGCTGTCAAGATAACCAACGTCATGGACCAGGTTGGCCCCACAAAGCTGGTTCAAGAGCAGGCCAATCGATGCTTCCATTCCGGCCTGGGCATCAGGGACCGGCGAGTTGGAACAACCGGCCTCTGTAAAATTGGGCAGTTTATAAAACCGGGCCAGTTCGGACATGGCACAGTAATTCATAGCCGCATCTGGAGAACCGTACAGGGTGGCCGTGGTTTTCATTTCCATCGGCGTAGCCCCGCCCCCGATGATAATCGGGGCCCCTTTTTTTCTCAGCTGAGCAATCAACAGGCCGGACAGGCTTTCTGCATTCATCTGTACTATGGTCCCGGCCTTGGTTACCGGGCAGGTTCCCCCGGCAACAACTCCCGGAGTATAAATAACGGGAACGCCGTACTCAATGCAGGCAAACATCTTGGTCAAGCCCTCACGGGTATGGATAAGGGGTGAAATCGGCTCATCGTACAGGATAATGAAAGGGTGGCTGCGCAGTTTTTCATATGAGCCGGCCGCTGCAGCAGCCATATCAAAAATGGCCCTGAGATTTTCTTCATTAAACGAAGTGAAGACAATTGGTTTGGCACAGTTCAAAACCAGGGCTGCAAACTGGTGCATGTCACCCTTGGTTGTCTCGGCATCACCGGGAATGGCATAACTCATGGCAAAATCAAGGCCAGGCAAGTGACCGACCAGCTTGGCCGTATTGACAATATCCTGTTTGACCGAGCCCCTCCTTCTACCACTCTCCAGGTCGATATGAAAGGGCAAATCGGATCCGGTTCCGTAATAAGTGTTGTTGCTTTCCAGGTTCATGGCCGGATTGCCTTCCCGATCATAGATGTTGATCTTGGAAGGAGCCGTCCTGATCGCTTCATCTATTAGCCAGCCGGGGATCCTGGCTACACGACCTTCTACCAGGCAGCCGGCTTCATTCAAAAGTTTCAATGACTCGTCATGGTCAACGCGCACCCCGGCTCGTTCAAGCACATCGATAGTGGCGCTGTGGATTTCCTCCAACTGACCGGTACTGAACCATGTTAACTGCGGCGACAACTGTTCACTGTAATTGGATCGATATTCGGCTATTTTAGACACCTCCCGGTTTAATCCGTTTATTTGTTTGTTTGTGCTCCCTTCTAAATTCAGCATTAATAGTAACCTGTACCATGGTGCAGGTAAATTTCTCACTTATTTTTTATCACATACCTCACAGGCTCACCATTAGCCCGGCCACAAACAAGTGTCGGATCAATTACATTCAAGAATATATAAAATGGCGGTCATACCAGCAAAGCTAAAGGTGATTTAACCCCAGGCCGATCGTTTCATGTTCATAACCTTTTACCGGAGCGCCGATGGTTCCGTAAAGGACTACGGCCAGCCATTCACCATCTTCCCGGTTTTCTATATTTCTCGGCCCCCGGACCACGGTGAAGATCAGGCCGACCGTACGCAGCATATTGCCCAGGCCGAGCTGGCCGCGACAAATACCGACAAAAGCATCAAGAATGGCATGGTAAAGGGCATGTGTATCGCGGTAATAATCTTCACGGATCAGACCTTCCCGCTGGGCGGCTGTTTCCACGGCGGCAAAAATTTTTTCTGTACTCATTGATCCTACCTTGCCCTTGATCAATTTATAACCGTTACTCTCGGCCGTTGTTTTAAACTGTTTCTCCAGCTCTCCATCAGCCAGGGCATACATTATTGCATTTTTACCAATAGACCCCATTATTAATGCCGCCTTTAAGTTATAATGGCTCATCGATGCCTAAACCAGCTTATATTATAATACTTTTGTCTTATTTACTCAAATTAATTTCCCGCTCCACCGCCTCAACCAGGCCGCCGCCTTTAACCAGTTCCACCGCCTTGTCGATCAAGGGGTAAAGGATCCGATCTTTGTCCAGGAAATCCACTTCTTCACGCAACCGGTTGTAAGCAAGGAGGGTCCCCCGGCCAAGATACTCCGGCCCCTGGAAATCGATTGCCTGGCAGGCTACGAACAGCTCGATACCAATGATTTGGGCCAGGTTCTCAATAACCCGCCTGGACTTGCGGGCGGCGGTTGTGCCCATGCTGACATGATCTTCCTGGTTGGCCGAAGAGGGAATGGAATCAACGCTGGATGGGTGGCAAAGCCCCTTGTTCTCGCTGACCAGGGAAGCTGCAGTATACTGGGCGATCATCAGCCCCGAATTTAGACCACCCTCTTCGATTAAAAACGGCGGCAGGCCGCTGAGCGTGGGATTAACCAGCCTTTCGATCCGCCTTTCGGCAATACTGCCCAGTTCAGCAACGGCAATAGCCAGAAAATCCAGGGCCTGGGCAACCGGCTGTCCGTGGAAGTTGCCCCCGGAAAGAACCCGATTTTCATCGGGGAAAAGGAGCGGATTGTCATTAACTGAGTTAATTTCCACTTCCAGGATCCCGCGTACATAGTCCAGTGTGTTGGCTGTAGCTCCGTGAACCTGTGGAATACAGCGCAGGCTATAGGCATCCTGGACTTTGCGGGAGTTACTGCCGATCAGTGTGCTGTCTTTAACAAGGCTGCGTATTTTTTCGGCGGTATACTTATGGCCGCTGTAGTTTCTAACCGACGCGATCAAGGGATCAAAGGCATCGGGAACTGCCTGTTGGGCTTCGAGAACAAGGGCGGCGGTAACCAGGGTCGCTTTAAACATATTTTCAGCATCTAGATAAGCCAGACACCCAATGGCGGTCATGATCTGGGTTCCGTTGATCAGGGCCAGGCCCTCTTTTTCCAGCAGGGTCAACGGTTCCAGTCCGGCTGCAGCCAGGGCCTCTGCTCCGCTCATCCTCTCACCCTGGTAAAAAGCTTCCCCTTCGCCGGTCATGGCCAGGGCCAGGTGGGACAGAGGAGCCAGATCACCGCTTGCTCCCAGCGACCCCTGCTCGGGGATAACGGGTATCACCCCCCGGTTCAGAACCTCGACCAGGTGCTCAATCAGGGCAGGACGGATACCCGAACACCCACTGGCCAGGGCATTGATTCGCAAAAGGAGAACAGCCCGGACAACTTCTTCAGGCAGAGGTTCCCCCACCGCAGCGGCATGGCTGGCAATCAGGTTTTTCTGCATCTGGATGGAGTCCTCCCTGGAAATACTGACTTCACTGAAGCGGCCAAAACCGGTAGTTATTCCATAAATGACGGCTTCCCGTTCAACCAGATCCTTGAGCATAGCCCTGGATTTTTCTATCTTCTTGAGAGCATCCGGTTCGATGCTGACCGGGACATAATGTCTGGCCACCCTGCCCACATCTTCAACAGACAGGTTCTGGCCGTTCAGCTGAAGGGTATTGCCGGTTCCTGTATAATATTTAATCAGATCCATTTATGCTTGATACCTCCCCATAAAAAGGAAAGAGCACACGGGATTAATCATTCCCGGTGCTCCCTCATATCTAGTAAACTATGAGCAGCAGGACTGCAACTCACTTCTTTATAATCAATTATTACTGATTATATTTTAACCTTCCGGCCTTTTTCTGTCAAATAGATGGAGGACGCCAACAAAGCTTTACCGAGGCCCTGCATCGCCAAATGAATTATTGTCCCTCCTAAAAAATGGCACAATTGACGAAAGTATACTCATAATGTAAGATGTATTATGATAGATTAATATAGATTGTCAGATTTATTATCATTTTACGGCAGGAGGATTTTTATTGGGCTTTTTAAGCAGTATCCTCCATTGGCTTTCTAACTTCTATGATGAGTATTTAGGCTTTATTAACTTTATCATCCGCCGCTGGGAGCAGGTATTGGAATACACGGCCAATCACTTTTCCCTGGTCCTAACCGTGATGTTTTTCTCCCTGATTTTATGGATCTCGGTGGGGTTATTAATCAGCCGTTATGAAAAGCTGGCTAACACCGCCTTTGGTATAGGCAATATTTTGTTTGTCATTCCCAGTATCTCTTTATTTGGCATTTTTATTACCATCCCCATGCTTGGCCTGGGCAGAACTTCAGCCGCCCTGGCCCTTATTCTGTACGCCATGATGCCCATGGTCCGCAATGTTTACCGCGGCATCAAGTCTGTAGAATGGCCCATTATCGAAGCCGGGCGGGGTATGGGCATGTCACCGAGGCAGATCCTGTTTCAAATCCAAATTCCCATGGCCTGGCCAATCATCTTCGCCGGGATCCGGGTCACTGTAGTCATGATTACCGGGATTGCCACTGTGGCCACTTTCATTGGCGAAAGAAACCTGGGCCGGTTTATTCACCACGGGATTGCCAGGGAAAGCGCCGACATGATTATTGCCGGAGCGGTGCTTGTTTCCGTAATTGCCATTCTTCTCGATTACATCCTGGGTAAGATCGAAGACAAAATAACTTCGCCGGGGTTACGAAAAGAACAGGAGCAAAGCTAAGGTTGTCCAAAAAGCTTAATCTACTGGTTTCAAAATTATTACCCGGCAGTACAGCTATCCATCAATGAAAACAGGCGTAAGTTCAGTGAGTTCGATCAAAGGAGGCTCATGAACCTTGATTGTGCTTGATAAAGTAGACAAGATTTTCCCGGGGACAACTGTGCCGGCGGTAAAACAGGTCAGTTTCCAGGTTGATGAAGGAAATATTTGCGTTTTTGTCGGTCCTTCCGGCTGCGGAAAAACCACCATTCTGAGAATAATAAACCGGCTCATAGAACCTACCAGCGGCGACATCTATATTAAAGGAAAAAAAGTTAGCGATAAAGAAGTAAATCCCGATCATTTAAGACGTGAAATCGGGTATGTTATCCAGCAAATCGGGCTCTTGCCCCACCGCACGGTGGAGCAAAATGTGGCCCTGGTCCCCCGTTTACTCAAATGGCCCGAGGAAAGAATTAAACCGCGCGTTAAAGAGCTTCTCGACATGGTGGGCCTGGATTCCAATGAAGTGATCCATAAATATCCTTTCCAGCTGAGTGGAGGCATGATGCAAAGAGTGGGTGTAGCCCGGGCCCTGGCGGCAGATCCGCCGATCATGCTCATGGATGAGCCTTTCGGGGCGGTCGACCCGATAGTCCGGGGCCGCCTCCAGGATGAATTTCTAAGGCTGCAGAAAGAGATGAAAAAAACGATCTGCTTCGTAACCCATGATATTAACGAAGCGATTAAAATGGGCGACCATATCGTGATCATGAACAAGGGCGAACTGGTCCAGCATGGCACGCCGATGGAGATTTTGACCGAACCGGCCAATGACTTTGTCAAAGACCTGATCGGGGTGGACCGGGAGATAAAACTGCTTGATTTGACCAGGTCTTCCGAAATAGTGGACCGCAACAAGGAAGTGCTTGGAGAGACCAGGGAAAAGGACTGCTTTATTTCGGCCCTTGATCCTGTCCAAAGAGCGCTGGAAACCATGATGAAAAATGATTCCGACATTGTGGTCGTTCGTGACGGTGAAAAAGAAATTGGCACCATCTGCTGGGGTGATATCAAAAAGCTCATTAACAAGTTAAGTGGTGAAGCCTGATGGACTTTGAAATGGAAAGGTTTATAAGCGCCCTGATCGACCGGTCGCCGCCGCACGCCCTGGTCCACCTTCAGCTGGTGCTGATACCGGTGATCATAGCTTTCTTGATCGCTTTCCCGGTTGCCGTACTGCTAACGCGCCGCCGTTTTGTGAAATATACCGACCGGGTAATGACATTTTTTAATATGGGGCAGACTATACCGCCCCTGGCTATTATTGCTGTCTTTTTCCCGTTCCTGGGGCTGGGACGTGAACCGGCCTTATTTGCCCTGACCATTTATGCCCTGCTGCCCATTGCCCGCAATACCCTGGCCGGCTTGAAAGGTGTGCCCCAGGAAGTAAAAGAAGCGGCCCGTGGGGTGGGCATGTCCGAATGGGAAATGCTGATGAGGGTGGAAATACCTCTGAGTATGCCAGTAGTCATGGCCGGGGTAAAGATCTCGGTAGTCCTCACTTCAGGCACAGCAGCCCTGGGAGCCCTGGTCGGAGGAGGAGGAATGGGCGCGGTAATTTTTGCCGGGATTGACTTTTTCCGGCCTGAATTAATCGTTGCCGGCACCCTGGTTATTGGTGCCATTGCCATCATTTTAGACCGGATTATAACTTTGATCGATTATATGCTGACTCCACCTCACATGAAAATGTAAATAATGTTGAGGCCCTTGTTTACTAATGAGCAGTTTTTTAATATTATAACAAGACAAACCTGGTTGGAGGTGATTAATAAATCCACAGACAATAGCAAGTAAAATAAATTCGACATTTTATTAATCATTAAGCAAGGGGGTATTTAAAAAATGAAAAAAGTATTGACGCTTGGAATACTGGTTTTGGTACTGGGTTTAATGGCGGCAGCTATGATTGGCTGCGAAGCAGAAGACGAGGTAGAAGAAGGCAGGATCGTGGTAAGCTCCAAAACTTTCCCGGAAGCTCTGACCCAGGGATGGATGACTTACTACCTGCTCGAAGACCGAGGATATGACGTGGTTAATGAAATCGGACTGGGAGAGGTTGCAGTGATCCGCCCGGCCCTGGAAGCGGGAGAAATTGACCTTTACTGGGAATATACCGGTACCGGCCTGATGAACGTAATGGGCTACGATGCCGAAGAACTGCCCGGAGATGAACATGAAACTTTCCAGATCATCCACGATTACGACCTGGAAGAAAACAACATCAAATGGCTTGATTACGTTCCCGCCAATAACACCTTTGTCCTGTTTGTAACCCGTGAAACCCAAGAAGAATACGGCTGGGAAACCCTTTCCGAACTGGCCGAGTATGCCCGTGAAGAAGGCGGCGGAGAATACGGGAGCATTGCCACCCCGGCGGAATGGGTAGAACGTGATGACGGTATGATTCCCTTCCAGGAGCACTACGACTTTGAGTTTGCCGAGGTAGTGGAAGTGGAGCTGGGCCTGGCTTACCGGGCCGTTGAGCAGGGTGAAGCCTTGATCGGTGTAGGCGATGCCACCGAAGGCCGGATCATCCAGTACGACCTATACATTTTAGACGACGACCTGGAATTTTTCCCAGCCTACAACGCCGCTCCGACCATTCGTAAAGAAGTCCTGGAAGCAAACCCGGAACTGGAAGATATCCTAAAAGAACTCTCTTCTCTGTTGGACCTGGAAACCCAGATCGAGCTTAATTTAAGAACAGCTGTAGATGAGGAAGATCCTGAGGACGTTGCCTGGGATTTCCTGGTCGAACAGGGGTTAATCGAAAACTAAACCCAGACTCGCTACACCAGAAAACAAGACCAGATTTAAAGGCTAAGGGTTTCTCCACAGGAGAAACCCTTTTTATGTAAAAAATCCGGCTGTTCCCGGTTAAAATGATCATTTAACCGCTTCACAAAAATGTTATTCCCGCGCTTTTGTTTCCCTGTATAACAGGGCGGCCACCAAAGCCATCAGTCCAAACATAAGACAGATTAAAAACCCGAATCGATATGCCTCCAAGGTATAAATACGGGCGCCATCAATAACCAGCCCCTCCCACCCCAGGTCAAGGACAAATCCAAACAAAGGTTGTAAAATAGCCATTCCAACGAATACACCCATATTAACCATGGCCGTCACCAGGCCGGTATAGCCCGGAGGACTGGCTTCGCGAGCCATGGAAAAGGTCAATACATTTCCAGGTGTGCCGAGACCGATAACGAAACTAACCACATAAAGCAGGGCCAGGGGAAGAAGTCCCGGCCAGGCAGCAAGAACTGCCCAGGCCAGGCAGTACAGAGTAAACGAAACAACTGCCGGTTTTTTCCTCGATCTCATCCGATCTGAAACAAAACCAATCGTCGGAGCACCAATCATGTAACCTACGAAAGCCGGAATAATAAAGTAAGAGGCCTTTTCCAGCCCAAACCCGTAAACATGAACCAGGTAGGAAATCCCCCAGGTTCCAGAAAAAACGATAAATCCACCATAGATCCCTGTGTTTATCAAGAATAAGATCCACAACCGGCCATTTATAAACAATTTTGGAAGCATTTTTAACAGCGATGTGCTCATAAATCCAGCTGTTTCGCTGTTAGGAGCATGCCCGCTACCATTTTTCAAACCCGGGTTCTGAATCTCATCCCTATCACGGATAATAATTGCACATATAACAACCACTAAAACCGTAACCATACCGGCTAAAAGAAAAGAACCCCTCCAACCGATCAATCCCACTGAAATGCTTAAAGGCGTAGAAGCAAGCAGATTCCCAAGACTGCTGAGAAATAAAGCCAAACCCGCGAGGGTAGCAAATTCATTGGGGCGAAACCAGGACGCTTGAAATTTAAAAATATTGATCAGGATCACTGATCCGCCAAACCCAAGCAGCAATCGCCCCATAAATGCTATAGGGGCACTGGGAGCAATGCCTAATAAAACCGACCCGGCAGCAAGAGCGGTTCCGGTCAAAATGGAAATCCGGCGCGGCCCCAGCCGATCAACCAACACTCCTCCGGGAATCTGCATCACCAGGTAAGTATAGGTATAGGCTGCAGCCAGGTTACCCAGGCCCGCCCCGGTCAGGTTGAACTCGGCCGTAAGCAGATCGGCTACAACATTGAAAGAAACCCGGTGAAAATTAGTAATCAGGTGCAAGGATACCAATAATAACCACATTATCCACCGTTGTCGCAGTACATTGTGAAAAGATTTGTTTTCAGCTTCTTTTAAATCAGTCACCAGGTTCCTCCCTTCAAATATGATCTTTTACAATACTTATTCCAGGGGCGGTGCATCCCGCCTGTCCAGGGCGGCGTGGCGGGCAATAATTTTTTCTGCCAGGACCGGCCGCAGTTCAGTGGTCAGAATACCGGCCAGGATTAGTACAGCCCCGATCAATTTCTGCAGGGTAAAAATTTCATCCCAGAACAGGTAGGCAAAAAGCCCGGCAAAGGCCGCCTCTAGGGACAGGATCAGGGAAGCATGGGTGGGCGGCGTGTAACGCTGGGCATAAGTTTGAGTTACAAAGGCCCCGATAGTACAAAAGGCGACCGCGTATAATATGGCTTCCCAGATTGCCGGAGGCTGATGGAACATCAGGGCGGTGGGCTCAAAGATAAAAGCAACACCTATACTGGCTGCCCCGGTGAAAAAAATCTGGGTTATAGCCAGGACAAGGGCATCGCTGCGCTGGACTAAAATACCGATCGCCACCAGGTGGGCGGCAAATAAAAAAGCGCAGATTAAAGTCAGGAAATCCCCCAGGCCGGGCCCGGTAGCCTCGTTGGCCGAAAGCAGGTACAGGCCCGCAGCAGCCAGGGTTCCTCCCACATAAGCCCACCACCCCGGCGAAAGCTTCGTTACCAGGAAGTATAAAAAGGGCACAATGATTACGGCCGTATTGGTAATAAACCCTGAATTGGCTGGTGTGGTATAAAGCAGTCCGACCGTCTGAAAGGCAAAACCGCCAAACAGGAAAAGCCCGATCAAACAGCCGTCCCTGTAATCCCGGGCCGAAGCCCGGGCCAATCGTTTCCCAAAAAACGGGGCGAGCAGGAAAGCTGCAATCAAAAACCTGATCCCAATGTAAGTAAAAGGATGGATCACGTCCAGGGCTTGCTTGATAATTACAAAGTTGGACCCCCAGAAAAGGGCGACAAAGATAAGTGAGATATCGGCCACTAAAGTTTTTTTATCTGCAATTAATTGCTTCATTTAAGCTAAGCCCTCGCAAATAAGGCCACATAAAAATATTGCCCGGAAGGCCAGTTTTCACCGGTAACCAGACAAATATAATCATAACATATTTGAAATAAGAACTAAAGCAAATCCGGTTATATAACAGTCTGGAGCATTGTTCTAAAGAATCTGGCCCAAAAAAGCTTTTGTCCGTTCATTTTTGGGGTTACTGTAAATCTCACTGGGGGGACCTTCTTCAATAATGCGTCCTTCGTCCATGTAAACCACCCGATCGCCAACCTCCCGGGCAAAACCCATTTCGTGGCTGACTACCATCATAGTCATTCCTTCAATGGCCAAATTCTTCATAACCTGTAAAACCTCACCGACAAGTTCCGGGTCAAGGGCGGAAGTCGGTTCATCAAAAAGCATAATTTTGGGCTTCATGGCCAGGGCCCGGGCTATAGCTACCCTCTGCTTTTGTCCACCCGACAGCATGGCCGGGTACACATATGCCTTGTCCGAGAGCCCCACTTTTCTCAACAGATCTTCGCCATGTTCAACAGCCTCTTTGTAAGGTGTCTTTTTAACCTGGGTCAGGCCTTCAATTACGTTGCCCATCACCGTCCGGTGTGGAAAAAGGTTAAAATGCTGAAAAACCATGCCAACATCGGCCCGGACTGTATGCAAATTCCTGCTTTTTGCATTGGCTTCCACACCGTCAATATAAATATGGCCTTTCTGGGCGAACTCAAGAAAGTTTAAACAGCGGAGCAGGGTGCTTTTTCCTGAACCGCTGGCTCCGATTACCACTACTACTTCTTTCGGCGATACATCCATATCGATATCTTTAAGAACATGGAGATCACCAAACCACTTATTCAGGCCCCTAATTTTGATCATCTGCAGTATCACCCCTTTAATCTTTGTAATCGCTAACTTCGAGGAGCTTCTCAATCCTGCCCATCAAGAGATTGAGGACAGTAGTCATCAGCAGGTAATATACACCTACGATCATCAGCATTTCCAGCATCATCAGGGTTGAAGAGCCCATCTGGCGGGCCCGCAGCAGCAGCTCCCGCACCGCTATAGCGCTGGCCAGCGATGAGTCTTTAAGGGCAATAATAAACTGGTTGCCCAGCGGCGGCACAGAACGTTTAAAAGCCTGGGGCAAAATAATCCTGCGCATAGCCTGGGTTTCTGTCATCCCCAGGGAAAGGGCCGCTTCGCGCTGTCCCCTTTCCACAGACTGAATGGCACCTCGAAATATTTCTGCTATATATGCTCCATTGTGCACCCCCAGGCCGAGTATTGCGGCCGGCATTCTATCAATACTGACCAGGTCAATTAACCCGTAATATATAATCATCAACTGCAACAGCAGCGGGGTCCCGCGGATTACCCAGATGTAGGCCTTGGCCGGCATATTTAAAATTGGATTCTTTGAAAGCCTCATTAAGCCGGTTACCAGTCCCAATATCAAACCAACGAGAATGCCAAAGAAAGTGATCTGCAAAGTTAGCAGGGCGGCTGCGTAAAAGCCGGGGAAAAATCTCGGTATTGCCGTAAAATCCCAGGGCAGATCTATCATCAACTCAACTCCTTACCAGACAACAATAACTGAGATACAATCTAAGATTAAGCCAGTCTATTTCTATTATTGATAAACTTCCAACCTGTTTTGCCGAATCAAAATAAATAAGCCTGCGATATATGGGCACGGGCAAAAAGCCCGTGCCCATATATCATTATGGCTTGGTTATATCCATACCGTGCCATTCCATGCTTATCTCGGTCATTGTCCCATCAGCATGCAGTTCTTCAAGAATTTCCGAGACCTTTTCTCTCAGCTCATTGTCTTCCTGGCGGAAAGCAACGGCTACGTTTTCGGTACGGATCAATTCGCCGGCCATCATCAGTTCATCACCGCCGGCAATCTCGCCCATACCCCTGATAGCCACCAGGCGGTCAGTGATCATGCCGTCAATCCTGCCGCCCAGGACCTCGAGCAGGATGGTATTAACCTCGGCATAGTGGACATCGTTGCCACCGAGGCCGATAGCATCATCGACATACGTTTCACCGGTGATTACCCCGATATCCAGGCCTTCTACATCATCGGGACCTTCAATACCGGAATCTTCACGGACAATTAGCTGTGCCCCGGAGTAATAATAGGGGATGGTAAAGCTGACAATTTCACGGCGCGCTTCGGTATCGGCCATACTGCCGAGGATAGCATCATAGCGCCCGGCCCTCAGGCCGTCAGGCAGGCCGTCCCAGTCGGAAGTTTCATAAACCAGGTCGACGCCAAGCCGCTCGGCGATAGCCTCTCCGGTGTCAACATCAAAACCAATCGGAGTGTCGGGATCATCTTCGCCATAATAATTAAAAGGCGGATAACCGCCGCTGCCCACTACAACCAGTTCACCGGCATCCAGCACTCTTTGCAGGCTGCCATCGCCTTCGGGTTCAGCTTCTTCATCCACCTCTTCTTCCGGAGATTCACAACCAACGAAAACAAAAAGCATAGCAACTAACATCAATATAAAAAACACAACGCTTTTTCTGTTCAACATCGTCATCAATCACTCCTTATTCTTTTGTCGAGCCCCTGCAAAAATACTTAAATCACATTTATCCCGGCCTCACCCCTCTCAAAGGGTAATTAGATCGTTAGTCAAGTAATATGTTACTAAATATAGCATAATATAACATTTACCAGTTAAAAGCAAAAACTATTGCACACATTATAACCTTCTTTCAATTCCTCATCAACCCGCTGTTTCAACTTTCCGACTGGTGAAATCAAAATCAAAATTACTGCAGGCTAGTGTCCCTTCAGGATTGATATCCTCATAAGCTGTCCATTCTTAAATAATAGCTTTCAAGGTAGCCTGCTGCCCTTTATCATAGACAACAGGCTTCCGTTACAGATATAGACATAAACTTATGCAAAGTAACTAATGAAAGTGGCTAATCAATAAAGCAAATCCAAAAGGGTATATAAAAGGACCCGGGTAGAATCAACCATGCTGTCAATTTCTACATACTCATCGGCAGCGTGATAATTCGCTCCGTCCGGACCAAACAGGACCGTCGGTATTTTCAGCCTCGTGGCAATATGGTTGGCATCAGATTCGGAACGGAAATAGGTGGTTTGCAGTTTTTTACCCAGAGTTTCTTCACTGCCTTTTTTAAGCGATTTGACCAGGGAGTTGTCTTCACTTACCGTCCAGGGTCTGAAAAAAGTTTCCGGGTGAGGCAAATCACGGAGCTTCACCTCCACCTCGCTTTCCAGGTTCAGGCCTTCTACAATTTCTTTAACCTCTCTTAAAGCTTGTTTGGTTCCCCCGTTTACTGTATGGCGGTAAACAGTAAAGCTGGCTTCTTCAGGTACCAGCAGATATTTATCGCCGCCGCGCAGGTTGGTAATGCACATTGTCCCCTCGCCAAGCTGAGGATGAAAACCAAGATCAAGTTTTTCGGTCAGGGTAGTTATAATTCTCACTGCGTCTTCAACAGCGTTGCGCCCTTTATCCGGATTGGCTCCATGGGCCGATTTGCCCCTGACTTTTATAAAATAAACGGCGGTGCCCCTGCTGCCCAGAGCCACACAGGGAAATCGTGCCGTTCCCTGGGCAAAAGGACCTGAAGGCTCGGTGATAAGCGCATAATCACAGCCGTCGACAATCCCGTCTAAAATGGTGTAATGGGTTCCCAGGCCAAAGGGCCCTTCCTCGTCACTGACGGCGGTAAATACAATATCCCCGGACAATTCCATGCCTGCTTCGACCAGCGCTTCCAGCAGGAAGACACAAATAACCACACCTGCTTTCATATCCAGGGCGCCCAGCCCGTAGACCCGCCCGTCTTTTTCTACACCGGCAAAGGGATCGACTGTCCAATCGTCGCACAGGGGAACAGTATCAACATGGGCATTGAGTAACACCCGCGGCCCGCCGCCTTTTCCAGGAAAGCGAACTATTAAATTTTCTCCCTTAAACCCGGTTATCTTTTTTTCTTCATAACTGTGAATTTCGGTTTGGAGGCGGTTAAAATAGGAGAGGCGGCCTCGCAGGTATTCGATTATTTCTGCTTCTTCGAAAAAGGGGCTTTTTATATTGATCAACTCTTTTAACAGCTTGACCATGTCATCCCTTTTAATTTCAGCAACCGCTTTTTGATACAACTCCTGTATTTCGTTCAAAGCTTCAAACCCACCCCCTGTAATTAAGATTGTGTTTTATATCGGCAGGTTGGGGAAGGGACAACCCTTCCCCAACCGATCAGCCACCGGTGTTTTAAATTCCTGGCTGTAATCAGTCTCTGCAGGATATGTAAAAAAGCAGGCAAAACAAGTTTGCCTGCCCCGGTTCCGGTCTAACCAAATTTGAAAAAATCTATACCATAGCGGTAAGATTTTATAATAAATTTATTATTAATCATAATCATTTTAGCCTCTTTAGGTAAAACCGTTTTCTATATATTTCCAGTTATCACAAAACGGTTTTCGGGATGACTTTTCTTAGTTACAACCGCAGACCACTCTCCAGTCTTATTTAAATGATGAGAAATGAAAAGAAAAACAATTCTAGCAAAAGGAAAAAAAAAGATTCTACTGCGGCTGTGGTACTTTTAGTAGTTTATTCTTGAAAATTTGTGTTGTCTGTTGGTGGTAGAAATACTGGATTGCTTTTAACCGCAATTGTTTTGACAGCAGTAGAATCATATTAAGTATAATGAATACAGGAGACTATATCATTGGGCGACAGGCTAAAATTTTTGCCTGCATTTTATACCTTATGTATAAACCAGGCAGGAAAACAAGCATTGGGGTTGAATAAATATAAATCACTCAAAACTTTAAATGCAATGGAGATTTAGGCATGGCTTTTACAGTTAAAAAAGCACTGGAAAAAGGTATTTTTCAAAGCTGCCGGCTGTTAACCGGCCAGGCTGGTTTGCAAAACGAAATTCACTGGGTTAATATTTTGGAGATATTAGACGACCTCAGTCATGTTGAACAGGGTGAATTTCTAATTACAACTGCCCATGATTTCGATATCAGCAATGAAAAAAAACAGCTTGACATGCTGCAATTCTTCGCCGATAGAAAACTGGCCGCCATAGCCATCCAAACCGGCCACTATATTAATATGCTCCCTTCCACATTTATCGATTATGCCAAAAAATACCATCTGCCGTTAATAGAAATCCCTCCCGAAGCAAGTTTCAAGAACCTGACCCGGGTCCTGATGAACGAATTGTTCTCCCATGAATTGCCCCAGAGTGACAATGCTGAATTATCCGAGGGCCAAATCCTTCTCAATGCCAGGATCAACGGCATGAACCGGTTATGGAGCAGGCTTGAAGAAAGCGACCGTACTGAAGATTTGCATGCCGAAATGAAAGATTTTAATATACAGCCCCGTGAACCTTTTCAGGCTCTGTTGATTCACTCCGGCCCTAGAAGAATAAGAAAGGGCGCCCCGGGAACAACCATGGAATCTCACCTGATTACTTCAGTCAAACAAATCGCTGCCAGGATCTTATTGCAAAGGCATATCCCTTTTTTAATCGGGCCCTCCGATCAGTACATCCCCCTGGTTATCCAGTTTGAGCAGTTAAAGAACAAAAAAGCCAATTCTGCGCAGCCTTTAAGCGAGCAGCTGTACAACGAGCTGACTATGTTTTTTCCGGACCAGGTGATTTTGATCGGAACCAGTAATGTACACGGGGACATCAGCGAATTCAAACCGGCCATGAATGAAGCGATAAAGGCCCTCCAGGCATCCAGGCTTGGCCTCCTCGACAATGTAAAACTGGTCTCATACAGTAAACTCGGGCTCTACCGCCTGATCATGGAAATTAAAAACATCGAAACTCTACAGGAGCTGTACGCTGAAACTATCGCTCCCCTGGTTGATTACGACCAGCGTTGTAAAGGTGACCTGCTGCAGACCATGAAAACCTTCCTAAGACACATGAGCATAAAAAAAGCGGCTGAAGCGCTTTATGTCCACCGCCACACCATGCGCTACAGGCTGGAGCAGATTGAAAAATTAACAGGATATAACCCCCTGGTTCCTGCAGATGCCCTGCAGTTAAACCTGGGCCTGCATGTCTTTCATTATCTGAAAACCCTTAACCTGTTGCATTAATTGTCACCGGAAATCATCCTCTTGCTTTTCCCTGGGAAAATCAGCCCTGGCTCCCGAACTAGGCGGGCATCCTGGCCCGGTTAAGAAGCGCTGACTTCCAGCATGGACCGGTTCTGATCATTTTTAACTTCACCCAGCTTGTATTTAAGAGGCTCTTTAAAAAGGGGGCCGTCTATAACCAGGGTATGCGCTTCCCCGCCTTCTCCGCAGGGAGAAATCTTTTTGTCCAGGCAGTATTCAATGTAGCGATCGTCCATTACCCTGCCCAGCCAGGCTTGATCGACCAGGTCGCTGCGAATGGCCACCACCATTGCCTTTCCCCCGCGTTTGATCAGTTCTTCCGATACTTTGCGTTCCTCCATCATCCACAGAGGCAGATTGTAACTGATCTCGCAACGCTTGCACATCTTATCCACCCATTCCCTGTGTTCAGGCAGGTTGATATCGCCGAAGACACCGCCGGTAATGCCATACTGCTCCTTTAGCCTGGTAACCGCTTTTTCAAATCCCTGCTCGTAGCCTTCCCAGGTTACCTCTTCCATTTCCAGGGGGATATTAAGCATTGAAGCCTGGTATTCAAGCATTTCCGTCTTCAAGCCGTGCGATCGGCTTTTGCCGTCGGCACCTGCAAAATTGAGCAGGCAGGCTGCATCAAGGCCCCGGTCCCCGGCCAACAGCAGGGAAAGGTATGAATCTTTACCGCCGCTCCATGACACAAACACTTTATCCCCGGGCTTGTTATTATATACCATCAGGTAATTCCTCCTCTGTTTGCGTTTTAAGATGATCAACACGGTTATAGTAAACCACCCGATACCTTTTTCCTTCCCGGCGAACCAGGCTGATCGATGCGTTTTCAATTTTTAAATCCCAAAAACTATCCCGGTCCAGGTTCAAAAAGTGTTGGAGCAAAGTCCTTATCGCTCCACCATGGCTGATTACGGCCGCCTGCCGGCAATCCGGTTTTTTTGAAGCCAGCTCATCCACAAAAGCAAGCATTCGCCCGGCTACCTGCTCAATAGTTTCTCCTCCAGGGGCGGAACGGTTAAAGGGATCGTCAAACCAACGTCTAATTTCCTGACCCCAGCGGACCTCAATTTCTTCGTAGGTAAGGCCTTCCCAGCGGCCAAAATGGATTTCCCTCAAAAGGGGGGTAACCTCCGGTTCAAGCCCGCAACAGGAACCGATCACCCGGGCGGTGTGGAAGGCTCTTTTTAAATCACTGCAAAAAACCCCCTCGATATTTTTGCCGCCCAGGAATAAACCGGCTTTTTCGGCCTGCCTGATTCCCCGGGGTGAAAGCGGTGACTCCATCCAGCCCTGGTAGCGTTTTTGCTGGTTCGATAAAGTTTCGCCATGGCGGACCAGGTACAATTCCATTTACTGCTCTGCTCCCTTCGTTTCTGAACCTGCTTCCCTTTTTTCTTCCTTGTTGCTAACCCGGGCATCTTCAAAGGTGGCCATCTCCAGGGTAACACGGGCAGCCGCTTCCAGCAGGTGCATGGCCAGGACTGCTCCGGTTCCTTCACCAAGACGCATACCCATGTGGATATAAGGTTTAAGGTTCAGGTAGTCCATTAACAGGGCATGGCCCGATTCGGCGGAAAGGTGGGAAGGTATAAGGTAGTGCCAGGCGTCGGGGCACATCTTTACCGCAGCCAGAGCCGCCGTGCTTGATATAAAACCGTCGACTACTACCGGAATCTTCCGGGAGGCGGCTCCGATGATCAAACCGGCCAGGGCGGCAATTTCCAGTCCCCCAACCAGGCTTAATACCCCGAGCGGATCTTCCGGATCCGGTTTATGCATCTCCAGGGCCTCACTGACCACCTTTTGTTTATAGAGCAATTTTTCATCATCGAGCCCGGTCCCCCTACCAACAACCAGTGAAGTTTCATAGCCGCTGATGGCGGCCATGACAGCACTGCTGGCGGTGGTGTTGCCAATACCCATTTCACCGGTGGCCAGGACCTTGACCCCGTCAGTTGAAGCCTCCCGGGCGCATTCAACACCGGCCATTATCGCTTCCAGGGCTTCCCGGCGGCTCATGGCAGGCCAGCGCCTAAAATTGTCACTTCCCGCCTTAACTCTTACTCTTTTGACCCCGGGCAGGTTACTGTCCACCTTAATCCCCACGTCGACCACTTCCACTTCCACATCGCCCTGACGGCCAAAAACATTGATCGCTGCTCCGCCTCCGGTGAAATTGGCCACCATCTGGGCAGTCACTTCGGAGGGGTAAGCGCTGATTCCTTCCTCTGTAATCCCGTGGTCGGCAGCCATAACAACCACCCGCTTTCGGGAACCAACCGGAAAAAAATCGCCGCTGATCCCGGCCAACTGTATGGCCAGATCTTCCAACCGCCCCAAACTGCCCTGCGGTTTCGTCAGGATGTCCATGCGCGCCCGCGTTTTTTCCATCGCTTTTTCATCAAGCGGCTTAACTTTCTCAACAACCTTATGCAACTTCTGTTCCATTTGTGCGTGTTCGCTCATTAAAAAAACTCCTTTCAGGGTTTAACGATATCAAATTTACTTTAGTTCTTCGGTAACGATGCCCAAAATATCCGCCTTTGATTCAGCAAGTGTTTATCTAAAACAGATCTCCAGAAAGGCAGTAAAAGAGATCTGGAAGCAAATTTTTTGCATTTAACCCCCGGCCGCTTACTATCCCGGCGGCAGCGTCAGCCCCGGTTTTTAACAATGCGGTAAACCAGCTCCATGTCCAGGCTTTCCCGAACGGTGTCCGCCAGCCGGTCGTACTCTTTTTCTTTGAAATCCCGGTAATGATCATAAGGCAGCCCGCGTTTCTCCGGCAGCCCCCGGCGGTGACGCAAACCATTAAGCAGCTGCCTGGTCCAGGCCAGGTTGTCGAAAATACCATGCAGGTATGTGCCGAAAACATTGCCCTTCTCATTTACCGCCCCTTCCCACCGGCCGGCGGACTTCACATAAACAGGTTGATCCACCGCCCGGTAATCGGTCTGCCCCATGTGGATTTCATAGCCTTTTAGCGCCGGTTTCCCGTCCATTCCGGAAAAATAGTTTTCATCTCTGTAAGACCACACGGCTTCGACCTGCCGGGTCGATTTTTCTTTTTCCATCACCGTTTCCATGTCCAGGAAACCGAACCCGTTTACTTCCGGGTAAGTACTTTCAACCTGATCCTGATCGAGAATACGCCGCCCGAGCATCTGGAGCCCGCCGCAGATCCCCATTAACAGCCCCCCACTTTCAACATAATTCTTCAGGTGATAGTCCCAGCCGGCCCGGCGGAGGTATAGCAGATCCTCGATCGTATTCTTCGAGCCGGGTATAACCAGCAGGTCGGGCTCGTCCAGCTCCCCCGGCTTCCGGATATAGGAGAGATCAACATCATCATCCAGTTCAAGGGGATTAAAGTCGGTGAAGTTGGAAATGCGCGGCAGGAGCAATACCTTGATCTTCAAGCCTTTATTCCCGGAGCGGACCCGGAACCGATCGGTAACGCTATCCTCATCATCAAGATTGATTTTCATAAAGGGAACTACCCCGAGAACCGGGCGTTCAATCAGTTCCTCCAGCTGTTTCAGTCCCGGCTGGAGCACTTTGAGATCACCACGAAACTTGTTGATGATCACTCCTTTTACCAGCTCCTGTTCTTCCGGCTGCAGGAGAGCGACTGTCCCGTAAAGGGAAGCAAAAACTCCGCCGCGATCGATATCGCCGGTAAGGAGAACGGGAGCTTTAAGGCGCAGGGCCAGCCCCATGTTAACCAGGTCCTTCTCCCGCAAGTTTATCTCGGCCGGGCTGCCGGCCCCTTCGATGACGATAATCTCGTGATCCCGGGACAGCGCTTCAAAAGCGCCATCGATAACCGGAAGCAGTGTTTCTTTCCACTGCATGTAATCCATGGCCGGCATGTTACGGAGCGCCCTGCCCATAACGACAACCTGGGAACCCTGATCGGAGGTAGGCTTTAATAGCACCGGGTTCATGTTCACATGCGGTTCAATCCCGGCTGCTTCAGCCTGCATAACCTGGGCCCGGCCCATCTCCAGGCCGTCCGCAGTCACATATGAATTGAGAGCCATATTTTGCGCTTTGAAGGGGGCCACTCTAAACCCATCCTGCCTAAAAATCCGGCACAGGGCGGCGCACAACAGGCTTTTCCCCGCCGAAGAGGCCGTTCCCTGTACCATAATTTTCCCTTTCACCGGCCTTCACCTCCTGTAAAATAACCTGTTTCGGGGCTGTTGGTTTCCGAGTGGCCGGCTTTTCCAGACCAAAGGTATTCTAAGTATTTTTTTATTTCTTCTACCAGGCGGACGTTGTCCGGCCGTTTTAAAACCGCTACCCTAAAATAACTCCGGTCCAGCCCGTTAAAATTGTCGGCCCGCCTGATCAAAATTCCCCGCCCGGCCAGGAAATCCTGAAAATCAAGGACATCAAATCCTGGTTCCGTTCCCTGCACCAGTAGATAATTGGCAGCGCCTTCAAAAATCCGGAAAGCACCAGTTTCTTTTAAACTCCGGCTGATAAAAAGGCGTTCTTCCTCAATTAAGGCCAGCGTATCTTCGATGTAACCTTCCTGCTCCAGGCAGTAAAGGCCGGCCTTCTGGGCCAGGATATTAACCCGCCACGGGTCGCCCCACCGGCTCAATTCCGCCGCTTCTTTTTCAGGGCCAATCAGGCAGCCCAGGCGCAGGCCGGGCAGTGACCACAGTTTGGTCAAGGACAGGGTTATCCAGAGGTTGCCGTTGCCGGCATGGCGCATGCTTTCTTCCGGCCGCCCTGTAAGCGGGATAAAGCTTTCATCGATCATGACCAGGGCCCCGGAATCCTCCGACGCCTGCACCAGGGAAGAAAGCGCGTTCCCTGAAAACAGTTTGCCGGTGGGATTGGACGGGTTGCAGAAAACCACCAAATCATTCCTGCCTATGTTTCCGGCCAGGAATTGCAAATCAAAGTCTTCCCCGGGCGGAAGGGGATAGTACTTTACCCCGGCTCCGGCCAGGCGGGCCGCCCGTTCGTACTCGGAAAAGGTAGGTGCGGGCACAAACACCCTCCGGGGCCTCTTCCAGATCACCAGGAGGTGGATCAATTCATTGGCCCCGTTTCCCAGGATCAGCCTGTTTTCCTGAAGGCCGAGGAACCGGGACAGCTTAGTACGCAACTCGCGGGCCTGCGGAGAGGGATAATGCACTATCTCCGGCAAAAATTTATTTAAGTGGTCAATTAAACCCTGAGGCGGGCCAAGGGGGTTGACATTGCTGCTGAAATCAATCAGGTTGCCCCCGGCAGGGTTCCACCGCCGCGCGGCAGCGGCCAGGTCTCCACCGTGGCCGCCGGTCTCATCATAAAAGCTGTTCAAAACCAATCACCGCCTTTGCTGCCGGCCCGCCGGGGACAGCCACCTGCAGGGTAAAATAAAAACCGGCCAGGAAAAACATTTCCCCCAGTTCACTGGAGGCCCCTAAAATATCTCCGGTCAGCCCGCCCAGCCTCAAGGATGCATAAAAGGCCAGGGCATGGGCACAGGCCAGGGCTATAACACATCCGGCCAGGACAGAAATGGCCAGGTGGGGCTGCCACCAGGCAAAAGCTCCGACCAGGACAAGAGCTCCAATCGAGGCTTTGACCAGGATCGGCCAGCGCAGTTCACGGAGGAACAGGTCACCCAGGCCGCGATTGCGGGCCGGCGCAAACCAGGCCCCGGCATAAACGATTGCCCACCTGCCGGCCAGGGGCATAAACAGCAGGACCACCGGCATTAAAAAAGATGTTTCAAAGCCTGCTAAAAAGGTATATTTTAACAGGTAAACAAAGAAAATTGAAGCCGCCCCCATCACCCCGATAGCGCTGTCGTCCATGGCTTTTAAAGCTTTTTCCCTACCGGTAGTACCGATCAGGCCGTCTGCCGTGTCGGCCAGGCCGTCAAAATGAAGGCCCCGGGTCAGAAAAAAACCTAAAATCAGGGCTATCACCGCCACAGGAGCCGGGTTAAAAACAAGACCCAACAACCAGGCCGATCCGGCCAGGGTCAGGCCCAGGGTTGCACCGGCCAGGGGGAAACAGGCCGCCGAAGTAGAAAGTTCCCCGCCACCGGGCCCAAACTGGACGTGGGGAAGCGGAACAATGGTTAAAAAAGACAGCGCCCGCAGGTAGCTTTTCAAAAAGTAAAAACCTCCCCGGTTTGCATTAAATAGTAGATGATCATAGAACAAATAAAAGCAATTATTGAAACCCGGTTGAACAGGACCAGGCCCCGATCGATATCCCCCGGTCCGGCATCCCTGCCGGCTGCATTAATCAGGGGCTGTTCTTTAAGCCTTCCGTGGTAGCGATCAGGACCGCCAAATTTTACACCGAGCACTCCCGCCGCAGCGGCTTCCGGCCAGGCGCTGTTGGGGCTGTTATGCTTGCCCCGATCCCTGATCAGCACTCTCAAACCCCGGCCTGACGCTCCCTCCATGGCGCCGGCCAGAACCAGCAAGCCCGCCGTCAGGCGAGAGGGAATATAACTCAGGATATCGTCCATCCGGGCGGAGAAAAATCCAAGGTCTTTATATCCATCCGTCAGATAACCCAGCATGGAATCCAGGGTGTTCACTGACTTGTAGAGCACGGCCAGGGGAGCGCCTCCCAGGGCGGCAAAGAACAGCGGTGCCACCAGGCCGTCGGCGCTGTTTTCAAAAAGGCTTTCCAGTGTTGCTCGCGATATGCCGCTTTCATCAAGCCGGCCCGTATCCCTGCTGACCAGCAGCGCAGTGCCGGTCCGGGCCCGTTCAAGGCGGCCGGAACGCAGTTCCCGGCCCACCCTGGAAACATGCCGGTGTAGATCGCCGCCGGCCAGCACAGTAAACAGGATATATGTTTCAAAGAGCCACCCGGCCAGGTAGTGAAAGCGGTAAGCGCCATCAATCAAGAGAAAGGTTGCCAGTACGGATCCTCCCGCTATAATAATCACTATTAAAAATCCCGCTGCTTTTAAACCGGCTGCTGAGACAAAAAACCGCCGGGCAACTTTTTCCAGGCCTTCAATAACCATTCCCAGGCAGCGGACCGGATGCGGGAAGCGGGGCGGATCTCCAATTATATAATCCAGCAGGTAGGCCAGACCGAGGGCGGACATGCTCAAAACAACCCGGTCCACTTATTTAAACCTCCTGGGAATGCCGCACACTACCAGCCAGAGCTGGTCGGCCGCTTCAGCCATAATTTGGTTGGCCCGCCCTGAATAATCCCGGAAAACCCGGCCCAGCGGGTAATTCGGCACCACTCCCATTCCCACTTCGTTGGTTACCACGACCACCCCGGCCGGATACTTCGCCGCCGCTTGGGCCAACCCGGTGATATAGCCAAGGGTTCGCTGCCCGGCCTCTTCCAGGAGCCTTTCATCGGCAAAAATATCTTCGCCCTGCCTGACAGCGCCATGCCGGTTGAGATCCGTCAGAATGCGGTTACTGACCAGCAGGGTCAGGCAATCCAAAAGGACCAGGTTTCCCGAACCGGTTTCTTTTTCAAATACCAGGTGCGGTTCTTCCGGTTCTTCCACCGTCCGGAAATTATCCGGGCGCCTTTTTTTATGGGCGGCAACCCGTTCCCTCATCTCTTCGTCTTCCACCCTGGCCGTGGCCAGGTAAATGACTTTCTTTTTGCTTTCCAGGGCCAATTTTTCCGCGAAGGTGCTCTTTCCGCTGCGGGCTCCACCGGTAATCAAGACCAGGGAACCGCCGCCGTGATCATTCATTTAGTTTTCCTCCGCCCGGGCAGATTGTTTCATGCAAGTCATCGAAAGTTTCCAGGACCCCTGCTCCTTTTTCAACCAGGCTTTCAAGCAGCGGCCTGGCTTTCCCGCTGTAATCGCGCCGCTCAACCCCGGCCAGGTCTATAATATAAACCGGTTTGCCTTCATCAAGGGCCGTTTCCACCTCTTCAAATACGGGCAGGTTACCTTCGCCAAGGGGAATGGGGGGAACTACCACCATATCCGCTTCGCGCATCAGCTTGAGGTGCTCTTCCTTGTGGACGCCGTTCATGCTGGTGAAAGGCGGGACGATAACCACCGGCAGGCTGTGAAAGTGGGCAAAGCGGCAACCGCTGTCCTGGGCTGACACCGGCCCGACTGATAGCCGGCACCCTCGCTGGCTGAGTAGCTCAAGGACCGGGAGGGCCTCTTCTCCCCCGCCGATGACATGGACCGCCGGCCCGCTGCCGCTGAGGTTCTCCTCGGAAGTGCGCCCCCTGACCACGCTTACCTGCAGGACCCCATGCAGGGGATGACGGTAGGTCGTGGCCGGCACGCCGTAAGATTTACGGATATTTTCCGGGGTGATCACTTCCTCGGCCCGGCCGGCCGCCATAACCCTGCCGCCGGAAAGCAATATGAATCGGTTGAAATGGTGTACGGCCAGGTTGATGTCATGGATGGCGGCTATAACGGTTACTTTCTGTTCACGGTTGAGGCGGGCGGCCAGCTCCAGGAGCATCGACTGGTAACCGATATCGAGGTTGGCCGTCGGTTCGTCTAAAAGGAGGGCTTCCGGCTGCTGGCAAACCGCGCGGGCCATAATCACCCGCTGCTTTTCCCCGCCGCTCAAAGCGGCTATGGAACGTTCGGCCAGGTGGGAAACGCCGGTCATCTCCATGGAGCGCCGCACAATTTCGCGGTCTTTCTGTTCTTCCTTCTGAAAACGGCCCAGGTAGGGAAACCTTCCCATCATCACTATATCTTCGACGGTGAAATCAAAATCGGCCGTCGTTTCCTGGGGCACCACCGCCATCTTCCGGGCCGCTTCCTTGCTGTCAAACTGTTCCAGTCCCTGTCCGTCGAGCAGGATTGATCCGGAGGTGGGCCTGAGGATCCGGCTTATACAGCGCAGCAGGGTCGACTTACCAGCCCCGTTGGCCCCGAGCAGGGCCACCAGGCCTCCGCGCTCCACGGTAAAACTGGTCTCTTCCAGGACCGGCTGAGCGTCATAAGCAAGTTTCAGGCCATGAACTTCAATATTTATTCCCACGGCTTCCTACCCTCCTCCGCCAAAATAGCGCAATTTCTTGCGTTTCTTCAGCAAATAAACAAACATCGGGGCTCCGATCAGGGCGGTTATAATGCCCACCGGCAACTCGGAAGGGGCGATCACTACCCGGGCCAGGGTATCGGTGGCAATCAACAGTACGGCCCCGAGCAAAGCCGAAGCCGGCAGCAAAAAACGGTGATCCGGTCCGGCCACCAGGCGCACGAAATGGGGGACTACCAGCCCGACAAAGCCGATTATGCCGCTGGTGGATACGGCCGCCGCCACCAGCAGCGATGAGCCGGCCAGCATTATTTTCTTGACCCTCTCGGTATCGACCCCTAAGTGGCTGGCCGTTTCTTCTCCGAGCAGCATGGCGTTTAATTCCCGCGAAAAGATACTGACACAGATAAAGCCGACCAGGGCGTAAGGGACCATCACCCTGACCTGGTGCCAGGTGGCCCCGCCGAGGCCGCCCATCATCCAGAAAACCACCATGTGCAGTTTTTCCCCGGCAAAGTAAGTGAGCAGCGACACCAGGGCTGAAAGGAAGGCGCTGACGGCAATCCCCGCCAGAAGCAGGGTCATTACCGGGACAGCCTGCCCGACGCGGGCCATGCTGTAAACCAGCATGATGGTGATAATCCCTCCCCCGAAGGCAAACAGGGGTACCGCCCCGAATCCGCCGACGGCCAGGCTAAACCCGCTGAGCATGGCAAAGACAGCTCCCAGGGCCGCTCCCGATGAAATCCCGATCACATAAGGATCGGCCATCGGGTTGCGGAAAAGGCCCTGGAAAACCGCCCCCGCCACGGCCAGTGAACTGCCCACTGCCGCGGCCAGAAAAACCCGCGGCAGGCGGATCTGGAGCAAGATATCTTCGTGAACCGACCGGATTTCCAACCCCTCAAAAACCAGGCCAAAGGGTAAAGCTTCCAGCAGGATCACCAGCACGTTTCGCCAGCCGATCGACACGGAACCCCAGACCATGGCATTAACTGCCACCGCACATAACAGGATCACCAGGCCGGCCATTAAGAACTTTTTCCGATAGCCGGCCCTGCCGTCACCCTGGTTTGTTTTTTGTTGATGCTGAGCCGTTTTAAACTACCTCACTTACCTGCAAATTTATTAATCCTAAAACTTGTCCGGATAAAACAATTTCGCCGCTTCTTCGATCGCCTCTACTATGCGCGGCCCCGGGCGGGAAAAAGTATCATCGGTAACAGGGTGGAGATTTTCATTTACAACCGCCGGAACACTTTCCCATCCCGGCCTGCCGGCCATCTCTTCCAGGACTGTGCCGGCCGTACCGTGATAATCGGGAAACAAGATGATGTCCGGCTGCCTTTCGGCCACTTCTTCGGCGCTGATCTGCGGGTAATTGTCTTCGACATCGCCAAAAATGTTTTCTCCTCCGGCCAGGGAAATAATCTCATCGATAAAGGATCCTCTGCCTGCAGTCATCAAGGGATCGGAATATACTTCATAAAAAACAAGAATCCGGTCTCCAGGTTCGATATCTCCCACTTTTTCCTGGACGGCATCAATCCTTTCTTTCATAGAAGTGATCAACTCTTCCCCCGCTTCCTCAACATCTGTTATTTCAGCCACCAGTGACATGCTCTCGAACAGTTCATCTACCGTAGACGACTCTACAACCAGGACCGGGATCCCCATTTCCTCCAGGCGCGGCACTTCTTCTTCGTGAATGGTGGAAGCAAGGATCAAATCAGGTTCCAGTTCAATAATTTTCTCGATACTCGGAGAAGAAAAACCACCTACATTATCCTGTTCCTGGGCTTCCGGGGGGTAGTTGCAGAATTCAGTTACCCCGACGATCCTGTCCCCGAGCCCAAGGGCAAAACCAACTTCGGTATTGCTGGGGGACAAGGAAATGATCCTTTCCGGGACGCCCACTATAGCCACCTCTCTGCCCATTTGATCGGTGACCACAATTTCGTCATCGGCCCCGGCAGGCTCCTCAGCCTCCACCTGTTCTTCAGGATCGAGCTGCTCTTCCGGCTCTTCCGGATCATCTGCTTCTTCGGGCTGCTCACAGCCAATTGCAAAAAGCAGGACTCCAAGGATTAACAACGTTGCTAAAAACAAGCTTTTTTTCACTCTTATCGCTCCTTTTATTTATACTGGACCCGCTTAACCCTGTCGCATCCGGGATAGTTAGGGGGTATAAAACAAAAAACCACGGCAAAACGTGGTTTATTAGACCCGCTTTACCCTTTCACCCGAAGGGGTTAAGCGTGCTGTCAGGCAGGTCTCCTGGCTTGTGTTCACTGTGCCTCTCCGCCTTCCCGGTTTTTGACCAGTGGCTCGAAGGGGGCACTTCCCACTTACAGTGGCGGGACCGCGCCGGACTTTCACCGGCTTCCCTTTTCAGTCTTCTGACACCTGACAAGCCTGTATTAAATTAAACATCGCAAATATTATAGCATTCTCTTTGTTTCTTGTCTATCAGGTTAACTGAAACGACATCAAAAACGTCGTCACCCGAACCTTTTACCCTCGGGGTTCCGCCGTGTCGGTTTTTATGGTATAAGGCTCTCTTAAGATGCCTACGTTGGCCAGGGTGAAAATGATCAGGGCGACGACAATGAAAGACCATAAGATCCGATGGGCGAGGATTTCAAGGGCCGGAACAGCCCCTAGAAGCTTCCAGTACAGGGGTAATAGGCCCCATAAAACAAAGGCAGAAAAACCATAAAAAACCCCTGCAGTGTTATCATCAATTTTTCCAGGCAGGTTATCCATGATAACTATAGCTTATATCTTTAAAGCCGGACTGGCAAGGGTTTAATGCCTTTCTTATTCACTATTTTCAATTTCGTCAGCGCATTTCGGGCAGTACTCGGGCCTTGCTCCGGGGCGTCCGTTATCGGGTACTCTTTGCCCCATTCGACGGCGCCGGCAGCGCGGACAAACAGGCTCCCCTTCAAGAGCAAAAGGTCCTCCGTGAATACGCATCGCTTTTCCCTCGATCAGGGAACGGGCAATCTTTTCCCGGGCTGAAACAAGGATGCGCTGCAGTGTACTCTGGGCAATATTCATCCGGGCTGCACATTCCTGTTGTTCCAGTTTTTCCAGGTCCTTTAACCTGATCGCTTCAACTTCATCCACGGTAAGCACAACTTCTTCAAGTAAAGGCATCGGTATGCCGGTCGGTTTAAAATATGTATACCGGGGCATTGTACTGACCCGGCGCGGTTTATGAGGTCTTGGCATAGTAAAAACTCCTCTAATCTTATTCATTTAATTGCATTTTATTGTAGCAAAAATCAAGCAAGATTACAACTAAAAAAGGAGTTTTATAAAATTATTCCATACCGCCTCAATCATTTCTACCAGAGTCCTATTTGCGTACTCCGTCACCGGGATGCCCTGGACTACTGTTTCAACAAAAGCACGGTCAAGAGGAATTTTTTGCAAAACCGGAAGACCTTTATGATTGCAATATTTTTCTACATAGCCATCGCCGATATCACTGCGGTTGATCAGAACCCCGGCCGGAATACCAAGTTTATCAACCATCCGGGCTGCCAGATCCAGATCGTGCAGGCCAAAGGGGGTCGGTTCAGTCACAAGCAGGCAGTAAGCACAACCATCTACCGCACTGACGGCCGGGCATGAAGTGCCTGGTGGCGCATCGATAATAGTGATAAAATCGGACCGGCGCATTTTTTTCACCGCATTAATCAGCGGCGGCGACATCGCCTCACCCGGGTTCAGACAGCCATAGATTACACTCAGTTCACCGGCAAACCCGCTTTTTAAATACCCGATCGGTCGCTCGTATTCTGAAATGGCATTCTCCAGGCAAAAATAGGCGCAGCTTCCACAGCCGTGGCAAAGCTCTTCCAGCACAATCACCCTGTCCTTTAAAACAGCCAGGGCATTAAAAGCGCAAACTTCTGAACAGCGGCCGCAAAAAGTACACATCTCTTGATCGTTGCACCGAACCGGGGTTCCCACTTCTTTATAATATTTAAAATCCGGTTTTAAAAAAAGGTGAGCGTTCGGTTCCTCCACATCGCAATCAAGGAGCTCGACCTTGTTATGATCCCTGGCCAGGCTCAGGGCCAGGTTTACCGCTACCGTGGTTTTACCGGTGCCTCCTTTACCGCTGGCGATTACTAAATTAATCACTTAAAAATCTCCTTTTAGCTTTTAAGCCAGATCAGTTAGTGAAAAGATGTTAAAAGTATAAGCTCTGGTTATAACTTTTTTCCCAGGAGTAATTGATAGACGAACTGAATGTTCCTTGTACCGGGGTTAAGAAATTCTTAACCCCGGTTTTGCCTTAAGATTCTTTTTCCAATTCGGCCAGGCGTTCCTCCAGCTCGCTGATTTCTTCTTTTAGCTGTTCTTTTTGACTCTTTAGAAACTCTTTTTCTTCTTCCGGACCGGAATAGGCCTGTTCATAATAAGGCCTGGGGCCAGTAAACCACCAGCGGCAAGGACCCCATCCGGGGCCCCACCCCGGTCCCTGTTCGTACCAGCCGCCTCGAAAACCGCCGGCTCCGGGATACCAATCCAGCCCTTTCCAGAAACCGGGATCGTACCAATTTCTACCTCTGGGCATAATCCACACCCCCTTCCCATCATTTTTTTCAAACCATGCCTTTTTAGCCGATCACTCGCAGCTGTGTCCGCCCCCCGTATGGTCACAGCTACTGGAACCAGAACGCAATCGACCAGATAACGGGGCAAAAATCCAGGTTCATGCCCTGGATTAGCAATTTCTTTTTGCCCGACAATCCGACCGCCGTCAATTTCAAAAATAGTATAGCCGGGACAGCGCCCGAACCTTTGATCTGTCTGCGCTTTAAGCCCCTCGCCTTTTGCACATACCGCCACTTTCACCTGGTTCACCTCCCCATCGTTTAGTTAGTTCTCTCAACTTAACTTTGACCCTCCGGTCCGTTTTAATTACCACAGACGTGTTGCGGGTATATATCTACTACTATAATAGATCAGTTTTGGGCATACATCAATAATAATATTTTGTTATTATCTAAAAGTCAGGGGGCGGTGGCTGTGAGGTACAGACATTTATTTGGTCCGGTTCCTTCCCGGCGGCTGGGGGTTTCACTGGGAGTGGATTTGATCCCCTTAAAAACCTGCACCCTGAATTGTATTTACTGTGAATGCGGTGAAACCAATAATTGCACCCTGGAACGTAAGGAATATATTCTTCTTGATGAAGTTTATGAAGAGCTTAACGATTACCTTGAAAAAAAGCCGGGCCTCGATTACATCACCTTTTCTGGTTCAGGAGAACCGACTCTGCACAGTGGAATTGGAAAAGTAGTCAAGTTTTTAAAAAAGAAATATCCTTCCTACAAGCTTTGCCTGCTTACCAACAGCACTCTGCTGAACAAGAAATCGGTACGCGAAGAGATCAGGCCGATTGATTTGATCGTCCCTTCTCTTGACGCGGCAACTGAAGGATGCTTCCAGAGTCTAAATCGCCCTAACCCGGGCCTGAAGTGCAAAGATTTAATCGAGGGGTTAATAAAGCTGAGGCATGAATACGAGGGTGAAATCCGGCTGGAGATATTTATTGCTCCCGGTTTGAACGATATGCCGGAAGAGCTGACCGCCCTTAAATCAGCCCTGGAAAGAATTAAACCCGACCGGGTCCAGCTGGGAACCCTGGACAGGCCTGGCACAGAAGAATGGTTGGAGCCGGCCGATTATCATACCATGCAGGGCATCGCTGTCTATCTTGGCAATGCCGAAATAATTGACATATTCAAACCGGGCCCGAAAATTTCATCTTTTGATGATTCTTGCAGCCGGCAGATCTACGAAACTTTAAAGCGGAGGCCCTGCACCATAGCAGATTTAAAAGCCCTCTTAAATTTAAGGCCGGCCGAAATCCAGAAGTATATCAACCACCTTCTGGCCCAGGGCAAGATTGAAATAGACCACCAGGAGCGGGGTTCTTTTTTAAAAATTAAAAAGAGCCACGGCGGCAGAGCTTAATTTAAAAAAAGAACGGCAAACCTGCTGCCCGGGGTAATAAAACCATCCCTGGAACACGGTTGCCGTCATTTTCTACATACTGATGTTTATTTCCCAACCGGGCCGAATCAACCACCAAGAGCGTCTATTATCTCCCGGCAAAAAGCTGGTAAATCGGCAGGCGTGCGGGAAGTAATGATCTTTCCGTCACGCACCACTTCCTCATCAACAAATTCCGCCCCGGCATTTACAAGATCATCTTTAATCGAGAAAAATGCCGTTACTTTCCGGCCTTTTGCCGCTCCAACCGAAGCCAGCATCCATGGCCCATGGCAGATTGCAGCAATTATCTTGCCCTGCCCAAAAGCTTCTTTTAAAAAAGCGACCAGATCTCGTGAGCGTCGCATATGATCGGGTGAATACCCGCCCGGTATAATAACAGCATCAAAGTTTTCCGCTTTCACGTCGGATGCAGCAATATCTGCCGTAGCCGGATAACCGTGCTTGCTCTTATACTGTTTAATTTTTGGCGCCACCGTGGTCACTTTGGCACCGGCTTCCTGAAACCGGTAATACGGGTACCAGAACTCCGGATCTTCGTAAAGCTCTTCCAGCAAAACAGCAATATGTTTACCGTCAAGTCCCATCATTAAAACCTCCTTAATATTGTATATGCCATTTACCAATCGATTAATAACAGGGGCTCAGGTTTGATGAACTCACCGGGTTCAACTATTGAAGCCTGCTAAAGCGGCTCAACCCAGCCGAAACCAAGGGCAAGTTCCAACATGGCCAGAATCAAAAATAATACAACAGAAATTATCAACAACCAGTTAAACCAGCCCCGGGGGAGCCATCTTTCTCCCCGGTGTTTCAAAAACGGTTCAACTTTTGAGCGATTTTGCAAAAGGCGCAGCCCCGCATAAGCACCGGCCCCGGCCGCGATCGCCAGGGGCAGTAAAGCCCAGAGGCCCCGGGGCTCGAGCTCGGCCGCTGTTTCTTCCTGTCCGGCCAGGTAGAGATAGGTGGCAGCGTAAAAATTATTCAGCATATGGTAGAGAATACCTCCCCAAAGGGATCCGGTTTTAATCACTACCACAGCCATAACGGCACCGAGCATAAAAGTGCTGAGCAGGTTCAGAAAAGAAACATGAAACAGGGCAAACAGGAAGGAGCTAAAAACAATTGCCGGCACGACGCCCCTGTCTTCCAGGGCGGGCATAATCGTCCCCCTGAACATAACTTCCTCGCAGATTCCCGCCGAAATGGAAAGGATAAAAATATAAATTAGGTAGTGCTGCAGCGTTTGCGGCGGGTCAAGGACCATTACCGGTTCATATCCAATTTCCATCAAGCTGGTAACCATCCCGGCAGCTATAGCCATATTGAGCAGCCAGAACGAGGCCGACAGCAAAATAATCACCGGAACGAAACGCCATTCAAGGGCTTTAAAGCGGATAAAGTTTACCCGATCAGCCCGGTACCGGCGCAAAAACCAGAGCGTCGGAATTAGAATAATTACCCACTGGGTTATGATCATACCAATTTCAAAGTTCCAAACCTGGGCTATTGATCCAAAAACCAGTAATAGTAAAAATACTACTACATAAAGTTTCATCGCCGCTTTCAGGCCCGGTTTTTTTGTTCTTTCCGGCCCTGCTTCCGGGATACCGTAAGCACCGGGGCTTTTACCTTCTCCTTCACCACCGGTAGGGTCCCTGTAACCATTGTAATTATCCACTTAGCCAATCACTCCAATAACCTGTTTTCTAAAATCTGGCTGGGATCAAGCCCTGACAGCTGCAGGTAAAACTCGGCTGCATTAACCAGGGCCTCCATCGGGGTCAGCCCCACTATTTCGCTGTCCGTTATCTGCACCCCATAGCGGGCCGCTTCCAGTTTAACCAGCTCGAATACCCGGTGCAGGGGCACTTTTTTGTAATCGCAGACATTGATTGTAACCTGAGCCTGGCCGGCCTCTTCAATAAAAATTCCAAGCCCTTTGATACTGGGAAAACCGCCGCTGCTGCCTCTTATGGCCCGGGCAATCTTCTTGGCAATTTCCACATCCCCGGTATCGAGATTAATATTGTACGCAATCAGCGGGGGCCTGGCTCCTACCGCAATAACACCTGCGCGGGTGTTTACTTCGGCCGGCCCAAAATCAGGCTCCCGTCCCGGTTCCTTGATCGCTTCAATGAGACCTTCGTACTGGCCTCGCCTGACATCGGAGAGATTTTTCCTCTCCGGCCTGACCGCCGCTTCTTCGTAGAGGTAAACCGGGATTTCCAGCTCCTCTGCCAGTAGCCGGCCCAGCTCATTGGCTATCTCCACGCATTCTTTCATATCGATCCCGGAAACAGGTACAAAGGGGATCACGTCGGTAGCGCCCATCCGGGGGTGCCCGCCCTCATGTTTGGACATGTCAATCAGTTCGGCTGCTTTCCGGGCGGCCTGAAAAGCGGCTTCCTTGACCGGTTCGGGTTCGCCGATGAAAGTAACCACCGAACGGTTGTGGCTTTCGTCATAAGAATAGTCGAGCAGTTTAATTCCTTCCACTGCCCTGATCGACCCGACAATCTCCTCAACCACTTCCACCCTGCGTCCTTCACTAAAATTAGGAACACACTCCACCAGTTTGGCCATTATCTATTCCACCTCCACCACCAGTTCTCCGTTTTTTACAACTGAGCTGATTAAGTTCGAGCCGTAGCGGTAAGCCAGGTATTCGTAATTAGGCGCATCAAAGAGGGTCAGGTCCGCTTTTTTACCTTCCTCCAGGCTACCTACCTCCTTCTCCCGGCCTAAGGCATGAGCAGCATTGATCGTAATTGCATTGATCACTTCCGGGGGCGTCATTCGCAGGTAAAGGCAGGCAATATTGATGATCAACTGCAGGTTGTTGTTTGGCGAACTGCCCGGGTTAAAATCGGTAGCCAGGGCCAACGAAACACCGGCTTCAATCATCCTCCGCGCCGGAGCGTAATGGTCCTCGCACAGGTAAAAGGTGGTTCCAGGCAAGATTACTCCAATGACGCCGGCTGAAGCCATTTTTTCTATACCCTGATCAGAAATTACCAGGAGATGGTCGGCTGAAACCGCTCCCAGTTCGGCGGCCAATTCAGCCCCGCCCAGGGGTGCAATTTCATCGGCGTGCATTTTAAGGCCCAGCCCCTTTTCCCTGGCTGCTTCCAAAACCTTTCTGGACTGTTCCACTGAAAAAACACCTTCTTCGCAGAAAACATCGCAGAAGCAGGCCAGGTTTTGCTCAACCACCTGCGGAAGCATTTCTTCGATAATCAGGTCGACGTAACGGTCCGGTTCTTCTTTGTATTCTTTCGGCACAGCGTGAGCGCCCAGGAAGGTCGGTACCAAATCAAGCGGCTGGGACCGGCCCACATCCCGGACTGCTTCCAGGGTTTTCAATTCAGCTGCTGTCGAAAGGCCGTAACCGCTCTTTGCTTCGGCCGTAGTTGTCCCCTGGGCCAGCATCTGGCGGCAGTATTCAATCCCGCTTTGGACCAGCTCTTCTTTTGAAGCAGCCCTGGTTGCCTCCACGCTGCTCAGGATCCCTCCGCCCCGGGCCAGGATTTCCAGGTACGGAACTCCCTGCAGTTTCAGGGACAGCTCGTGCTCACGAGACCCGCCGAAGACCACGTGGGTATGGGGATCGACCAGCCCGGGCAGAACCACTTTCCCGGCGGCATCCACTTCCTGCATCCCCCGGGCAGGGGTTATTTTTTTAAGCACTTCAGGGGTGGAGCCCACCGCCAAAATTTTATCGCTGCCAATAGCCACGGCTCCGTTTTCGATCACTGTCACTTTCCCCAGGCCTGCCCCGGTCAGGGGCTTGTCCGATGCCCCCCGGGAAGTTACCACCTGGCCGGCATTTTTAATTAACAATGTCGTTTTCATAGCAATAGTCCTTTCGACATCCAGCTGCTACCAGTTATCGTTACCTGAACGGGCCGGTGTCATTAAACCGGATCACCGCCTCTACATTTTAACGCCGACTCTTAAAAGTTTTCTCTACCAGGCTGTCCACCAGATCATTGTCGGCTACGTAGGGAAGGGTAATCTGATCTGTTTCACTGTGGTCCCGGTTGTATTCCACAGCAGTGGCAATCGAGTTGCTGTTACGGGCCCAGGCCCGCCTGGCCACGCCGCCCATAACATCCCAGGGCATGGCAGAGCTCAAGATTTGATCCGTTTTTTCACTGCCGTCCAGGATCATTCCGAAGCCGCCGTTAATAGCTTTGCCAATCCCGACCCCACCGCCGTTGTGCAGGGCCACCATCGACATGCCCCGGGCGGCATTACCGGCAAAACACTGCACGGCCATATCGGCCATCACATTACTGCCGTCTCTAATATTGGCCGTTTCACGGAACGGTGAATCAGTACCGCTAACATCATGATGATCACGTCCGAGCATGATCGGCCCCACTTCACCTTTGCGGACCATTTCATTGAATATTAGGGCAATCCTGGTCCGTCCCTCGCAGTCCTGGTACAGGATCCGGGCCTGGGTTCCAACAACCAGGTTGTTTTTATCGGCATCCCGGATCCAGACGTAATTATCACGGTCCTGTCCGCACCGGTCCGGATCAATGCATTCAATTGCCGCCCGGTCCGTTTTTCTCAAGTCCTCGGCGCTGCCGCTCAGGCAAACCCAGCGAAAGGGCCCGTAACCGTAATCAAACAGCTCCGGCCCCATGATATCTTCCACGTAAGAAGGAAATATAAAACCTTCTTTTTCGTCAATGCCGTTTTTTGATACCTCTTTCACTCCCGCGTCGAAAACCGCTTTTAGGAAAGAGTTACCGTAATCGAAAAAATAGGTCCCCCGGCCGGTCAGTTCTCTGATCAGCTCAAAATGTGTCCGCAGTGACTGGTCCACCCTTCTCCTGAACTCAGCCCTGTCTTGCTGCAGGAGGGCAGTCCTTTCCTCGAAAGTAAGCCCCTGGGGGCAGTAGCCGCCGTCATAGGCGGCATGACTGGAAGTTTGATCGGACAGCAGGTCAATCCGGATCTTGTTTTTGACAGCATAGCTTAACAGGTCCACCACGTTTCCATGGTATGCAATGGAGAGCGGTTCTTGATTTCCGGCCGCCTTCCGGGCCAGCCGGAATACTTCTTCCAGGCTGTCTGACACCTTGCTGACCCAGCCCTGTTCATGCCTGGTTTTGATCCTGGAGTAATCTACCTCAGCAATTATACCTACCCCGTTTGCAATTTCCACCGCCTTCGGCTGGGCCCCGCTCATTCCACCAAGGCCTGAAGAAACAAAAATATAACCCCTCAAATCCTGGTGACCCCTGATCCCAAGCTGCTGCCTGCCGGCATTCAAGATGGTGTTAAAAGTCCCGTGCACAATTCCCTGGGGACCGATATACATCCAACCCCCGGCGGTCATCTGGCCGTAATTGGCCACACCCATCTGCTCTGCCACATTCCAATCCTCTTCATTGTCATACATCCCTACCATCAGAGCGTTGGTTATGATCACCCGGGGCGAATCGGGCCTGGAGCGAAACAGGCCCAGGGGGTGACCGGATTCAACCACCAGGGTTTGATCTTCGGTTAATTCTTCCAGGTACTTTTTGATCAGGCGGTACTGAATCCAGTTCTGGCACACCCGCCCGGTCTCCCCATAGGTAATCAGTTCGTAAGGGTACAGGGCCACATCAAAATCAAGGTTGTTGTCGATCATGACCTGGAAAGCTTTGCCCTCCAGGCATTTTCCTTTGTACTGGTCAACCGGGGCAGCTTTGATGTTGCCCGGGGGGCGGAAACGGTAACCATAGATCCGGCCCCTGGTGATAAGCTCATCTAAGAATTCGGGAGCCAGCTGCTCATGGTATTTTTTAGGAATATAACGCAGGGCGTTTTTCAAGGCTACTTCCGTTTGCTTTTGAGTGAGGGTAAAATCTCTCGCCGGCGCCCTGCGTACATTTTCTACAAATTCCGGATTTTCAAACCACCGGTTATCCATTTTTATTTTCATCGCCGCTCCAATTTGATCGCTCCCAAACATCAAACCACTCCTTTAACGGCGCATTATCCCTATATTAATTAAGTTAACTACCTTGATGGTATCACATTACAAGCAAATTGCATGGTAAAAGCTTCATCTTTATTATATTTTCCATAGAATATGAAATGTACTTCCATGTCACACCGTTATTTCCTCCCCATTATTACTTGCACTGAAATGGTGCTCTGAAATGAAAAATAGTTAACCTGACGTGACAAATGCACTTCAATTAAACAGGCTTGGATCGACTCGAAGATTTATTGGCTTAAATTCGGAGCGAAAACAATTCTACCGGGAAGGCCATGGGTAGTGTAAACTTTAATTAGGTCTTAGTTTTAGGATTTCTTGTTAGTTTAACCAAGATGTGTTTTAATAAAAAAAACATATCAAGGGTGAACAGGTTTTTAAATTTAAAATATTACAGTGCCTTATTAAAAATTAAAAAGATTCACTTTTTTTGATATAGATTTTAACCTTTGCCATATCATCCAATAAGACCGGTTATAAAAGAAAAAAGGAGCAGTTATGTGGGAATCAAAACTGTTTAAAACCGGAGTCGGCATTTTGCTTTTATTTTTAATTATCTACATGGGTACCCAGATTTCTTTTATCTTCCGCCCCATCGTAGTCGCATTCGAGGCTCTTTTCATATCTTTTTTAGTTTCAGGGGTTCTTTATTATTTTACAATCCCTTTTGTCGATTGGATGCACGGTCGCAGGATCCCCCGGCCGCTGGCCATACTGATCGTCTTCCTGTTGATCGTCGGCCTGCTGGCTATCTTGTTTTTTGCCATCGGCCCGGTCATTCAGGCCGAATTTATCAAACTGGCCGAACGGATCCCCGCGGGGATCAGGGAAATACAACAGATCATCATGGAACTTGAAGAAAGCGCTATTCTGGCTGCCTTGCTCGACCTGGAAGCCCTGGATGTAGATGAAATAATCGACAACCTGGCCGGGATAGTAAGCAGGGCCATCTCCCAGGTTGCTGTAAGCGTTGCTTCGGTGGTTGACTTCATAACCGAAGTGTTCATAACCATTATCATTATCCCTTTCCTGCTCTATTATATGCTTAAAGAGAAAGGCGGGAGTTTTATTGCTAACCTGGTCGATCGCCTCTCACCCGAAGAATACAAAGATAATGTTAAAAGCGCCCTGTCCGAAATGAACAAACTCCTGGGTACCTACGTGCAGGGTTTGGCCATCGTCTGCCTTTTCGTGGGAATTCTCGCTTACATCGGCTTTTCAATCATTGGCCTCGAATATGCCATGCTCCTGGCCATGTTTATACTGGTAACCAACATTATCCCCTTTTTGGGGCCTTTTATCGGTTCTATTCCCGCCGTTATCGTCGGTTTGCTCGATTCACCTTTAACTATGCTTTTGGTTATTATCGTCATTGTTGTCGTCCAGCAAATGGAAAGCTTGATCATATCACCGCAGGTAATGGGACGCAGGATGGCCCTGAGCCCCCTGACAATTATCCTCTTAGTCCTTGTAGCCGGACGACTGGGCGGCCTGCTTGGTATAATCCTGGCCATACCAACCTTTACCGTTTTGAAGATTATTGTCAATCATTTCTTTGAATATATTAAACCGCTGAAAAAACCAGCCGACCGATCGCCAACCGGCACCTGACCATCTGATTTTTAATCGGAACAATAGATTAATACCGCGGCTCTGAAAGCCTTTTAATGGCCAAAATGTCAAGCAGGGACCAGGTCAGGAATTTTAAACCCCGTACCAAAGAACCGGAAATGATTCTCCCGCAGAGCGCCATCCGGCCCTGAACAATACAGCTCGCTACCCTGGAGTTAATGGGCTGTTGCCTCGTATTCTTAAACGAGGCCGGTTATTTCCATCCCCTTAAACTTGTTTAAATCCAGGTCATAAGGCGCCGGGTGGGAGGTGTAATCTCTTTTAAAAAGCAGCCGCACAGCCGGGCGGCAAGGAGATCAGGGCGTGCTGGAAACAATTAACCCGCTTTCACCATTATTCAATATAACATGTGAGCCAACAGGGTAGGCAGCCAGGTTTTCCAGAAAAACATCTGTTACTTCAGGATCAAAGAGCTCCCCACTCCAGTTGTTTAACATTTCCCTGGCTTCATGGGGCGGGTAAGCCAAACGATAAGGCTTGTCCGATGTAAGGGCATCGTAAACATCAGCCACCATAATAATGCAGGCCAGGGAAGCAATTTCTTTCCTTTTAAGACCGCCGGGATAACCCTGGCCTCCATAACGCTCATGGTGATGGAGGATTATTTCGCCGATTCGCTCCGAGAACATCCTGGAACGACGAAAGATCTTGTAACCATCAACTTTTGTCCGGATCCTCGGGTTTTTTACTCTCATGCCAAAACCATTTAAGCTGTACCAGGGCCAGTATCAACTTTCCAGCACCTTTACCACGGCTTCAATATGGCCCGGGGTGGTCCCGCAGCAGCCGCCTATGATTGAAGCGCCATTTTCAAAACACTTTAAAACCCCCCGCGCGTATTGATCCGGATCCATGTCATACCTGGTTTCGCTCCCCACCAGTTTGGGCTTGCCGGCATTAGGTTGGATAATCAGGGGAAGAGAAGTAGCCTTCCGGTAAATAGCGGTGATGACAGCCATATCCTCGGGGTCCAGATCGCCGCAGTTAGCACCCACTGCCGCTGCGCCGTACTTTTCGGCAAAGGCAGCTGCATCGGCCGCAGTGCTGCCCATTATGGTCCGGCCCCCCTTTTGAGTCGTTGTATACGCCAAGGACAGCACCAGCGGCAGGGTGGTTTTATCCTTACAGGCTTTAAGGGCGCATTCCGCTTCGCGCAAATCGGTAAAAGTTTCAATGATTAAACCGTCCACATTTGCATCGGCCAGGATTTCAGCCTGCTCCGCATAATTATCGTAAAATTGCTCTTCAGTGAAAGTGCCATAGGGCTGTAGAAGCTGTCCTGTCGGGCCGACATCACCGAATACCATTTTTTCCGGACCGGCTGCCCGCCTGGCCAGGCTGACCCCGGCCTGGTTGACTTCTTCTACATCTATTTCCAAACCACGCGATTCAATATTAATCCTGTTCATGGTGAAAGTATTGGTAATTAAAATATCAGCTCCAGCTTCGATGTATTCCCTGTGGATCTCAATTACAGCTTGAGGGTCGTTCAGGTTGCTCACTCCGCTCGTATCACAACCCCGGGCAGCCAGAAGGGACCCCATTCCCCCGTCAAAAAATACTACCTTTTTCTCTTGCCGCAGTTCATCAAAAGTCATTGCCCACCAATCCTTCCGGAAAAGTTGTTTGTTTACCTGTTTACTCTTAATGCTAACCTGCTGCCAGCTTCCACAATCTGTCTAATGCACTTATTATAGCAATTATTCCTGTAAGCATATAAAAAAAGTTAAACGGACAGTCTCCGGCTCTGCTCAGCCGGGTATTCCATAAATTCCTGCGTGGTAGCAATTTCAAGCCCCCTGGCCCTCAGCCCATCAATAATCGGTCCCAGCGCTTCGACTGTCGGTTTCCTGTTTGCACCTTCACTGCTCAAAAGGGAACCGCTGTCGTGAAACAGGATTATATCACCACCCTTAGCTCTTTCAACGACCCGCCTGGTTATTGAAGCTTTGCTGGCCCGGGATTGCCAGTCCTGGGAAGAAAGGCTCCACAATACCAGTTCCTGGCCGAGCAGCTTGGCAATCCGGCGCATCCGCATATCATACAGCCCTCTTGGAGGTCTTAAATACTGAGGGTACGCACCGGTCGTCTGTAGAATAACCAGGTTGGTCCGCATAATCTGGGCAGCCAGCTGGGGCGGTGGTGAGTTGGGAACCGTGATATGTCCGTAAGTATGGTTGCCAGCTTCATGTCCTTCTTCGATAATTTGTTTGGCTATTCCAGGGTATTTCTCTACATGGCTGCCGACCATAAAAAAAGTGGCTTTGACCCCTTTTTCGGCCAGGACTTTCAGGATGTCAGGGGTATACTCCCGGCTCGGCCCGTCATCAAAAGTCAACACCACCTTGTTTCCAGCAGAAGGTCTGCGGCGGATAATATCGGTCTGGATCCCGAAGCCATGGTAAACATAGTAGTAGGCTATGCCCATCAGCAGGGCGGCTGAAATAATAACAGTACCCGACCACAGAAGTATTTCGCTGATCCTGGCAATAGGGACCAGGTATGCAATTAGCCTGGTAGTATAGTAACTGATCACAACAGATCCAGATACAAAAATCATCATGATCAGGCCTCTTACAAATAAATCAACAAACAATTCAAATCCTCCTCGACAGATAAGATCCCCGGCAGCTGAATACTTCGTCGCCGGATAGCTTTAATCAAGCGGAACTAATTTTTCCGGATTGGGCAAAAGGCCGCAATTGGTAATTGGTATTTAGCTTGACCCGGTAGCTTTCACCCCGCCAGGTAAATTCTATAGTGCAGTTCTGATCAAAGCAGCCAGCCGGGTTTTCAAACCGCAGGTTCAAAAGAGAAGATTCTAAAAGCGGCCTGCCGTCATTGCTCTTCAGGATTAATTTCGGTACATTGTAGGCGTGTTCTCCATATACATTCACTTTTAAGATCGCATCCTGCGGCGACTCTTCAACACTAGGCGGTGACAGCTCCGGCATGCGGTTAAAAGTGGTCGCCCACTGGACATGGCCGCTCAGCTCTTTTGTATCCTCAAACAGGTAGCGGAAATGCTGGTAACGGCAGAAAACGATCTGGGTCGCCCATGCTGAAGACATACCAAACTGCATTACCGCAGGGTCACCCGGGCCGCGCGAACTCCAGCCAATCTCACCTGTCTCCCCGTTATAGGTTTCATAAAGCCCCTGCGAATTATAAAGGGTGCGGATTACCCGCTTGTGCAGCTCCCGGGCTTCATCCGCATAACCAAAGCGATGCAGCACCTCCAGGGCGGTATAATTGTTAATCATCCAGATCTGCCCGCGCCAGTAATAGCCATCTTTTCGGCTGTTATATGATTTATCGTCAAAAGCGACGCTCGGTATACCGTGCATACCCCAAAATTTATTGGGATTGAGGAGATATTTTTCAATTACAGCGCGGACCTTGTCAAGGCTTGCTGTCGCGCCGACAAAAGCCGGCCACCAGACCGAAGGAGTAATAACCTCAATAAATTTTCCATTGCGAAGATCAAGCCAGGCTTCGTGATCCGAATTCCACAACTCGCTGTCAATCCTTTCCTTTAATTCGCAGCCTCGCTTCTGGTACTCGTCGGCCTCTTCTTCCAGCCCGGCTTTCCGGCACAGGTAGGCAACGTTAATATAAGACTGGAAAATCCAGCAGTTAAGATCCACTGCGCTGAAAAAGCGAGGGACCAGACCTATAATAAAACTGGGCAAAAAGCTGGGCGGGTAAAACCGCGGGCTGTCATCAAGCCCCGATTCCAAACCATTGATGTAGGAGAAAAAACCATTTTTGAGCTTCCTGCTTTCTTCCCACCAGGAAAGGTTTTCTCGCAGGGGTGGCAGGACCTGCTCCAGGAACAGCCGTTTTGCCCCGGGATCCCTGAAACGTTCATAAACCCTGACCGCCGCCCAGGATTGGAGAGGAGGCTGGGAGTAAAAATCAAGGACCCCGCGGAGCTGATCGTCGAGCTTGCTCGGAATCAGGTTGCACTGGGTTCCGGATAAAAAGGTAATCCCTCTTATTTTCAGCTTAAAGCGGGCTTCACGGGGAGCAAAGAAATTGCCTTCAAGCTGGGTCAACAACACCTCGCCTGCTTTGGGGGGGTTCCACTCACTCAGGCCCAGGACATGCTGAGGAGTATCCCATCCCCAGATAAACGGAAAATATACTTTTGCCGGGACAGAGCCCCACCCTTTCATTTTTCCCCGGGGAAAATATAGGTTGTTTTGAAGCGCCCAGGCGGCCAGCTTCAAGGTGGTCCTGGCCGATTCCCTGGCCGATTCGTAAGGCACGGGTAGCCTTTCCTCAAAACGGGACCAGCGTTGTTTTGAACAGGCTTTTAACCGGTCCAAATTACGGTGAGCCCTCTCGGCCCTTTCAACCACCCTGCTGTCTCCGTCGGCAGAAAAAGATATAACCACCGACCAGCTTAATTTTTGGCCGGGTTTTAACTCAGCCCATTCAGCCTGTATTTCTTTCCTGCCAGCGTAACCACCAGTTGAAGGCAGAAAATATGCGTACATTTTCAATCCAGGCAGACGGTGATAGCTCGACAGCTGGATGCCGCGCCCCTTTTTTTTGAAAAAAGTAAACCCGTTAAAATGGGGGTAGGGATTTTCCAGGTCGCGTCCGCGGATGGGCAGTAAAAAAAAGGCCGGTTTGACCCTGGCCGGTTCATTCTTTACTTCACCGGTTGCTTCCCATTCGGTTTCTAATACGGCCAGGTTAGGCTGAATAAAAAACAGCCTGCTGTTCAGGAGAAAGTTTCCATCACGGGCTTCTTCTTCGACAAAGTATGGATGAAAGCAAACTTTCCTTGATTGCGGGGTTTTAAAATAAACGCTGCCGTTATCGCTGTGCAGGCAGGCGGCAAAATCGTACAGGCGCCCGGCGCCAAAAGAAGCCACGGTGGCAAAAAGGGCGCTGCAGGCAGCCGGCCTCTTATCGGGAACTGCCTTGAATCCACAATGACTGCCCAGGTCGCTTAAAGGCGAACCGCTGGTAGTCCCAACAATGTAATTCGGCGCGCCTGTGCATTCGGCAAAGAATTTCACCGGCCGGATCAGGTTTTGCAACTGCCTGCTGTAGACAAACCAGATCAACAGCAGCACTAACAAAACAATTGGTATTATATACAGTTCAAACATACCTTTCTTTAAATGCGTCTTCTAATGCAGGGGTCGGAGCTAAAATATATATAGCAATTAGCCGGCCCATTTGCAGCCGCACTTATATATCAATTCATCTGCAATATTATAATACTTGCCGCCTGCTAAATAAAGGAGTTTTTTACGCACAGGGTAATTTCCAAAAAAATAAATCGAGTATATCGCTTCGGCAGACACCACAGGACGACAAGGAACACTACACATTTTATACTAACATAAATAATGGGCAAATCAAAATAATTAGCCCGCTGAAGCTAAAGCAGGGCATATTGATCAAGATATGTTAAAATACTCCTGTGCGCTTTTAACAACCCAACCCGGAGGTCGGGACATGAACATCAATAAAGGCCTGCTTATGGTGTCAGGGGCGGGAATATGCTGGGCTACAACCGGGCTGTTCGGCACCCTCCTTTTCAGGGAAGGTTTGGACCCGGTAAATGTCGCCTCAACAAGAAGTGTTCTGGCCGCAATCCTGTTTTTAATATTTCTTTTGGCTGCTCATCCGGAAAAATTGATCGTCAGGCCAAAACAAATCGCTTTGCTTGCCCTGGGCGGTTTAACCGGAATTGCTATTTTTAATGTTTTTTATTTAAGTACCATCAGCACTGCCGGCATGTCTACTGCAGTTGTCCTGCTCTACACATCCCCGGTTTTTGCCGTAATCATGTCCAGGCTCTTTCTTGGCGAACCCCTCTCGCCGGTAAAGGCAGCGGCATTAATTACCGCTTTTACGGGAGTAATCCTGGTGGTTGAAGCTTATGACCTTCCCACTTTGATCAATAACCCGCAGGCAGTGCTGTTGGGCCTTGGCGCCGGTTTTTTCTTCGCCCTGCTTAGCGTATTCGGTAAACATATTTCCGGTTCCACCCACCGCCTCACAACCTCCTTTTATCTGCTTTTTACCGGATCTATTTTTCTGGCCTTGATCCGGCCTCCCTGGCTGGCAGTTATAGAAGTCCATTCTTCGCCTGCCCTGATGCCGGCCCTGGCCGCCCTGGTTGTCATTTCAACCTTTTTATCGCACTTTCTCTATATCTATGGTTTAAGCTACCTGGAAGCGGGCAAAGCCAGCATAGCTGTGGCCATTGAGCCGCCGGCTGCAATTTTTCTGGCTTATATTTTCCTGGGAGAACGGCTTGCCCCCGTACAGTATCTCGGAGTGATCCTGGTCTTAACTGCAGTTTTTTTACTCAGGCTCCCATCCCCCAAAAAACGATAGCATTATACCCCCCTTCCAAAACAGGGCAAAAGCCGATATTATAAGCAAGGCTGTTTTTTTACAGGAGGGCTTTTTAATCCAGTCTCAAACAGAAGTTATATAATAAGCAAAATTAGCTCAGGCCGGATCAATCCGGCACAGGCAATCATAATAAGCGGCCTGGTTTCCCATATCGGTGATCCGATCAGGGGTCAGGTTGTTTACTGCCGCCCCTGAAAAGTGCCACCATCCTTCATAAACCATGACCGTATCGGGAGGGATGCGATCGCTCACTGAAACCACCAGCTTAATACTTCCCCGTTTGGAAGAAACGATTACTTGCATCCCATCAGACAGAGATTCTTTTTCAGCCGTTTCCGGGTGGATATAAGCGCGGGGGTTATCATCCCCGTCTGGAAGCCTGTGTATGGAATGAATCGAGTCCCGGGGGTGAGGGGTTAAAAACCAGTGCCTGTAACCTTGATTCCAGAGGGACAGATTGGATAATTCAAGAGGCTCACGATAACAGGGTAGGGCATCACAGCCGTCTTGTTGGGCCGCAGCAGAATAAAAATTGTACTTTCCGTCGGCCGTGGCGAAAACCCGGTTCGCCCAGGGGATATCGTCCCCTCCCGGAATCAAAAGCGGCCCTTTTCCTCTGATATTTTCAATGTTAATTTCTGTTTCCCCGGTCAGCGGCCTGATCACCCGGGATAATATATCATCGGGAGCCCAATCAGGGAATCCTTTTATCTCAAGCAGTGAAGCCAGTTCCCTGAAAATCTCATATTCGGCCCTGCACTCACCGGGGGGATCTACCAGCCGGGGCCCGTAGTTAAGATACTGGTGGCTCATCGCGTTGAAATAAAGATCTTCTTTTTCCAGGAAGTAAGTTGCCGGCAGGATTAAGTCGGAAACGGCGGCCGTATCGGTTAAAAAATGTTCTGATGTAACCTTAAAAGGAACCCTGGAAAAAGCTTCATGCATCCGGCTGCTGTCCCCCACCTGGACAAGGGGATTGGAGCGGCTGATATACATGAATTGAACAGCCGGATCGTTAAAATTGAGAAGGCTTTCAGCAAGCCGGGGTTTTGGGTAATAACGCCGGTTGGGCCCGAGATCGTCGCCCCGAAGGAAAGATTGGTCAATATGGCGGGTTACTCTTAAGTTGGCATAATTGGCCCCTCCTCCGGAAACCCCGATATTTCCCGTCAGCGCAGCCAGGGCATCAATAGCCCGGACCATATTACCTCCGTTGCTGTGTCTCTGGGGGCCGATACCAATCAAAATAGCTGCCGGTTTGGAGCGGGCATATTCTAATGCTAGTTGTTTAATCACTTCCGGATCCAGCCCGGTCAACTCGAAAGCTTTATCAGTAGTGTACTCTTTGCACAATCCGGCAAACTGCTCAAACCCGGAGCTGGATTGATCAATAAAATCTTGATCCTGCAAGCCATTTTCAATAATTACCCGGGCCATGGCCAGGGCCAGCACCCCGTCCGTCCCCGGTTTAATACCGAGATGCAGGTTTGCAGCTTTAGAGGTCGCAGTCCGAACCGGATCAATCACAATTACGCGGGTTCCTTTTTGGCCTGCCCGCTGAATAAAAGACTGAAGGTGAATAGAGGTGTTGGCCGGGTTGCGCCCCCAGACCAGGATCAGGCGTGAATTAAGCAGATCGTGGTAAGGGTGGGCCAGTGCAGATCCAAAGTCATACTTCTGAGCGGCCAGGCCGGCTCCCCAGCAGAGGCTGCCCCGGTGGACAGTACAACCGCCCAGAGCGCTGAAGAAGCGGGATTCAATATTTTTCAGGAGCCCGCTATAGCCGGCGTCATAATAATGCATCAGTGCCTGCGGACCACCTTTGTCAAGGGCCTTTTGGATTTGATCTTCCATTATTTTTAGAGCTTGCGGCCAGTCAATCTCTTTAAAAGAACCGTTTTTTTTAAGGAGAGGATGGCGCAAACGAAGGGGGTGATTGACCCGATCTGCATGTTCCCTGCCCTTGCTGCAAATTATGCCGCCGGTGGCTGGTTGATCCGGATCGGGGTCAATCGAAACTATCCTGCCCTGTTCTTCTCTGACCACCAGGCCGCATTGATCCCAGCAGTTCAGGGGGCAGGTGGTTTTTATAACCTTCATATCTCACTAACCTTTACTTGACGATTAAAACATTTGCTCCCGTGCAGTGAGCGACTTTATTGCTGACGCTGCCCAGAAACAGCTCGCCGATTCCTTTTAAGCCGCGGTTGCCCAACACAACCAGGTTGACGTCTTCCTTTTGGCTCATTTCACAGATAGCATCTGCCGGTGACCTGTAGCCGGTTATTACCTCGGTTTTAACATTCAAGCCCTTATCTTTAAAAGGCTGCGCCGCTTTTTCAACTACCTTTTTTGACTCTTCGGCCACGTGCCTGTTGATCTGTTCCCAGTCAACATCCTTCAAATCCTGAACCTCGGTTACGCCCTGGAAAACACGGGGTGGTGAAAAAAACTTTTCAATTACCGTGGTAACAATAACTTCCGCTTTCACGGCTTCAGCAATTAAAAGGGCTTCATCCACCACTTTTTGAGAATGCGCTGAACCATCAGTTGCCAGTAAAATCCGGTACATCTCTTTCACTCCTTTTAAAGATATTAAGAGTTGTTAAATATTAAATGATTCTACATCAGTTACTTGTTTCCCTTTTTCTGAAACCCCTAATTTTACAATTAACCTGATCTGTTTTATATCAAAACTCAAGCAGGAAATCGACCAGCTTACGGTCAAAGCGGTCCGGGGCAGTTTCCATGGGAGAGTGGCCTTCACCCTGCATTACGATCAGCTCCGAATTGGGAAGCAGACGATCAATCTCCTTGCCCTGTTCAGGTGGAATCCAGGTATCATTTTCTCCCCAGATACAAAACACCGGAATTTCCAATTGATCCAGCTGATCCAACAAGGGGTCAGGTTTGGTGCGCAGTAAATCCGGCCACGTAGTAGCAGTGTTTTCAATATTTAAAGGCAGGTAGTAACCGCTTAATTCATGCTCGGTTGGCTGCTGTCCGTAAGCTGAGGCAAGAAGTTCCTCTATGCGGCTTTGATCGGCAACAAGGCGGCTACTTAAAATCCTGGCCCATTGTCCTGCCGGGGGATACCTGAGCAGGGCCGCATACGGCGAAGGCTCAAATGGAACCAGTGCTCCGGCAACCAGGGTGACACTTTCAGCCTGCTCCGGCCTCTGCAGGGCCATGGCCGTTACCGCCGCTCCCCCCATTGAGTGCCCTACCAGATTCCATTTTATTCCCGGAAACATTTCTTCCAGCATGCTCCAAAGCAGTTCTCCTCTGGCTTCAGCTGAGTGATCAAGACCCGCTCTCCGTTCACTTAAACCAAACCCGGGTAGATCAACGGCGATCACCCGGAATCCCTGCTCCTGTAGTACGGGCGCTGTATAGCGCCATGTAAAAGTTGAAGCCCCCAGCCCGTGTACCAGGAGCACGTTTTTATCCAGGTCTCCGTCATTTCTCCATTCACGGTAATGCAGTTCAACGCCATTTACTTCAAAAAATTCACTGTTTGAAAATGTCAGCTCTTCACGCGATACCGCCGCTTCTTCCACCTCGATCAGATATGGCACGATACTGAACAGCGCGAACAGAATCACCAGGAACAGCCCCAACCATTTAAAAATCTTAAGGATTACAGGACCCTTTTTTGCAAGGTCACCCAAAAACCCATCACTCCCGAAAAATAGAGCTTATTTAACCTTGTGTATTTTCTTATCAAACCTTTCATTCCCGGTGCGGATTGCCTTTAACCTGATTCCAACCCGGGTCAAACTACCCGGAAAGCCTCTGCTGATATTATAACGTACCGGCAGCCGGGCCGCGGCATAATTAGCGGAAAATGAAAATCAATTTGTATAGCCGGGTTAGAAACCGATCTTTAACGATCGCTTTTAATTTTCCAGTAACCAGCCCAGCGACAGTCGTTTCAGAGCAGCTTCGGTGGGATTCCCTGTTTCTGTGTCCCAGCCGGCAAAGCGGTAATAAAGGTCGCGGGCGGCTTCAATTTCATCCCTGTCCAGGACTCTTCCTTCTGAGGGCCCATCGGGCAGGGGGTTAAACAGGCGCTCCGGCAAAACATCATCCTTCTTGCTAAAACCTTCCCGGGCGTTGAAATGGCGCATCATGTTTATACGTCTTTCTCCAGCCAGCATCAACTCATAAAGGGACGTATCCCAGCCAAGGCCGTAGCGGCATAGTTCCACCAGCTCAGAAGGTCCGTAAACCTGCCAGACCGGCCCCCATACAAACTGGCACAAGCAAAGACTGTCGGCTACAGCATAGAAACACTGGCTGTTATAGGCAAAGCGCACCTTTTCCTCATCCACTGTCATCCGGTCGGGCTCATAACCTTTCCAGATGCCAATCTGCTTCAGTTTATTCCATACCCCGCTTTTGGGGTTGGCAGATAAAACCGTGTCATGAGCGCTGGATTGATGATCTGCACCAAAAGGGTTAACAGCATAGACGAGGCCTAAAGAGGGTTTCTGCTGGGGCATATGAGCAGGCAGTTCCTGACCTTTAACGGCAATGCTTAGTTCAGGGAACCCATCCCCCAGCTGCCTGGCCGCTTCCCGGGTGCCTTCTGCCAGCATGGCGCCGAAACCCTTTTTGGAGGCGATCTGTTCAATAACTTCAGGCAATACTTCTTCATTGCCAAAGGTCAGCTCCAATCCACCTGTATCCTTCTTTGTCAGCAAACCCTTTTCAAAACATTCCATCGCAAAAGCAATGGTGGCGCCGCAGGAAATAGTATCAAGGCCGTACATATTACAGAGCTGGTTGGCATGGGCAATCGCTTCCAGGCTCTTTATCCCGCAGTATGAACCGAGAGCAGCGCAGGTTTCAAATTCAGGGCCGCCGTAAAGAGGATCGACCATACCCGGCACTTCCACTATTCGCTTGCACCTTACTACACATCCGTAACAGGTATCCCTCTTTTTAAGGATGGTCTCTGTCATCTTGGTGCCGGTGATTTTTTCCGCGCCTTCGGGAAACCAGCCAGATTTCCAGTTTCTGGTAACCAGGTGTCCCACCAGGTTCAAACTTTCAAGATCGCCGGAAGTGCCGTTTTCAGCCAGGTTCCTCAAAACACTGTTAGCCTGGATCCTGTCTTTGGTTTCTGCTGAAAGCTCCTTCACTCTTTCCTGGTTAACAGGCTTTTGTTTCTTTCCTTTCTTAACCACAACCGCTTTCAGCTTTTTGGAGCCCATCACCGCTCCGGTGCCGTTCCGCCCGTTGGCCCGGTTACACATATTCATTATCGAAGCATATTTAACCATATTCTCCCCGGCCGGACCGATCTGGGCAATATGGAGGTTATCTTCGGCATGTTCCGCTCTGATCTCTTTTTCAGCTTCCCCGGTAACCCTGCCCCAGGCTGAAGCAGCGCTGCGCAATTCAGCTTTTTCACCGTTAATGTAAAGATAGACTGGTTCAGGGGCCCGGCCGCTGAAGATAATCGCATCCCATCCGTTTGCTTTAAGCTCGGCCGGAAAAAATCCCCCGGCCTGGCTGTCGGCGATGGCCCCCGTAAGCGGACTTTTTGTGGTTACGTTTACCCTGCTCAAACCGCTGATGGGGAGGCCGGTTAAAGGTGAAACTGCCATAACCAGAACATTGCCGGGTGAAAGCGGGTCCACCCCCGTTTTGATTCGGTTTAAAAAAAGGTATAGTCCGAGCGCCGAACCCCCGGGGTAGAGGCGGTATATTTCACCCGGAATTGTTTTAGCGGCCACTGTCCCGTGTTCCAAATCAACGCCAAGGACCCTGGCTTCCGGAAATAAACTCATTCTATAATCGCTCCTTTATGCGTTATTTATAGTCCCGTCAAATATTCCGGGAAACTGATCTCTCAACTGCCGGGCCGGTTTAGATTGTCCAGCTCTTTGCTTGTGCATTTTCTATTCGCCCCGCCAAAACCCTGCCTTAAAAAAACTTTAAGCCTTCCTGTATCTGACAAATATTTTAGCGGTCCTGAAAATACTCCTCTACATCTTCCCACGGGCGGGTATTAAAAACATCACTTTTTTCCAGCCAGCCCTTGCGGGCGATCGATACTCCCAGGTAAGTATCTCTAAAATCTTCCACCCGGTGAGCATCAGGGTTGATTGAAACAAGCAACCCCATCTCCCTGATCTTTTTCAGGTGCCGCCAGTCCAGATCGAGGCGGGCTGGGCTGGCATTTAATTCCAGTATCACCCCGTTTTCCAGGGCAGTATGTAAAATCTGTTCCAGGTCAAAGGACGAGCTTTCCCGGCCCAGAAGAAGTCTGTTGGTGGGGTGGCCAAGCATGGTTACCCGGGGATGGCCCAAAGCATGTAGCAACCTGTCAGTCATCTTCTTCCGCTCCATTTTTAAAGTGGAGTGGACGGAGGCAATTACAAAATCAAGTTTTTCCAGAATCCGATCATCATAATCCAGGTTGCCGTCGGTACGGATGTCAGATTCCACCCCGTGAAATATGCCAAGATCAGGATATTTTTCCCGCAGGGCCATAATTTCCTCAGCCTGGTGCTCCAAATCCCTTTCGCTTAAACCCCCGGCATAATAAGCGGACTGGCTGTGATCGCTGATGCCCACATATTGATAGCCCTGCTCCCGGCAGTATTCAACCACTTCTTTCAGGGTATTAATCCCGTCACTGTAGTTGGTATGAATATGAAAAATGCCCCTGATGTCTTCATTTTCCACCAGGGCGGGTAGGGAACCGTTTTCAGCAGCTTCTATTTCTCCATAGTTTTCTCTCAGTTCCGGCTGAATAAATGGAAGGCCGAATACGGCAAAGAATTCAGTTTCACTGCTGCATTTAAGGGACTCCCCATTGCGAAAAATGCCGTATTCGTTGATTTTCAGGCCCATGGTGCGGGCCCGGTGCCGCATGGCTGTATTATGCTCTTTGCTGCCGGTAAAATGGTGGAGGGCAAAAGGATATTCTTTTTTTCCAACCACGCGCAAATCGGCGTTGATCCCTTCATTAAGCCGCACCGAAACCTTGGTATCTCCTTGGGCAATCACTTCTTCAACCACGTCAAGTTCTGCAAAAAACCCGGTCAGTCCGGCGGGCTCGCTGGTTGAAGCCACCAGGTCAATATCCTTTACAATTTCCCGGCAGCGCCTGATGCTGCCGGCCAGGCTTACTTGATCCAGAGCTGAAAACTTTTTGATTTCAGCCAGCAAATTCTCAGCTATCTGGAGCGCCTCGTTGTAAAAAAACTGGCCCTCATAACGCCTCAGGAACTCAATCCCTTCCAGGATATTCTCCTGGGTCTTGGAGCCAAACCCCTTTAGGCCAACCAACCGGTTTTCCCGGCAGGCATACTCCAGTTCGGCCAGCGAAGTTATTCCCAGCATGTCGTAAAGGGCCCTCACCTTGCGGGGGCCTAGGCCGGGCACCCTGAGCATTTCCAGCAGGCCTTCGGGTATACTTGCCTTTAACTCCTCGTAATAAGGCAGCTCCCCGGTAAGGACATATTCTTTGAGCTTTTCGTTCAGGGCTGCTCCGATACCCTTTACATCCTTTAGCTTGTCTTCATGGACCAGCCGCTGCAGTTCTTCTTCGCCCATCATTTCAACAGTCCGGGCAGCGCTGTAGTAGGCCCTGCTTTTAAAAGGATTTTCTCCTTTAAGTTCAAGGAAAACCCCGATTTCCTCCAGCATCTTTGCCGTACTCTGTTTTTCCATTTTCATCCCTTCCGGCCTGAGTATGATCTTGTTTTCAATTGCCCGTGCCGGACAACAGGCCCAAAATTTGCAGCTGCCTGCAGAATGTTCGGAAAACCATCCTAAGCTCCTGTCTACACGATAACCAAAATACAGGGTTTATGCAAATGGAGCTCCGGCGCTATCCTCCGTTCAAAAAAGGTTTTTTTATGAAAGAAAAGAAGTAAAACCAAAGGAAACACATGTCAAAGAAAGGAGCGTTAGAATGCGTTCACACACAGCTTACCTGACTTTTAACACCGAAAAAAGGCGCGGGTATATCAACATCACCGGCGATGTGGAGAAGGCTCTTGATGAAAGCGGCATCAGGGAAGGCTTTGCCCTGGTATCGGCAATGCACCTGACGGCGGGAGTATATATTAATGACAATGAATCCGGCCTGATCCAGGATATCGATGAAATGCTGGAAAGGCTAGCCCCTTACCGCAAAGATTACAGGCACCATCGGACCGGGGAAGATAACGGTGATGCCCATTTGAAAAACATGCTGGTCGGCCACCAGGTCTTAATCCCGATCACCGGGGGCAATCTCGATTTCGGCCCCTGGCAGCAGGTTTTTTATGCCGAATTCGACGGCAGACGCAAAAAAAGGGTTGTAATCAAATTGATTGGCGATTGATTATCCAGAAAATCATTGATAATAATCCTGCAGGCACTGCACGTCCATTTTCTGCTTTTTAACGGCCTGGATTCCTTCCAGGGCGGCAAGAGCACCCTGGATAGTGGTTATAATTGAAACGCCCCGCTGGGCTGCCAGGCGGCGCATGCGGGCCCCGTCCGATTTGGCACTGGCGCTCTCAGGAGTATTGATAATCAGATCAACCCGGCCCTCATTTATGTAATCAAGCATGTGCGGCGACCCTTCGCTGATCCGCTTTACTTCTTCCACGCTGATGCCAACATCACGGAGGGCGGCAGCCGTCCCGAATGTGGCCAGGATTTCAAAGCCCAGCCGGGCCAGGCCCCGGGCCAGTTCCACTGCCTGTGGCTTGTCCCGGTTGGCCACCGTGATAAAGATCCGTCCCTCAACAGGCAGGGGCGTACCCGCCGCGCACTGGGCCTTGGCCATGGCCATTCCCAGGTCGTAATCGACGCCCATTACCTCTCCGGTAGAGCGCATTTCGGGGCCGAGCACAATATCTGTATCATCAAACCTGATAAACGAAAACACTGCTTCTTTAACCGAATAATATAGAGGAATGATTTCAGATGTAAAACCGAGTTCCGTCAGGGTAGCTCCGGCGATCACCCTTGCTGCCAGGCCGGCCAGCGGCACACCGATAGCCTTGCCCACAAACGGCACGGTCCTGGAAGCGCGGGGGTTGGCTTCCAGGATAAATACTTCCCGTCCCCTGATCGCAAACTGGATATTTAACAGGCCGATCACATTCAGTTCCCGGGCCAGCATTTCAGTTTGCCGGCGAATCTCTTTCAGCTGCTGCGGCCCAATACTGTAGGTGGGCAAAACGCAGCAGCTGTCACCGGAGTGGACCCCGGCATGCTCGACATGCTCCATGATCCCGCCTATAACGACCAGTTCCCCGTCGCTCACAGCATCAACATCAATTTCCACCGCCCCTTCCAGGAACTTATCCAGCAGGAGGGGGTTGGCCGGATTTAGTTCCGGCAGGGTGGAAATATATTTTTCCAGATCACCGGTTGAATAAACTACCCGCATAGATCTGCCCCCAAGGACATATGATGGGCGGGCGAGCAGAGGAAATCCGAGTTTTTCAGATATCTGCAGGGCTCCTTCCGGGTTGTCGGCCGTCCCGTGAGGGATTTCCCAGAGACCGAGTTTGTCCACTACCTCTGCAAATTCACGCCTGTTTTCCACCCGGTCGATATCATGAGGCGAGGTTCCCCACAGGGGCATACCTGCTTCCAGGAGGGGCTGGGCCAGCTTCAGTGGGGTCTGCCCTCCAAACTGCAGGATAATTCCATCGGGATTTTCTTCATGGCAGATATTCAGCACGTCCTCGAGGGTAAGAGGCTCAAAATAGAGGCAGTCGGAAATATCATAATCCGTGCTGACCGTTTCCGGGTTGCAGTTAACCATAATCACCTCGTACCCCTCTTCCTGCAGGGTCATTGCCGCCCGCACACAGCAGTAATCAAACTCCAGACCCTGCCCGATGCGGTTGGGGCCGCTGCCGAGGATCATCACCTTCCCCTTTTTATCTTTCTTGGAGCCGATTCTTTCCGGTACGTCTACTTCAGCGGCGCCTTTTTCATAAGTTGAATAAAGGTAGGGGGTATAAGCTTCAAATTCACCGGCGCAGGTGTCCACCCGCCGGTACACAGGATAAATTGACCAGGCCTGCCTGCGCCGGCGCACTTCCGGTTCGCTGTCCCCGATTAACCGGGCAATCCTTTCATCCGAAAAACCCCAGGATTTGGCCCGCCAGAGCAGGTCTTCATTCAATTCCCGAGCCGACTTGATTTCTTTTTCCAGCAGGATCAGTTGTTCCATCTGATCGATAAACCAGCCGTCAATGCCGCTCAGCCTGCTGATCTCATCAGGCGTAAAACCCGACCGGAGGGCCACAGCAAGGCCAAAAATCCTTTCGGGCCGGGGAACCTGCAGTTGCTCTTCCAACCAGGCGGTCCGGTCCTCGCGCCTGGGGGACATCTTTTCTTCAATCAGGCCGTCGAAGCCCTGCTCAAGCGATCGCAAAGCCTTGTGCAACGATTCCTTAAAGGTGCGGGCAATACTCATTACTTCCCCAACTGATTTCATCCTGGTATTTAAAACCTGGTTGGCTCCCGGAAACTTGTCAAAATCCCAGCGGGGAATTTTTACCACGACATAATCAATAGCCGGTTCAAATGAAGCCGGTGTTTCCCTGGTAATATCATTGTATAACTCGTCCAGGCTGTACCCTACGGCCAGCTTGGCAGCAATCTTGGCAATGGGGAATCCGGTAGCCTTGGAAGCTAAAGCCGAAGATCGCGAAACCCGGGGGTTCATTTCCACCACTACCATGCGGCTGGTTTCCGGATCCATGGCAAACTGGATATTACATCCTCCCGTTTCCACTCCGATTTCCCGCAGCGCCCGGATGGAAGCATCCCGCATCATCTGGTATTCGTGATCGCTAAGGGTTTGGGCCGGGGCTACAGTTATACTTTCACCGGTGTGCACCCCCATGGGGTCCATATTTTCAATCGAGCAGACAATAACCACGTTATCATTGCAATCCCGCATCACTTCCAGCTCAAACTCTTTCCAGTTCATCAGGGCCTCTTCGACCAGGACCTGTTTGATAGGGCTGTTATAAAGCCCCGTTGCAACCATATCCACCAGTTCTGCTTCTGTTCTCGCAATGCCGCCCCCGGCACCGCCCAGGGTGAAAGAAGGCCTGATTACCAGGGGATACCCTTTTTTTTCGGCAAAGGCCAGCGCTTCATCGACACTTTTTAGATGGAGGCTTTCGGCCGATTCCAGGCCGGCCCGGTCCATGGCCGCTTTAAATAGATCCCGGTTTTCAGCCCGGTTGATTACCTCTGAATTGGCCCCGATCAGCTCCACACCAAAATGATCCAGGATTCCTGTTTCCGCCAGTTCGACGGCAATGTTAAGGGCGGTTTGCCCGCCGAGGGTCGGCAGTAAGGCCTGGGGGCGTTCTTTTTCGATCACCATGGTCGCCGCTTCAATTGTCAGCGGTTCCACGTAAGTCCGGTCGGCCATAACGGGATCGGTCATAATCGTAGCCGGGTTGCTGTTAATAAGGACCACTTCGTATCCTTCTTCTTTCAGGGCCCGGCAGGCCTGGGTCCCGGAATAATCAAATTCGCAGGCCTGGCCGATCACAATCGGCCCGGAGCCGATAATCATAATTTTTTGCAGGTCTGTTCTTTTTGGCATGAATCAGCCTTCCCCCTTCCCGGTTTCTACTGCCATTAGCTGCATAAATTTATCAAACAGGTAGATCGAATCATGTGGGCCGGGAGAAGCTTCAGGGTGGTACTGTACGGAAAACCACTTCTGTTCCCTGTTTTCCATCCCCTCCAGGGTATTATCGTTCAGGTTAATATGAGTAGCTTCAGTCCCCTGCGGCATCTTATCCATGGCAACACAATAGCCGTGATTCTGGGAGGTTATGTGGACCTTGCCTGTCGCTAAATCCTTGACGGGGTGATTGGCGCCCCGATGGCCGAAGGTCAGTTTAAAAGTTTCCAGGCCGGAAGCCAGTCCCAGAAGCTGATGGCCGAGGCAGATACCCATTATCGGCGCTTTGCCAAACAGCGCTTTAATTTCAGAGACGAGGTGTTTCTGGACAGCCGGATCACCGGGCCCATTGGAGAGAACAATCCCATCCGGCTTTAAGTCCAGCACCTCTGCCGCAGAGGTGCGGTGAGAAACTACGGTTACTCTACACCCCCTCAAGGTCAGGTGCCTGAGAATATTGTATTTAACTCCATAATCATAAACTACGACATGATAGCCTTTCTCCGGGTAAGCCCAGCTAAAAGATTCCGGGTTCGAAACTTCATCCACCAGGTTTCGGGAATTCAACTCCCGATTAGCCAGCAATTTTTGACGGAGCATTTCCGGATCTTTTTCTTCAGTGGACACCACCCCTTTCATGGTGCCTGCTCTGCGCAGGTGCAGGGTGAGCGAGCGGGTATCGATTCCTTCCACACCCATGATGCCGTGCTCCTCAAGGTAATTGGCCAGGGAATCCTGGGCCCGCTGGTTACGGGGCCTCCGGCAGCATTCCTTTACTAAAAGACCCTCCACCTGGGGAGAGTCTGATTCCATGTCATATTCAGTTATCCCGTAATTTCCAATCACCGGATAAGCAAAGGTCAGGATTTGCCCCCGGTACGAAGGATCGGTTATCATCTCCTGGTAGCCGGTCATGGCCGTATTAAAAACCACTTCCCCGAACACTTCACCTTGCCCTGAGAAACAAGCTCCTTTCATTGTAAAACCGTCTTCTAAAACCAGCAGTGCTTGCAGGGTCATCTCCTCCCTTTCCATGTATAACCCAGAAATAAGACAACTGCAATTTCAATAAAATATATCTTTAAAATTATACCGGCTAAGGCAGCCTTTGACAACCTGTCAGCGGCAAAAAGAATCAACCGCTTGCTCTAGTTTGTGCAGGGCTTCCTCCACTACAGTTCGGGGAGTGCCCAGGTTCATCCGTACAAACCCTTCTCCCCCTTCGCCAAAAAAGGAACCCTGGCTTAAACCAAGTCCCGCTTTTTTCTCCATAAATTTATTCAATTCCCCACTATCAAAACCCAGGCCCCGGCAGTCCAACCAGGCCAGGTAGGTGGCCTCAGCAGTGGTCACTTTTATTTCCGGGATATTGTCTTTAATAAATTCCCTCACCAGGGCATGGTTTTTTTCAAAATAAACGAGCACTTCTTCCAACCACTGGTCGCCGTGCCTGTAAGCAGCCTCGGCAGCGGCGGCAGCGAAAATATTGGGCCTGGGCATATCATTGTTCTCCAGGGTTATTTTGAATTCTGAGGCCAGCAAAGGGTTGGGAATAATGATATTAGAGATCTGTAAACCGGCCAGATTGAAGGTCTTAGTCGGGCCATAACAGGTGATCGAGTTCAGGGCAAATTCTTCCGAGATGGAAGCAAAGGGGAGATGCTTGCTGCCGTTTAAAAGCAGGTCGCCGTGGATTTCATCGCTGACCACCAGCACATTATGCTTCAGGCAAATCTCACCCAGCCTGGTCAGTTCTTCCCTGCTCCAAACCCTGCCCGCCGGGTTGTGAGGGCTGCAGAGGATAATCATCTTAACCCGGTCATCGATTTTTTTCTCCAGGTCTTCAAAATCCATTTGATAGGAATCGCCCACCTGCTTCAAGGGGTTATTGACCACATGGCAACCCCCGGTATTAACTGCTTCAAAAAAAGGGTAATAGACCGGCGGCTGGAGAATGACCTTATCGCCAGGATGAGCAAACCTTCTGATGATCCAGTGCAGGGCCGGCACCACACCGGGGCTGTAGTGAAGCCACTCTATCTTGATCGCCCAGTTGTGCCTTCTTTTCAACCATTCCACGACCGCTTTGCGGTACGATTCGGTTTCTTCAGTATAACCGTAAATTCCAAAACGGGCCACTTTCTCAACCGCTTCAATCACCGGCTCCGGGGCCCGGAAATCCATATCCGCCACCCACATGGGGATAATCTCTTCTTCTTCAAAATAACGCTTGTAAAAATCCCATTTCATGGATCCAGTATTGCTCCGATCGATCACTTCGTCAAAGTTGTAACTCACGTTTACACCTGCCTTGATTAAATTGATTAAGGGCTGATAATTTTAGCCGGCCGTTCTAAGAAGATAAGATAAAACTACTTTTTTTAATTCTACCGGGCTCAGGGATTATCCTTCCTGGGAAATACCCTAATTATTAAAAAGGAGCGGTTCATTGCCCAGGGTTACTATTTTCAGGCCGGCCCGTTTGGCCGCTTTATAGCAAGCCTCGGCCTGGCGGCGGCTGGTAGGGCGCAAATCCCGCATCTGGAACTGCGGGTAAAACCCGAGCAGGGAATAGGGGGTGTCCGGATCCTGCCCGGCAATAAATGAAGCGATGTTATAAACTTTTACCGTGCAGTGATGCAAGTTGTTCTTCCAGTTCCGCGGATCCTTCCAAAATACAGCTGCGACAGGCCCCAAGCGCTTCGCCAACCGGCTTTGTTGAAGAACCGCATCTTAGGCAGGCCATCTCAATACCGCACTCCCTTCGTTTCTATTATATTTCTCATCTACTTTCTACTTAAAATTCTAACATACTTTGACAGGTCCTATTCCGGTCAATCTTTTTTAAACCTTGACCGGATTGTTATAATATAAATACCAAAAGCAAATTATTGGCTATCATCACAGGCCGGTTCACGATAACAACCCGTTACTTACCCTGCTTTACCTGCAATAGTTACAATCGCGTCCAGGGCAAAGCCTTGAAAATCGGCCCAGGCCTTAAATAACCCCAGGGTGATAACCATGGAAATGAACAGAAAAAATTTCCTGAAAAATATCTGCTATGTCGGTGGAGCCGGTCTGCTTTACCTGGCCGGTGGGTCATGGTTGCTAAAAGCATGCACCCCGCTGGATAAAACTCAACCGACTCAAAAGGAAGAAGTTGAATTTGATTCTTTTAAGCCCGGCTATGCCAAATTGGAAGAAGAAGGCAAGCTGGCCAATAGAATCGACCAGGCTTACAGCATCTTCGAAGATTGCGAACTATGTCCCCGCCGGTGCGGTGAAAACCGCAGCAGAGGAGAAACTGGCTTTTGCCGGACTACCGATAAGGCCGTAGTCTACACCCGGCAGCCTCACTTCGGCGAAGAGTTGCCCCTGGTAGGCACGGGCGGCTCGGGGACAATTTTCTTCTCCAACTGCAACCTGCGCTGCGTTTTTTGCCAGAACTATCCCATTGCCCACTATGGACGAGGGCAAGAAGTCAGCGATGAAAAATTAGCCGAAATGATGCTCGACCTGCAAAATAAAGGCTGTCACAACATCAACCTGGTCACTCCCACCCATATCATGCCCAGTATCCTGAATGCCACCCGGATTGCTTACAAAAATGGCTTGCACCTGCCGCTTTGCTACAATACCAGCGGTTACGAACGTAAAGAAATAATCGAGCTGCTGGACGGTGTTGTCGATATTTACCTGCCCGATCTTAAGTTCATGGACGGAGAACAATCGGAAAAGTACAACCTGGCTGAAGCTTACGATTACCCGGAAATGGCTAAAGAGGCAATCATCGAAATGAACCGCCAGGTAGGCACCCTGGATACCAGGCAGCGCGGCCTCGCTAAAAGGGGCCTGATGATCCGCCACCTGGTCATGCCCAACCGGGTTTCTAATCCCCGCGATTTTGCCCGCTGGGTGGCCGAAAACCTGCCCAAGGACACCTACGTCAATATTATGGCCCAGTACCGGGTTGAGTTCGAAGCTTTTGAATATGATAAGATTGCCCGGGCAATAACTTCGGAAGAGTTTGTAGAAGCTATTGAATGGGCCAAGGAAGCCGGGTTAACAAACCTTGATGAGCGCTCTTTAACTAATTATGAGATTCATCTTGATCGCGTCGAATAGCTCCTGCTTAGAAGAACAGCTTTGCGGTTCGCCCGGGTCAGGTTGATGTGGGTATTTTTACCGGAAAGCTGTAAATTATCTTTAAAATTTAAGGATAATATTTTAATAAAAACCCTGCCAGGTTATCATTAACCCCACAGGCCGGGAAGTTCGGTGCCGCAGTACTCGCAAGATCCCGCCCGGAGTTTGAGGGCTCCAATTACAAAACCTTCCCGTTCAATCACTTTCTCCCCGCATTCAGGGCAGAAAGTGTCTTCACCTTCGTGACCGGTAACCCTGGCCACGTATACGTGCTTAAGTCCAACTCCCAGGGCGGTATTCCTGGCTTCATCGAGAGTGGCAGCAGGGGTCCGCGGCAGGCCGGAAAGCTTGTGCAGGGGGTAAAAGCGGGCAAAATGGAGGGGCACATCAAGGCCCAGCTCCGTTACAATCCACCGGCACATTTTGCCAATTGTCTCCATATCATCGTTTAAAGTAGGGATAACGATCGTGGTAATTTCCAGGTGGATCCCGGAATCCCTGATTATCTTTAAATTTTCCAGCACCGTTTCCAGCTCGCCGCCCACGTACTCCCGGTAAAAGTCTTCGTCAAATCCCTTCAGATCCACATTGACCGCGTCCATCTTCTTAAGAATCTCCTTCAATGGCTCCGGGTTAATATAGGCGGCAGTGTGCATCAAATTTAAAAGGCCCGCTTCTTTTGCCCGGTCGGCAACCGAAGACATGTATTCATAATAGATTACCGGTTCACCAAAAGCATAACTAATTGATCGCACTTCTCCAGCACCGGCATGTTTCATAACCGTCTCAGGTGGCATGTCATAAGCATGGACCTCTTCCGGTGCAACCAGGGCCATATCCCATACTTCACAAAACTGGCAGGCCAGGTTACATCCGGCTGTTGAAATGGAAAGAGCCCGGCTTCCGGGCATAACATGGAAAAACGGTTTTCTTTCTACCGGATCTTCCTGAACCAGGGCCGGGTTGCCATAGACCAGGGTGTAACAGGAACCGTCCCGGTTTTCCCGCACCCGGCACAGTGCCCTTTCCCCTTCTTCCAGTTCGCACAGCTTGGGGCAGAGATCACAGCGTATTTTACCGCCTTCAAGCCTGGTATACCAGGGAGAAGGTTTGGTTTTAATCAAACCCTTCTTGCTTCCGATTTCCGCTCCATCCTGCGGGGTTTCTTCCCGGGTGTCCTCTTCAGGAGCACAACCATAAATGCCGGCCAGGCAGAACGTACAAATCCCGGCGGCCCCCGCCTTTAAAAAATTACGGCGGCCTATCTTGTTTGTAAGCTGTTTTTGTTTGTCCATAGCGCTCCCCTCCTGCAGGTTAAGAGTACTACAAAAGCGGTAAAGTTGGCAATACCGGCCAGGATACAGGCGGAAACAATACCAAATACCGGCGCCACCATAGCGCTGGTTAAAATAGCCCCCAGGCAAGCCCCAAACAGCTCGACCCCGTATACAGTTCCGGCGGTCTGATCAGCCTTTTTATTCAAGGCCAGGTAGCAGGCCAAGGAAAGGGGGAAGTCAATCCCGTTTATCAGCCCCGCAGAAAAAGTAAGCATGGAAAAAAGCATAAAAATCACGGGCAGAGATTCCACGGCGGCGGCCCGGGGGATGATAAAGGCGATCATAAAAGCCAGGACAGAAATAACAAACTGAACTGCCGCCAGGGTTTTTAAACTGGTCTTGTATTTTACGTAACGGTTGGTCAAGAAAGCACCAAGAGAAAGGCCGGACATGAACATGGCCATGATCAGCCCCACTATTTCATATACAAAGCCGTATATACTCTGAAAAGAAAAGAGCAAAGCAATCTGCAAAGCCATAGTTGAAAAACCGGTGGTAAAAACGGTAAAAATAACCGCAAAATTAATATCCGGACGGATTAATTTAAAACCTTCTGGAGTGGCAACGGCATTTCTTTCTCTACTGTCAGCCTTTAACCTCAAACCCAGGACCGCCATAAAAGGAATAAAAACAAGCGGAATGATCGCCCACCACCTGGTTTGCAGGGGCCACCATAAAGTCCGGTCATCATCCGGGCGGGTCAGCTGATCCCAGTACATAAGGGTGTAGTAATAACCAATCGGCCGGAAATCGGTATTGATGAAATAGCGCTCTTCAACCGGAGGAAGGTCCTTTTCCCGAGTTTCCTGTTCCCCAACCGGGGCCGGTGATACAGGCGCCGCTTCTGGCCCCACCAGGTGGGCATCGGCGCTGCGTCCGTGGTTACGTACAACCCAGTTCACCCGCCTCAACTGGCCTTCTTCAAGCAAAACCTGGTAATGACGGGGTGAAAAATCTTCCGTTTCTATATCTTGCTCTATAAACCTTTCCCTGAGGGTGCCGGTATCTAACGAAACCTGCCCGGGTTCGTTGGAAGCAAAATACAACATAAAGCGTTCACCGGCCGGCAAAACCCGGTTAAAAACACTATTCAGGGTATGATAGATGGTTGCATTGCGGTTTGCTATTACAGTGCTCCGGAGATCGGGAGTGGAAACAGCTCCGGTAACCAGTACCCCGTTATCGCAAAGCAGCTCTTCAACTTCAAGGAAAAATTCCTTCGTATAAAAGCGGTTCAAAACGGCTGTGGCAGGATCCGGGGTATCGACAATGATCAGGTCGTACTTTCCCCGGGCTGTTTTTACAAACAACCTCCCGTCAGTATGAATTAAATTCACCCGGGGATCTTCAAGTGTTTCCAGGGTGGCCCGGGAAACATAGGGACGGGCGGTTTCGGTAAGCGCTTCATCAAGTTCGATATAATCGATCTGATCAACCGGGTACTTAACTATTTCGCTGAGCACTCCCCTCAAGCCGCCGCCAATCAAAAGTACCCGTTCCGGTTCCCGGTGCTGGACCATGGACAGGTGGGCAAATTCCACCGCTTCCTGCTCTTCTAAACCGGGAGCGGTAGCCTCGGGGCCGGCAGTGCTGAAAATAAGGTGGCCACTCTGGTAGAAGGTAAACTGGTCCCGGTGCCGGACTACCGTGATGGCGCCGTGCTCCGACTGGCGGGTATCCACCAGCTCGTGATCGGGGGCGAAATACCGCCACTGGATCCGGTAGGCCCACTGATCGATATCCTCCAGGAAAGGAAATACCAGGACAGCCAGGGCCAGCAGGGCCAGGGAGGGCAAGCGCAATCGGGAAGATACCAGATTCCGGGCGGGGGCTGTAAAAAGCATTACCCCTGATGCGCCCACCATCATAAACCCGGCCAGCACCGCAGTCTGAAAAGCATTGAGGTAGTGGACAAAAACAAAGGTAAATAAAATGCCGCCCAGCATGTTGCCGGCGGCTTCTCCAACATAGGTCTTCCCGGCGCCGGAAGTATCCTCAGCCAGGTCGCTTTCTCGCCACACCCGGGACAGGAATACAAACTGCGCCCCCAAAAGCAGGCAGACCGGGGCCATAAGCAAAAAACAGGATACAGCCATATCAACCAGAGACAGGTATGCCCCGGGTGGGATATCAAAAAAACCACGCAGAGCCCGGATTAGCATGATGGTCACAGGCAAGAAAACCAGGATCCCGCCGGCGCTGCCTATAAGCAATGACAGAGGGCGGGCCGCCCGTTCTACAAGCATCGACCCCAGGTGGCTGCCTGTTCCCACCCAGATCATCCAGGCAGCAAGGATAAGTCCGATAGAAAGCTCGTTTCCATGAAAAACCATCAACAATTCCCGCAGGAGCAGGACCTGGCCTACCTGAGACACAATCCCAAGCATCAGGACGGCCGGAAAATGCGGCGGGAGCATCTTAACTGAGGCCTTCTTCTTAGAGTGTTCTTTATCAAAGGTTTGCCTGTTATTTTCATTCATTTCTTTACCGGTTTCAGACATAATAAGGCCGCTCCTACACGGACATGTTGTCCTGAAACTCCCAGCAGGTTCAGCTCAAACCAGCTTAGTGTGAAGCTATAACAGGTACTGGCGGACCAGAAAACCAGTAATACCCAGGAGCACCAGGGCTGTGCCTAGAATATTAACATCTTTGATTACAGGGGGCAAAGAAGCTTTAAAATGCTCAATGGTTAGTATGTTGCACATATGAATGGGAGATCCAAAGTAACCGGCCTGAGAAGCGAGAAAAACCAGGGCCATGTAATAAAAACCCTGCTCTCCAGGTGGCAAAATGGGCACGAAAAGGGGAACGCAAATCCCCACGGCCGCAAAATAGTTTCCCATCAGAAAAGCCGTCAGGAAAGGGAGGAAAATAATCGGAATTAGCACAGGAAAATTGCTTTCCATCATTACGGCCATGATATTGTCAATCACTTCGCTGTGTTCCAAAAAATCTTTGAAGATCAGAATAGTAATGATAGAAAAAGTCATTGACCAGTTAATACCTCCGGCCAGATGACCAAACCTTGAGCGGGCTGTCCCCCAAAACGGTTTCTCCGCCGGATAATAAATAAAAAAAACAGCCAGAATACCGGACAGGATTGCTGCAGGGTAGTAGAGGTCAAAAATTAATACCAGCAGGATAATTAGAATCAGGGGGCTGATGCTGTATAGTAACATTACCAGTTCACTGCGCCGGTTATTATCTTCCGGGCCGCCTTCAGCCAGCCCTGTTACATTTACGCCTCTAAAGACATATTTAAAAGTAACCAGGAAAAAAATTGCAAAAACCGGCAGGTTAAAATAAATATAGTCATAGAGGTTGTAGGGGGAGATTTCGGCCATCAAGAGCAGTCCGGGATATAGAGGATAGATCATATATTGAACATGGCGAAAGGCCGTATTTGCCACCACCATCCGTTCCCTGCTCAATGTTAGCTTTTTGCCGGCTTCCTCCACTAAAGGAGCTGAGAAAACCGCCCCTCCGGGAAAAGTTATCAACCCGATTAAAAGGGGTAAAATTACCATCTGGTAGCGGGGATCCTTAACCAGGGACGATAATGAGAGCATGGTTATTTTCAAACTGCCGGTTTCCTTCATCAAGTTCCCAAAGGCAGTCAGGGTGATAACAATTAAAGTCAGGGTAATCATGGTAGGACTGCTCAGAGAATGATAGGTGATAGAGAAAATTTCCTCTAATGAAAAACGGTTTGAAACTACAACAACGGCAATCCCGGTTAAAATAGACCAGTAGAGTTTAAAACCTCTCTGGTTCATAATAATGATGATGGCTACTGCTGCTATGACTCCGATTAGTTCCACTTTTTAAACCTCTCCTTTTGCAATATGTATATCGTAACCCTTAAAATGAAGACAATCAACCGCTGGGCGTGTGATATCAGGGTCAAGCTGGCGTTTTAACTGAAAAATGGTTTGCCCTTAATACATTTAAATTTGTAGACAATCCTATTATAAGCAATAAAAAGGAAAGGAAGATCTGAAATGAACAGGGAAACAGCTATTAAAATTGGCACATGCGGTTTCGGCGACTTCAAACCACGGGAAGGATGGCGGGAACACTACAGCAGCAAGTTGACTGCTTACGCCTCCTCTTTGAAATTAATGGAGGCAAACAACACCTTTTATCAACTGCCAAAGGTAAGTACCTGCTCCCGCTGGAACGAAGAAGGCGGGGATGATTTCGAGTTTACAATCAAGGCGTGGCAGGGGTTAACCCACTCCGTAAACAGCCCTACCTGGCGGAAAAGAAAAGATAAACTCAGTGAAATACAGCAAAAAGAACTCGGCAACTTGCGGCCCAACCAGTCGGTATTCCAGGCCTGAGAAGATACCAAACAGTGTGCCCTGGGCATGAAGGCCACTGTTTGTATAATCCAAAACCCATCGAGTTTTTCCTGCAACCGTGAGAATATAGAGAATATGACCGAGTTTTTTTCAAAAATCGAGCGAGCCGGACTTTATACTGCCTGGGAACCCCGCGGGGACTGGCATGAAAACCCGGAAAAAGTCGAGGGCCTCTGCAACCGGCTAAACCTGATCCACGTGGTCGACCTGATGCGGCGGGAACCGCTCTCAAACTCATCTATAGCATATATTCGCCTGCACGGCTTGAACAAAAAGGAATACGACTACAATTATGATTACTCGAAAGACGAGCTCGAGCAGCTAACTCAAAAACTTCACTTCCTTACGGATAGGCATAAGACTGTTTACTGTCTCTTCAATAACCTGAATATGTTCAAAAACGCCCTGAAATTAAAAGAAATACTTAACCGGGAGTACTGAGCCAAAAACTTTTCCAACCACAAACAGTTGCAGGCGGCCGGTGTGTTTTTAATCCTCAGTTTCCACAAAGCGGTGCATTTCGCATTCGCTTGGAGGCTTGCTGTTATAAAACACGAGATTGCAATTGGGGCACCTGGCGCCCTTGCCCGACTCCAAGGCAGACTGTATGAAAGTGCGGGCTGCACCCTCGATTGCCCTGTAGCAGTGCGGACAACGGATTCTTTGCATTGCAATGCTCCTTTAGATTTATAAATATATAAGGCTCGCAGGGACCGTAAACCCCGAAGCCTATAATACAGTGGTGCGCCCGGCAGGATTCGAACCTGCGACCTGCTGATTCGAAGTCAGTTACTCTATCCGGGCTGAGCTACGGGCGCATAAGGCAAATGCCGGATATGGTTATTTAAGCACATCCGGCAAAGAAAAACAATCCTTTCATCCTTTTGCTATTATTGTACCAATTAAGCCGTTTCCTGGCAATTATCTGTGGAGCAATTCCTGGACCCCACAAATTAGAAGCCGGCCCATATAAAAGGCCCTGTTTATCAGGGCCGTTAATCCAGGACAATCAATCATGGTACTGAATAGAACCTTTATTCTTTGAGTACAGCGGTACATTCAACCTCGACCAGGGCACCGACGGGGTTGGCGCTCTGCACGCAGCTCCGAGCCGGGTAGGGTTCGTTAAAGTAAGATTTGTAGACCTCGTTGAATGCTTTGAAATCTTTCATATCCTTCAAAAAGGCGTTCACCTTGACAATATCATCCATGCTGCCCCCGGCCGCTTCAAGAATACTTTTCATATTATCCATAACCTGACTGGTCTGGGCCTTGATATCTCCTTCTACCAGTTTTGCGGCGGACGGATTTACCGGGACCTGACCGCTGATGAAAAAAAGGTTGCCGGTTTTAATAGCAGGAGAATAAGGGCCGGCCGGTTTTGGCGCGTTTGCCGGAAAAATACATTTTTTTTCACTCATCATAACTCCTCCCTTTCTCATTTTAATAAAGCATTATTAGTCAATCTAAACCCAGCCCCGTTTCTTGACCGATGCTTCAATTTTCTTCAGGGCATTGACCCAGGCCGCCATGCGCATCGATATTGTCTTTTCACCGGCTGTGGCCGCCGTACTTTGGTAAGCCCTGGTAATCCAATCTTTAAGCTGGTTTCTTACCCGTTCAATATCCCAGTATTCGTCGGTAAGACCCTGGATCCTTTCAAAATGGCAAACAATCGCGCCTCCCACGTTGGCAACAACATCGGGCACTACCGGAATATTTTTGCCCTTTAGCTCATCTTCTGCTTCCGGGGTGACCGGGCCGTTGGCGGCTTCGATAATCAGTTTGGCCTTGATTTTAGATGCGTTTTGATCCGTGATCACACTTTGCACCGCAGCGGGAATCAAAACATCTACTTGCATTTCCAGCAGTTCATCGTTGGATACAGGTTTGGTGCCCGGAAAATCAACCAATGAGCCGGTTTCAGCAACATACTTTTCCAGTTCGACACAATCGATGCCGCCCGCTTCATGGATGGCCCCGTATACGTCACCGACAGCTATAACCTTGTAGCCGCCTTTTGTTAAATACCTGGCCAGGACCGAGCCAACCTTGCCGAAACCCTGCACAACCACACTGCAGCCTTCTGCAAAACCAAAATCCTTGATTGCCTGCTCGAACACATAATATACACCGAGGCCGGTAGCCTCATCGGTACCGAGGGTCCCGCTGACCGCGGTCGGCTTGTCATTAATTGCCGCCGGGCTGTGAAAACCGACAATGGATTCGTATTCGTCTAACATCCAGCCCTGGGTTTTTTCACTGGTCCCGATATCGGCGCCGGGCACATCCACCCAGGCCCCTTTCATGGGCAAGTGGCGCATGTAACTTCGGGAAAGCCTTTCCAGCTCCCATTCGCTCAACTCACAGGGATCAACTATGATACCTCCTTTACCTCCTCCGGCCGGAATCCCGCCCACACCGTGCTTAATCGTCATCCACAGGGCCAGGGCTTTGCACTCGTCCAAAGTTAGGTTTTTAGTAAACCTGGTTCCGTCTTTAAAGCCTCCCAGGGCATCGCACCAGTGAGCCCGGTAAGCGGTGAAGATCCTGACTTCTCCGTTATCCATGCGCATGGGAAAAGTAAATTCCATGGTTCGTTTTGGCGTGCTCAACAGTTCGGTAACTTTTGGATCAAGACCTGCTTCACCGGCAGCCTCGCGCAGGGTATACAGGGCGGTGTCGAGCGGATTTGCACCCATAATTGCCAACTCCTATCTCAAAATTGTATAAATATACTCCCATTCTGTTTGTTTATCTTTTAAGTTAAAAAAACAGCAGTGGTGGCTGTGGATATATAGTTAACGGCATCACCGGGCATCTTCCATCTAATAATTGTATTACCAGCCCACCGGCGGGCTCACAGCTAGCCGGTGGGGATTGACATTCGTGTTTTGATTGAATCTAAATGAACTGTGCGTTTTAAAAAGGCATGCAGTTTAACGCAGGCATTTTTATAATTTTAGGGCCAGTTTTTGGGGCCTTTTTAGACCGGTTTGGGAACGGACAGGTCGTCCCCGCCTTCTTTCAGAACCAGCCCCAGGCCTGAACGTTCCACCCACTCGATGCAGATCTGGGCAATCTTAACCCGATGTGCTGCCAGGTGGTCGATTAAACCGTTGTCGACCCAGGCATTATACATTTCCGCTTCGGAGCGGCCCG
>SKMK01000033.1 GCA_007121075.1 Syntrophomonadaceae bacterium
ATTACGGGGGAGAATTTTTAAGTTCCCTGCAAAAAGTAGCAGAAAGAGCCGTTTTAGCTACAAAGAGAGAAGGTATAATTGACGATTCAAGCCATTCCGATGGTGCGGTAGCCGGAGCTACCGGGGGGCCCTGTCGCAAATTATGCCCAAGGCCCTGGGTCTGAATGTTGGAGGAAAAGTAGGTATAGCCAGGGGCGGTACCCACATAGCCGTTTCAATTTTTTTTGGGATCGGGTTACTGCACCGCAACGATGTCGCCATCGGCCTGGGCCACCGGGCCATCTAGTTTATCATTATGGGAACCATATTTAATGCCCGGTGGTCTTTTGGTTAAAGGAGAGTGACCACGATGCCCTCAATAATGATTATAAAAAGAATTGCCCTTCTCGCATTAATTTTACTAATAGCCGGCTTAACCGGCTTGTCTTTAGCCTCCTGCGGTTCTATTTCCCATTTCGGCTCCAAAACATCAGAAGATTTCGCAGAGGTAGCGCCCGGTCAGCCGATGGAAGATTACATCGTTGAAGAAGCGCCTACGGAAGAGTGGGGCATGGACAGGGGCGAACCCGATCTGCCGGATCATGAAGTAACCGCCCCGGGTATCAGTGACCCTTCTTTAAGATATGTAATCCGCCGGGGATCTATCGATTTGTCCGTTTCAGACACCAGGAAGAAAGTCCAGGAGATCCAAAAAATTGTCAGGGAAGCGGAAGGAATTATCGCCGGCTCATATGTCTATGAAATCCGGGAAGGGCAGTACGGAGCCCGGATGACCCTGCGTGTCCCGGAAAACAGGTTTGAAGCAATCCTCGAACAACTGGAAAACCTCGGCAAGGTAACCAATATCCAAACCGTACTCGAAGACATAACCATGCAGTATGTGGATCTTGAATCGCGCCTCAATAACCAGGAAGCCCAGGAAAAAAGGCTGACAGAAATTCTCGATATGGCTGAAACGGTGGAAGATGTGCTGGAGATCGAAAAAGAACTTGCCCGGGTCCGCGGTGAAATCGAATCAATGACCGCCCGGCTTACCCGCCTGAGAGACCAGGTTACATATGCCACAATCAATGTTTCCCTGCGGGAAAAAGCTATTCCTACCGGAACAGTATCACCCCATGCTTTTTACAACCTGGGAAACCGCATATCGGAAGCATTTATCGGCAGCATTAATTTTATACTTAATGCCGCATCAGGGTTAATAGTTCTATTTACGGCCCTGATCCCGGCCTTGTTTCTACTGGTTGTAATCGGAAGTATAATCTGGCTGCTGGTCCACAGGCATATAAACAAAAGGGCAGCGGCTGGAAGCCAGAATGAAGGGCAGGCTGCAGGATCTGATGATAAAATTTAATAACAGCGGTAAAAGTTAACTGTTGGATTGATTAAAAGGGGCATGCTTGAGAGATGGTACTCCCGGAGCTGTTTAAGAGTCGCGACTTTGTTCTGCATTGAGAACATCTCCCTGTAAAATGTCCTCCCGCTCAAAGAGTTCCGAAACTTCTCGCAAAAGGGCGAGCAGCTGCTGCCGCTTCTCTTCGGGAACGTGAGAAAGATAAACGGCCAGGAGCAGGTTGCGCCTTTCTTCCACATCATTAAGAACCCGGAGCCCTTTCGGGGTAATGGATATCCAGACCTGGCGCCGATCTTTCTCCTGCCGTTCCCTGTTAACCAATCCCATTTTATGAAGACGATTGATAAGGGCGGTTACTGCGCTTAAAGTCACCCCGAGCATATGGGCAAGGAAAGACGTATTACAGGGACCCTTTCTCAGGGCACGGAGAACAATAAACTGGGTGTCGGTAATTTCATCCACAGTATACCTGTTGTGCAGAACTCTCACCCGGTATACCAGGCGGCTAAAGACGTAATCAAGTTCTTTTATGTATTCGAGCAGGTTGTCCCTTTTTATGATTATTCTCCTCTCTGAATATATTTAAAAGAATCAACTGTTAACTGCTTTAAGTAATTTGTATATATTTTATACCATTCAATGCCGCTAAAATCAAGTTTAGACTCCCTAATTTATGCCGTTTTAAACACTGTGGTAAAATATTATTAGACGGTGCTTAACTATCTTGAAAAACAAAGGGATGCAGAACACCACCGGAATCAGCAGAGGAGTGGTATAATGCCCGATCTGTTTTTCAGCAAAAGTGAGAAAGGGTTACTATGAGCAGTTTATTAAACCTTCAACAATTGGAATCCTCGCCCCGTTTTTACCTGATCTTCCCCCTGCTATCGGGTATACTGATAATCCTGGCTTTCCCCCCTTTCGAGCAGGGGTATGCGGCCTGGTTTGCCCTTCTGCCTCTGCTCTGGGTCACCTTACAATCAGCACCCTTTAACGCTTTCAAGGCCGGCTTTTTATTCAGCCTCCCTTTTACACTTTATGTAAACTACTACCTGGGATACGTCCTTTATCCCTACCTTTCCGACATCCTCGCCACAGTGGCCATGGTCGGCCTGGTGCTTTATATCAGCCTCTTTTATGGCATATTCGCCCTCACCGCCAGTTTGGCTGCCCGCTCAGGGAGAGTCTGGTTCACAGCCCTGGCCGTCCCCTCACTCTGGCTGGGTGTGGAGTACCTCCGCTCGCTTACTTTCCTGGCTTACAATGTAGGCTACCTGGGTTACACCCAGTGGGGCTACCCCACCGTGCTCAATATCGCTTCCGTTTACGGTTACTGGGGCCTGCCTTTTGTGATTGTTTTTTTCCAGGTGATAATAATCCTCTTCTTCCAGAAAAAGCTACAGGGCAAAAACTTTGTCGCTGTCACGGCAACCTTTTTGATAATATTAACAGCAGGTCTGCTCGGGCCGGCGTTTCAAGAAGTGGAAAAGGAGGATGAGCCCCTTTATACAGCCATGATCCAGGGCAACATTCAACCGGAACGGATCGTCCGGCAGGATCGCCAAAACATCCTGGACCATTATCTTGACCTGACAGAGCGGGCAATACAAGATAATCCCGAGGTAGAACTGGTGGTCTGGCCTGAAACGGTGGCCCGGCTCGATTTCAGAATAGAAAGAGCCCATCTGGAAGAAATAGTAATCCTGGGCGAAGAACACGGGATAAACCTGCTTTACGGAGCCCGGCTTCAGAAACCGGATCACCTTTACAACGCAATAACCTTTTATTCCAGGGAGCAGGAACAAATACCCGTTTATAATAAGCACCGGCTGGTGCCTTTTGTCGAATTCTTCCCGGCAGAGCAGGTGCTAAACAGAATCCTGCAGCTTGAACTGCTGCTGGGAAGCTACACCCCGGGAGAGGAGATTACCATATTTGACATCAAAGGCTTTCCGGTAGCCGGTGTGGTTTGCTTTGAATCGTATTTTGGGGATCACATGCGCCTTTTTGCTAAAGAAGGAGCCCTGCACCAGTTTGTGGTAACCAATGATGCCTGGTTTGGAGAGTCAATCGGACTTGAGCAGCACGCCCAGGTGGCCGCAATCAGGGCGGCTGAAACCGGGGTAGGGGTAACCCAGGTGGCAAACAGCGGCATTACCATTTCTTTTGATTACCGGGGCCGGGAGCTGTTCAGATCCGGAAAAAGCGAAACAGAAATTTTTGCCGTACCCCTTGATATGACCCGCAGGGAAACAGTCTATACCCGCTACGGCGATTACTTCCCGGCCCTGTGGGGCATATTCCTTTTGATAACCGCTTCTTATTTTATTTATAAAGCTAATCAAGGAAATTCTTCACCACCACAATCGGGGTCCCGGCATCAGCTGAACCGCTGACCAGATCAGCCAGGCTGGCTAAAACATCTTCCATGCGCCTGGGGGTAGTCCCTTCTCTTTCCATGCAATCCTGGGCCAAATTGCTTTTGATGCTTTCGATAAGGATCGCTTCAATTTCTTCGGCTGTCTTATGCTCTTCGTGGTAGCACTGATCGGCAAGGTACTTGTATTTAACGCCTTCCCTGAGGCAGTTCAGGCCGTCGGTGGCGGCAAAAGCGGCCTGCGGATCGGCAAGTTCATATATTCCGCTGGTAGGATCAAGGTAGGCCCCATCTCCATAGATCATGACCTGAACTTCATGGCTAAACTGCTTTTTTATCCTGGACTGAATATCCTTGACCAGTTGTTCTCCTTCACGAGGCGCCAGCTTGAGCCTTTCACCAGATGACATGTTGCTGCCAAGCAGGCCCCATTCAGAGTAAACTTCACCCCCGGTAAAAAGCTGATCCAGGGTAACGCAGTTATCAAACCGGGTAGAAATAGCCTTTTTTGTAACTGCCCTGGTGTGAATATCGGCGGCAATTACCCCGTCGGGATTGTATTCAAGGGCTTTCAGGGGGTCGTTGGAAAGGAAAAGAAACGGTTTCGCTCCTTCTTCTTGTATGATTTCACGGTAAAGGCCGATATAATCAACCCCGGTGACCGGGTGCCTGAAACTGCGGCTGCCCAGATCTTCCAGGGTAATCTCGTCTTTACCCAGCTGTTCCGCAAATCCCGGATCTATGACCTGGTTGCCTACCTCATCAGTCGGGAAAGAAAGTTGGACCACCACTTCTCCCCGGGGAACAGCCCTGGCCAGACCTTTCAGGATTATGGAAAACCGGTTGCGGCTGGCAATCGGGAAGACCACCGCCAACCTGCTTTTCTCGGTTAAGCCAAGCTTTTCTTTTATTTCCCGGGCAATATCATCAACGGTGATATAATTGTTTTGGGCCCGGGCCACGATGGACTCGGTAATGCAGATCACGTCGTTGTCCTCAAGTAAACCATCGCGACTGCAACAGGACAGCGCTTTAATTACTTCTTCCGCAATATCCATTCCCGGCAATATTACGCCCATCTTCAATCCAAAAGCCAGGGATCCTATGTAGTCAGGTATTTTCATTATCCTAAGTTCCTCCTTTTCAACTGGACTTCTTTCTGCGGCCCATCTTTAGAAGGGCCTGTTCATAATCTTCCCAGGTATTAATATTAATAAACGATTCCTGATCCGGATCATGCCTGGCTATTTCTGAGCGAGAAATAAACTTGATCTTCAAATTCCGGTAAAAATCACTAACTTTATATTGGCCCCGGTTTACCTGCCTTTCGATTATATCAATACAGGAGCGCTTGTAAAAGGCATGCAGAGGCTGAAAGTACTCTCCCCCGACATGGGGAACCACCGCATCATGATCAGGAGCAAACCGGCCCATGTATTTTATCAGCTCCAGGTTTAAAAAGGGCATATCGCAGGCGGCAACAAACTGGTAGGGATGGGAAGATACACTCAGGCCGGCATGGATACCCCGCAGGGGGCTTTTCTCTTTCTGCTTTAACAGGTCCCCTGTCAGTCGGATGGGCAGATCGTTGTAGAGTTCCGGGCGATCGGTAACCACGGTGATATCCGGGAACAGTTTGCCAAGCCGCTCGACCATCAGGGAAATCAACGGGCGACCGTTAAAATCGAGCAGGGCCTTGGGCCGGCCCAGGCGCTTGCTGTCGCCTCCCGCAAGAATAATGGCCCCTTTGCAACCCTCGTTGAAATTATGCTCGGTACCGCTCAATATTCCACCCCGCCCGTGTAATTAATATTACTGCTCTTCCTGCACCTTTAGCCGTTTTCTTTCACTGATTAGAACCATAATAATTCCCAGTTCGTAAAGAAAAGCCAGCGGCAAAATCATGACCACCTGGGATATAATATCAGGAGGTGTAATAATCGCCGATAGAACCAGCATGATCAAAAGGGCGATTTTCCTGTGCCGCCTCAGGAACTGCGTCGTTAAAATGCCAAGTTTGCCCAGGGCCCAGGTTAACAGGGGCAGTTGAAACACTGCACCAAAAGACAGGTGAAAAGAAATCACAAATGATATGTACTCGGTAATCGTAAACTGCGGAACAAGCCTGGCGTCGGCAAACTGCAGGAAAAAACGCAGGGTGAAGGGAAACACAATCTGGTAGGCAAAAACTATCCCGGCTGAAAAAAGTACAATAATCCCAAATAAAACGGCAACGTAAAATTTCTTTTCATTGCGGGTCAGGCCGGGGAAAATATAAGCGGACATCTGGTAAAGGATAACCGGCAGCGAAACCACCAACCCGCTGAACAGGGCCAATTTCAGGTTGGCCATGAATGCTTCGGGGGGCGATAGATATATAAGCTGTTTCCCTTCCAGTGGGATGGTCAGTATGGAACGGATGCGTTCGATGTACGTAAAGCAAATACCCGATGCAACAAGCAAAGCGCCTGCCGAGATAACCAGGCGCAGGCGCATTTCTGAAAGATGTTCAAGGACGGGCATTGTGCCGTCTTTATTATTCCCCACTCGTTTTGAATACCTCCCGGCATTCCCGGCACTGTTTATAATCCCCCCTGTTTAGCTAAACTCCGCTTACGACCAATCAGCCGCCTTATTTTTCAGTTTCGGAGTTTGGGGTGGTTGACTCGTCGGATGTAGAACTTCCTTTTAATCCTTCTTTGAGTTCTACAACGCTCTTCCCAATCGCCTTGGCGAGTTCAGGGAGCTTGGTAGAGCCAAATATTAAAAGGATTACAGCCAAAATGGCAATTATTTCTGTAGCTCCAATTCTTCCAAACATAATAAATCCTCCTCAATAGAGAATCAAAAACATTTTATGTATACCAAAATTATTGTAACATAAAATCCTCAAACAGGGAAGCTAACTGTTAACTACTCTTGTCAGTTTCATTATCATCAAGACTTATGGAATCCTTGAGCTCTTTAGTCGCCTTTCTGAATTCTTTTAAACCGTTGCCGATCGAGCGGCCCATTTCAGGCAGCTTGTTCGGTCCAAAAATAATCAGGGCCACTACGAGAACCAGTAAAATTTCCCACAAACCGATCCTTCCACCGATCAAAATCTTTCACCTCCAAAAAAACAGCCATTTCCATGTCATATTATAAACCATCTTTACTATAAATGCGATACGGTGGAGGCAAAATATTTATACCCCAAACTAATAATAGTTAACCGCCTACTCTTTTCTTGAAGATAAATTGAGATAGACAAACAAAAACGGCGCACCTAATGTCACCCATAACCCGCCCAGGGCATACCTGGTGAAGCCCAGATGAGTAATCTCTGCCGGGAACACGCCCCCCAAACCAAGGATAATGCCGAACAGGACAGCCAGGCCCACCAGCGCTTTCAGCACCTGGAAAAACAGGGGTGCTGAAACAAGAGATCCCACTTTTTCTTTTTCCAGCAGATAACCAAAGGATGCTCCACCAAGATACCCCAGGATCTTTGGCGGATCGGCTCCTGGCAGCACAGCTGCCAGCAAGATCGGAAAGGCCAAAGAAATAACCAGGAGGGCCGGTGTGGAATACCGTTCCAGCAAACCTTTTTCATAAATCCTGGCACTGATCCACAAAAAGAAAAGCAGGAAAGGGATCCCGAAAACAAACCCACCCAGGACATCGCCCAGAAAGTGGTATCCCAAGACCAGCCTTGAAAAAGCAATCATTACGACAGCTATAAAAGTCCAAATCCAGAAAGCCCTGTTCTGAATCCTTACAGCAAGATAACCCCAGACTGTAACTGCAGTCAGGGTATGCCCACTGGGGAAAGCATAACTGCCCGGGGGATGTTCGATTACTTCAATCGGGGGCCTTTCCAGCAAGGTTATATCTTTAATCAGGTTGCTGCAGGTAGCGGAGCTAAGAAGGACAAACGCACCCCAAAATCCAAGGGTTTTGCTTACACACCAGATTAAAACGCTAAAAAGGACCATGAAAAATTCGTCATCGCCTAAAAAAGTAAAGGCCCGAAAAAGCACCTCCACACCGGGCACCGTTCGCAATTGCTGAAGGGCGGCAATCATTTCCACACTCCGGGTAAACTGCCAGGCAAAAATCAAAAGCAGCGCCGACACGATTGTTACCGCCCACAAAAGTTTAATCCAGAACCATTCGCGCTTCGGATCATCTGAAAAATAAGGTTTTGTTACAGGAGAATTCAAGCTGATTTTACCTCCCCGCCTTGTTCTGTTGCTAGCTATCACCGATTTCTAAGTCCGGGTCAATCTCCAGCATTAACTGAGCCGCCTGCTCCAGGAAAGGTCCGGGAACCAGGACCTGGACTTCCATGGCCTGGCCACCGATAACCCGCATTGCGCCGGTATAGGGGCTGCTGTCCGCTTTTCGGGCCGGAATACCCTTCTCCTGCAAAAAGCCGCAAATTATATCCGCTTCCACATCATTGCTGGCTTCAACCAAGATTTCCCAGTCGTTTTGCGTCACTGTCGCACCGGTCACCTGCCTTTTCTCTGCTATCTTACATTTCCATATTACTTCTTTATTACTTCTTTTTAAGCAGGCATTACTCCTGCCGCTGAATCGGCCTATTCAATAACTAAAACCAGTTACCATCCAATAGATTATGGTGCTGCCGGCCCGGATCGGAATCATAAACAAATTTGACAGGACAACTAAAGCGAATTATGATCTGATTATAATGTGGTGCTCTGGGAGCTTTTTATAGCGCCAACCTTTGCTCAAACACCTGTTATACACTTTTATTTTCATGCTGCTCAGGGCGCTCATAAAAACATGATCCCGGTTTTATGCCGGGCGGAGGAACTAAATGAATAATAAAAAAACAATTATCGAAAAAGGCAAAACCGTACAATCCCTGGAAAGGGCGCTGACAATAGTAGAACACATGGCCGAAGCCGGGCGCCCTGTTACCATCAGCGAGCTATCGGAAGGTGTAAATTTAAAAATCAGCACTGTTCACCGGCTTTTAAATACCCTTTTAAACCGGGGCTATGTAGAACAAGATCCGGAAACCAACAAGTACCAGCTGGGCCTCAAACTGCTGGAAGTAGCCAATAACATTTTTTCTTATTCCGATATAAGGACCATCGCCAGGCCATTTTTGACAGAGCTGGTAGACCGGTGCAACGAAACCGCCAACCTTGCCGTTTTGGATGAAACCGAAATAGTTTACATCGATCAAATCGAATCGCACAACTATATCATCGTTAAAATGTTTGCCCAGGTTGGCAACAGAGGGCCCGTTCACTGTACCGCTTCAGGGAAAATTCTGCTGGCCTACCTTTCCGAAAAAGAACTTGATCTTGTCCTGCCCAGGATAGAGTTAAAAAAATACACCAGCCAAACTATTAGCGACCCGGAAGAGCTAAAAAAAGACCTGACCCGCTCCAGGAAACAGGGATACGCCTTAGATTGGGGCGAAATGGAGGAAAACGTACGCTGCATAGCCGCACCAATCTTCAATTACGAAAACAAAGCCGTGGCCAGTATCGGGGTTTCCGGTCCCGATAACCGGATCACGGCAGATTATATCAACCAAAAGCTGGCCGGCATCATAAAAGATGTCGCCGCCAAAGCTTCAATAAAGATGGGCTACAGCAAAGGAAAAGACCTGTTATCCATATCGTAACAGGCAGTTAAAAATCTAAGATTTGTTCCGCCTCTTCCCTGTCTAAATCCATAACATGTTTGATGCCGCTTATTTCTGCGGCTTCTTTTGTCAGGGCGGCAATGTCATCCCTGGATATATATTCCAGGGTAAACTTGCGGTTGCCACACATCAACTGTTTCAAGCCCTGGGCCAGACGTTCATAGTAGGTGTACAGTCCCAGTGCACCGGGGGGCAATTCCTCAAACAGGTCGTTGCCAAGCTCATGTTTCAACTCGGAAGCAGTCACAAATATTTCTTCAACATCGGAACCAAAGCGCTCCACGTATACCGGGAGCTTGTTTTCCGCTATCCTCGAACCGATTGTTTTCCCGACCATTGCCGCTGCCAGCGGCGCCCTGGCCATGCCGATCAGCTTAACATGGGGAGCGGCAATAGCCAGTCCTTTGAAAATCTGGTCTTCAAAAGCAAAACCTCCCCCTAAAGCAATATCGGGCATATAATGGTCCTTGGCTTTTAACTTCTCACAATAGCTGTAAAGAAGAGAATGCAGCTCTACCGAGGGAACACCCCATTCGTTCATCATCCGCCAGGGGCTCATGCCTGTCCCCCCGCCTGCCCCGTCCACGGTAACAAGATCTATGTCGGCCAGGGAAGAAAACCGCAAGGCCCTGGCCAGATCGGCCGGCCTGTAAGCTCCGGTCTTTAAAAATACATTCCTTGCCCCCGCTTCTCTCAGGCTTTTCACCCTCTGCAGAAATGATTCCTCGTCAACGATGCCCAGCAAAGAATGGCGTTCAAATTCTTTAAAGCTTCCGCGCCGGAAGGCCTCGGCCACATGGGGATCCTCCGGATCGGGCAAAACAACATATCCTCTCTTTTTCAACATCAGGGCTTTATCCAAACTTTTGATTTTAACTTCGCCGCCAATATCTTTAGCGCCCTGGCCCCACTTCAGTTCCACAGCATCAACATCCAGCTGTTCAAGAGCATATTCAAGGGTTCCCAGTCGGCTGTCTTCTACATTAGCCTGGACCACTATGGCACCGCAGCCGTCCACCTGCCATTTTTTGAATAATTCCACCCGGCGTTTCAAGTCAGACGTTTTGACTACGCGGCCGTTCTCTAGTACCGCATCTTCATCCATGCCGCTGACATTTTCACCAACAGTCAGGATAATCCCACAAAGCGCTGCACCGGCTGCCAAACTTTCCCAGTTATTCCTGGCTACATCGGTAGAACCGATACCGGATATAACAACAGGCAGTTTCAACCTGATATCTTTATTCTTACCAATTGGCCGTCCCAATTCCACATTAGGAAAGATTGCCTTTTCAGTATCTGCCTCTATACCTTTAGCTCCCATCATGGTGCCCATGATCGAAAAATGAGAATAATCGACGGGGTATTTTTTCTCAGAAGCGGTGGTAGTGATACCAAAAGGCTGGGGGTAAAGGGCTTCATGGCCGCGGTAGGCCGATTTTCCGATTTCACACATTCCCACACAGCCATCAACGCAGGTCACACACATTCCGCTGTAAGGGTTGATCGAGCCTTCCGTCCGGTTCTTGGTTAAGGTTGCGGCTGAAGCATTGGGTTTGTAAATACTCATGTCAAATTCTCCCCTTTATAATTAAACTAATATATTATAATTGACCTGCTTACTGATTGGTCTTCTTTTTTAACTCACAGGCTGCGCAGGGATCCATATAGCACAAAGTATGATCGTTGTTTTCCAGGCAGGGCGGTGAAAGGTTCAGACAAGCACTGCATAATGTGCTTTATCCACTGGGACCCTGGCAGCGAACCTGGCAAACCGGACAAATATACATGCATGCCCCACAGAGGCGGCATTGTTCGGACTTCCTGTCAAAAGCGGTGCTGATTCGCCGATTGACGCCCCTGTCAACAAAACCGATCGCCTTTGCCTGCATTTGCTCCTCACACATTCTGACACACAGACCGCACAATATGCACTCTTCGTTTTTTGGTGAAAAGCGGACTCCGGTAACACCATATTTTGAAGCCAGATCCTGAATTGTTTTCGAGGATGGGCACGTCGCCAGGTAAAGCTCGATGATCATTTTTCTGGTCTGCATTACCCGCACGGTATTGGTCCTTACATTCAGCTTTTCCCTGGCTGGGTAGGTGCAAGAACTAACCAGGCGAGATTTGCCCGGCTCTCCTATTTCGACCAAGCATAACCGGCATGCCCCGTAGGGGCTTAAAGCTTCATCATAGCAAAGGGTTGGAATATTAGCCCCGTAAAACCTGGCTACATCGAGCAGGGTAGCACCCGGTTCCACATTAATCTTGAGGCCGTCCATGGTCAGATTAATCAATTTCTCACCTCATCTAGCGGTCCTACTGCTTTAAGATTGCCTCATTTCGGCATGTAGAAAAGCAAATACCACACTTATCACACTGATCTTTATCAATATAATGGGGTTTTTTCTGCTCTCCGGTTATAGCATCCGACGGGCAATTCTTTTTACATAAACCGCATCCGTTACAGTAGGATTCAATGATCTCAAAAGTAATCAGCGCCCGGCAAACACCGGCCGGACATTTATTTTGTAAAATATGAACCCTGTATTCATCTTCAAAATATTTTATGGTCGACAGCACCGGGTTGGGAGCAGTTTGACCAAGCCCGCACAAGGTTGAATCTTTAACTACTTCTGCCAGTTCTTTTAACAGGTCCAGCTGGTCAAGTGAACCGCGTCCACAGGATATGTTCTGCACCAGCTCGAGCAGTCGGCTTATTCCTTCCCGACAGGTAAAACAACACCCGCAGGATTCATCAGCCAAAAATTTTAAAAAATACCCGGCCAGATCAACCATACAGGTATCTTCATCCATGACGATCATGCCCCCTGAACCCATCATGGAACCCACTTCTGTTAAGCTCTCGAAATCGGTGGGCAGATCCAGGTATGAAGCAGGCAGACAACCACCAGAGGGACCTCCGGTCTGGACAGCTTTAAAGGCTTTTCCCTCTTTGATACCGCCCCCAATTTCAAAGATGATCTCTCTCAGGGTCATGCCCAGAGGCACCTCAACCAGGCCGGTATTGTTGACTTTGCCGACCAGCGAAAATATTTTTGTCCCACTTGATGCCTCGGTTCCAGTTGCGCGGTAGTTTTCCGCTCCCTGTTTGATAATATGAGGGACATTGGCCAGGGTTTCTACGTTATTGACCACGGTCGGCCTGTCCAGGTAGCCTTGCTGTACCAGGCGGGGAGGCTTTTGGACCGGTTCCCCAACTCTTCCGTCAACCGAAGCAATAAGGGCGGAAGTTTCACCACATACAAAAGCGCCCGCCCCGATGCTTAGGTAGATTTGAATCCCGAAACCACTGCCCAGGATATCGTCGCCTACCAAACCCAACTCTTTCGCCCGGTTAATCGCAGTCTTGATCTTCTCCACGGCGGTGGGATACTCAGATCGAATATATACTACGCCTTCCCGGGCATCGGTGGCATACGCACCAATAATTAATCCTTCCAGAACAGCATGAGGATTGCCTTCCAGAAGGCTCCGATCCATAAATGCGCCCGGATCTCCTTCGTCGGCATTGCAAATTATAAACTTCCTGCCGGATGCCTTGAAGCATTCTTCCCACTTAAGGCCGGCATCAAATCCGGCTCCACCCCGGCCTCTTAAACGGGCCTCTTTGACTTCTTGCACAACTTCACCCGGGCTCATTTCCGTGACCGCTTTCACCAGGGCCTCGTAACCGCCCTGGGCTATATAATCTTCTATTTTGGTGGGATCTGTTTTCCAATTGCCACTCAGCAAATTCCTGACCTGCTTTTTGTAAAATGGAAGGCCCCGGGCATAGGCATATTTTTCGCCACTGGACGGATCCCTGTAAATAAGCCTGTCAATAATCCGGCCCGCCTGGACAGTTTCTTCTACAATTTCCGGCATATCATCAGGAATGACCCTGTGGTATAATATCTCCTCCGGGTAAACAATTACCAGGGGCCCGCTTTCACACAGGCCCAGGCAACCTGTAAACCTGGCTCCTACCGTTTCACTCAAATCTTTTTCTTTAAGGCACCGATCCAGGCTTCCCAGAATCGCCTTTGAATTTCTGGCGGTACATCCGGTATCGCCGCAAATCGCAATAAAACGATTATTGTCCCGGTACTGCTTTTGATAATTCCGCTGGATATAAAAAAACTCTTCTGCGCTTTTTATTTTTGGCGCTTCCAAATCCATATTGCCGGACTCCTCTTAATATCATATTACTTACTTAAACCGGAAGACACTGTTTGTTCAGTCTTGGTCGGGTTATCGCTAAAAAGTCTACGCACTTTCAAGGGGGTCATCTGACCGTAATATCGACCATCAACAATTATCAGGGGCGCCAGGGCGCAGGCGCCAACACAATTAACGCATTTAAGGGAATACTCACCGTCTTCAGTCGTGGAACTTATATCAACCCCAAGGGTTCGGGAAATTTCTTCAGTAATTTTTTCACTTCCCCGCACGTGGCAGGCCGTTCCGGCGCAGGTGACAACCTCGCGACGGCCCTGCGGGGCCAATCTAAAGTTCTTGTAAAAAGTAGCAACACTATAAAAATCTATTAGAGGAACTTTCAGCTCCCGGGCAGCCTTTTCCAAGGCTTCTTCGGGAAGGTAGCCATAATAACCCTGGATAGCTTGAAGCACTGTAATAACCGAAACCCCATTAGGGCCACAGGGAACCTCGAGCCCGAGCACAGTATTTTTTTTCATGGCAGTCACTAAATCACCCCGTTATATTTCCACATTATGAAATTACTTTCCATTTTAGTGTATTGAATATTATAAGGTCTTTCCGGACTGCTGTCAAGCAAATTGATCCAAAACGATTAGATCAAATTTTTATGCCGCCTTGTTTCCGGGCAGATCACAGGCACCACAATTTCTGAACCGTATTCGATCATCAATTAACTACCTATTAAACCGGTAGTGAGGATTTGAGTTGGAAATGATACAATAAACAGGCAGGGTGGCACCTGCAAAGGAGGACCATTTATGGTGTTTGTTGATCACGTCAAGCTGAAAAAAACAGCCTTCTCTGCAGGTGCAGACCAGGTCGGGATTACCACTGCTGAACCGCTGCTTTACATGAAGGGGCGCCTGGAAAAGCGAAGAAAAGAAAAAAGGGTTACTCCGTTTGAAGAAAGCTGCATAACCCGGCGTCTTTATCCCTACTCTTTATTACAAGGAGCACGGAGCATTATAACAGTCGCCGCCCCTTATGCATCCCCCGAACTTCCTGGACCTAAAGGCACAACTGAACCGGCCGGGAAAGTAGCCCGCTGTGCCAGAAGTTTAGACTACCATCTCCTGGTGGAAGATTTATGCCGGAGAATGGTGGAAAGGCTAAAGCTAGAAATCAAACCGATCTTCGAATACAGAATTTTATGCGACCGCAGCCCGCTGCTTGAAAGGGAACTGGCCCGTAACTCCGGCCTGGGCTTAATCGGCGAAAACTGCACCCTGATCAACCCCACTTACGGTTCTTACACGGCCCTGGGCACGATCCTGGTTAATATAGAGCTGGAACCAGATCAACCGGGGAAAAGCCCCTGCCAGAAATGCGGCAAATGCCGGAAGGTATGCCCTACCGGCGCCCTGACAGAACCATACATCATCGATCCCCATTTATGCCTCTCCTACCTGACCCAGGCCCCCGGGATTATCCCCAGGCCCATGCGTTCCCTGATGGGAAGGCACATTTACGGCTGCGACATTTGCCAGGAAAACTGCCCCCACAACAAGGACGTGGCAAGTTCCCCGTTTCCGGAAATGGCCTTTTCCTATTTTCCTGCTGAGCCGCTTTTACTCCCCTTTTTACGCATGACCCAGAAAGAATTCAAAACTACTGTGGGTCTCACTTCGGCCGGTTGGAGGGGCAAAACCACCCTGCAGCGCAATGCAGTAATAGCCCTTGGTAATATAAAAGATCCGGTTGCAGAACGGCCCCTGGCAGCAATGCTGGAAAATGATCCGCGGAAAATAATCAGGCTGCACGCAGCCTGGTCCCTGGGCCAAATCAATACTAAGAAAGCACTTTTTGCCCTGGATAAATCTTTTCAAAATGACCCCGATACAGAAGTCAAAACAGAAGCGAAAATAGCCCTCGAAGGACAATAAACAGCGGGCATGACCGGCAGAGCAGTAATCAGGTTTTAAACGGCCAATGTATATTGGTGAGGAAACAGATTTGATATAATAAATAAATGTAAAGATCGAGAAAGGAGCTTAGTATAAATGAACAACTCGTTCCGCCTGATGTATATCAGAGACATCCCGGTCGAGATACATATAAGCTGGCTTTTAATTTTTTTTCTGTTCAGCATCAGCCTGGCCCAGGGTTATTTCCCCTTAATGGTGGAAGGACTAAGCAGCCAGGTTTACTGGGCAACCGGAATAATCACGACACTGCTGGTATTTGCTTCCGTGTTAACCCATGAGCTGGGCCATTCCTTTGTCGCCCTCAGTGAAAACATTCCCATCAAAAAAATCACCCTCTTTATTTTTGGAGGAGTGGCCCAGATGGAAGAAGAGCCAACCAGTGCCAAAACAGAACTTAAGGTAACTGCAGCAGGGCCGTTAACCAGCTTTGCCCTGGCAGTTATCACCGGCGGGCTGTATTACCTGGCTTTGCCACCGGGGCAAATTTTAAGTGAAGCCATATTCTTTGTGGCCCGCGTCAACCTGATCATGGCCGTTTTCAACCTGGTCCCCGCTTTTCCCCTTGATGGAGGGCGCTTATTTCGCTCAATAATTTGGTATTTTGGTAAAAACATGCTTAAAGCGACCAGGATCGCGGTAACTGTGGGCAGCATGCTCTCCTTCTTTGCCATGGGATTTGGCTTTGTCATAATCTTTTTCCAGGGAAATTTATTTGGGATCTGGCTAATCTTCCTGGGCTGGATGATCTACCAGGCCGGTCAATCAAGCTATTCGCAGCTTGTGTTTAAAGATACTTTTTCCGGAGTTAAAGTTTCCAAAATAATGAGCACCAACCTGCAAACCGTCTCTCCGGATGCGACCCTGGAGGAACTGGTGGACTACTTTCTGCGCTATAAGTACGGGGCTTTTCCTGTAGTCTATGGATCCACTACCCACGGAATTGTCACTCTTCAGGAGATGAAAGAGGTGCCGCGGGAAAAATGGCCTTATACCACGGTAGCCCATATATTGACCCCGCTTAAAGAAACCATGGTTATAAATCCCGACAGCGATGCCGCCGAAGTGATGATGAAAATGGCCAACCAGAATATCGGGCGGGCCCTGGTCATGGAAGACGACGGTGAACTGGTCGGCCTGCTCAGCAGGACCGATATGATGCGTTTAATCCAAATGCACATGGTCCTGGGAGAATAATAAATAACCTATCGTCCAGTTGCTGTTAAAAGCTCCGGCACGTATTATTAAATTAAACTATAGCAAAAGGAGATGCAATCATGACTGCACTGGTAGTCCCCATCAAAAGTGGCTTAATTAAAGGCCTGAACCTGCTCTGGCTCCTGGTTAAAATAATTATCCCCGTATCAAGCCTGGTAGCCCTGCTCAACCACTTTGGCATAATGGAATTGATAGCCGGTTTCTTTTCCCCGGCCATGGCCCTGTTTGGGCTCCCCGGTGAAGCAACCATCGCCCTGCTGCTAAGCTTTTTCGTGAATTTTTACGCCGCCCTGGGCGCAATTACTGCCATGACCCTGACCACCCAGCAAATAACAGTCCTGGCCGTAATGATTGGGATCTGTCACGAATTGCCTATAGAAACCGCCGTCAGCAGTTATACAGGCCTGCGAATTCCGACGGCAGCCACCCTGCGGATTTTTACCGCCCTTGCAGCCGGACTGCTTATAAATATGATCTACACTATGGTCGGGGGAAGCTAATAAATGGAAATCTTTGCACTGCTCTTCAATACCATTATCGACAGCCTGCTCAGCATTGCCCGGTTGGCGTTGATCCTGATCCCGATCCTGGTCTTGATTGAAATCGCCCGTTACTACCAGGTTATCGAAAAAATAACAGGCAGAGTCCAGGCGATTCTGCGGTTTCTAACCCTGCCCAGGGAGGCAGCTTTTCCAATGCTGGCCGGTATTTTTTTTGGGATTGTCTTAGGGGCTGCCTTGATTATCGAATATTCCCGGGAAGGATCCCTTAACAAGCGCGATCTGCTGCTGATCGGTATCTTCCTCAGCATATGCCACTCTGTGGTTGAAGATACCTTTATTCTGGCCGTATTCGGAGCCAATCCGGTGGTACTCCTGACCACCCGCATCATTCTGGCGGTTATGATTACCAGGGCGGCTGCCTTTTTGCTCGATCGCTCCGGGGCCAGGCTGGCTTAAACCCTGAAAGCCTGATATCCCTGAAAATTATCGGCAATATCCTCGGCCCAGTATAAAAGCAGTTCATCCCCCATAAACGGAGCCACCAGCTGCACCCCCAGGGGCAGATTGTTACCGGATTTCCCGGCAGGAATGGTGACTGCGGGAAGCCCGGCATGGGTCCAGGGCAAGTTCAGTCCGGGATCCCCGGTAAATTGGATTCCTTCCGGAGCCGGGCCCGGTGCAGCAGGAGCAATCCACAGGCTGACCCCTTTTTCCCACATTACCGATTCAAGTTCATCCCTGAGTTGCTTCTGTTTCCTGCAGGCAGCTGCCAGTTCTTCTTCCGTTACTTTCTGCCCCTGTTTAATCAGCTCGGCCGTGCGCGGCTGGTATAAATCAGCAAAACGGGCATAAAGATCCCTGTGTTCATCCGCCATTTCAGCCGATATCAATTTACGATGCCAGTAGGTAATTTCTTCAATATCGTCCAGTATATTTACTTCTTCAATCACATAACCGGCTTTCCGCAGGCTCTCCAGCTGCTGCTTAAAAGCTTTCATCCCTTCCGGAGAAACCTGCTCATCAAGGTATTTACCCCGGGGCACGCCAAGAACAGGCTGATAGGTTACGCTGATTTCCTGCCAGCTGTAACAAAGATTTTCTGCAGCCAGAATCATACCCCTGACATCCTGGGTAAACAGGCCGACATGGTCGGCTGAACGGGAGAAATGAACCAACCCCTCGGTGGGGATCCTGTTGTAGCTGGGCTTAAACCCGACAACCCCGCAGTACGCAGCGGGGCGATTAACAGAACCAATAGTCTGGGTTCCCAAAGCAAGCGGGCAAAAACCGGCTGCAACTGCGGCGGCCGAACCGCTGCTGGAACCACCCGGGGTGTGTTCAAGGTTGTGCGGGTTCCTGGTCGGCCCCGGCTCAAAATAAGCAAATTCAGTAGTAACTGTTTTGCCGAGGATAAGAGCTCCGGCCTGGCGGAGAATAGTGACGCAGTCGGCTTCAGGTCCATTAAATTCTTCCGGATCTATCCTGGTGTTGGCCCTGGTCACAAACCCCTCTACATGGAAAATATCTTTTACTCCGACCAGGGCTCCGTAAAGCGGTGGCCTGCTTTCCGGATTGGGGTAAATATCTTGCAGTGATCCTGCCTCGCTTAGCAAACGTTCCCTGCGCCCGGGTTCAGGCAGCAAAGCCTGTATTTCTCGATCTGATTGTTCGATACGGTCACATTGAGCGTTAATGTAATCTTTTAATTTGATCTTATTATTGATTATATCCTCCACACTTACAGCTAGGGGGGCCGGATGAAGGTACATATTATACTCCTCCCATATCAATTAATTAATTTAAAGCATCTGTCCGATCTATAAAAACAAGAGATCAAAGAAATGGGCAACAGTGCCGGCGGCAACGCAAAAAATCGCGTGCAAGGCCATCCGGAGCAAACTAAACTTAACGCCAAGAAATCCGCTTTCAAAGGGTATCCTGGATAATCCCAGCATGGTCCAGCCGGAGAGCATAGAAATGGTTGTCCCCAGACCCGCCCCCGAACCATAAATAGTAGCGATAATGGGATAAGAAGCATAAGGCCCGAAGGCCATCATCATCCCCCCGAAGGTTCCCAGAAACACACCGGTAATTCCGGCTTCCTGGGCCAGCCAGCGTTTGATGAATTCCTCGGGTATTAAAACTTCCAGCAATCCGGACAGCAGCAAGGCCAGCAGAATAACCGGGAGGGCAACCAGCATCTGGCGCAGGCCGGATTTAACCCCTTCCTTATGCCGGCCATGCTTTATATTCAGCAAAAACAACAACCCTGCAATGATGAAAAAAATAACCGTAGTCGCAATCATTGCTGGTCCCTTTCTTCCCAGGAGGCGCCGGTCACGCCCCGTGGAAAGAAGCGCCTGCTGATCAAACCCATGATAAAGGGCACCGGAAAGGTTAAAACATTGCGCAGAATGGCAATCCACGGATTGATCAGGCCGATTTCAAGCGGCAGCCTGGTAAAATCAAAAATTTGCTTGCCGGAAACAAAAGAAAATAACAGGTAAAAGGGGATTCCTTTCTCTTTGAACCCGGCTATAAAAGGATAAAAGATATAGGGCCCGCCAGGGAAAAGCCCACCAGCCAGCGAGCTGAGGGCAATCCCCCTGCTCCCGGAGAATTTTTGCATCCAGCTTTTGATCATATCCGAAGTGATCAGAACCTGCAGTTGGCCGATCACCAAAAAAGCGGCAATAATGAGCAGCAGGGCCCGTGAGGCCGTTATTCCAGCCGTCAACAACCCCTCTGCAACCAGGTCCATTCCCCCGGAAATATAAACCGTTATAAACAGCATAACCGTAGCAACGGTCAGGATAATGGCTGTACTTTTCATTTAGAGCCTCCCTATAAACCTTCCTGCTTCAATTCGGCCAGAAAAGATTTCAACCCGGGAGCTAAATCTTTTCTCCTGAGAGCATATTCAATCGTGGCTTCCAGGAAACCGAGGCGGTCTCCCACATCGTATCGCCGCCCTTCAAATGTATAAGCCCAGACCGGTTGTTGTTCGGCAAGAGTATTTAAAGCATCGGTAAGCTGAATCTCTCCTCCCGAACCGGGTGGCGTTTTTTCAAGAATATCAAAGATTTCCGGAACTATAATATAGCGTCCCAGCACGGCCAGGTCAGTTTTGGCCTCTTCCCGGGAAGGCTTTTCAGTTAAGCGACTGACACTGACCACACTGCCTTCCGGATCATCGGACTCAACCGCCCCGTATTTATGGATGTGATCAAAGCCCACCCTGCGCACACCCAAAACGGTATTTTCCATTTTCGCATACACATCGGCCATCTGCCCGATGCAGGGAACCCGGGCATGGATCACATCATCGCCAAGCAGGACGGCAAAAGGTTCGCTGCCAACAAAACGGCGGGCACATAACACCGCATGTCCCAATCCAAGCGGTTCCTTCTGCCGTACATAAAATATATTGGCCAGAGCACTGATCTTTTTCATTTCTTGCAGCTCTTGTTCTTTGTTCTTTTGCCCCAGGGCCTGTTCCAGTTCTATACTTCGGTCAAAGTGATCTTCAATCGATTGTTTATTGCGGCCGGTAATGATCAGGATATCTTCTATACCTGCATCAACAGCCTCTTCAACAACGTACTGGATAGTCGGCTTGTCTACTATGGGCAGCATTTCCTTGGGCTGTGCCTTTGAGGCCGGCAGAAAACGGGTTCCCAGGCCCGCAGCCGGTATTACAGCTTTTCTTATTTTCATCCAACGGTTCACCACCTGGTTTAGTTTCAGTTTAGAATAGAGAAAATGTGAAAATAGATTTCTACGTACCGCACCAATTTCCCTTCCCACAACCGGATTTTATCGACAGAGAACAAACAAGCCTCTAATCCGCGGTTTTTTGAAGGATTTGAAGGTAACCCGGGCGAAGTATCGCCTTAAAGGCAAAGTACCAAATCTTAAATACAACTATAATCATCACCGGGAGGTGCTTGAAATGGAAACAATGCGGGCGGCACAGTTAACAAAGCCGGGAAGGCCGCTGGAACTGGTTGAAGTGTCTATCCCCAGGCCGGAACCGGACGAAATTTTATTAAAAGTAAAAGCGGCAGGTATCTGCAGCTCCGATCTGCACTACCAGGACGGAAGAAGCCAGGTCACAAAGCTGCCGATTACCCTGGGCCACGAAGTGGCAGGCGAAGTCGTTGAATGCGGCGAAGAAGTAAAGGGGCTCAAGGCCGGTGACCGGGTATGCCTCTTCTACCTGGTTACCTGCGGCGAATGCATGGCCTGTTGCACTGGAAATGACAATTATTGCAGTGAAGCCGAAATGCTGGGCAAAAATATTGACGGTGGGTTTGCCGAATACCTTACGATTCCGGCCCGCAATGCTTTCCCTTTTCCGGAATCGATCCCCTATTCCCAGGCTGCCCTCTTAACCGATGCTGTGGCCACACCTTTTCATGCCCTGACCAGGGCCGGGGTAAAAACAGGAGACAGCGTTTTGATTATTGGCATTGGCGGCCTCGGCCTTCATGCCGTTCAAATCGCAAAAATAATGGGAGCCGGACAGGTCATCGCCATGGACCTGGACCGGAACAAGCTGGATCTGGCCCAAAAAGTGGGAGCAACCGCCACGGTTAATCCCAGTCAAGACAATGCTCTAGAAAAAATCAGATCGTTACCCGGGGGCGGAGCCGATGTGGCAGCTGAACTAATCGGACTGACCGAAACAGTAAGGCAGGCAATCGACTGCACGGCCGTCGGAGGAAGGACCGTAATTGTGGGCATCTGTCCTGAAGAGGTAGGGATCAGCCCCTATCACGATCTGCTCCTGAAAGAAAGGACCCTGCTTGGCAGTGCTGATCAAAGCAGGATTGATTTCCCGGTGATTATCGAACTGGCTGCCCAGAACAGGTTGGATATGTCGTATTCGGTCACCAGGGAGCTGCCTCTGGAAGAAGTTAACCGGGGCCTGGAAATGCTTAGGGAAAAAGAGGAAAACATAGTCAGGCTGGTTGTAACTTTTCCCTGAGCCCGGCAACCTTTTTACCTGCCGGATAGTGATAAGTATCCTATCCGGATTCAGTTTCCCAATGGATCCCGTCTCCTTTTTCTACGGTAACCAGGGCTGGAAATTCCTCCCTGACCCTGGCATCGATTTCCGGGGGAACAATCGGCTCAGAAGGCTCCTGGAGGATCTGCGCAGCAAGTTCTTCCGCCCGCTTCCAGCTGTCCTTGCTCCCGGCATCGATCCAGCGCTGGTAAGGCTGTCGATCGCTGGCCCGCGGGGCATAACTTTCAGTGCGCATGTACCTGACCGTATGCTCCTCACTGAGATAATTGCCACCGGGTCCAACCCTGGCAATAATATCATAGGCCAGCGTATCCTGGTTAATTTCAATCCCTCGTAAAGTGCGCAGGCAGCTTCCAACAATATCGTTGTCGATCACATACTGAGCATAAGAAACTGTAAGGGCCCCGTCGAGCATGCCAAACGCTTCATGAATAAAGTTCCCCCCGGCCAGGGCAGCCAACATGGCCGTAGTTGCTCCTTCATGGGCGGCCTGGGCGTCGGGAAGCTTGGAGTCGGTGGTGCCTACTGTCAAATAACAGGGCAGGCGGTAATAATGGGCCATCTGGGTAATGGCTGCATTCATCAAACCCGATTCTATACTGCCCATCAAGAAAGACATGGTCCGCATATCCATGGTTACCGGTACAGCACTGTACAGGACGGGCGTACCCGGGTTAACCAACTGAGTAAGCATCACTCCCATCAGCGCTTCGGCATTTTGCTGAACGAGGGTGCCGGCCAGGGTAATCGGCGCCGTCGCTCCGGCGCAAGGAGCAGTCGAAGTAGCCAGGGGAAGGCCGTAGCGAGCTACTTCCATGATATATTCCGCATGCTCGGGGCTTATTTTTAACGGGCTGTTTATCGATGAAATAAAACCGACAAAGGGCCTGCGCTGTAAATTTTCCAGCCCCCCGGCGATAATTGAGGCAATTCTAATTGCATCTTCAAGCCCCTGCTTGCTGAAAATACCGCTCATTACCGGTTTTCCGGTATTCAGAAAAGCCTGGTACTTGGTATTGATACCCACAGTCTCGATATTGATATCATGCGGATAAAGGGGATTGATAAAAAAGTTCAGGTATTCCAGCCTGTCGGCAAGCCGGGCCAGTTCTGCAACATCGTGGATGGCCCCGGGTCGCTTGTTTCGTTCAAGATCCAAAACATAAAGGGCCAGTCCTCCGGTGCCAAAGTTAACTTTCTTGCCGCCGATGGTAATATCTTTTCCTTCCTGGCGGCCGTAAAAGACAAACTCGGCCGGAGCTTGTTTGATACAACGGGATACAAGATCCCTGGTCACATAGATCCGGTGGCGGTCATAATCAACCCTGGCTCCGTTTTTTTCAAACAACTCGAGGGTTGGCTGGTAATTAATTTCAAATCCTACTTTTTCCAGCACCTTGATCGATGTTTCATGGATCTGGCTTATCTCCTTTTCCGAAAGGACATTATAGCCCCCGCCTTCATAGGTCAATTTTTCCATAGTTCCTGCCCCCCGACAAGCTATATTTAATAACTATTTGCTTTAATACCCTTTTAAGTCTGGTTAATTGTCTCCCATTTTTGTACCATGGCCCTGATTAAATCCGCCCTGGTAATAATCCCTGTTAGTTTATTGTTTTCGTCGGTTACCGGGATACGATTAATGCCGTTTTCATACATTAAACGGCTTACATCATATACGGGAGCATCTTCTTTAACCGAAATCACTTCTGTCGTCATTAAGGTTTCCACGGTTGTGGAAGCAACCAGTTCTATCACTTCCACACCCCGGTGAGTAATATCAACATGGAGGACTTCTTTTCCCTTGGTAAATACCTGGTGAGGATCGCGCAGGGGCTGGCCGATTATTTGCTGGGTGTAACGAAGGATATCGGTCTCAGATACAACCCCGATTAAGTTATCCTCATCATCAGTAACTGGCATTCCGCTAAAACTATTCTCATCCAAAATCTCAGCCGCTCTCTTCAGTGAAGTGTCCGTTTTGACGCTGATCACCGGAGAAGTCATAATTTCTTTTGCCAATATCGCCATACTAATCCCTCCATAAATGCTTGTCAATAGATATTTCAAGCCACCAAAACCTAGCAACCACAAACATTCTTTAAGCATTAATACAACAAAGGGGCAAGCAAGATTATCCCTGCTTGCCCCCGCATTAACTGGCTGTTTTTCCCTTATTATATTAACTGCTTCATCATTTTACAGTCTTTTTTTCTGCTTACTCAATAAATCCTTCTTCACGCAACCACTCTTCTGCAACTTCTCTCGGAAGTTCTTCTTCCAGGTCAACTTTCATGTTCAGTGAAGACATAACTTCCGGGGTCAACACGGCAGCGATGGGATTAAGAATGTCCGGGATTTCAGGAAATTCATCCAGGATATCCTGGCGAACTACCGGAGAACAGTTGTAAACCGGATGGAATTCCTGGTCGTCTACCAGGTTGACCAGGTTAAACTCAGCAATACGGGCATCTGTAGCAAAGCCCATTGCAGTGGCATGCATCCCATCATTCAATGCGCCGTAGGTAATCCCGAGGTCCATAACTTCGTAACTTTCAAATTCAAAACCGTAATGCACCTGCAGCTGCTCCAGGCCGTCATCGCGAGCTTCGTATTCGTGGTCGGTAGCAAAAGACCATTCGCCCGGTTCGGGAGCTTCTACGCCTTCGTTAATGGCTTCAGCCAGGTCGCTGATTGTTTCGATGCCCATTTCTTCAGCATCTTCCTGGCGCATCATCACGGTGTAGGTGTTGTTAAACGGTGTCTTCTCCAGCCAGACCAGGTCATTTTCTGTCTGGTCCCATTCTGCTATGGTGGCATATGCTTCTTCCGGGTCGGTAATTACATCGTGCCCCATGAACTCAACCAGGGCAGTACCGGTGTATTCCCAGTACATCCCGATGTCCCCTCTTTCCAGGGCTTCACGGGCCACAACAGTACCGCCGAGGTTGGTTTCATCTTCCACCGGGATACCGGCATCTTCCAGGGCAACCAGGGCAATCTGGCCCAGGATCAACTGCTCGGTAAACTCTTTCGATCCTACTGTCACCGTAGGCTCATCAGGTTCACAGCCCATTACAAACAACGAACCTACCAGGAAAATCAAGACTAAAGATAGTGTTAACAATCTTTTAATACTCATAAATATAATCTACCCCCTTCTACTCATTTGGTTTGGGAAAACAGCCAAACTCTAACTCTATTTCACTTTAACTCTTAACCTTTATTATAACATCCAATCACAAATTTTTGCTAATATATATCAAAGTCTCTCCAAGCTTATATGATTAAGACCAGCGGACAACCCGTTCTTCGGCTTTGCCAATCAAATAATCCAATAAAATGGCCGTAATAGCAGCAATAACCGCTCCATTCACGATAATCATATCCCGGTGAACTGAAAGCCCGGTTACGATCAGGTCCCCGAGGCCGCCGCCACCAATAAAGGTAGCCAGGGTGGCAGCACCGACATTAATCACGATAGCAGTCCTGAGGCCGGCCACAATAATCGGAAAAGCGATCGGCAGTTCAATCCTGGTTAAAATGCGTAAGGGACGCATACCCATTCCCCTGGCCGCTTCAATAATACTGTGTTCAACACCGTCTATACCGGCAAAAGTGTTCCTCAGAATGGGCAAAATCGAGTAGAGAAACAGGGCAAATACCGCCACCCTGAATCCCAGGCCTAATATGGTATAGAAAAGAGCCAGCACGGCCAGGCTGGGCACAGTCTGGCCGATGTTGACTATGGTTTCCATTACCCGGCCGATCCGGTACAGGCTGGGGCGGGACAGCATAATCCCCCCGGCCACACCGACGATCGTGGCCCCGGTCATCGAAACCAGGAGCAGGCCCATATGCTCCCTGATCACTCTAAAGACTCGCTCATAGGTGAGCATCCGGGCCACGATGGAATCAGGAGGGTTATTGACAGAATAGATAACAATTGCTGCTGCAATTCCGATCATGATCAGCGGAATTCCGATCCAAACCCACAAAGTCCGTAGCATGATTAGCTATCCTCCCTGACCACGTTGAGCAGGTCGCCCAGGGTGATTGTTCCTTGATACTTCTCATCTTCGTTAACTACGGCCACATAACCTTCACCAATCTCAAGCATAACCGAAAGGGCATCGTTCAAAGTGGCATCGTCGGTTACCGTATCGGATACTTCCTGGAAGTAATCGCCTGCCACTTCACCTGTTTTTCGTTTTAGATCATTTACCCCGATAACTCCTTTCAGCTTGTTATCGCGATCGACAACTATAACCGTCCTGATATCACTTTCATCAAGCCGTTTTTTAACCTCTTCTTCCTTTGTGTCTTCCTTGAGTGCCGGTGCCCTGTCGACTTCTTCCAAAATTTCGCTGACCCGGATCAGGTGCAACCGCTTAATGGAGCGGTTCCTTCCTACCAGGTTTGATACAAATTCATCGGCCGGCGCGCTGAGCAAATCGCTCGGAGTGGCGTGCTGGACCAGTTCACCTTCTCTCATCACAGCGATGGTATCGCTCATTTTAATCGCTTCATCAATATCGTGGGTAACGAAAACGATGGTTTTATCCACCCTTTCCTGGATCCTTAAAAACTCGTTCTGCAAGCGAGCCCTGGTGATCGGGTCAACCGCGCCGAAGGGCTCGTCCATGAGCATGATCGGCGGATCGGAAACCATCGCCCGGGCCACGCCGACCCTTTGCCTCTGGCCGCCGCTCAGGGCCGAAGGATAGCGATTTTTAAAAATTTCCGGGTCGAGTCCTACCAGGCTCATCACGTTATCTACTTTTTCTTTTACCTGGTCTTTGGGCCACTGTTTTTCATTGGGGACGGTAGCGATATTTTCATAAATTGTCATGTGGGGAAACAACCCGATTTCCTGGATCACATAGCCAATATCCAGGCGCAGTTTTATCGGGTCCATTTGAAGGGCGTCTTCACCCCGGATATATATCTTCCCCCCGGTTGGTTCATAAAGGCGGTTAATCATTTTCATGGTTGTAGTTTTTCCGCACCCTGAAGGGCCAACCAGGACACAAACATCCCCCTCATTTACTTCCAGGTTCAGGTCCTTGACCGCGGGAATATTATGCCCCTTGAAAACTTTAGTCAATCCTTCCAATTTTATCATGTTCAATTCCCCTCCCTTGTGCTGCCTTCTACGGAAAACCGCTTCTCTCCATAATAGAGGAGGTAATCGAAGGCAATTGCGATTATGGATACCCCGATTGCACCGGCAATAATCATCGGCTGGTGTCCCCTGGAAATACCGGAAAAGATCAGCTCACCCAGTCCGCCTGCTCCTACATAAGCGGCAATAGCGGCAATACCGATCATCATAACCGCTGCAGTCCGAACCCCGGCCATGATTACAGGCCTGGCCAGAGGGATTTTAATTTTGAAGAGAATACGCCGCTCCGTCATTCCCATTCCCTTGGCCGCTTCAACAATCGCCGGATCTAGCTCCCTGATCCCGGTATATGTATTTCTAACAACCGGCAGTAAGCTGTAAAGAACCAGGGCTACCACCCCGGTAGTAAAACCGATCCCAAACAATGGAACCATAAAGGCAAGCATGGCCATACTGGGAATAACCATCAAAACCTGGCATATCCCCAGAACAGTTTGAGCAAGGCTTTCATAGTAGCTGATAATTATACCGATCGTTACAGATATGGTTACTGCAATTATCAAGGTCAATATAACCAGCCAGAGGTGTTCAAGCATCAATTCCAAAATCAAGTCACTTCGACGAGAAATGTAGTCAATCGTGTGGGCAATAATACCCCGGTCTCCTGCCTGGGCTATCGACTCAATGCCATTTCCCGCCGCCCTGAATGCATCAAACGCCATCCCTAATAATTGGTCCATGAATCAGCAATCACCCTCTCTGTATTTTATATTTCAATTCATTTAAGTAACCGGGTAGCCCCTGTTGTTTAAGTACTTACTATGTTGATTTAAATAGACCCGGGATAATCTTCTGGGAAGAACCCCAGTTAATTAAAATTGCGAAGTTTTATAAACTGTAAAATTCTATGTGGGTATTCTAGTTTCCTGGTATTTTATAAAATTATTTCACATATAAACCACGGTTACAACTAATACATTTAGTAGTAATTAGCTTTAAAACGTCATTATCCGGGCCTATTTATAGTTTTCGCCACATGAATACCTGTAAAGCGGATCCTTGTGGCGAAAACCTTATAAACAATGAATATTTACTCTATACAGCCGGAATTCAACTTTATTTAACAATCTGGATTATACCAACCAGTCCATGGCCCAGGCCGTGACCCTGCTGAAGGTTCATTTCCAGGCTGCGAATGGCATATCCGAGCTGGGCTTCGATCAAGTCGGCCCTGATATCACCGTAAAGCCCTTTGCTACCTTCCAGGCTCTGCCGCATAACCCGGTACGCTTTCTCCAGGGGTTTTACATCGGTTTGCGGGGGATAGGGCAGCAGTTCCTCGTCACTGTCATAATTCTCCATCAGGACCATGGTATAATCGACCAGGTCATTCCAGCTGTCGGCCAGCCTCTGGAGGGATTCATTCTGCCAGTCAAACCCTTCCCTGGGTTTGTAGTTTACTTTGAGATCCGGAAAATAGGTCCTCAAACCGCGCTCAAAGAGGGATGAAACCATCAGGCGCAGAGGTTGAGAATTGCCGTTATAGGTGCCGGTCTCGATGTGCCTGCCCACAAACAGGGAGCGGTCAAAAAATCGCAATACTTTCAGTTCCACTCCAGCCTTTCGGGCCGCACTTTCCAGGATCCTAAAAACCTCAGCCGGTGTCATAAGCCGCAGTGGAAATGAAGACAGATCTACATTATCCCTGTCTTCCTCCTCATAGAGGTAATTAATTACGTAGTCGATATAGGAAATTTCTTCCGGATCATGAGTCCACAGGTTTTGCCACTCATATGAATAGCGGCCCAGAAAGTCAGCCAGGATCAGGCTTCCGTTGTTACCGTGCTTACCCATATCTACAAACAACTTTTCCAGCTCTTCATTAGTGCAGTGAGAAAGAGTCCCGTAGGAAGTGAAATAAAGATCGTACGGCTCTTCGCCTTCGTCCAGGGGCAGGCCGTTTGAAAAATCTCCCTTACAGAAATTAACATGGTCATAATCGCCAAACAGGGTTTCAGCTTCTTTAAGCAATTCAATGCTTAAATCAATGCCCTTATACTGGTCCATCATGTCGTCTTTGATTAAGCGGGTATCAAACTGGGACAACCTGGCTCCCCTGGCCATGTTGCTGAGCAGTTCATATCCGTCGCCTGTTCCACAGCCCAGGTCATAAAAACGCAACCCTTCGCCAATTTTATTGACTTTCATTTTTACAATATCTTCTATATAGGGCCTGAGATAGTATTTAGTAATAAAATCTTCAAACTGGGTCCGGACATGGTCGTACTTGCCGCGCAAACTCCTTACGTGTTCGCTGTACCTCCCATGTCGTATCGCTTCTTGATAAGCCTTATCGGCATCCATGCTAACTTTTCCCTCCTGATTGTAATAATTTTTCTGCCACCCGGATGGCGGCAAAAGCATCTTTTCCATACCCGTCGGCGCCTATCTCGGCCGCAAAATCATCGGAAGTCGGTGCTCCACCAATTATAACCTTAACTTTATCGCGAAGTCCTTTCTTCTCAAGTTCCTTGACAACATTTTCCATGTTAACCATGGTGGTGTTGAGCAGGGCCGAAAGCCCAACCAGATCCGCTTTTTCTTGCTCGGCCGCTTCTACGATCCGGGCGGCAGGTACATCAATGCCCAAATCTACTACATTAAAACCTGCTCCTTTAAGCATAATTGACACCAGGTTTTTACCGATATCATGCAGGTCTTTTTCTACTGTCGCCATGATTACTTTTCCTTTGCCTTCACTTTCACCTGCACTGGCCAGGTGCGGTTCCATGACTTTCATGCCTGCTTCAACAGCTTCTGCAGCGGTTAGCATATCCGGGATAAAGTATTCCCCTGTTTCATATTTTTCCCCGACCTGCTCCATGCCTTTGCTCAGACCTTCAAGCAGAATCGTATTTGTATCGATCCCGTTATCCAGTGCTTCCTGGACCAGTTCCGCCACTCCCGCCTTGCCGGCATAATCTTCTTCAATACCTTCGTCATCCTTATTGCGGCGCCCCTGCAGGACATTTTCCACTATGCGTTTAATCAGTTCTTCCTTCAACATTCTTCCTCCTTAACTTCGCAGTCATTTATTATTAAATCAATATAGCCTACCATGCGTGTTCACACGATCCGTTAAAATACTTTTTGTAAAAAATCTTTGTTATACAACCCTGTGGTTGTATAACAAAGGATACCTGCCACTTTTATTTTGCATACGGATTTAAACGGGGCAGCAATCCGGGTATCTGCTCAAAAATACGCTTGCAAATATCTTCTGAGAGGTGTTCCGGTTGCTGTTTTTCTAGTTCTTTTAACTTGTCATGGGCTGCCAGCAAAGTCTGATCTTCTTCTTCCAAATCACCTTCAAAGGGGAAACCGGGAAAGATTTCGCCGCGGCGCAGCATCTTACGGGCAAAACGGGCATAGAGCCTGTAAGGACTGTTCATTACTTCTTCGATCATACTCTTTATCCGTCCGGCCTCTCCTGCTTCCACACCACTTTCCCGGTAAAGTGACTTAACCATAGCAATCTGATGGTTTTCAAGAACAGCCTGCTCCGGAGAAAAAGTTTGTGTTTTATCCAACAAACCAAAGGCATAATGAATTAAATCAGGTGCTGAAGAGGGAACTGCTGTGTAAGTAAACATTTTTTCCACGGCCGCCTGAACACCCGGCACCTTTGCATCGCCAACACCGGCGGTTGAATAACAAGGCACTTTGTAATACCGGGCCATCTGGGCACAGATCATGTTATAATGACAAAATTCAGGCACACCATACATGTCGTGCAGATCATCCATGCGCGCTCGTACCGGCACTGCACCATAAATAACCGGTGCTCCCGGATTGGTCAGCTGGTTGATTACTATTCCTGCTAAAGTTTCCGCATTTACCTGTGCCGCCATACCAAATTCTTCTATTGGGGCCGTTGATCCACCCTGAGGTGAAGTGGAAATAATAACTGGTAAACCTAACTTAGAAATGGCCATCAGTTTGTCTGCAGTTTCGTCCACTATTTGTAAAGGACTCTTGATCACACTGGTAATAAATGTCACTATCGGATTTTTGATCAGTTGTTCGCGCCCGCCTGTTATTATTTCAGCCATGGCAACTACGTTTTCAAGTTGTTCGGGATCGGCTACCCCGCTAACTATCGGCTTGGTAGTATAGTTTAAGGCGGCAAAAAAAACATTGACATCCTTATTTTCGCCACTGATATCGGAATCCTGTACATTAACGTTGCGAAGGAAAAAATCTAAGTTCTCAAGTTGTTCTGCAAGATGCGCTGAGCGACAAAGATATTCCAGGCTGCCCCGGTTTTTTTTCATTACCGGAAAGACCTGTTCTCGTCCATCCTGCTTGGAAACAAAAGTCTCCGGCTCAACTTCCAACCAGTAGTTGGTTTCCGAACCGGTGCCAAAATAAACTCTTGAACCCTCAGCATCCATAACAACCTGATTTTCCGGTTTTCTTGCTCCAAGAGTTACCTTTGTCGGAGCACTATCCAGCGCCTTCTGAACCACTTTTTCCGGAATACTTACCCACCAGGCATCGTGCTCTCCCTCACGTGTTTTCTTGGCAGTGGCACCTGCTTTTTCCAACAATGCAACTGCTTCTTCGTTGTAACAGAGAATACCCGGCGTTTCTAAAAGATCTAAAGATGTTTGGTGAACCAGTTCAACCTGTTCTTGACTTAAACGTTCATACGGCTTAGATACTACTACTCCTCTTTCACTCAATCGTCCAGCCCGGTTATTTTCCCGGGCTGTTCACCTCCTTTGGTTGCTTTAATAACACCGGCATATTTTAGGAAAGCGGGTAAATGCTAAAAATAAAAAAAACCGTATTACATCGTTCAGGGCGCGCCTGATTCTGATTGTTATACGGGTGCTTTATAAAAGCATTCAATATAATCCGGCCCGTTTACCGGGGGCGCCTTCCTATTACTGCCAGATCTTGGTACATTAAATTCTATATTATTATGTCATAATGTATACCTTTTCGCAAAAGGGAAACAAGGTAGTATAACCAAGAATTACACCCTTATCTAGAGTATTTACTGATTAACCATGGAAATATTAAGCAAATAACTCACAAAAAAGGGGTCATGTGAGCCTGTAGACATATTTGAGCTGAGCACATGGACCAGTATCATAGTTGTGTTATAATAAGTGGTAATTTGAAAGGAACGGGTATTAATTCATGAGGAATCTTGCCGGCCGGGTAGCCGAAAAAATAACAGAAAACCGTGATTTAAGGAAGCCCTCCGAAAGAAGCCGGGTCGGGATCATTGAAAGCTGGGTGGGATTGGGCGGCAATATCTTCTTAGCCCTGTTAAAATTAGTTTTTGGTCTGCTTACCAACAGTATTGCCCTGATAGCTGACGCAGTCCACAGCGCATCTGATATTTTCTCCTCGCTGATTGTTTTGATCGGCTTCCTGCTGGCCGGCAAAAAAGCAGACAGCGAACATCCTCATGGACACGGCCGGACCGAGTATCTGGCCGGACTGGTCATTGGACTAATGCTGATCGGGGCCGGAGGAGCCTTTGTATACGGGGCCTACAACAGGCTGGCCGGCGAGGTTTTTGCCACACCTTCCCTCGCCTCCATTGTTGCAGTTATTGCCGCCATTATTATAAAAGAATTTATGTATTTTTTTTCTTCCCGGCTTGGCAGCCTGATCGATTCTGAAACGCTGGAAGGTGATGCCTGGCATCACCGTACCGACTCCCTTTCTTCAGCCCTGGTTTTAATAGCGCTGATCGGAGGGTATTTTGGGTTTTACGTCCTTGATGCTTTTTTCGCCATAGCCATCGCTCTTTTTATAATCTTTACAGGAATTAGGATTGTCCGCAACTCATGCAGCCGGCTTCTTGGCACCTCTCCGGCAAACGAGCTGGAAGAAGGCGTCGTCAAACGCGCCAAAGAAATTGACGGTGTTATCGACGCCCACCGGTTGGAAGTCCATGATTACGGCTCCTGGAAAGTGCTTACCATCCATATCGAGGTTGACGGCCGGTTGAGCCTGGAAGAAGCTCATGAGATTGCCCAGAAGGTGGAAGATCATGTGTGCAATAAGTATCATTGTGATACAATCGTCCACCTTGACCCTGCCGAAGATTTCACTCCTTCAGAACAATAAGCCGCTCACGGCGGCTTTTTTAAATACCTCAGCCTCCACCACCAAAGCCAATACTCTGAACTACACCCTCTTCAACAACTACTGGGACCTTGTCGGCCTTGTATTCCTGGCGGGCCCTTTTTAAAGCTTCCCTGTCCGCGCTAACATTGTAGAGTTTATAATCTATGCCTTTCTTTTTGAGCACTTCAATTTGCTTCTCGCAGTACGGGCAGCCGTCCTTCACATAAACCTCAAGCATTTCAACACCTCCGTAAAAATATATTCCAAGAGTTTTAATTCCAGGCAACTGAGTCAACAGCCGGGTAATGAGCATACAAGCAAACAATACTGTTTCCATTATAGTTGTCCACCCCGACACTGGCAAGAAGACGGGGCACTGTCTAAAAGATTTGCTAAGAAAAATGGCATGTTGTGCCCCATAAGGCCGTGTCTAAACACATTAACTACATCATGTGCTACCCAAATGATATAATTCAAACCAGGGAAAGGCACAAGACCTGACCCCATTATGTATGTGTCGGTGTCCTGTATGTGTCGGTGTCCTTGACTTTAAAGCTGCGCTTGATTATAATTCTCCCAGAATAAACTTGTACTCTAAACGGGAAAATTGCTCACGGGGAAACTCGCATTCCCGTGAGCAATTAATATAGGGGAGGATTTATCAGATGCGGATTGCCCTGGCCCAGCTTAATCCCACCATCGGAGCTTTAAATCATAACCTGGAAAAAGTAAAAAACCATTACCAGAGTGGGGTGGAGAGGGGCGCAGACCTGGTTGTATTTGCCGAACTGGCCTTACCCGGTTACCCACCCCGCGATTTGCTTAACTACAAGGGCTTCCTGGATCAAGAAAGAAAGTTAATCACAAACGAACTAATGCCACTGACCGCAAAAACAGGGGTCCCAATTCTGATCGGCGCCAACCAGCGCCAGGGAACCAGACTTCACAATGCGGCCCTGCTCCTGGAAAATGGCGAAATTAAATCGGCTCATTTAAAAACCCTCCTGCCATATTTCGATGTTTTTGATGAAACCAGGTATTATACCCGCTGTACGGAACGAAAAATTGAGGTGCTGGGCAACCTGCCGACAGCTATCACCGTCTGTGAAGATATCTGGAATGACATGGACTATTTTAATGAACCCCTTTATGACCTTGATCCTTTAAAATGGCTTTTTGCCCAGGGCGCACGCCTGCTGATTAACCTCTCTGCTTCACCTTATCATTACGGCAAGCATGGCTTAAGAGAAGATATGCTGCCCTACCTGGCAAAAAAATATAATACCGCCGTTATTTACCTGAACCAGGTGGGCGCAAACGACGAACTGGTTTTTGATGGCTCCAGCCTGGTCTACAACAACCGCGGCGAACTGCTCTACCGCGCCCCGGCCGATCAAGAAGAATTGTTTTTCATCGAAACAGACGATCTGTTTAAACCTGCCGCTCAAACAGCGCCCCCCGACCGCGATGACATAGGGACCATAAAACAAATCCTGGAAATTGGAACCAGGGACTATTTTGTCAAAACCGGCTTCAAAAAAGCCATCCTGGGGTTAAGCGGAGGGATTGATTCAGCTGTGGTTGCCGCCCTGGCTTCAGAAGCCCTGGGTCCGGAAAATATCCTCGCCATTCTCATGCCTTCGCCATATTCTACCGAACACAGCCTGGAAGATGCTAAAAAACTGGCTGAAAACCTGGGCATAAACTACAGGACGATCAGGATCGATCAGCCTTTTGATATCTTTATCAACCTTCTTAACGAAAGTAAGGAACCTGAGCTGGACCTGGCGGAGGAAAACCTCCAGGCCCGCCTGAGGGGTTTAATACTGATGCAAATTTCAAACCGGGAGGGGTACCTGGCCCTGGTTACCGGCAATAAATCGGAACTGGCTGTCGGTTACAGCACCCTGTACGGGGATATGGCTGGCGGCCTGGCCATACTTGCCGATGTCCGCAAAATGATGGTCTATGAACTGGCCCACCATATTAATTATATTCACGGCAAAAAGGTCATACCAGAAAGAATTATTGCCAAAGCTCCTTCGGCTGAACTCAGACCCGACCAAAAAGATGAGGATTCCCTGCCGCCCTACACAGTTCTGGACCCGATCCTTGAACTGTACCTGGAAAAAAACTGGTCCCCTTCAGAAATTATTACCGTCGGCCACGAGGAAGAAACAGTTAAAAAAGTAGTTAAAATGGTCGACACCTCCGAGTATAAGCGCCGGCAGGCTGCCACAGGCCTGCGCATTTCACCTTATGCTTTCGGGGCAGGCAGGTGGATGCCCATTGCCCGGGGCTATGACTATTATTAATTGCGCTGTTATAAAATATACGCTTTTTTGTCGGCCTGGTAAATTGTTAAAATCGATCTCGATGTTTAACTAAACCTATCCAAAACAGGGACAGGTGATCGCTTAATTGGCATCCATCGAAAACAACCATCCGAACCCTGAACAATATAAACCAGGTTCATATAACGACCTGGTGGTCATTGGCGCCGGCCACGCCGGATGTGAAGCCGCTCTCGCGGCCTCGCGGATGGGGTGCCGCACCCTGCTTTTGTCCTTGAACCTGGACATGATCGCCTTCATGGCCTGTAATCCTTCACTTGGAGGACCGGGCAAAGGCCACCTGGTCCGGGAAATTGATGCATTAGGCGGAGAAATGCCCCGCACCGCCGATAAAAATACTTTGCAGGTCCGGATACTCAATACCGGCAAGGGGCCGGCCGTGCAGGCCCTGCGTGCCCAAATAAACAAATGGGGCTACCAGCGCACCATGCGCATCGCCCTGGAGCAAGAGCCCGGCCTGATCATGAGGGAAGACATGGCCGAAGGAATAATCACTGAAAACGGCCGTATATCAGGGGTTAAAGGGCGCAGCGGCGCTTTTTACCCGGCCCAGGCGATAATTGTCTGCAGCGGGGTTTACCTCGGGGCCGAACTCTTCCTGGGCGATCTTCATTACCCTGCCGGGCCGGGAAGCCTGACCCCTTCTTACAATTTAGCCAACAGTCTGCAGGAACTTGGCCTTACCCTGGAGCGTTTTAAAACCGACACCTCGCCCCGGGTATACCAGCGCAGCATCAACTTCACCGGGCTGGAACCAGTTTACGGTGATCCTGACGCGCCCGGCTTTTCTATTGTCAAACAGGGGGCTCCGGCTGAGCAAATTCCCTGCTGGATGACGTACACCAACCCGGCCACCCATAAAATAATCCATGAAAATTTTGCCCGGGCCCCGTTTCACAGCGGCCTGATCAAGGGGGCCGGGCCCCGTTACTGCCCTTCTATTGAAGATAAAGTGGCCCGATTTGCCGACCGGGAACGCCACCCTGTATTTATCGAACCCGAAGGCCCGGATACCGAAGAAGTGTATCTGCAGGGCGTCACCACCGGCCTTCCCCCGGAAATCCAGCAAATGTTCCTGCGCACCATCAAAGGCTTGGAAAGCGTGGAAATTATGCGCCCGGCATTTGCCATAGAATACGACTACGCCCCGCCTACCCAGCTGAAAAATTCCCTGGAAACCAGGACTATAGAAGGACTGTTTTTAGCCGGGCAGATAAACGGGACCACCGGCTACGAGGAGGCGGCCGCCCAGGGGCTGATAGCCGGGATCAACGCCGCCCTGTATTTAAAAGATATGGACCCGATGGTGTTAAAGAGAAGCGAAGCTTATATCGGGGTAATGATCGACGACCTGGTTACCCGGGGGGTGCGTGAACCGTACCGTATTTTTACCTCCCGCGGCGAGTACCGCCTGTTGCTGCGCCAGGACAATGCCGACCTGCGGTTGACAGAAAAAAGCCGGTCCATCGGTTTGATCGACGAAGAGCGCTATAAACTGCACCTGGAGAAAAAAGTCTTTATTGAAAGCGAACTGGAGAGACTGGGAAAAACCAGGTACAATCCCGGGAGTGAGATCGAAACCTTCCTGGCCGAATATAATTCATCCCCGCCCAGGCAGCCTGTTACCGCCCTGGAATTGATCAGGAGACCGGAAATCAGTTACCCGTCTTACCTGAAATGGGAAAATAAACTCCTGCCCGACCTCCCGCCGGGGACGATCAGGGAGCTGGAAAACCAGATTAAATATGCCGGTTATATCGCCAAGCAGGGCCTGATGGTGGAAAAGACCGCCCGCATGCACGATAAAAAGATCCCCGAAGATTTCGATTATCAAAAGGCAAAAAACTTATCCAGCGAAGCCCGGCAAAAGCTTGAGCAGGTATGTCCCGCTACAATCGGCCAGGCCAGCCGCATGGAAGGCGTTACCCCGGCCGACCTTTCCATCCTCCTGCTTTACCTGGAACGGCCGGAACTCCTGGCCAGGATGCGCAAGGGAGATCCCGGAAACAGCAGCCGTAAAAAAGCGGACAATAATTAAAACCTTTTCCTCTCCATGGCTATGGTCATCAGCTGGGCCAGCTTATTTTCCGGCGGCGTGTAAATATTTTCCCTACGCGCCATGCTCAGGGCATCGGCCGGGCAGGCAGCGGCGCAAACCCCGCACCCAATACAAGTATCCCGATCAAGAGAGGGTTCTTGCGGGGGCGACGCTTTTAAGGCCCCGATATGGCAGATATCAACGCAGGTTTCACACCCGGTGCATTCTTGTGGATCAATAGAAGGTATAAAATTGCCGGGCTGGATCCCTATTACGCCGTGCTCGTTAATCGCTCGCAGGGGGGTGCAGCAGCAGCCGCAGCAATGGCAGATATAGGCCGGTTCGTTAATCACGTTGTCACAGGTCAGGACCAGGCCCAGGTTATAGCTGCGTTCAAGGTTCTTGAGAAGATCATCCACGGAAGCTTTTCGGGCAAAACCGCGCCTGAGCAACCAATTGGCAGGTCTCCCCAGCGATGTACAGATATCTTCCATCGGGAATCGGCACGTATAACCCAAATGGCTGGCTTTATGCCGGCAGGCGCAAACGGAAAGCCCCCCGCCGCCCGATTCGCGAATTACCGCTTCCGCTTTTTCATAATTTAAAACCTCGGTCTGGATTAGTTCGGGAATATAGTGCTCATATACCAGGGCTCGGAACATTTTCGGCTCGGTGCCGAATATTTCTTCGACCACATCCCGGTTCTGGAAATACTGTTCGTACAGGACTGCCAGTTCTTTAACATTGGCTCCGTCCGTGCGCATCAGGCTGTATTCAAAAAAACCGACCACCACCGGCGATAGCATATAATAAGTCGTCCCTTTGCGCGGGATATCCACAACCAGGCCTTTTTTAGCCATTCCTTCCAGTAAAGAAGAGAGCTTGCCTTCTTCCATACCGGCCAGCTCCTTGATTTTTTCAAAAGGGCGCGGCTTCAGAGGAAATTTGCTCCCCGCTTTAGCTTCCTTTTCCGTATAGAGCAGTTTCAAAATCTCCATCAAGGTATTATTAATGACAACTCCTACCGGAAACCGGCTCAACCTGTCCGCCAGGGCCTGGTATGCTTCTTCTTTGCCGCCTGCAAGATGACCCAATGCCATTCCTCCTCTTCTGCCTGAACGATCTGTTAGCAAAGATTTCATTTCAAGCAATTTAATTAACAGCCTGGTAACGGCTGAGCAGATATATTAAGATTATATATTGCTGCCATTATTTATTTCGCTGCAAAGACGGCGCTTCCTCCAATAGGCACGCGCCTGATTTAAAGTTTAAAAAGCTGCCCGGATGAGGTAGGAGTTTATTTGTTAAACGTCGAATATATTATAAGCAAAGCAAACTTATGTTTAAGGCGGATACTCACCCGATGACCGGTCTAAATGAACTGCTGCAGCAATGGCAAAATGACCCTGCTTTCATGAGCAATGTTACCCGCTGGGAAGTGGTTCCCCCTTCAGAGGGCAGTTTTTCCGACTTTCCGGATCGGCTGGACAGGCAGCTGCAGGAAACTTTAAAAAACCGCGGTATCAGCAGGCTGTACAGCCACCAGGCCAGGGCCGTCAATGCCGCCCTGGAAAATAAAAATGTCGTGGTCGTAACCCCCACCGCTTCCGGAAAAACTCTCTGCTACAATTTGCCCGTAGTCAGCTCGCTGATTGATGATCCTTCCAGCCGGGCCCTCTACCTTTTTCCGACCAAGGCCCTTTCCCAGGACCAGGTGGCCGAATTGCGCGATCTAACGGCCAACCTCGAGGCCGATCTAAACTGCCACACCTACGACGGGGATACGGAGCCGGGCCTGCGCCAGGGGATCCGGCGCAGCGGGCACATTGTAGTCACCAATCCGGACATGCTCCATTCGGCAATCCTGCCCCATCACACCAAGTGGGTTCAATTATTTCAAAATCTCAGGTACATAGTAATCGACGAAATGCACCAGTACCGGGGAGTTTTTGGTAGCCACGTCGCCAATGTCATGCGCCGCCTGAAGCGCATTTGCTCCTTTTACGGATCCGACCCCAAATTTATACTTTGCTCCGCCACCATCGCCAATCCCGGTGAACTGGCCGATTTGCTGGTCGAAAAACCGGTGGAAGTAATCACTGAAAACGGGTCGCCGGGTGCGGAAAAACATTTTATTTTCTACAATCCACCAATGGTTAACCCCGAACTGGGTCTGAGGCGGAGCACACTCCTGGAAGCTCAAAACCTGGCCGGTAAATTGATCAAACGGGACGTGCAAACCATAATTTTTACCCGCAGCCGCCTGGGCGTAGAAGTGCTCTTGACCTACCTGCGCCAGGGGTTGAAATTAAATCCCGGCGAAGACAGCGCCATCAAGGGCTACCGGGGCGGCTACCTGCCCCGGGAAAGGCGGGCCATAGAAGAAGGGCTCCGGCAGGGGTCCATCAAGGGCGTGATCAGCACCAATGCCCTGGAACTGGGGATCGATATCGGGGCCCTGGATGCCTGCCTGATGACCGGCTACCCGGGCAGCATTGCCAGCACCTGGCAGCAAGCCGGCCGTTCAGGAAGGCGCAGCGGCACTTCCCTGACAATCCTGATTGCCAACAGTGAACCTCTTAACCAGTATATTGTAGCCAACCCCGGGTATTTTTTCGGCCGCACTCCTGAACGGGCCCTTGCCGATCCCGACAACCTGATCATTTTGACCAACCACATCCGCTGTGCCGCCTTTGAACTACCTTTTGACCAGAATGAACAGTTTGGCCGCGCCAATATAAGCGAAATACTTCACTTCCTGGAAGACGAAAATGTCCTGTACTTCAGTGACAACCGCTATCACTGGATGGAAGACACCTACCCGGCTGAAGAGATCAGCCTGCGCAGCGCCACCCGGGAAAATGTGATTATCATCGATATTACCGGTCCCAACCCCCGGGTGGTAGGCGAAGTTGACCGCTTCAGCGCCCCGATGCTGGTGCATGAAGAAGCCATCTACATGCACGGGGGCACCCAGTACCAGGTAGAAAAACTTGATTTTGAAGAAAAGAAAGCTTACGTGCGCCAGGTCGACGTAAATTACTTCACCGATGCCAACCTCTCAGTTGATTTAAAAACACTGGAAGTTTTTGAAGAAGAAGCCGGTACCGTCAACAGGGCCTGGGGCGATGTCAGGATTAATGCCCTGGTTTCGATGTTCAAAAAAATCCGTTTCAATACCCACGAAAACCTGGGCGCCGGGCCGGTCGACCTCCCGGAAACCGAGATGCACACCACCGCCTTTTGGGTTGCCTTTACCAGGGCAGCACTGGGTGGTATGCCCTTATCCGCTGTCCAGTCCGGTCTGATGGGATTGGCCCACCTGCTACCCCAGGTTGCGGCCTTTTTCCTGATGGGCGATCCGCGTGACCTGCGGGCGGTAAGTCAGGTCAAGGCTCCGTTCACAGAACTACCTACCCTCTACCTCTATGATAATTTCCCGGGCGGAGTCGGTTATTCCGCAGAAATATACCGCAGCTGCCGGGATATCTTTCAGGCCGCCATGAAAGTAATCACCGACTGCCACTGCAGTGAGGGGTGTCCCTCCTGCACCGGGCCCGCCTACCAGGGCGTAGAACCCGGTAAACTGCAGGCACTTCAATTAATCGAGGTGATCTTGAAGTGAAGCGAAGCCTTGGTTCGCGCCTTTCCGCCCTGCGGGGGACCGGCGAAATAAAGACGGGCCGCCAGGTGGCTGAAGGACTGGAAACCGAAACCAGGATTGATCTTTTCCCCGGCGAAGGAAGGGAAGAAGAAACCTCTTACGGGTATTGTTATTTGCGTGAACTAAAATTTCCCCTCGATTATAAGCACGGCGAATACACTTTGTCAGGCTTCCTTTCCTGCTCCGGATCCGGGCTGGCCCTGCCCGCACGTGACGAAAGTCTGCTCAGTTTTAAACCTGAAAACACAATTTTCCTGGATGTTGAAACCACAGGCCTTTCCGGGGGAACCGGAACCTGGGCCTTTTTGATTGGCCTGGGCTGGGCCGATGGAGGCCACTTTATACTGCGTCAGTACTTCATGCGCCGCCCTTCCGAAGAAAGGGCCATTTTAAGCCACTTAAAAGCATCAATCTCGGATAACCCGGTCCTGGTTACATTCAACGGCAAGCAGTTTGATCTGCCTCTGATCAGGAACCGGCAGGTGCTGGCCGGATTCAGGCCGTTTGAACCGGAACAGCACCTTGATCTGCTGCAGTGCGCCCGGTCTCTCTGGAAAAAGAGGCTTGCTTCCCGCTCCCTGCATTCGCTGGAAGAATCGCTTTTAGGCTTAGGGCGAACTGACGACATCCCGGGCGCAGAAATTCCTGAGGTGTATTTTAATTATCTCAGGCGGGGGGAAACCGAACTGCTTAAAAAGGTATTTCACCATAATGTGCTTGATATCCTGTCGATGGTCACCTTGCTGGAAAGGGTTTACCGCACCACATCCGGAGAGCTGGTCAAACACCCCGCCGAATCCCTGGCCCTGGGCTGCCTCTGTCTGGAAGCCGGGCGCTGCTATGAAGGGGTAAGCCACCTCCGCGAGGCCACCAGTTGGGCCCCTGATCCTCTGGCCGAGGAAGCGGCCCTGAAACTATCCTTTCATTTTAAACGGCAGGGTCGCTGGGAGGAAGCTGTTAAGATATGGGAAGAAACGGCGGCAAACAACCCCCGCAACATCCCGGCCCTTGTTGAACTGGCCAAGTACTACGAACATCGGGCTGGCAAATACCGCACCGCCCTGGAATTAACTGAAAAAGCGTTTGCCCTGGCCAGGTTAAGCGGTATCCCAACCCCGGGCAGATGCAGCGAATTCAGTCCACAGGCCCTCCGGCACAGGTTAAACCGTTTAAACAGGCGCCTTGGCGCTTAAGCTAACTTGACCGTCCATTGTCACAACCATAAACCTCAACGGCATAACGCCTTATTTTCGCAACACAAAAAGCAGCTCTTCAGCTTCCCTGCTGTCTGCAGGCAAATCCACAGGCCGGGAACGGTTATTGCTCCAGGCATAACCGTCAACTATTCCAACCCCATGTTCATCAACCCAGTCCAGGAAATCAAAGAGGGTAAACAGGTGAATGTTAGGAGTTTCATACCACTGGTAAGGCAGCGATGAAGTGACAGGCATCCTTCCTGTGCTCTTTAATGTATCTACAACCTCCCGGTAATTGAAATTGGGAAATGTAACAATGCAGGATTTGCCTATTCTCAGCATTTCTTCCATCACCACCATGGGCCGATAAAGGACCTGCAGGGTTTTTTCTAAAACAACATAATCAAAAGACCCGGTCTTAAACTCCGGCAGGCCCCGGTCCATATCTTTTTGATAAACGTCTACGCCGGCGCATATTGCCTCCCCAACCCGGCCGGGATCCGCTTCAACTGCCTGGCCGCATACCTGCTTCTGTTTAACCAGGCGGGCCAGCAGCTCTCCGCCGCCGCAGCCCAGGTCCAGGACAGAAGAACCTGGTTCGATTAGTTTATAGATCAGGCAGTGATCCCAACGTTTGTGATTGGCCATGTTTAACCGCACCTCCCTAAAAACGAAGCCACCAGGGGAGATGTTTTGTCCGTTTCCAGGAGAAAGGCATCATGGCCGTAATCAGAGAGTATCTCAATATAGGATACAGGCTTTTTATTGGCCAGCATCGCCTTTGCCACTTCCCTGGTATCCTCGGGCGGATAAAGCCAGTCGGAAGAAAATGATACCAGGAGCAGCCGGGCTTTTATGGCGGAACAAGCCGCCTCAAGACCACCGCCGATGCCGGCGGCATCATAGTAATCCATCGCCCGTGTCAGGTACAGGTAACTGTTGGCATCAAAACGCCGAACGAATGAACGCCCCTGATGCTCAAGGTAGCTTTCCACGCAAAATTCATTATTCAGCCGGTAGCCCGGTTCCGTTCCGTTTTGAAAACGGCGGCCGAATTTGCCTTCCATGGACCGCTGTGAAAGGTAAGTTATGTGGCCAAGCATCCGGGCCAGTTCCAGTCCGCAGCGCGGGGGCTCGTTCTGGTAATACTGGCCCTCGTCAAAGCAGGGATCGCTCAAGATTGCCTCTCTCCCCACAGCGTTAAACGCCAGACCCTGGGCCCCGATTCGGGCCGAGGCAGCCATAATAACCGCCGACCGGATCCGATCAGGGTAATTGACGGCCCAGGCCAGGGCCTGCTGCCCGCCGAGAGAACCTCCTGCTACAGCCAAAAATTTTTCTATACCCAGATAATCCTGGAGCCTTACATGCAGCCGGACCCAGTCTTCCACTGTTACCACCGGAAAATCAAGACCGTAAGGCTTCCCGGTTCTCGGATTGGTTTCCCAGGGTCCGGTAGTACCGTAGCAGCTGCCCAGCAGGTTGGCACAGACCACGAAGTAGCGGGAAGTATCGAAGGCCTTTCCCGGGCCGATCATTTCATCCCACCAACCCGGCCGGTCCTTTCTCCAGGGTCGTTTATACTTTTTCCATTCGGCATCCCAGCCGGCAGCATGGGCATCTCCCGAAAGAGCGTGCAGAATAAAAACAGCATTGTCTTTGGCGGCAGTCAGTTTACCGTAGGTTTCGAATTCAACAGTAACCGGGTACAGGTTTTCCCCGCAATCAAGGGGAAGAGGGTTGTCTTCATCGGCAAGAAGAGCCCTTACAGGCCGGGTCCAGCCCACCGAACGGGGCGAATCGGGGAGATCATGCCCTTTTTTCTTTTCTGATACAGCATTTAAGGGATCTGTCATTCTACTGGCCTCTCCTTCCAACAAGCTGATTCTGGCTGACTGCTATGGCTTGTTCCAAATCGTCTATGATGTCGGAAGGATCTTCAAGCCCTACCGAAAGCCTGATATAGTCTTCTGGTACCCCTGATTCCAGCTGTTCTTCCTGTGAAAGTTGCTGATGAGTTGTGGAAGCCGGATGGATGATCAGGGTTTTGGCATCACCGATATTGGCCAGGTGCGAGACAAGGTTCAAGGAATCGATCAGCCGGGTTCCCGCTTCGAGCCCGCCCCGGATGCCAAAACCAACCACGGCCCCCTGGCCCAGGGGCATAACTTCCCGGGCATAATTGTAGTCGGGGTGGCTTTCCAGGCCGGGGTAATTAACCCATTTCACTGCAGGATGCCCCTCAAGCCACCTGGCCACGGTAAGGGCATTTTTACTGTGCCTGACCATACGCAGTGAAAGGGTCTCCAGCCCCTGCAGGAATAAAAATGCATTGAACGGTGAAAGGCAGCTGCCCAGGTCCCGCAACAACTGCACCCTCGCCTTTACCGAGAAGGCGGCTCCCTGCTCACCTTCGTTTTTCGCCCCAAAACTTTCCCAGTAATTAACACCGTGGTAGGAAGGATCGGGACTACAAAAATCAGGGTATTTACCGTTAGACCAGGGAAAATCCCCTTTTTCCACCACCGCTCCGCCGATCGAGCTGCCGTGACCCCCAATAAACTTGGTCAGGGAGTGGACCACCAGGTCAGCTCCATGCTCAAAGGGGCGGCACAGGTACGGGGTGGTAACGGTATTGTCAACTATAAGCGGTATTCCATGCTCGCGGGTAATTTCGCCGATCTGCTCCAACCGGGCAATCCTGTTTCTCGGATTGCCAATAGATTCCAAGAATACCGCCCGGGTATTTTGATCAATTACCTTTTCCAGGTTCTCCGGATCATTTTGATCAAAAAACCTGGTTTCAATACCAAATCGCGGCAGGGTATACGAAAAAAGGTTATAGGTGCCCCCATACAGGTGGCTGCTGCTGGCTATGTTCTGCCCGGCCCGGACCAGGTTAAATATGGTTAAAGTGATAGCTGCCTGGCCGGATGACAGAGCCAGGGCACTGCTGCCGCCTTCCAGGCTGGCCAATCGCTCCTCCAATACTCCGACAGTGGGGTTCATAATTCGGGAATAAATATTGCCCTGCTCTTTAAGCCCGAATAAGGCCGCCGCATGCTCTGCCGAATCAAAAACATAAGACGTAGTTTGATAAATTGGCACGGCACGCGCGCCGGTGGCCGGATCTGCATTTTGCCCGGCATGAATAGATAAAGTATCAAAGTTATAGGTCATGATTTATTTGCCTCCTTAATTATTTGTGCTTTTTAAGCTGTTGGCGGCACAATACTTTAGAGGCGCATAGAAGAAATCCCGCCCCGGCAGGTGAACCGGTGGGGCGCGGTAGAAGAATAAAAGCAGGAAGAGATAAATAAACTGGAAACCACCTTTTTTGTTTCGGCAAACTCCTTGTCTCTGCCTGGCAGCAAATGCAACCCCTCCTGAATTGATATAAATACTATTATATTACTTTTATTTAATAGTATTTATATTATCCCCTCCGGGGCTATTTGTCAAGGCCTATTTTATCGTTGAATAGTTACCTGTCCCCAGGAAAGAAGGAAAATCAGGCAGTTTCGTCCAAATCGGACAGCTCCCTCCGGTCCGAGGTGCTCCCCAGTACCATAGGCAGAATTATGCTCAATACGATCAGCCCGGCGGCCAGGTAAGCGGCGGGAACAACGGTATCCAGCAGCAGGTTGAGAATAAAACCGGCCGAAAAAGCCGTCACGATCATAATTGCCGCCGACTTAGCCATATCGGCAACACCCATCTCTTTGACCAAAACTGTAAAAGTAGCAGCGCAGGGAAAATAAGCGGCCAGGACCACGGCTCCGATTACCAGCTGACGGGCGCTTAGCCCCAGCGGTATCATCATCGCTACTGCAACATCCTTGCGCAGGAACCCAATTAACAGGGTTGAAACAGCATCGCCGGGCAACCCGAGCAGCCCCTGCACGGCCGGTGCAAACAGGACCCCCAGGAAATGGATTATACCTAGGGTATAAAGGATGTTCACAACCAAAATTCCACCCAGGATATAGGGGGTGGCGTGAACCAGGAACCCCCTGATTCGCATAGCCAGTTTCTTAGCCTGGGCTTTAAAGCTGGGGATACGGTAGGGAGGAATCTCCACCACCATAGAAGGGGTGTAACCGGGCATGACCCGATCAATGATCAGGCCCAGTACCACCCAGATAAAAAAGAGGGCGGCAAATACCACGGCCAAATAATCAAAGCCATGGCGCCCCACCAGCCCTACAATCAGGGCCAGTTGGGCCATACACGGGATAGCCACCGACATCAGGGTACAGGCAATAAACCTTTCCCGCCGGCTATCCAGGTTGCGGGCAGCCAGGGCCGCCGGCACATTGCACCCAAAACCGAGAACCATGGGAATTATTGAATAACCATGAAGGCCGAGCCGGTGCATACTGCGGTCAACCATAACCGCCAGGCGGGGCAGGTAACCTGAATCTTCCAGAAAACCTAGAACCAGGTAAAAAACTGCCAGGAAAGGCAGGACTACGCCCAGTTCCACAAAAACTCCGGTTGTCAAAACCCCGAGCGACTCTTCAAAATCTATATTTCCGTCCACCAGTTTACCAACTAAAATATTATGTAAAAAACCGCTGCTACCAAGAGCTTCACTCAAGTATAACAGCAATGTTTCATAAAACCCTTCAAAAATATAATCTTCCATGGCCTCATGGATAAATTCTCCCAGCCCGATAACCAGCTGAAAAGCCAGGAAAAGAACTGCTGCCGCTATCGGGAAGCCGGTCAGGGGCCTTAAACTCGCATCCTGCAGTTTTTCCAGCCAACTATGATGGCGGTGAATTACTTCCTGGATCTGCCCCACCAAATTCCCGATATAAGCCCAGCGATCAGAAATATTTAATGGCATTTTAATCCTGTTAACCGACTTTGACAGTGAATCAACAAGTTCTTTAAGGCCCTCCCCGCTTACTGCAACGGTCGGCACAACCGGAACCCCAAGCAGTTCTTCCAACTTTTCTACGTCAATCTTTACCCCCTTGTGCCCTGCCTCATCGATCATGTTCAAGGCCACAATCAGGGGCACATTCCTTTCCAGTAATTCAGTGGTTAGAAATAGGTTGCGTTCCAGGTTGGTGGCATCTACAACGTTAATTACTATGTCAGCCTGATCAACAAGGTTTGAAGCTACTTCTTCCACTTTGGAAGTTGGCTCCAGGCTGTATGTACCGGGGGCATCTAAAACTTCAAAGGATTCTTCACCGGTATTAAGCAGGCCTTTTGTAAATTCCACAGTAGTTCCGGCATAATTGGAGATCATAACCCTGGAGCCGGTTAGCTGGGAAAAAACCACACTTTTGCCGACATTAGGATTGCCGGCCAGGACTATCTTTCTCAAGTTCGTCTACCTCCACCATAATACGGATCGCTTTTCCATATCCAACCGCAACCTGGTAATTGTCAGCATTTAATGTTACCGGCCCGCGGTTAAAAATAGAGCTGATCTTTTTAATGCGTTTTCCTTCCCTTAACCCAAGCTGGTTTAATTTCAGGGTTAAGTTTGAACCACCCCGGATCTTGGAAATCACCCCGCTTTGTCCGGGTTTCATTTCAACCAGTGATACTTCCATCAGATGTCACTCCCGTCCAAGGATCACTCATCCTGGTCCTGCCAGGCCAGTTCTTTTTTTAAGCCTGCATCAATATCCTGTTCCAAGAGGAACTGGAGCAATTTGTCAAAAGTTTCACTGCTTAAATCGTGTTCCAGCAGGCAGGCATCTTTTTCCGCCGCTTTAGGTGACACTCCTAATACCTGGGTTAAAAACCCGTAGATTATTTTGTGCCTGTGCCTCACTTTGAGGGCATAACGACGACCTTTCTCAGTCAATTCCACCGGGCCATAGCGATCCTGCCTGATCAAACCCTTTTCTTTTAATATGGCCAGGGCCTGGATAACGCTGGGCTTGGCAATATCCAATCGATCGGCAATATCAGTCACCCGGGCTGTTTTTTTCTCCTGGAGCAGGTTTAAAATAACTTCCAGATAATCCTGCAGTGAAGAGGTAACCGGGAATGATTGGGTCAACAGGACCACCGCCTTAAAATAATTGATATTAGGATAATCTGTTAGGTTAATCTAACAGTTACAATATAGCATCTCATTTTCCTGGTGTCAAATTAAAAGCGATTATACAAAAAGATAAAAAGTTAGTGTATATTAGTGGACAAGGTTAAAATCATGTCGCTTTAGAGGTGAGAACTTGCAGCAGGGCAATAAGGATAATAAAAACGGCAACTTTTTATTAATTCCAGTCTACCTGGTGGTATTCTGCGCGTTTTTTGACACACATGCGCAAATGCCGGTCCTGGCCCCTTATACCATGTCAATGGGAGCAACTCCTTTTCTGCTGGGGCTGGTAATCGGGTTCTATTCCCTGTTCAATATAATCGGTAATTTTGCAGGGGGAATCATGATTGACAAGAAGGGATGGCATCTCCCTTTATTTTTAGGGCTGGCCGGAGCATCACTGGGTTTATTTTTCTATACCCAGGCTGGAAGTGCTTACCATCTGGTTATTGTCCGGGCCGGTCACGGTTTCATGGGTGGATTGCTTGTTCCCGCCGCCCTCGCCTCCCTGACTGCCGGAAAAACCATAACCCCACTTTACAGTAAACGCCTGGCCCTGTTTGGAGCTATAATCGGCCTGGCGGCAGTAACCGGGCCTCTTTTTGCGGGGATAACCGCAAACCGCCTGGGGTTTCATGCCGTTTATTACGGTTTGGCCCTGTTCATGGCTTTGGCTTTGGCCGCCGCTTTAGTCCTTTTGAAAAAAAAGATAAACCCGGGTACAGGGACTGCTGCACCTTCAGTATCCATAAGATGGATCTTGGCCCGGCCCGGACTGCAAGGCACTTTTATTTTCGCCCTCGGGACAATGGGCTCAACAGGGACCCTGGCTTCTTTTTTGCCTGAACGGGCAGCAGAGCTGGGGCTGGATCACGCCCGGACCGGAATGCTGTTTGCAACTTTTGCCGTTACGGCAATCATAATCCAGTTGTTATGGCCGGGACTGATAAAACCTCTGTTTAAACAAAATCTTCCCGGTTGCACTGCCGGCCTAACTTTCTTGTGCGCATCGTTGGTCCTGGCCGCTATAGCCCCGGCAGCAGGGCTTCTATATGCCGCCATGGTTCTATACGGAACCGGGTTTGGATTCTCCTTCCAGGGCATGCTGGGCCTGGTCATGGAAAACTCTGATCCAGCCTGGCGGGGCCGGGCCATCGGTGTATTTTTTGCCGCCTATTCCCTGGGAGTAGCTATTATGCCTCCCATAAGCGGACTGATCTGGCAGAGCCTGCCGGCCATATTCCCTTTTTACACCTCTGCGGCTGCCGCCCTGATCAGTTTGGCAGCAGGCAAAAATTCCTGCTCCGGTTAATGGGTGCTGTGACAAAAGCTGAATCACTCCGATTCGAAAAGCCACAGGTAATCACCGTACCCTCTTTCATTCATTTTTTCTTTAGGAATAAACTCCAGGGACGCTGAGTTGATACAGTAGCGCATGCCGGTTGGTTCAGGCCCATCTCCAAAAAGATGCCCCAGGTGGGAATCTGCTTTTTTACTGCGGACCTCGGTGCGGTGCATCCCATAGCTGTAATCATCTTTTTCAACGATTCTTTCTTCTTCAATCGGCCTGGTAAAACTGGGCCAACCTGTCCCGGAATCATACTTATCCGTTGAACTGAACAACGGTTCCCCGGAAACAATATCCACGTAGATGCCTTCTTCCTTGTTTTCCCAGTACTTATTGTCAAAAGGAGGTTCAGTTCCGTCCTCCTGGGTTACCCGGTACTGCAGTTCCGTTAACCTTTCTCTTAAATCACCCATCTCTTCATATTCCTCCATTTCTACGGCCTGTCCAGGACAGGACGAACTATCCGGATCGCCTTCTCCCCGGACCGCCTCGCATCCGGAAGCAGTAATAAACAGCACGGACAGCAGCAATAATCCGCCGGTTTTATTCAACTGTAACACCCTTTCCAAAGGCAAAATAGCCGGTTATATGGCGGGCTTTTTCTTTTGGATCCGGGTAGGACCAAACAGCGTTTTCCTTCTTTTCTCCATCAACTACAAGGTCGTAATAATGAGCCGGTCCTTTCCAGGGGCACCTGGTCCTGTAGTCGCTTTCAACCAGGTATTCCTGCTTAACATCCCCGGGTGGAAAATAGTGGTTTCTTTCAACAATAATTGTATTTTCGCTTTCAGCCAGGATTACACCTTTCCAAGCTGCTTTTACCATATTTACCATCCTAACAAAGCAACTTCTTAATTCACGGCTTCTCCATAATCACAACCGCAGTCCTAAACTTATTCTACTGCTTGCTCCAAACTCATATCGATTTTCATGCCCACCGCTAAATTATTATATCATTTCTTAATAATCTCTACTATTTTAATTAAAACAGATTAAATCTTTCGCCCTGGCTCCGGGTTCCTGTTAATATGCCGCATCATCAACAGGCAGAGAACTATGATCGGGGGCGTAAAAAGATGTACAGTCGTAAAAAACCCTGCTCCCCAGGCTTCACTGACATAATTCCAGGCTACAAGAGGATTATCCCGGAATGTTTCTTCAATCAGCCCGCGCAGTAAAGTGTAACCAAGAACAAAGCTCCAAAACAAATAACCCGGTTTGAGTTCCCGGCGCCTGACCAGGTAATTATGGAACAAAAGCAGGGTTATACCAATTAAAGTCCCATAAATCTGGGCCGGGTGCCTTTCAAAAAAGAACACTGCCGCTTCACGGCCCAGTATCTCCTGGTTAAAAATGTTGGCGATCCGGATCAAAGCAATTCCAAGTGCAACTCCGGGGACAGCCAGGTCGGTCAGGATCCACCAGTTTAAATTTTTAACCCGGCAGTAAATCCAACTGCTTAAAATACCGCCCAGGAGGCCGCCGTGAAAGGCAAGCCCTCCCTGATCAATCCGAATAATTAGATGGGGATTTTCCATAAAATATGGCCAGTTGACGGCAACAAAAACAGCCCGGGCGCCCATGATCAGAAAGACCACAACCAGGATAAACAGGCTAAAAAGTATATCCTCATTAAAACCGTGCTTTAAACCATTCTTGCGCAGGTAATAAAAACCGGTCAGTATCGAAACCGCAAACATCAGGCCATACCACCTGATGGCAATCGGGCCTGCTTCAAAGATGATCGGGCTGATATCCTCTATATACATGGGTATTCTCCTTTACCGTTACGAATTGGTTTTAACTCCTGCTTGATCATTTTTTCGCCCTGATCCATAAATCAGAGCCCTACCGCAATCCGCCCTACACAATCATCTTACTATACAAGGCCCAGGGCCAGCAACATTGAGATCAGGTACCCCACTACCAGGGCTATACTAAACACCGTTAAAACATAAAGGGCAAGAAAGCGGCGCTTAAAGACCGAGCTCATAAAAATAATCCCATTTATACTGGTCCCCGATCCGGCTATAATGAATGCTATGCCTGCCGCTACCGCCCCCGTAGCTCCAATCAGCGGTGCAGCCAGGGCTATCATAGCGCAATCACCGCTGTAAAAAGGAATCCCGATTAAAGCCCCAATCAGGACATCAAAAGGAGCTCTTTCAGCCAGGGCCTGCTTTATTAATTCCTGGGGAACAAGGTTCTGCAAAAGGGCGGAAATGACAATTACAGCCGCAACGTAGGGAAAGATCCTCTTTATGAGGTCAACAGTTTGAACCCAGGCCGGGCCGGCTATGGAGGAAAGACCTTTCTTGTTTCCAACATCAGGTGATACCGTAGAAGAGCAGCAGTTGCTTTCACCGTCGGACCCGCATGAAGAAGAACCAGAAGCCATGGCCAGGGAAGCCCTTTCGTTTTTTTCTTCTCCTACTGCAAAACCGCTTTTAAAAATTCCCCAGCGCCTGCCTGCAGGTTCCAACAGCAACCCGGCTGCCAGGGCGGCCGAAGAAGTAATGAGCAGGTAAACCAGGGCCAACGGCAACCCAAAGACACCGATCAAAATCATGAAAGCAGGCAAGCTGACCACCGGGCTGACCAGGAAAAATGTCAGGACGGCCCCCGTTGGGACCCCGGCCCTGACCAGGCCCAACATAACCGGAAAAGCACCGCACTCACAAAAAGGAAGGACGGCTCCCAGGCCAACCGCCCTTAAGCGCCCCGTCCAGGCGCTCCTGCCGGCCAGTAAAGATCTCAGTTTTTCATTACCAAGCCACAACCTGGCTAATTCGGCAATAAAAATCGCTGCAACCAGCATGGGAATTATCCGCAGTGCCAGCAGTCCGGCACCTGCTGCAGTTTCAAAAATCAGGTTATTTTTTATCAGTTCATAACCCGCGGGCATATTTATTGCTTCATACCTCCCTAATCTAGCCGTTCTCGCGAATGTGCTCCATACTCAAATCAACCAGGCTGGCAATGTGTTCGTCGGCAAGGCTGTAAAAAACCATTTTTCCCCTTTTTTCCGATTTTACAAGGCGCAGGCTTCTTAAATAACGGAGGTGATATGACACAGCTGCAACCGGCAGACCAAGGACCAGGGCCAGATCGCAGACACAAAGTTCTTCATGCCAGAGGGCATAAACAATCTTGAACCTGGTCTGATCTCCCAGCGCCTTGAAAATATCCACCGCCACTTCCAGGCCATCAAGCCGGCTTTTGACATGATCTACTTTTACCGGATCACTGCAAAATATATCGCAGTGATCCGGTTCCTTTTGTTTTGGCGACATAATTAAAAAGCCTCCGTACATTCAAACACTTATACAATTATAATAACGTACCTGAAATAATAAGCCAACCCTGATCAGGGTATCTCCCGGCTATATTCAGTCAGGATCTTCTGTTAATTATAAAATGCGTACCTCAGATAATAAATAAAAAGTTTATTGACCCAGGTTACGCACAGAAAGCACTCCTGAAATCAACAACCTGCCATAATGGCAGGTTGTTGGCCAACTGTTTTAGTGAAAAACCTTAGCGGCTTATCTTTAATAAAACAGAGTTATTTATTGATCATTATTATCTTCATCTTCTTCCAGGTCTTCAGGAACATTGTCCCGGTAAGTATTGTCGTCAGGATCGCTTCTTTCAATACTGGCCTCGCCAAACCCGACAAAAGCACCGCCTTCGTCAGCTTCATTGGCAATAAAATCATTTTCTTTCAGCTCAATTACAGAATCATCAAAAGCGACCACGCCGCCACCTAATTCCACTGCGATATTACGGGTGAATTCGTTATTAAGAATTGTGGCAGTGGAGTTGGCTACAAGAATAATACCGCCGCCTGATCCTGGCAGGTCGGCAAGTTCTCCCTGAGCCATGTTGTCCGAGATGACATTTCGCTCCATGGTAACCGCGGATCGCTGTACAAATAATCCTCCACCCGAAGCCACAGCCGTATTGCTGGATATAGAGTTGTCTTCAAATACCGGGGAAGAATTGCCGTGAACTACCGCTCCGCCGCCCATGCGGCCTGCGGTATTTTCGTCAATCACATTATTTGCCACAAGCGGTGAAGAATCGGTTGAAATTGCTATTCCGCCGCCATCCTGCTGAACCAGGTTCTCAACAATGTTATTGCCCTCTATCAGCGGCGAAGATTCTTTGATATAAATTCCGCCACCGCCAAGCAGCACGACATTTTCTGATATGATGTTATCAATTACGTTGGGTTCAGATCCTTCCAGGATTGCCAATCCACCGCCGTTTTCTTCTGTATAATTTTCCATGATCGTATTGTTGATTATATCCGGCGATGAGCCTTCAGCCACCGCCAGACCCCCGCCATTGTTCCTCGCCGAATTGTTGGAAACATCATTGTTTTCGATAGTCGGAGAAGCATCAAAAACAGCAATTCCTCCTCCATACCATATGGATCGGTTGTTGTTTACGGTGTTGCCGCTGATCAAAGGGTTCGCATAAAAAACAGCAATTCCGCCTCCGCTGGTAGATCTGTTATTATGAAGGTCGTTAACGTTAATGTTGGGATTTGCTTCAAAGTCTACAAATATGCCCCCACCGTAATTTCTGGCATCATTTTCGCGCAAAATATTCTCTTCGATAAGCGGATCGGATTTAAAGGTATAAATTCCGGCTCCGTTAAATGATTTGTTATATTCGATGGTATTTCCGGAAATGATCGGGTTTGAATTATCAAGGACGGCAATACCACCCCCGGCGGATTTGTCATGTTCAATTTCATTGCCTTCGATAACATTAAGGGTTATTGTCGGAGAGCTATTACCGCTTATGTAAATCCCTCCGCCGTAGTAAGAATCTTCTACGTACTCCTCACCCTCATATTCGTGAACCAGGGTGTCCCTTGTGCCTGTCCCCCCGGCGATGGTAATGCCTTTTAAGATGGCGTTTTCACTTTCACCGTTCTGGAAAGTTACTACAGATCCTCTCCTGCGTCCGTCAATAACCGTTTCAGCAATGACTCCCGGATCTTCCGGGTCAGTGCTCCGTACCGTAATATCTTTACCCAGAAAATCAATCTGCTCGTAATAAAGACCCGGTTCTACAACTATCTCATCTCCATCACCGGCTGCTTCAATGGCTTCCTGTATGCTCCGGTAATCACCGGGAACAGAAATATAGGGGCTATGTAAAAACACAGCCGCCAGGATTACAACAGCCACCACGGCCACGACACCCAAGGCCAGGCCGACTATTTTCCCCCGGGAAGAAATATTTTTGGAGTGCTGTTTATTAGTTTCATTTTGTATATCTTTTTGTATATTTTTATCTTGATCCATTATATTCCATACTCCTTTCAGTTATAATTAAAAATTACTGCTCTTCGAATATATCATCAGGTGTGTTGTTTGTATAAACATTATCATCAGGATCTTCCAGTTCCAGTTCCGAATCACCGGAAACCCATACTGCTCCTCCACCCTCATCATCCTGCGCTTCATTGCTTTCAAAAACATTCCTGAGCAGCAACGGCGCTGAATTGTTGACAGCAAGTCCGCCGCCCACTCGCTCTGAAATATTATCGATAAAAACATTGTCTTCTATTGTGGGGGAAGACCCTTCCATGTAGAGTCCGGCGCCGGCAAAGGAGGCCAGGTTGTCGGCAATTTCATTGCCGATGACCATAAGGGCGGTACTTAATGAATTGACCAGGAAAAGACCGCCTCCCCTGGCTGCACGGTTACCGGTTATTATATTGCTTTCAACAACTGGTTCGGAATCTTCGATGTAAAGTCCGCCGCCTCGCTCGGCAGAATTATCGGTAATTGTGTTCCCCTCCATGGTGGGAGTAGATCTGCCGGCTATTGCCACTCCCCCTCCAAGTTGATCGGCAGAGTTGCCAGAGATAGTGTTATTAAGCAGAGTTGGGGAAGCATTGGAATAAATAACTATCCCGCTTCCGTACTCGGCATTGTTTCTTTGAATAATGTTGCCTTCGATCAAAGGTGAAGATTCCTCGATGTGGAGGCCGCCACCCCAGAAACCTGAATTGCCGGTAATTGTATTATCCAGGATCGTGGGAGAAGAATCAAAAATGGCTATACCTGCACCGACCTCGGCCGAATTATCTTCAATGTTATTTTTTTTGATTACCGGTGAGCTGCCTCCTGATACCAGCAAACCGCCTCCACGGGTAATCGTAAAGCCGCTTAAAACAGCTTCTTCGCTTTCCCCGCTCCTGAATGAGACAACAGCACCACTGTTTCCCCCGTCAATTATGGTTGAATCAACCACATCAGGATCATCGGGATCGGTGCTGCGCAGGGTTATGCTCTTTCCTCTAAAATCTATATTCTCCCTGTATACACCAATACCAACTATAATTTCATCTCCATCTTCAGCAGCATCAATTGCTTCCTGGATGGTTGGATATTTGTCCGGAACAGATACATCACTGCTACCCAGGGCAAATATTGCCGATATCGCCACACCGATAACAGCAACCGCTGCCAGACCAATTACAACGAACTTGAATGTTTTGTTGGCAGGCCTCATTTTTTTCTGTTGGCCCGGTGCTGATTTTTCAGGTCCTTTTTCTTTCTTAAGCAAGTATTCCTCATCCTGGATCTGGCTTTTCGGAGGTTGTTCCCCACAGTAAGGACAAAAGCCATATTCATTTTCATCGTAATTCATACCGCAACTTTGGCAGTCTATCATATAATACCCCTCTCAATGACAATTAAGCCGGCCTGATACCTGAAACTGATTAAACTCATTTGATTAAACCAGGCTATAGATAAGCTGTTTCACTTACAGGCAGCGCGTGAAACAGCTTGCTCTTAATGTTAAAAACCTTGCCTCCCTGACAGAAGCAAGAATTTTAAACTCCATAAATTCAGCATCAATGGAATTTCTACATCGACGACTTTATTCCTGCCTGCACCCGATTACAATAAATTAATTATTTGTTAAAAAGTTTAAAGGAACAATGATTTTCCCTTTCTCCACTCCTGACCTCTGTTTTTCTTTCATGAAGTAAATATAATGAACTTCAGCAGGAACATCCTCAACCGGGCAGGCAAAAACTATCACTCCTTCAGATCCTTCGGGAAGGTCATTAAAACCGGAGAAGTTTTCAGCGCCGCCTGTATACTTGAATTGAGTAATTACCCGTTCGTACCTGGCCCCATCCTCACTTACCAGCACCGGCTGTTCATCATCAAAACCGGGAGGGATTTTAAAATATCCATCTTCAATATTTTTTACAGTTACAAATATGGCCAGGTAGTGTACTTCCTTTTCCAACAATTTGATCTGGGAACTTTCAAAGTATAAATTTCCTTCGGAATTCTCTTTTTCATCATTGCCGGTATGCTCATTTTTTTCAGCCGTAAAAAAAGTGCTGATCTCTTTTGGGATGTCATCATCAACCAGGTAATGGTCCAATGCTATTGTAACTTTGCCGTCTTCTGAAACATAATCAGTCAACTGAATACCAATCTCGCCCTCTCCTCTGTGTTTTTCAGGATCACTTTCTTCCGGGTCGACCTTCTTCTCGGCGGCTTGCAGATCATCTGGGGCTTTTTTGTTAGATCCTCCTGTTTCTTCAGCAGCACACCCGAAGACTAAAGCAAATGCAGTTACAATCACAACCAATAATAAGTGCTTCAAAACCTATCCCTCCCCGCCAATCAGAGAATCCGCCAGAAAACAGCGAAACTAAATTTTGAATAACAGTCTTAAACTGCTGTGATTATTGTTGCAGTTTATATCAACATTAAAAAGCATTAATGAACAGTTAAACTGATCCGTCTTCATCCGGTTTTACCGCTTAGAAATTGAAACTAGGACCGGTCTCGCCGGCCCTTCCCGGTAATTAAAAACAATTTCTGCCCCTTCAGCAATGCCTTCCACATCTATCTCTTCCCCGAGGATAAAAGCCTGATCATATTCAATTTCAACCGAGTGGCTATCGATCCGCCCATTATATATCCCCGGTATAACCTCACCCTCCGGAGGGCTGTCAACAGTTTCGATATGCTCCAGGATTGCGCGCTCCCCGGTTTCAGTATAAGTAAAAGCCACCTTTGAACCGTCTGCAATATTATTAACGCTTACTCCACGGCCGAGTGTAAAAGCCCTGCTCCTAAAAATCTCAATCGATCGGCTGTCAATTTGGCCTATATAGATTCCTTCACCTTTAACTTCAATGGGTTCACCGGGTTCACTATCTTGTCCAGGGTCAGGTTCCTCGATTATTTCAACCGACATCAAAACCGGCCTGGAATCGGTTTCCCTGTACGTAAATGCTATTATTGAACCTTCGATTAAGTCTTCCACTGTTATTTCCTTGTCTATCGTAAATGCCCTGTACTCTCCATTAATTTCTATTTCCATCGAACGACTATCAATACGACCGACATAAGTTCCCTCGGATTGGATAATCTCCTCTAAAGGTTTATCAGTAACCTCAATTGATTTCAGTAGAGGCCGCTCTCCCTGATCGTCATAGGCAAAAGAAACTCTGGAGCTGCTGCTTATTCCTGAGACATCTATTCCTTCAGAAAGGGCAAAAGCCCTGGGCTGGCCCGCCACCTCAATTTCTACAGACTGGCTGTCAATTTGGCCGACAAAGATGCCCTCGCTTTGAATATATTCAACCTGCCCATCTCGCTCTTCCATTGTTTCTGTTTCGGCATCAGTTTCTTCATTAAAGGGCTGGCATCCACCCCCTGCAATACCGGCCACCAAAACAACCACTGCCAGGATAACTCCGGCTTTTTTGTACACAGCCCTCACCCTTTCATATATTCTACCTAAATGACCACCTGCTGCAAGATCGGGTTCCCACCATACTGTTTTTGCATGTCTATACTATAATAGTTTAAAATTAATATAAAGCATAATTTATTTTTTTACCATAGCTGTTTATGTTAGTAGGAGGCAACAGGTCAGATGGAAGACAGAATTAAAGTGGGGGTCAGTTCCTGCCTGCTCGGAAACCAGGTCAGGTATGACGGCAGCCACAAGCGGGATCGTTATATTACCGATGTGCTGGCGGATTATTTCCACTTTATACCTGTCTGCCCTGAAGTGGAATGCGGCCTGCCTGTGCCCCGTGAAACAATGCACCTGGAAGGTGATCCCGAACAGCCCCGGCTTGTCACCACCAGGAGTAATATCGATCACACGGTCAAAATGAAAAAGTTCTGTACAGAAAAGATCAGGGAACTGCAAAACGAAAAGTTAAGCGCCTTTATATTCAAAAAAGATTCCCCCAGTTCAGGCCTGTATCGTGTTAAGGTCTACGGACATTCCGGCCAGGCTCAAAAAAAGGGGCGGGGTCTTTTTGCTTCTGCCGTGACAAACCATTTCCCCCTTCTTCCCCTGGAAGAGGAAGGGCGCCTGCACGATGTAAAACTCCGGGAAAATTTTATCGAACAAGTTTTTTGTTACCATCGCTGGCAGTCTTTCCTGGAAGGCAAACCGGATTATAAAAAACTGGTCAAATTTCACACCAGGCACAAGCTCCAGTTAATGGCCCACAGCCCCAAACATCTGTCGAAGATGGGCAAGCTGGTTGCCGCCGGAAAAACAATGCCCCCAGAAGAACTGCTGGATCAATACCAGGCTTTCTTAATGGAAGCGATGGCTTTAAAAGCCACAATAAAGAAAAACGTAAATGTCCTCTATCATATTATGGGCCATTTCAAAACTTTCCTTACCGGTGATGAAAAAGCGGAGCTCTTAGAAATCATTGATGCCTATGCCCGCTCTATTACTCCCCTGGTGGTACCCCTAACTATGGTCAGTCATTACGTGCGCAAACACGGGGTATCATACCTCCAGGACCAGGTTTACCTGGAACCGCATCCATCAGAATTAATGCTCCGCAACCATGTCTGATTGCTCCGGGAAACAAGGGCAGGGAAGTAAAGGAGAGGGGCCCAATTTGTAAAAACAAGGTTCCTGGCCAGTAGAAAAACAACTTGCTTTATGATATTATTCTGATTAGTCGTTTTCAATATTAATTAGGAGTAAGGTAATGGCAAGTGAAGTCAGAATTTCACAAAGCTATTTATTGTCGGTAGAAGATTTTAAAAAAATGATCTTAGGGGCCAGTTATTTTTTTGAACGTGAGAAAGAAAAAATCGATGCCCTTAACGTATTCCCTGTTCCTGACGGCGACACCGGAACAAATATGAGCATGACTCTGGACGCCGCTGTTAAAGGGTCTTTGAATTATGAAGGAGAATCCATAGGGGAACTTTCCGAAATTGTAGCCTTCCATGCCCTGATGGGCGCCCGGGGCAATTCGGGAGTTATCCTGTCCCAAATCCTGAGGGGTATTGCCCGCGGTTTGCAAAAAAAGGATTACATCTCCCCGGCTGAACTGAGCAAAGCCTTTCAATATGCAGTAGTCTATGCTTATAAGGCGGTTTCTACCCCGGTCGAAGGGACAATCTTAACCGTGGCCAGGGAGATGGCCCGCGGCATCAGAAATGCCGTTAAAAAGGGCGAAAACGTGCACAATAGCATGGAAGAAGCCGTAAAAAGCGGTAAAGCGGCCCTCGAAAAAACCACGGAAATGCTCCCTTCACTCAAGGAAGCCGGAGTGGTCGATGCCGGAGGGCTCGGACTCCTGGTTTTTCTTGAAGGCTGTCTTTATGCCATGAAACAATCTCTTGATGATCTGCTCAACCACAATCAAAAAAATCTGCCGGGAGGAGACTTTCCGGCTAGCACCAGCCCTTCCGGACAACCTACAAGACCGATCCCTTCTGAACCATTAGATCTTCAACATCCCTACTGTACCGAGATGATCATCAAATCGGAAAACAGGGACTTCTCCGGCCTTGAAAGCGAATTAACTTCTTACGGAGATTCCCTGATTGTCGCTTACGATAAAAGTCTGGCCAAAGTTCACATCCATACGGCATCACCAGGATTAGTCCTCCAGGTTGCCCTTGATTACGGGACCCTGCGTGATATAAAGATCGAAAATATGGAAAACCAACATGAAAAAGCCGCTTCTTCTAAAGCACCGGTGGAAACGCCGATTATTTTGCCCAAAGCTGGACGCCATGAACAGGGCGAGGCAGGTATTATCTCAGTATCCTTCGGGGAAGGTTTCAGGGAGATCTTTCTCAGCCTGGGCGCCGATGAAATTATTTTTGGCGGGCAGACCATGAATCCCAAGGTGGAAGACCTTTTAAGCGCCGTCCAAAAACTGCCCCAGGAGACGGCGGTTATTCTTCCCAATAATAAAAATATCATTATGGTTGCCGAACAGGCTAAGACTCTGGCAGAAAAGCATGTTGAAGTTGTTAAAACCAGGTCTTTGCCTGAAGGACTGGCAGCCCTCCTGGCTTACAACCCGCACCAGCCGGTTGGAAACAACCTCACAACCATGGTGGAGGGGATAGTCAGGGTGAAAACAGGCCTGGTTACCTATGCAACCCGGGATACCACCATCAGGGGATCAAATATTAAAATCGGCCAGTATCTGGGGCTCTTTGAAGATGAAATTATTTCCTCCGGGGAAGATTTGAACCAGACTGCCCTTATAGTGACAGAGAAAATAATTACTGAGGATAACGATATTGTGACCATTTTTTACGGGCATGATATTCCCCGCTCAGAGGCATCGCTCCTGGCCAATGTGGTAGCTGAAAAAAATCCGGAACTGGAAGTTGAACTTCAGTACGGCGGCCAACCAATTTACTATTACATTTTTTCCGTGGAATAATCCCCGCTTTCAGTCAAACAGCCCGGGCAGTGGCCGTAAGCCTCTAGAGTATGCTCTACAATTCTAAACCGGGTTACACCTTCTATTTCTTCGCAAATTAACTTAAAATTACAGCTGCCAAATTCGGTAATCTCCCCGCAGGCCGTGCAAACCAGGTGATGGTGATGATCACCGGGCCGGTTCAGTTCATACCGGATCCGGTTATTTTTCAATACCAGAGCCCGCAGGAACCCGATATCCACCAACAAATCCACGGTGCGATAAACAGTGGCCATGCCGATACCCGGATATTCGGTTCTGATCCCCTCATAAATCGCCTGCACATCGGGATGCCCTTTTTCTCTGGCTAAATAATTAAGAATCGCCAGCCGCGGACCGGTAAGTTTAAACCCCTTTCGGCGCAGCTTTGCTTTGGCTTCTTCCAAGAAAGAATCATTCATTATTCAAATACTGCCTCCTCCATAAAAAGCATCAAATCCAGAGCCAGCGCCAAATTTTAAATAAAAATCAGGTATTCTTTTCAAAATGGTATTTTAACACAACAGCAATGCCAAACAGAAGCGCCAGGATCAGGACAATTGCTGCACCCGGAGGCACCGGAAAATAGTAAGAAATAAAGAGCCCTCCAAAACTTCCGGTTAACCCGGTAACCAGCGAATAGACAACCATACTGCGGTAGTTGCCGCTCAGACGGTAAGCCGTGGCACCTGGAATAACTATCAGTGCCGCTACCATCACTACACCGACCAGCTGGATGGACACCATTACTGTTAAACCAATTGCAGCCAGAAGACCCATATAGAGCGGCCCGACCGGCAATCCTCCCGCAACGGCCATTTCTTCATCAAAACAAATCGCCAGCAATTCTTTGAAAAAAAGAAGGATAAAGACAATGATCACGGCCAGGACACCGGCCATAACCTGCAGATCACGGGTTGAAACGGCAAGGATGTTTCCAAAAAGCAGTGAGAAGAGCTCAGGATAATACCCTTTAAAAGTACTGATCAGGGCAATCCCCAGGGCCATACCCGAAGCATAGAATATACCGATTACAGTATCTTCGCTTATTTTGCCAAGCCGGCTGATATGACCGGTACTCATAGCGGTTCCTACGGCAAAAACGCTCCCGGTCAGAACCGGGTCCAATCCTGAAGCCAGGCCGATCGCTATCCCCCCCAGGGCAGTGTGAGAAATGCCTGCTCCCAGAAATGAAAGCCGTTTTAAAATCACAAAGAACGATATGGTAGGGCAGAGAATTCCTACCAGTAAAGCGGCAAGCAGGGCTCTTTGCATGAAGCCGTAGGAAAACATCTCGCTCAATGCCAGCACCTCTCATTATCGCCCCCGGTGGTCAGGAAATCAAATTGACAGCGGTACGCCTCATCTAACTGGGGGCTGCGCAAAACTTCAGCCGGATGGCCGTGAATATGCATGGTCCGGTTAATACAAAGCAATATATCTGCCGCAGGAGCGATGGAAACCAGGTCGTGTGAAACCAGAAGGATCGTTAAATTTTCTTTTTCTTTCAACTCACGCAGCAATTCTACAAAACTCTGCTGGGCCGGAAAATCAAGACCGGTATTTGGTTCGTCCAGCAGGAGCAAGCTGGGACGCCTGACCAGAGCACGGGCCAGCAGGACACGCTGCTGCTCTCCTCCGGAGAGATCCTGGAAAGGGCGATCATAAAAACCTTCCATCCCCACCAACCGGAGTGCTTTTCTAACCTGCTCTTTTTTACCCGGCACCCTGCGAAAAAGTGTCCGCGGAGAAAGGAGCCCGGTAGCGACTACATCGGCAGAGGAAAGCGGAAACCGCCTTTCAAAAGACTGGCGCTGAGGCATATACCCGATCCGGGACCTGACTTCTTTCAACTGCTGCTCGGAAATTCCAAGCACGGCCAGGCTGCCCCCCTGAACGGGGATCAAACCAAGGATCGCCCGCAGCAGGGTTGTTTTGCCTGCACCGTTCGGACCAATAACTCCCGTCAACTCTCCGCTGCCGGCTGTAAAAGTGATATCTTCCAGGACTGTTTTACCGGCCAGGGTAACGGTCAAATTGTTAGCTTTTATTACTTCGTCCAATCTCCTCTACTCCTCATATTCCCGGCGTTTTATTCCATGGCCTCTTTAAAAACAGAGAGGTTAAATCTCATTAGCTCCAGGTATGTTTCCCTGCGGGGGACGCCTTCTCCTCCCAGGGGATCGATAATCTTTACTTCAGTGCCGCTTTCTTCAGCTATCCTTTCAGCCAGCTCAGGTGAAAACTGGGGCTCAGTAAAAATAGCGCCTATTTCTTCTTCCCTGATCAGTTCCACCAGCTCGGCAATCCAGCCGGCCGATGGCTCCTGGCCGGGGAACTGGGCTATTACAGCCAACTCCTCCAAACCGTATCGATCGGCAAAGTACTGCCAGGCTGAATGAAAAGCAATAAAGCTGTCCCTGGAGAAGCCGTCTACCGCCGCTACAATCTCTTCATGTAAAACATTCAGGTCCTGCTGATACTGCTCAAGCCTGTTTTTAAAATAATCTTCCCCTCCGGGAGCCAGGTCAACCAGTTCTTTATGAATAGCGGGAGAAATCGAATCACGTACCACTAAAGGATCAAGCCAGAAGTGGGGATCTTCCAGGCCATGGTCATGGTCACAATCATGGTGGTTGTGATTGTTGTGGTCATGTTCATGGCTATTTCCCTCCAGATCATCATTTTCAAGATCATGATACTCGACCGTTTCTATTAAATCGACTTGCCCTGATAAATCCAAAATTTTAATTTCGGTATCGGCCGCTTCGGCCATATTTACGGCCCAGTTGTCCAGGTTCGCCCCCACATAGACAAACAGGTCCGCCCGTTCAACCAGCCGCGCCTGTTCTACGGTGGGCTCATAGGTATGAGGGCTTGATCCGGTCGGTAAAAGATGGGACACCTCCACCCGGTCTCCGCCCAGCTGTTTAACAAAATCGGCCAGGGGATAGATCGTGGTCACTACTTTTAGGTCCGGTTCTATTCTGTCAGGGCTAACCTCTTCAGGTGAACAGCCGAAAAGCGCAAAAACAATCATCAGGCAGGCACATATCATAAAAATTTTTTTTTGCAAGAAACTTCCCTCCTTAACCAAAGTTTTTCTTTAACCTGCCTTCACCCGGCAGTAAATGAAAATATATCTCATTAACCTACCTCTATCGCCGGTGACGCCCGGATTAAAGGCGAACTCATTGATATTAATTATCAACAATGCATAGCATAATTATATCATAATATCTTAGCTCAGGGACAGATTATTGGCGGTTTACTTATTTCTGCCGCTAAGATATGATTTGTTAATAAATCAATCCCAGTTTCTATTAAGCAAATGGAGGTTTTAAATAATGGAGCCAAAACCGGAAAAAAAACCTGTCAAACCCCACTTTTCATCCGGGCCGTGCGCCAAACGTCCGGGATACAACCTGGAAGCGCTCCAAAACGCCCCCCTGGGACGCTCGCACCGCAGCGGGATCGGCAAATCAAAATTAAAAAAAGCGATCAATAAAACCAAAGAAATCCTCGGCTTACCCAAAGATTACCTGGTAGGCATTGTTCCAGCTTCGGATACGGGCGCTTTTGAAATGGCCATGTGGAACCTGCTTGGCGAAAGACCGGTAGAAGCAGTCCATTTCGAATCATTCGGGAAAACCTGGGCCGATGACATCCGAAAACAGCTCAGGCTGGAAAAGGCCCGCTTTCACGCCGCCGATTACGGCTGCCTGCCGGACCTGTCCAAGATTAATTTCAGCCACGACCTTGTTTTTACCTGGAACGGGACCACCAGCGGGGTTAAAGTGCCGGACGGCGAATTCATCCCGGCCGGCCGCAAAGGGCTGACACTGTGCGATGCTACTTCCGCAGTATTTGCCATGGATTTGCCATGGGACAAACTGGATGCGGCTACTTTTTCCTGGCAAAAAGCGCTGGGAGGAGAAGCTGCCCACGGGATCCTGATTCTATCTCCAAGGGCTGTCCAACGAATTGAAACCTACAACCCTCCCTGGCCCCTGCCTAAAATATTCCGTCTTAAGAAAGACGGCCTATTACTAGAAGATCTCTTTGAAGGATCGACCATCAATACACCTTCCATACTTTGTGTTGAAGACTACCTGGACACCCTGCAGTGGGCTGAAGATATAGGGGGGCTGCCCGAATTGATCAGGCGTAGTAAAGAAAACCTGGGCGTAATTGAAAAATTTGTCGAAGAAAACTGCTGGATCCAGTTCCTGGCTGCCAACCCTTCAATCCGCTCCAACACCAGCGTCTGTCTCAAAGTTGAGCTAAGTCCTGAACAGTTAAAGCTCTTGACAAAACTGCTCGAATCCGAAGGCGCGGCCTATGATATAGCCTCCTACCGGGATGCCCCTCCCGGCCTGCGCTTCTGGTGCGGAGCTACAGTGGAAAAAGAAGACCTGGAAACAGCCATGCTCTGGGTAAAGTGGGCCTATCACCAGGTAGCGAGCTGACAGTTTAATTTGACAGTTTCATTAAAAAGGCCGCTGGGAAGCCGCTATCGGCATAGCCTTGCTTTAAACAGTAAAGGAAAGAGGGAATACCGTCCTTTAACCAACCGTCAATCAATCAGCCGTCAATTTTCTTGACCAGCAGTTCATTAACCAGCTGGGGATTGGCTTTACCCCTGGTGGCTTTCATCACCTGTCCGACCATGTGGCCAAGGGCCTTGGATTTGCCGCCGCGGTAACTTTCCACCGTGTCCGGGTTCTCGGCTATCACCTGGTCCACAATCGCTTCCAGTTCTGACTGATCTGAAATCTGCAGCAGCCCTTCTTCTTCGACCACCTGGCGTGGTTTTTTCCCGCTCTCAAAAACCTTATCCAGGACTTTTTTGGCAATTTTACCGCTGATCACCTGCTCATCGATCATCTTCAGCAGTTCAGCCATATCTTCGGGACTGAAAAAAGCCTGATCGGCTTCCAACCCGGCATTCTTCAGGTGGGCGGAAAATGCACCCATCACCCAGTTGCTAACCTCTTTCGGCTTGTTGTAAAGATTTAGGCAGGACTCAAAATAATCGGCCATGCATCGCGATGCGGTCAGGACTCCGGCATCATACTCCGGAAGACCGTACTCTTCCACAAAACGTTGGGCTCTCTCTTCGGCCATTTCCGGCAGTTTTTGAAGGGCCTGTTCCACTTCTTCGGCAGTAAGTTCGATCGGAGCCAGCTCGGAATCGGCAAAACAGCGATAACCATCGGCTTCGAGTTTGCCCCTCATGACGATCGTTTCCTGCTTGTCCTCGTTCCAGCGCAGGGTCTGGGTGGCCACTTTTTCCCCGCTGTCCAGGATTTCGGCCTGCCTTTTTATTTCATGATCCAGGGATTTTTCAACCGCCCGGAATGAATTCATGTTTTTTAACTCTGTTTTGACTCCGAAAGCCTGATCGCCCGGCATCCGCAAAGAGACATTGGCGTCGCAGCGCAGGCTGCCTTCTTCCATTTTACAGTCGGATACTCCGGCGTACTGCATTATGCTTTTAAGCTTTTCCAGGTACCGGCGTGCTTCCTCCGAAGAACGCAGATCCGGCTCAGTCACGATTTCGATCAACGGCACTCCGGCCCGGTTGTAGTCAACCATCGACGATCTGCCAGCAGTCCCTCCTCCGGCTTCATGGACCAGTTTTCCAGCATCCTCTTCCATGTGAACCCTGCCAATGCCAACTTTTTTAAGTGATCCATGATTATCCTCAATTTCAAGAAATCCCTTACTGCCAAGGGGAATGTAATACTGGGAGATTTGATAACCTTTAGGCATATCCGGGTAAAAATAATTCTTGCGATCGAAATAGCTGTATAAAGCAACTTCACAATTAAGAGCCACAGAGGCAGTAAGAGCCTGCTGCAGCGCTTCCCGGCTCATCTGGGGCATAGCACCGGGAAACCCCAGACATACCGGACAAGTATTGACATTCGGCTCAGACGCAAATCGGTTGGGGCAAGAGCAGAACAGCTTACATTCGGTGAGCAGTTCCACATGGACTTCCAGGCCGATCACAACCTCATACTTCATAACGACCTTCCTTTCCTCATAACTAAATCACCTCAATACCCTGGGACTTGGTTGGGACGGGGGGCTGTCCTCCTGTCCCGCGAGTCCGGCAATCATTGGGACAAGGGACCTTCACCCATGTCCCTGGGGCCGGAAGTGGATCCGACAGCGAGCAGGGTTTTTTCGCTAAACGGAGGCCCGACGAGCTGCATCCCGATGGGAAACTGATCAATCTGCCCGGCGGGAACACACAGTGAAGGCATTCCGGACAGGCTTACCGGCGCGCAGAAAAGATCGTCCGACCACTGATCGAGATAACTACTTTCCTCTTTTAATGGCCGGGGAAGATTTTTAGCGACAGGAAGCATTAACAGGTCGCACTCGTTGAAAGCGGCTTCAAAATGTTGGCGGACCAGTTTCCATATTTTCAATGCCTGGCGGTAATAACGATCATAATTACCTTTGCTAAGCAAAAATGTGCCAAAGATACTTCGCCGCCGTGCTTCTTTCCCTAATATTTCAGAGCGTGATTGCCGGTACATCTCTTCCAGGCTGTCCGTCTCCCGGCCTTTGCCAAAGCGAATTCCATCAAAGCGGGCATGGTTCGAGGAAGCTTCCGCCAGGGCAAGGACGTAATAGGCCTGCAGGCCTTCACGCAATAAGCCCAGGTCAATCTCTTTGGTCCTGTATCCGCGACTACCAAGTTGATCCCTGACCTGTTCAAATATCTCCCGCAGGTCCGGCTCCAGGTGATCAAAGGCTGTAACAGGGTAGCCGATAGTCATATCTTCAGAACCGGGATTTTTTATTATTTCTGATATCCCTCCCCGACAAACAGCAGTAGCGGCATCACGTTCGTCAAACCCGGAAACCAGATCTAAAATCCCGGAAATATTTTCGCTGGAGAAAGCGGTTACCCCCACCCGGGCGAAGGAACTGCAGTGGGCATTAAGGCCGTAGCGCGAAATCCTTCCTGTTGTGGGGCGCAGTCCTACCACCCCGCAGTGCGAGGCCCCCTGGCGCAGGGCTCCGCCGCTGTCGCTTTCTACGGCGAGCATACAAATTCCCGTGGCGACCGCCGCCGCACCGGCGCTCCCGGCTGCCCTTTCGGCCTGCCAGGGGTTAACCGTTGGGCCGGTTGGAGAAGAAAGAGTGGTTGACCCCTGCCCCATATCATCCAGGTTGGTTTTACCAATTACCACCGCCCCCGCATCCATTAATCTTTCAACTACGGTCGCTGTTACCGGGGACATAAACTCATTGAAGGCGGCAGATCCCAGGCTGGTAGGCAACACACCATAACATAGATCATCTTTAACCGCCACCGGTATTCCCGCCAGGGGCGGTTTCTCGCCGTTTTGAATCTTCCGGTCAATAGCTTCAGCCTGTTCAAGAGCATCGATTCCGGCTATGCTGGTAAATATATTTAGCCCTTCATTAAGAACGGAGCAGTTCTTTATGGTCTTTCCAATTACCTGGTGCGCAGTAACTTCACCTTCTAAAACAGCCTCAACAGCCTGATAGACAGTCGTTTTTCTTAATTCCAATCTTAATCTCCCCTTCTGCGGCCTGATATATTACTCCATGATTTTTGGAACCAGGTAAAAGCCGCCGGCAAAGTTTGGAGCGGCTTCCTGCAGTTCGGCCAGGCCGCTTTTCCTGGGAGAGTCCTCCCTCAGCACGTTAACCGCGTCATGGCTAAATAAAAGCCCCTCCAGATCACCGGGATCAACTTCGAGCATCGGTTCGAGCCAGTCCAAAAACTGATCCAGCTCCCTGTGCAGCTGTTCCTGTTCCGTAGATGAAACCCCAATTTTTATGGCCTTGATTGCTTTTTCAAGCCCATCGGCAATATGATCCATTCCTGATCACCTTCTTTACCCTGTTTATAACACAAATGATACTCAAACCAGCTAAGGTATGATTAATTCTTTAAAAAGGGGGCATATACCTTCCCTTTTATATAAGATCGTTTTCAATATTAAACTGTTGGGGGTATCTCCTGGACAAAAAAGTAGACCAGGATGGCAATAACAAAGCAGTAGGCGGCAAAATAGACCAGGCGGCCCTTTTTCAGAAAGTCGATCAACCATACGATGCCGATCCAGGAGAAAACAAAGGAAGCCAGGAAAGAAACCACCAGGGGAGCGGTCCCTACAACAGCCCAGATCTCCATGGAAACTTCCCCGATGGCCAGGACAGTAGAGCCCAGTATTGCCGGTATGACCAGGAGGAATGAATAGCGTACCGCCGTATCCCGGTCCAACCCCGCCCAGAGGGCGACTATCACTGTCGAACCGGACCTGGAAATACCGGGCAGAACGGCCACTGTTTGGGCCAATCCAACCAACACTGCATCCAGGTAAGTCATGTTTTCTTCCATGCGGTTGCCGTATTCTTTGAACCGTTCAATCAAGATTAAGGCCGTCCCGGTAACAACCAGGGCGATCGCAATAAAACCCGGGGTCTTCATAACATCCACAACCTGGAATTTTAAGATAATGCCCAGCACCCCGGTTATGAAGGTGGCAATAATAATATAAATCCCGTACATGAAATGGACCCTATTTTCAGCAGTTTTTTCGCTGAAATACCTAAAAAAACCGGTCACTACAGCCCACAGTTCACGGCGAAAATAGAGCATAACTGCAAAAACCGATGCGATATGAAGGTATATTTCAAAGGCCAGGCCGGGAAAATTATAACCAAGCAGCAGCTCAACAATGATTATATGAGCTGTACTGGAAATAGGCAAAAACTCAGAAATGCCCTGGACAATGCCAAAAATTAAAGCCTCAACTAGATGCATTGACTACTTATCCCTGCTTTCCGGCAAAAAATAGGGAAGCAGACCGGATTTTACATAAAACTAACGCCCGTATAGGTCATTCACCGAACCGGCAAGCTTCCCTGTTTAATATTTGAATAGTACTTACAAATACCTTATTGGCCAAAAACTTTTTCCATACACTGCTGATGAATTTCGATTGCCTGGCCTCCCCTCAGGACAAAACGGATATGCTTTACCTCCTGCAGTTCAGGGATAACTTCTTTGATGGTCCGGAAGGCAATTTCGGCCGCATCTTCCATCGGATAGCCAAAAGCACCTGTTGACAGGGAAGGAAAAGCTATTGAATCAATCTTTTTCTCATCGGCCAACCGCAGGGCATTACGGTAACAATCTGCCAGGAATTTCTCTTCCGGCTTATCTTTACCATAAACTGGCCCAAGGCAGTGGATAACATACTGGTTGGGCAAATTATGCCCCCCGGTTATGACCGCTTCCCCGGGATTAATCGGCGCCAGTGGGCGGCATTCCTCTTCAAGTCCCGGGCCGGCTGCCCGATGCAGAGCGCCTGCCACGCCACCGCCGGGCTTCAACTGGGCATTGGCGGCATTAACCACTGCCGTCATATCGTCCTGCCCCGCAATATCACCGCTTGCACACTCAATGGTAGCTCCGGAAAAATATTTTTTCACGATCGTATACCTCCCTTTTCCGTTAAGGCCTGTTCCGGTTTAAGGGTTATGACACCGGTCGAACTTGACTATATTATGACAAAAAGGCCGAATATAATCAAACATTCGACTCAGAGAAAAAGCAAAAGCCTGAAACAGCTTATGACGGCAACAAGCCCTCTTATTACAAAACATATTCCAACTTCAGATATAAACGCTAATCCGTTATTTTTTTCGGGCTGCTTCACCTGCTTTCTTTCCACCAAATTAAGGTTATTATTCGGCCTCAATAAAAGAGCTGTACTCTTCCGGATTAAAACCAATAGCCAGTTTAATTCCGTCCGTCAGTAAGGGCCTGCGCATAACCTTGGGATTCTTTTTGATCAGATCAACTGCTTTTTGCTCGGTCATACCGTCCAGGTCCAATTTTAATTCCTTAAACCCCTTACTGCCCGGGTTGAGCAAATCTTTTATACTCGTTCCGCCCCTGGTGGCCAAATGGCTTAACTCCTCTTCCTCCAGGGGTTGTTTCAATATGTCATGGAACTCGAACTCAACATTATGATCGGAAAGCCACGCTTTCGCTTTACGGCAGGTGGTTCAAGTCGGGAAACAATAGAATTTAAACATGATACATATCTCCCCTGTAGTTGTTAATCGCCGATTTTCCAGGTTTCCCAAACCTTACCTGCCAGTTCGGGACCGGGTTTAAGGGTCTTTTTCCCCGGCTGCCATCCGGCCGGGGTCGGCTCTCCGGTCTTCCGGACATGCTGGAAAGCCTGGACCTGGCGGACCAGTTCGGAGAAATTCCGGCCAACGGGAGGCGAGAGCACTTCCATAGCCTGGATCTTGCCGTCCGGATCAATTATGAAACGGCCCCGGACATTTACCCCGCCTTCAACGTCGTAAACTCCATACAAACTGCCTATCTTCCCTCCAGTATCTGATAACATCGGGAAGGGAACTCCACCATCAACCATTTTTGAGAGCTCCACTTCCTGCCAGATCTTGTGAGTAAATTTGCTGTCCACACTGCATGATAAAACTTCAACTCCCAGGTCCTGCAGTTCTTTATATCTGGCGGCAACTGACGCCAATTCAGTCGGTCAGACAAAGGTAAAATCGCCGGGGTAGAAGCAGAGCACCACCCACTTATCCCTGTAGTCTGAAAGCTTGATTTCTTTAAACCCGCCGTCAACAAAAGCACCGGTTTCAAAATCGGGGGCCACCTGGCCAACTTTTAAACTCATTATTATACCTCCCATTTATTATTAGTGTTATTATATTCTATTTATTAATAATGACTCCTGCTTTTATTAAGAATATTTATCTATAATTTTTAGGTGGCCAGACAGATTAATTGACCAAAAAGTTCGGCTCCCGGGTTAGAGTCCCGGAAGCCGATTGTATTGATGGGAGGGGGAAGGTTGATTTTCTTATATTATAATATTATAACCTGCCAATAATTTGATCCTGCTTGCCGGAGGGATCCCGGCTTCCATTATGGAGCGGGTGATTATGGCTTCATCCTTAAAAACGGCATCGACTAATGCATCAATTTCGTCCCCTTCATCTCCCGGTTTTTCGGGAGTTCCTTCGAAGCCGGTTTCTTTCACTACCCGTATAAGATCTCGTCCCGGGATACAATTTCAGGGCCATACTCCACGTAAGCCCTGGCGGCGGCAAAATTCACCGAGACCTTTTCCACACCATGTTTATTCTGCAGTGCCTTTTCCAGGCTCTGTGAACAACTCGCACAACTAATACCATCAATTAACAATGTTATTTTTTCACTCCCGTATTCCCTGCCTCATACAAAAAGGCAAAAATTTTTACTCCCTGCCTTCATCTTCTTCTTGATATAACAGGCTCTGCTTTTCGGCCAGCTCAGCCAGCGTGATACTGCTCAGCTCATTGTAAATGGCCTCTTTTAGGCCCACCCATACATTTCGGGTAACACATAGATTAATCCTTTCGCAGACATCGGGATCGTCCACACAATCGACCGGGGAAAGTGATCCTTCCACTGTTTGAACAACTTCATACATGTTGATCGCTTCCGGCGGTTTAGCCAGGACATACCCACCCTGGCTGCCCTTGTGAGTTTTTACATACCCGCTGATGCGCAGGGGGAACATGACCTGTTCCAGGTATTTCAAGGAAATATCCTGCCTGGAGGCAATATCTTTTAACTTAACCGGTTCCTGGCCGTACTTTAAGGCCAGTTCCACCAGTGCCCGGGCAGCATAGCGGGCTTTTGTTGAAAGCTGCATCTTATAAATCCTCCTTTTGGACGACCTGTCCAAAAAATAGAAACGACCCCGGTTTCGATTTCTCAGCAACCTTATTCATTGAAAAGTACCGTTGACATGTACCGCTCGGCAAGATCGGGCAAAACAGTCAAAACCAGTTTGTCCTTATTTTCAGGGCGCCCGGCTACCTGCAAAGCTGCGGCACAGGCTGCTCCTGACGAAATCCCGACAAAAAGGCCTTCTTCTTTAAGCAAACGCCTGGCCGTTACCAGGGCTTCCCGGTCGGAAATCTTAATGACTTCATCCAGCAAATCCAGGCGTAAAATTTCCGGGACAAATCCGGCCCCGATGCCCTGAATTTTATGAGGGGCCGGCTCCCCTCCGGAGAGAACGGGGGAGTTTTCTGGTTCAACTGCAATTGCTTTCAAAGAGGGATTCCTTTCTTTCAAAACTTCTGCAACCCCGGTAATGGTCCCCCCTGTTCCGACTCCAATAACCAGGATATCTACCTTTCCTTCAGTATCGGACCAGATCTCTTCAGCGGTAGTTCGGCGGTGTACTTCCGGGTTGGCTTCATTTTTAAACTGCTGGGGAATAAAATAATGATCGTTTCCCTCTGCCAGTTCTTCTGCCTTTCTTACCGCACCATTCATTCCTTTCTCTCCAGCGGTCAGGATCAGTTCTGCCCCCAGCCCTTTTAACAGGTTTCTTCTTTCTATGCTCATCGTATCAGGCATGGTCAGGGTGCATTTATAACCTTTTGCAGCACAAACTATAGCCAGTCCGATACCTGTATTACCGCTTGTCGGCTCCAGGATAACCGTGTCCGGGCTAATCAGGCCCTGTTTCTCAGCCGCTTCAATCATGCTCAGGGCAATTCTGTCTTTAACGCTACCCCCGGGATTGTAGGATTCAAGCTTGGCCACAACATTAGCCTGACAGCCCTCGGTAACCCTGTTCAAATAAACCAGAGGCGTATTACCGATCAAATCGGTTACATTTTTAACAATTTTCAAGTTCATCCAACAGGCCTTTCTCCTAATATTCTACTATTTATATAGATTATCTTATAATAGTTTAAGCAATCCTGCTTCAAATGTCAACATCCGGGGACTATTTTGTTCAAATAATCTCATTTTTAAGTGGACAAAGCAGGTATATGAAAAAATTGGCCCAGACTTAGGTTGGTTAATTATTAAAACCCTCTTCGTTAAAGCTACATATAGAGAGTTTTATAGAGAGTTTTGGTTTAAAGATACATCGAAGTATAGTGAAGTTAAAAACCGGCAAATACTTTCAACTTTTAAAGAAGAAACTGCCGCTTATTTTTCTACTTCAGGAGTTTTTTTTCATCAGCACCGTACCAAAGCACCCGCTGCGGATGCTTCCATAAAAGGTAAATTTAGAGCGGCTCAAGCTAAAGATTTCCAATATTTTGGCCCCCGCCTGTTTTTGCTTCACGGCACAGGCCAGTTCCAGGGGAAAAGTAACCAGTACGTCTTCAGAAGACCGCGGTTCAACTATTACCGGTCGGGCAAACTCAACCATAAGATGGGTGCTAATGCCCACCGGCTTGTGAAAAGGCTCAACAGGATTGAGGAAAAACTGGCCCTTCTCGGCAAGAAGCATTTTCTCAAATCGCTCGCTGTAGCTTTCCCTCCGGTAGTCCATTCTGCCCTCATGCTTGTCAACCGTCAGGGAAATACCTTCAAATTGTAAATTTACGGGTGCCTTGTGAGGACCCCAGGGAAATCCTGCACCTGCAACTCCCGGTTGATAAACCCAGGTAACTGGTGCGTTCGCCTTTATATCGCCTTGTTTTTCATTCATACTGTCGATGATCTCCAATCTTGCCGGGATATTTTCAACAAACCTTTTTTTAATCCTCATAACCGCTTAAAGCTTCGCGCAGGTATGAAACCACCTTCGTTCGGAGCCACAAAGGTTCAATGACCCTGATGTCAGATCCCCAGCTAACTATCCAGGGCACCATCTCATGGGCACCGGTAATTTGAAATACTGCTTCTATTTCACCGTTGCCCAACTCAGTTAGAGTTTGTGACTCATGAAACTTAATGGCCCGGAACCGTTCGGCTGTACCACAGCAGACCTGGAGGCGGACTGTTTCCAACCTCGCCCCCCCTTCCTGGGTCCAGGTGGCCCAGGCCTGGCTGTACGATTTTTTAAGCGAATAGCTGGGAGGCATTTTATAGCTTGAATCTTCAATAATCTGCAGGTTGCGAATATGGACCACGTGAAAGATACGGTTGGCTTTACTGCTCAGGCAGTATCCGGTCAGGTAGTAGTTGTTAAAGCGATTCAAGAGCCCGTAGGGTTCTATCACCCTTTCTGTTTCCACACCGTCATAAGTCCGAACATATTTAATTCTAAGCCTTTTCTTGTACCGAAGCGCTGTAAATATTTCGCTAATCAGGTGGGCAAAAGTTTCTGGATCAGCCGGAGCCGGTTCGGCAACATGCACATGGTTCTCTATTTCATTAATCAGCAGATTGTAGACGCTTACCCCGGCCAGGGTTTCAGCCAGCAATTTTCGCATAATCTTATGATAAGCATCTTTAAGCATACCCCGGTACTGCGGATACAGGCTCAGTGCGGCATAAATCGATTCGTCAAGGTTAAAAGCCGGAGCCGCCATCTGGCCGTCAAAAAGGTAGTAAGTTTTACGGTCCCTTTTGCTTCTTTTAATCCCGGCCATCGGCCCGGGCAGATCGTCGTCAAGCCAGGTGCTTCTCCCGGGGCCTGCCTCTTCACCCTCTTCAAGATCTTCACCCCGGGCCAGGGGATCGAATAAAAGTTCCAACCGCTCCAGGGCCCGGTAAATCGTTTTCCGTGATGGGGTGCTGCCCTTAACTTCTTCATAAGCTTCTTCCAGATCTTCGATGGTGGCACCACCGGCAGGGGTTTTCTCCAGGATCCTGACCAGGATATTGGCTATTGCTTCCGGGTGATTGCAGCGCGGTGACTTATCGGGCACAGTTTTTCCTCCGGATAACCAGTTTTGGTAGTGGCATTCTTCATTAATCAATTATATCCTGCAAAAGAAAAATATGCTATGCTTGGGTGGATGCAGTCGATTTTTTAGGAGCCTACACTAATCTGATTTAAAAAGAGGAGAACCAGTGAAACCAGATATCTGCAATTTTTTCCCTATACCCGATCTGTTCAAAACCGAGCATCTGCTCTGCATCCAACCCCATCCCGATGATCTTGAAATCGGAGCCGGCGCCACAGTTGCCCGGTTGTACCGGGCCGGGGTTCATGTAACCTGGCTCACTGTAACTAACGGCTCGGCCGGGACCTATGATCCATCTATAAACCGCACTGATCTGGCCCGGTCCAGGCGGAACGAAACCGAAAAAGCAGCGGCTATCCTGGGAGCAAATGATCTGCTCTGGCTTAACTTCCCTGATGGGGGCAATCTGCCTTATGAAAAAGCCAGATCCGGTATTGCCGGAGCGATAAGAAAATCCAAACCCTCTGCTATCCTGGTCTGCGATCCCTGGCTCCCGTATGAAGCCCATTCAGATCATATCCGCACCGGCCTGGCTGCTGCTGAAGCAGCTTTTCTCTCCTCCATGCCCTATTTCTGCCCTGAAAATCTGGAAGAAGGGTTAACCGCTCACAAAGTAGAAACGGTGGCTTTTTATTATACTGCTTACCCCAACACCTTCATCGACGTCTCCACCTGCTGGGATAGCAAACTGGCCGCAATCGATTGTCACGTGAGCCAGTTCCCGCCCGAAAAGGGAAAACTGCTAAAAAGCTACCTGACCGAGAAAGCCAGGGAGCAGGCTAAAAGTTACAATTTTGAGCTGGCCGAAGCCTTGAAAGTGCTTTCCCCCAACCATCTCCATATTTTTGAACCAGCCTGGCAATGCTGACTTAGACCGGCCTGTCAAAAAGACAGTTATCATTTTTAAACTGTCAGAACCTGCCTTTAACAATTTCAGAAGATGGAAGGCATGTTAAACAGCACCCGCCTCCAGCCAGCGGCTACCAGTACCCTTGTCTTACAAAAAACCTGTCTGCTTAAAAATCAAGCTAACAATTGTAGAATGAATATTTATTTCTTTAATATTCATTACAATAACGAATTATTATGTTATAATAATGTTCAAAGTAAAAATGATAGGAGTGATAACCATTAAGATTGAACTTGAAAAAAGCCAGGTTGTGTTGTCTCCTGAAAATGATGAAGAGAAGGCCAAGCTTACCGCTCTCTGGAAAATTCTTGCAGACTGCGTTGGCGACAGCAGGAAGTTAGTGCCTGTAGGAGAGTATGTGCCCCAGAAAAATGACCTGGGAGCTTCATTTCACATTGAAGGCCTCGACCCCCAGGATATCTCCTTTGCAGAGGTAAGGACAGAGAAAGATGTGCAGGTTTACTGCAGAACCTGCAACAAACTACTGGG
>SKMK01000048.1 GCA_007121075.1 Syntrophomonadaceae bacterium
CGGGGATATCATAGCCTTCTTCTTCAAAATACCTGACCGCTCCCGCATGCAGGGGAATAACAGCATGTTCCATGGTATTCTCGGCAGTGGTAAATTCTGCGAAGTGGTGGATTGCGATCAGGTGATCGATATTTTCAAAAATAGACTTGACGATATCGTAGACGTAGTCTTCAGGATAATCCTCATGGGCGACCACGGAGTTCCAGACACTGGGGTTCACAACCGGCTCATCCTGGCCTGCGTAAGTTCCCGGTTCCATCTCAAAGCGAGAATAGAAGGGATGTTCAGAAGTAATTGTTTCGATCTCTTCATCAGAGAATGAAATCAACCTGATATCCTGGGTGGCGGTTATCTCTTCGACTGAAGATGTAGGCGCAGCCACGTCCCAGATCCCGACATCGATCCGGCCGTCCCTCAAATCATCGCCGGTTTCGGCAAAGGGCAGCCTGACCACATCAAACTCGTCGTAACTAATTCCGAGAGCGCTCAAAACCAGGTCGGTTTTGAACTCGGTTCCGCTGCCCGGAGCGCCAACGGAAACTGTCTTGCCGCGGATATCGTCAATGGTTTCTACAGGAGTGCCCTCCAACACCACCACGTGATAATGGTGGGGGTACATTGTGAACACCGTGCGAATCGGCTGAGGATCATCTTCGAAATGGTCACCTACGGCATTATAAGCCATGAAGGCTACGTCGTTCATGATCAGGGCCAGTTCGGCCGTCTCTTCGGCAATCATCCGGGTATTCTCTACGGATGCACCGGTTACTTCCGCTGTTGCCCTCAAATAAGGCACATGACGGTTAATAACTGTTGACATGCCTCCGCCATAGGGGAAATATACCCCGCCGGTACCACCCGTTACAATGCTGAGAAATTCTACAGCCTCTTCATCCGGTTCATCTACCGGTTCATCTACCGGTTCTTCCGGTTCGTCCACCGGCTCATCCGGTACAGGCTCCTCACAGGCAACAACCATGGCTAACATAGCCAGGACAAACATCCCTAAAACCAGCCAGCATAATTTTGTTTTCACTTTCGTTTACCTCCCTCTTTCATTAAAGTTAACTGCTTGAAAATTAAACGCACTGATCAAAAACTGCTGTCAACTACTTCAATTTTTAGTTTTGAGTAGGCTGTAGTATTGGCAATCTCCTTAAATAACACCTCCCCTTCGTTTTTTACTCAGCTGCTGCAGCCGCCTCGCCCCTGGCCTGGATTTCTCTCGGCAAAGTAACTTTTTTTTCAAAAAGGAAAAGCCCGGCAAATAAAGCAAGACCGATTAAATCCTGGTAATGGCAGGGCGTCCAGAGCAAACCGGCAGATGCAGCCGCCACTATCCTTTCCCACCAGAACATCCTGGTGACAAAATAACCCCTGAAAAATATGCCCATAGCCAGCAGGCCGACCAGGACTGCCAGGTAATTCAGCACTATGTCATAAGCAGGTGCCTCAAGCATGAAAGCTGGCACATAAGCGAACATAAAAGGCATTACATATAAGCCCCGGGCGAACATGAAAGACTGCCATCCCGTCTGCATGGGATTCGAGCCGGCAATTCCCGCCCCGGCAAAAGCAGCCAGGCAGACCGGGGGCGTAACGTTGGCGTCCTGGCTAAACCAGAAGACAATCAAGTGCGCTGCCAGCGCCGCAATGCCCAGCTCTGTCAAGGCAGGTACGGCCAGGATAGCCAGAATGACATAAGATGAAGTAACCGTTAACCCCATACCCAGGATGTAGGAAGCTACTCCGACCATGATAATGGCCAGCGGCAGGATGCCCGCAGACAAATCGACAATGAATTCTGAGGCTCTTAGACCGAGCCCGGTAAGCTGAACCACACCGATTAGGATGCCGATAGTACCGGCCATGGAACCAATCAATAAAGAGCGCTTACTGGCGATAGATAACATATCAATAAACCCGGACAAGCCCATCCGCGTCTTGGGGTTGATCATTCCAATTCCAACTATGGCCACAATAGCCCAAAAGGCAGCCATCCCCGGTGAATAACCCTCGAAAAGGAGGTAGAAAATAATAACAAAGGGAGTTATATAAAACCAGCCCTTTTTAAATGTTTCTTTGAGATTTGGCAGCTGGTCTTTCCTGAGCCCATAAATTCCTTCTTTGACAGCTTCCAGGTGCACCATCCATAAGACAGAAGCAAAATAAAGGATCGCCGGCCCGATAGAAACCAGCACCACTGTAGCATAGGGAACACCGGCAAACTCGGCAATCAAAAAGGCTGCCGCGCCCATGATGGGAGGTACCATTTGTCCCCCGGTTGAGGCGGCGGCTTCAACTCCACCTGCTACAAAAGGCTTATACCCTGATCTTTTCATTAAAGGAATGGTAAAAGTACCCGTGGTTGAAACGTTGGCCACGGCGCTGCCGCTGATTGAACCAATAAAACCGCTGACCAGGACTGCTGCTTTTGCCGGCCCGCCCCTGGAGCGGCCGACCAGGGCATAAGGAAGTTCAATAAAGAATTTAGCCGCCCCAAAGCGTTCCAAAATTGTGCCTAAAATAATAAAAAGAAATACAAAGTTGGCGAAAATAGCGGTAACAACCCCAAATACACCGTAAATGGTTAACCACTGTTGTGAAACGATCCTTGCAAACTCATATCCCCGGTGGGCCAGCATCCCCGGAACATAAGGGCCAAAATAGGCATAAAGCAGGAAAACAATCGCCATCACCGGCATAAAATAACCGACGACCCGGCGGGTTGCTTCCAGGCTAAGCAGTATGCCGATCACGCTGACTGTTATTTCAAAGGTATCTACATCAGCTCCGCGGAACATAAGGTCTTCATATACGTAGACAAAAAAGGCGGTGCAATAAACAGATGCGGCCGCCAGTATCCAGTCGAGAATTGAGGGTTTGTTTTTTGGTGATTTTTCTGTTGCCGGGAACAGCAGAAATACCAAGACAAAAACAAAACCGAGATAGGCGCCGCGGCTAATCTGGGGGTTGGGGTAGCCCCAGTAAGCAAAATAGATATATGTTAAAGCAAATATAACACAAATAAAAGTAACGACATAATTAATAGTTTTGGAATCAAAGGACCGGTGTTTTTTTAGCCCGATCGCTTCTTCAGACTCTTTTGCTGCCAATTTTTCTTCTGCAAGCTTATCTATCCTTAATTGTTCTTCTTCAGATAGGTTGTTATTATTATCTTGGCTCATCAACCTGTAGCTTCCCCTCCTACTTTCAAATTATTCATTCATCAACTAAAAAGGGTTAATCAAATCCTGCATATAATACCCCCTTTATTGCTGCTGTACATAATTATCAATGGTTAGGGCGAAGACAATTCATGAATATTAGGTAATCTAAACTTTAGATACATACTTATTTAACTTTAAATGATTTATTTTACCCCAATATTGGCTACCCTTAATATTTTTAAGTAAATGAAGTTAAAAAAGGTTTTCATTTTAGTGAGAATTGTTGCTTTAGATATTAGCATAAATTCTAAACCAATGTCAAGAAAAAAGCTGAGCAAGCATTTGCGTAACCGGCAAAGATATTAAACAAAATAGCAAGATCTCAACCTTCGTGTTAAAACAGCCAGCAAGAAATCCATCCTCAAACTTTACGAATAGTTTAGTACAATAATATAAGCCTGAGCCTGCTACAAATTTAGCATGCCCAGGCGAAATAAACTAATATTTTTGAGGTTACTTGCGCCAGTCCTCGTAAAACTGGACCAGTTCGGAAGGGTCGATATCGAACCGGGTATCTCTCGGGGGAAGCTTTTCTTCCCGGAAAAAGGCCGGCAAATCGTTCTGGGCGGAGGTA
>SKMK01000031.1 GCA_007121075.1 Syntrophomonadaceae bacterium
AATATCTGCAGAAAACCCTTAATTACATCTTCAATGTACCGAACCTCACAAAATCTCTTTAATGTATCTACCACTTATTGTTACCCCAATCTATAACAATCCTGAAAATAATAATTTCATTTTCACCCATTGGATGTAGAAATTTGAGCTTTATGAATGTCTAAATTGATATTTATGAGCATAATACTTAAGTGGCATAAACTTTTTGTCTCATGGAAGAATGAGTAGTGCTTGAATTAAGTTATCGCCTAAGGTGATTTTTTATTTAGGATGAAGGGGCTGGCCCTTATCGATATGAATTAAACTTTTGAGGAGGAATCTTTTTGCCATGAGAAAAAAAGTATGCTTGATTTTAGTTGTTTGCTTTGTGCTTGCCCTTGCTACTTCAGTGGCCACAGCTAACAGACCGGTTCCGGACGGACCATGGATCCAGTATGAACAGACGGTGAAGCTGGAGAGATTCCTACAACCAGACGAACTCGCTGAAAAACTGTTTGAGATTGAAGCCAGGGCAAGAAATGAAATGGTTGTTGAAAAAATTGGTGAGTCGGCCGGGTTTAACTGGCCAATTCATGTGGTCAAGTTTGGAGAACCTGATGCTGACAAGGCCGGTATCCTCATTGACACGCAAATCCATGGCGATGAAGCAGCAGGCACTGAAGCGGCAGTAAATTTAATTGAATACCTGGCTATGAGCAACAATCCTCAGGATAGGATGATCCTGGACGAGGTCACCGTCTGGTTCGTCCCCATGATTAACCCAGATGGGGCGACTCTCACTGAAATTGCATTTGGCGAAGGGGAATCCCTTAGTCAGACCATGAGCCGTCCAAATATTCAAGAGTGGACTCCGGAAGAATGGGGTCTTGATCCGGATACTCCTGCTCCCTGGTATTACAGGTTTGATTGGTTCAGAAGAGCTTTCGGCTATGACGTCAACCGGGATGCCCACCCGCACCTTGATTTTGATCTGAACAAGCATGCAGACCAGCACAGCCCGGCTGATCCGGAGGCCAATGTGGGATGGGAGCCGGGATTCTATGTTACTCCCGAGGCCAGGGCATTAGCTGGCGTTTTCAAAGAGCTGCAACCTGATTTGTATGTCAACCACCACCATCGTTATACCGACTTGGTTTCTGAAGAGGACAACCGGATGTGTACCTTGCAAATCTCTGGTCAGATTGTACCCCTGGACAGGGAGGATACAATAATCGATGACGGTGTGGAATATTCCTACTCTTTGACAGAGGAATCGTTGGAGCTTTCCAAGCAGGTTAACGCTTTAGTTTACCAGAAGCTGCAGCTGGGTAACTCACCCTTTGGAGCGATTACCAAGTTTCCGGTAGTGCACGAACCTGGAGAATATGTCTGGTTCGAAGGGGGGCTTCCCGGGACCACGCTGGGTTCATTTTCTATGAATGACGCAGCGATCATGTTATACGAGGTCCGCGGCCAGCAGCATCCTTACGGCCATACCGGACAAAAAGCGAGCGGTCTCTATATCCAGCAATCGTTCATGGGTCTTTATGAAACCCTGCTGGGATTTGCTACCGGCGAAGTCTATGAAATTGACCCTGATTTTTATGATGAAGAAATCCCGCCCGCCGGACCGCGAGTAGGCCCTAAAGTAAGCGGAACTGGTTTTTAAAGAACCTTTTAGCAAGTTATTTTAAGAAGGGTGCCAGCCCCTTCATTCCCAAATAGGGTCCAAATTAGCGCCTCAAAATGAAAGGGAGAAAGCTTAGCGGGCAGTTATCAAATATAGCCCTAACCGCTACGGCGGGAAAATCGATAACCCCAGGTTGTGGTAGTTAAACTTTTAAGTTGAACGTAAGATAAGATGGCTGTTGGTTTTTACAGCAGTAGTAGTAGTGGTGTTTTTACTATTAAATCCTACTTTTAGCTTGCAGGCTGAAGAAGAAAGTGACCTTATACTTGGCAGCCTTTGGTTCCAGGATAACCATGAAACCGGCCAACTGTTTGAAGAGCCCTGGGAGGGCAAACCGGAAGCGCCGCCTTTTAAAGGAAAACCCGGAAAAGCTGATCTTGAAAGGACCCCTGGTCCAAAAAACCCGGTAAGTACAGATTTTGAGAAGGGATCACCTGACCAGCGTTACGGCCAGGGTTACTGGAAAAGGTGGCTTGCTGCAAACGAGGATTACACCTGCCCTTCCGGTTTGACCGCTGGAGAATTACTGGCCATGCTGAACACTCCCGTAAGGGGAGATGCCAATAATATTTTGCTCTATCAGTTTATTGCCGCCTCCTTGAACGTAGATGTAAACGGTTTTGAGATACCTGGTGGAAATGACCCGGGCGAAAGCGATGTTAAAACTGCTTTTGATGAAGCGTTTAACCATCTGGATCTGCTTTTCCAGGGAGAAGATTCGGGTGCAACCATGGAAGAAATTTTACAATGGAAAGATATTCTTGAGCAGTGGAACGAAGGATAATTGCCGGGATTTCTGGATACTCTTTTTACAAATCACCTGGTAGCAGTGACCATTTTATGACGGCCAATTGACCGTTTTGTAACCGCCTTATGGTAGTCATAACTTAACTGTTTGTAGCTAGGGGACGGGGTACCTGCTACCACACAAATACTCAGATGCTTGTCTTACCGCTTGCAGCATGTCCTGAAGATTATATCTTTCATCTCTTTCCTCGGTGCCGGGGACTAAAGCGCTTGAACCATCCTTTGCATGTCCTTTTTCAGTTCACTTTAGTGATATGGGTGCTTGTAAGTGGCGTGGTTCGATTAGTCGGCAAACTTTTGGGTGAGCATGGTGCCATGCCTGCCGCCCTGAGCAACCCCGATGCCTACGGGACTGTAGTGCGGACTTAGTATATTCGCCCGGTGACCGGGGCTGTCCATAAGTCCCTTATGGGCTATAGAAACAGTCTGAGCAAGGGCAAGGTTTTCCCCTGCGGTGATGAATCTTACGCCACCGTCCCGCATTCGGTCAAATGGTGAATTGCCCTCAGGATCGATGTGACCCATATACCCTCTTTGCAACCTCACTTCCCGTGATTTTAGAACTATATAATCTTTCAAAGCCTTTAAATTAGCTGTTTTACAGCAATATTTTAGTTGCAATTCCTCCGAATCATAGTAATAATTATACCTATGAAGGGAGGGTTTTGCATGGCCTATAAAGTCTATCAGAAGAACAAGAAAACCGGTGTTACATATGTTTACGAAGCCTCTTCCGTCTGGGACAAGGAGAAGAAGCAGCCGCGTAACAAACAGGTTTGCATCGGCAAGCTGGATCCAGAAACGGGTGAGTTTATTCCTTCCAAGCGGCTGGATCCTCAAGTGGCAGCTGCCCGTGATCCGGCTGTAACTGCAACTGCCAAGGTGGTGGGGCCGGCTCTGGTTTTGGACAAAATAACTGAGGAACTGGAACTGGATAAAGTTCTGAAAACCTGTTTTCCGAAAACCTACCAACAGGTTTTAACTATGGCCTACTACATCACTGTCCGGGGCGGGCCGTTAAGCCACTTAAAAACGTGGAGCAAGAGCCATGTTCATCCTTTCGGTAAAGAGCTGACCAGCCAGCGTATCAGCGAAGTTTTAAGGACCCTGGAGGCTGACGGGCAAAAAACGTTCTTCAAAAAATGGGGCCAGAAGGTCCTGGAAAATGATTATTTATGCTATGATATCACCTCGGTTTCTTCTTATGGAGTAATGAATGAGTACCTCAAATACGGCTACAACAGAGACCGGGAAAACTTAAAGCAGATCAATTTAATCC
>SKMK01000074.1 GCA_007121075.1 Syntrophomonadaceae bacterium
AAAGAGGATGCCGTGGCATTTTCTCTTCTGCAGGATGAAAAAGCCGAAGTGGTTGAAATCGTATTGCCTGAAAATGCCAGGGTGGTTAATAAAAAAATTGTTGATGCCCGATTTCCCCGGGGCATGATTATTGGATCTATCGCCCGCAACGGTGAAGTAATAGTCCCCACCGGTGACACAGTGCTCCTACCCGGAGATCACCTGGTTATTTTTGCTATCCCTAAAGTGAGCGGTGCCCTGGATCGCTACTTTGCTCCTCCGGTTGGCAAAGAAAATAAGAAGTATCTTCGGAATAAACTGGTGCACAGCGAAGACAGTTGATTTTACCCTTTTATATATGTAGTATTAATGATGTATAGATGAAGCCCACAAGTAGCAGTGGTTAAAGGGGATATCATCGTTGCGTAATTTTCGCATTCCATACCTGCTGGGAATCATGCTCCTGTTCCTGGCCCTGGCCATGCTTCTACCTGCCCTGTGGGCGGTAGCCGAACAGGGGCCGGATCAGCTGTCATTCCTGAAATCGATCCTGCTTACTGCTGTTGCAGGCGGTGCCTTATACTTTTATTTTCTACCTTCGCGCGGCAGTGAACTAAGTATAGTTGAAAATTTTACCGTGGTCACCCTGGCCTGGTTTGTGGCCGGTGTTTTTGGCGCTTTGCCTTTTCACTTCTATGGAGTTTTTGAAGGAAGTTTTCTCCAGGCTTTTTTTGAATCGGTTTCCGGGTTTACAACAACCGGGGCCACCCTGATTGAAGATATAGAAGTACTGCCCCGCGGCCTGCTGCTGTGGCGGAGTTTAACCCAGTGGCTGGGTGGTATGGGGATTATTGTCCTCTTTTTAGCTGTTCTTCCTAAATTTGGTTTTCGCAGTATGACCATGTTTAAAGCGGAAATACCCGGCCCGGTGGCAGAAAAGGTTGTGCCCAGGGTGGTCGAAACCGCCCGCCGGCTCTGGTTGATTTATGTGGCTTTTACGGCGGCTTTGATTATACTTTTAATGCTAAGCGGGATCGGCTTTTATGATTCGCTAGCCCATGCTTTTACAACCATGCCTACCGGTGGCTTTTCGCCATACAATGCCAGCATCGCCGCCTTCAATAATCCCGCCGCAGAAGTAATCATTATCTTTTTTATGCTTTTTGCCGGGATCAACTTTGCCATTTATTTCCGTATAATTCGCGGTGAATTTAATGTTTTAAAAAACCCGGAGCTTCGTTTTTACCTGCTGGTTATATTGCTGGGCATTTGTATGGTTACTGTAAACAATTTTGAGCATGCAGTCGGCAGTTTGCCCCTTGCTTTAAGGCAGAGCGCCTTCCAGGTAGTATCCATTACCACTACGACCGGCTATGCCACGGCGGATTTTGACGGGTGGCATAACTTTTCCCGCCTCTTTTTGCTGATGGTCATGCTTATCGGCGGCTGCGGCGGTTCGACCGGCGGGGCGATGAAACAGGTACGCTGGATGCTGATGTTTAAATATGCTTTCCGCGAACTGTCCCGGGTTATTCATCCGTCCGCTGTTTCTTCAGTAAAGTTAGGCAGGCAGTTTGTCGATGAAGAGGTGCTGCGGTCGGTGATGGGGTTTGGTTTCTTGTACCTTTTACTTACGGTCGGCTCGACCCTGCTCCTGGCCCTCATGGGGCTCGATACGGAAACGGCCTTTTCAGCGGTGGCGGCAACGATCGGCAATGTCGGGCCCGGCCTCGGCGGGGTAGGGCCGGTGGAAACATACCAGGTTATACCGCCGGCCGGCCAATTGATCCTGTCGATTCTGATGGTGGTCGGGCGCCTGGAAATTTTTACAGTCCTGGTCATTATCCTGCCCGAGTCGAGGCACCTCTGGACCAGGGCTTTACAAGGAAAGAGGTAGTTATGGTATCTTACCAGTCCCTGTTAAAGCAGTTTAAAGAGGGCAATTTTGCTCCGGTATATCTTTTTTACGGTGAAGAAAAATATATCCAGCAGGAGCTTACCGCCCGTTTGGCCGATAGTTACCTGGGTGCCGAGGCCGAATTTGGCCTGGAAAAACTTGATGGCTCGGAGCACGATCTGGCAGATATAACAGCCAGGTTGAGTGAAAGAGGGCTTTTTACCCGGCGCCGCATTGTGGTTGTTGAAAATCCGCCTTATTTGGCTCCGCCCCGAAGAAAAGAAGAACCGGAAGCAGGGGATGAAGAGGTGGGACCGAACTCCCGGGAAAAGCAAGGTGTTGACCCGCTCTCCGGTTACCTTGGTAGCCAGGAGGCCGGTGATCCAGACAGTATCCTTGTCTTTTTGACGCCGGGTGCAGACAAACGCCGGCGCCTGTTTAAGCTAATTGATGAACACGGAGCAGCTGTTGAATGCGCCACCCCGAAAGGAGATACCCTGGCGACCTGGATCCGCAAAAAAGCCGAAAAACTGGGCAAAAAAATTGACCGGGCCGCAGTGGAAAGGCTGATGCTGGCCGGTGACCATAACCTGCACTACCTGTCCAACGAGCTGGAAAAATACTGCTCTTACCTGGGTAATGAAGAGGATACTATAACGGCCGTTACAGTGGAAACTTTGTTTTCAGGAGACCTGCAGGGCAATGTTTTTAAACTGGCTGATGCCCTGGCCGAAGGAAGCCTTGCCGGGGCCCAGGATCTGCTGGAGCTTCTCTTAAGAAGGCGGGAACAACCCCTGCTGATTTTTTTCTTGCTGACCCGCCATTACCGGATGCTCCTGCAGGGATACAGCCTGCTCGAGGAAGGGCGCAGCGGAGCCGACCTGGCATCAGCCCTGGGTGTCCAGCCTTTTGTGGCCCGCAAGCTAAAAAGCCAGGTCTCCCGCTATAACCGCCGGACCCTGGAAGAAGCGATGCTGACCCTGCAGAAAACGGACTATGAAATTAAAACAGGTTGCCTTGAGCCCAACCAGGCGTTAAAATTAGTTTTAAGCCGGATTGATCATATGCAGAAAAAAGCAAACAGTTGAAGTTCTGCCGGACATAGTACCTAAGGCAAGGAGAGTTTATGAAAAGGAGTGATCGATGTGAGCGAGAGAACAGGAGCGGACAGGGAACAACTGATTCAAGAAGTTTACCGGCGCGGATATGAACTGGAACAGCGTTATTATGGCTGTGCCCAGTGTGTGGTGGGCGCAATCCAGGATTTTTTCCCGCTGAATAATGCTGTATTTAAGGCGGCCACTTCATTTTCAGGTGGGATTGCCTCTTCAATAGAAGGAACCTGCGGAGCCTTGAGCGGTGGGATCATGGTGCTGAGCTACTTTTTTGGCCGCCCCCGCGAGGAATTTTCCGATATCAGCCTCCTGCGGAGACCCGGCCCGCTGGTTCAAGAATACTGGGATATGTTCCGAGAAAAATACCAAGGTGAAACCTGCCGTGAAGTTCAGAACTGCTTCTTCGGAACTGCTTACCGTTTTCTTGACAATGACGAGTATTATGAATACGAAAAAAAAGGCGGACATAAAGATGTATGTCCTGCCGTGGTGGCAGAAGCCAGTGCCTGGCTGGCCGAAAAATTGATCGATCGCAAGGTCCCGATCTTAAAGAACAAACCATAAATATATAAAACCAGCCTGATCTGCCTTCATGACGGAACAGAGGCTGGTTTTTACTGTTTAACTACTCTGAAAACCCAGGTCAATTTGGACAAAGGTACCATGTGACTCCGGGAGACCAGAACCAGCAGCCTATCTTTGGGTAACAAATTATGCGCCAGCAGCTAAGCTGCAGCTTCGGCTTC
>SKMK01000023.1 GCA_007121075.1 Syntrophomonadaceae bacterium
AAAATGGAGGCGACACCCGGATTCGAACCGGGGATGGAGGATTTGCAGTCCTCTGCCTTACCACTTGGCTATGTCGCCTTAATAAATGGAGCGGAAGACGGGATTTGAACCCGCGACCCTCGCCTTGGCAAGGCGATGCTCTACCACTGAGCTACTCCCGCAGATTTGGTGCCGAGAGGCAGAATCGAACTGCCGACACGCGGATTTTCAGTCCGCTGCTCTACCGACTGAGCTATCTCGGCCATATGGCGGAGCTGACGGGACTCGAACCCGCGATCTTCGGCTTGACAGGCCGATATGTTAACCAACTACACCACAGCTCCGTGTGCATAGATTAGTATACAGAAGGTGCTGCTGAAAGTCAATACATACAGCGCCCAGGGTCCCAAAATTTTTAATGCCACTCAAACATTTAAGCCTGTCCCTGATCAATCATAAGTAAAAGATTTAGATGGCTTTGGCTTTTTGTCTTTAGCTTCCCTGGCCACCCGGGCCAGGCGTTCTTCTTCGGCAGAACTGTAATATATAAGGCTCTGCAGTTCGATGGTCAAATCAGCATTATGGACGTGAACTCCTTCAGGAACTCTTAACTTGGTCGGAGCAAAATTGAGAAGCGCCTTCACCCCGTGCTTCACCATCAGGTCAGCCACTTCCTGGGCGGCACTGGCCGGGACAGTAATAAGGCATACCTTAATACCGTATTCCTCAATCACTTCCGGCGCCTTATCGATGGGCAGCACTTCAAGATTATCAATTTGTTTGCCGATTAAATCCGGATTTTTGTCAAACGCAGCTATCACATTGACGTAAGGGTTCTTAGTCAGATTGTAGCGGGTAAGGGCTGTTCCGAGGTTACCAGCTCCGATCACAATGGTGTCGGTAATACTGTCCAGGCCGATAATTTTTATGATCTTTTCCCTTAAGAACAGGGTGTTATAGCCGGCTCCCCGGGTTCCAAACGCACCAAAGTAGGCCAGGTCTTTCCTGATCTGCTCAGCTGTAAAACCTGATTCATTGCTTAAATCCTTGGAGGAAATCATTTCTACATCGCGTCGAATTAACTGGTCCAAAATACGAAGATATATGGGAAGCCTTTTGATCACTGATTTCGAAATATTTCGGTTAGGCATCACTTCATCCTCCACGCAGTTTTTTATTAAAGATAATCATGCCAGGCAACTTTTTAAAAGTTGAGTCCTAGTGCTTAAAAATATTATACTATTTTTTACGGTTTAGCACATCTAAAGTTAAATTTTTAAGTGCTTTTTGAACCTCCTGATTGAGTCCGCGAAATTCATTTATCACACTTCCGGCTCGATTAATATATTTTTGTGCCTTCCGGTAAGTGTACTCCGGGCCGTCGCTGGTTAAAACTGCCTGCACCACCTCAGTAAATTGATGACCGGTTTCTGACTTATCTTCAAGCAAGCGGTGGATAGAACCGTCCTTCCTGGCAAACTCTATAGTCCTGATCAGGGGCAGGGTTATGACCCGGTTGCTGAGATCACCATAAACCGGTTTTCCGGTCTGTTCCCCTTTACCCGTATAGTCAAGAAGATCATCGATCAATTGAAACGCGATCCCCAGATTATAACCAAATTCCGACCAATTAGCCTGCTCATCAGAATCGTCCCCGTTGATTAATGAGCCTGCCCTGCAGCACCCTGCAAAAAAGGAGGCACTTTTTTTCCCGATCCAGTTAAAATAGCGTTTTTCGAGGTCCGGCATGGCCGGGTCGGCGAAAGCCTGTTCCATCTCCCCTTCCGTCATATTCTGGACTATATCGACAACAACTTCCATCAACCGCCAGTCATGGTAACCAACCAGTAATTTAAAGGCCTGGCTGAGCAAGTAATCGCCGGTTAAAACAGAAATCTTGTTATTCCATTTAACATGAACAGTTTCTTTGCCCCGGCGGGTAGAGGCCTGATCGATAACATCGTCGTGCAGGAGCGAAGCTGTATGCATCAGCTCCAGGGCAACAGCGGCGTCGATATATGGAGTCAGGTTTTTTTGCGGGCGATATGCTGCCAGCAAAAACAAGGTTGGCCGCATTCTTTTGCCGCTCCCGTTAAAAACATAACTACCTACCTCTTTAATTTCGGGGCCTGCGGCTTCAACGATCTGCTGCAGTCGTTGTTCAACCTGAATTAATTCGCCTTCGAGTAAATACAATCTGTATACCAGTTTATTCATACCCCTATTTTATAATTTTCTTTACGGTTTTTGCGCCGTCAGCCTTTATTGATGGTTCGACAAGGCGGGGAGTAATTCCTTGTTTGAGCATAAAGATTACACTTCCAAACAGCCGCCACTTCTTCTTTGAATAACCACCAGTTCCGGAGGATTTTGGCCGCGGTTAAGCAGAAGGCTGTTTAAAACTGCGTATTGCCCGGGGTCAAGCTGCCTGCAAAAGGGAATGACCTGCTTTTTTTCTTCAAACCCCTCCTGGTGACCCGGGTATAAGACCATTGTAATAATTCCGCCGGGCGCAAGGACAGTCAGCGCCTGCTCCAGGCTTTCTATTGTTGTATCATATTTAGTGGTGATCCATCGATTCCCCCCGGGAAGATAACCGAGATTAAACATGATAACGGCAGCCCGGCCCTGAACCTGATCCTTTAAGTTTTCATGTCCTCCGGTAACCAGGGTTACCCGTTTTTCCAGGTTTTCCTGCTTTAATTTGTTATATGTGATGTCCAGTGCTTCCTGCTGGATATCAAATGAATAAACATACCCGGATTCTCCAACTTTTTTAGCCAGAAAAACTGTATCGTGGCCGTTGCCGGCAGTTGCATCAACGGCCAGATCGCCTTCGCTAATGACCATTTCCACCAGGTGGTGGGCAAGCTCGGTGATCCTTGTAACCTGTATCAAAGGTTAGCTCCTTTGTCGGGGCTCAGTAATTTTCAATCCGGGAAGAAATGATATCCACGCTGTTTTCCAATTCGACAAAAGCAAATATTTTTTCCATGATACTGTCGGCCCCGGCCCCGTTATGACACACCACGGCCAGGCCCAGCTCGGCCCGCTGCCAGAGATCCTGTTCGCCGATTTCAGCTATAGAAACGTTAAACTTGTTGCGCAGGCGCTGGATCAGGCTTTTGGTCACCTGGCGTTTGGCTTTTAATGAGGTCGCTCCGGGTATGTATAGTTCAAGCACGCAAATTGCAACGCGCATAAGGATCACCACCATAGAATAACGGGTTGGCCTTTATCCCTTTTTAAAGTTATATAAACCGGCGCAGCAGCCGGGTTATGTAATCATCCACCGAGTAACCGCTGTTTTTAACCTGCCGGTAGATATCTTCCACTGCCTCTTTCAGGGAAGGGTTGTCCATGTCAGCCAGGGTTCTGAAATAACCCGTCCTCCGTCCCAGCCGGAACAGCTCTTTTTTTCGTTGGGGAAAACTCAAGTACCGCTCCAGGGTATTCTTGATCCTCGGCTTTTCTTCAGGGAATTGACCGCTTATTTCTTCGAGCAAATTCAGAATATGATCACTGTACAAATAACTGGTAATACCGTCCAGGCTGTCTATGAGCAAATCTTCTTCCCTGATCACATCGTCATCATGCAAGGGCTTGAAATTACCCTTCTCGACTTCCTCCGCCAGGGGAGTGTTTGAATGGATAGCCAGGGTTCGGAAACGGATAAAATGAGGGTTGATAGCATTAAGCACTTTAGCCGTTTCCAGGGCGTGTTCGCGCCATAAGTTTTTGCCGCCCAGTCCGAGCAGAACATACTCGCTTAATGAAAGGCCCGCTTCTTTTATTCTCTGTCCGGCTTCTAGATGCTGGTTTCCGGTAACCCCTTTTTTCATATACTCCAGCACGGCATCACTGCCGCTTTCCATACCCACATGAACCCGACCCAGCCCGGCTTCTTTTAACCTGGACAGCTCCTCAACCGAGCGGCGCAGGATGGTCCTTGACCGGGCGTAAGTAGTAATCCTGTTTATTTCGGGAAATTTCTCTTTTAAAAGAAGCAGTATTTCTCTAAGCTGATCCACAGGGAGCTGCAGGCTGTCACCGTCCTGGAGAAATACTGTTTCTCCGCCGTGATACTGCCAGAAAGCTACCGGAAGCAATTCCGGGTAATCAGAGTGGATTCGGGCCACCACTGCGCGATTAATTGTGCCGCCGTGGCCTTCCTGCTTCGAAATTTCTATTATTTTCCCCTTGTCTTCCGCTATTGTGAAGATATCCTGTTTGACTTCATCAGCACTGCGCCTGCTGAACTTCCTGGTTTTATAAACCGGGCAAAACAGGCAGCGGTTCCAGGGGCAGTTCCTGGTCAGGCGCAGGAGCAGGCTGTTTGCTTCATTGGGCGGCCGGATCGGCCCTTGTTCAAAAGCAGGCTTGCTTAAAACCATACCTTTCCTCCTGATTCGTTAAAGGGCACAGCTATCTGTGCCCTTTAAGCCTAATGGATTTTCTAGTCAATCTAGATATAATCCGAGCTTTTAAGCTTCATGTTCTGGAAGGTAATTCTTTAACAGATCCCACAATTCCTGGGGTTTAAAAGGCTTGGTCATATAATCATCAGCTCCCAGATCCATTGCTCTCTGGCGATCTTCTTCTTCGGCCTTGGCTGTGAGAACAATAATGGGAATATGCTTGGTTTCATCATTCCCTTTAACCTCTTTTAAGACTTCAAAGCCGTCCACGTTGGGCATCAACAGGTCAAGCAGAATCAGGTCCGGGTGCTCCCGGCGTACTGCATTTAGAGCCTGTTCTCCGTCTTCAACGATTTCCAGGTCGTAACCTACAGCATCAAGACAGGTGCGCACCCCTAGAATAACGTTCTTTTCATCTTCTGCGATTAATATTTTCTTTGACATAGCTATAGCTTAGCCTCCTTCTTCTTCGGCATCCTGTAGTTTAACTGATTCTTGACCATAATAAACCGGGAAAGTGAAGGTAAAGGTAGTCCCTTTCCCCACTTCGCTGTCAACCCAGATCTCCCCGGCGTGAGCCATTACAATATCCTTGGCTATAGCCAGGCCCAGTCCCACTCCACCGGTGCCTTTACGGCCGGGGCCGCTGACCTGCACATACTTGCGGAAGATCTTGTCCTGGTGTTCCTTCGGTATTCCGCATCCGGTATCTTGAACAGAAAAGAACAGGCGCTTGCCGCGCTGCCTGACCCGGACGGTGATTGTGCCTTCGGGATCGGTGTAGCGCATGGCATTTCCTACCAGGTTGGCCAAAACCCAGACTGCTTTGTTAAAGTCGGCGGCTACCGGGGGCAGGTTCGGGGCGATATCAGTTATAAGCTCAATGCCCTGCTTTTCGGCCTGAAATTTTAGGGGGCGGACGGCTTCGTGGACCAGATCGGTTACGTCAGCCGGTTCAGCCTCTACATAGATCGTTCCCGATTCAATCCTGGATAGTTCCATCAGGTTATCAATGAGCCTGCTCAACCTTTCACAATCGGCGCCAATAGCCTCCAAAACCTCTTTGCCGCGGGGAGTCAGATCCCCCAGCATCCCTTCCTTAAGCATCTCCACACCGACAATAATGGTGGTTAGCGGGGTGCGGAATTCATGAGAGACAATGGATACAAAATCGGTTTTTATCTTTTCCATCTCATGAAAGCGGGTCACATCGGTGAATTGGAGCAGCCCGCCCCACAGCTCGCTTTCGTGGAAAATCGGGTTAATAGCAATTTTGAAGTAATAGCGCTGATCCTGGCGCTTTACTTTTACAGATGCTTCTTCATATGAACACTTTAATTCGGTTTCCTGCTCAAAGACATCGTCTAACAGGGAGTCCAGTTTGGTTACGCCGGTCAATTCGGTTATAACAACTCCCTGCGCCTCTTTATCACTGGTATAAAACAGTTCGTTGGCCTTCTTATTCAACCAGACGATCTCCTTGTTGCGGTTGACCAGGAAAACGGGGTCGGCGAGATTATTAGCAACTGTATCCAAATTAACCGGTACCGGTAAGTTACTCAACGTCACACCTGCCTTTCTGTATCAGTACTTAAATTATAATGGCCCAAATTATATAATATTTTGCCTTCCAATTATACCATCATCAGGTGCTGTTGAAAAGCCGTACCGCCCGCCCACTCAGTTATTACGGAAAGTTTTCAATATAAAGCCCCCGTTTGAACGGGGGCTTATATAGAACCCTTGTTATCTAATTTACAGATCCCGGTTGTCAAATATGAGCTGTGCAGTAATGTATTTTTCCAGGCCTATTTTATTGACTACTGCATCAAGGGAAGCGCTTTCAACGTTTGCCGGTACTGAAAACTCTTTTTGAAGCACTTCCGCCAGGGACTTTAACAGTGTATCCTCATCGGTACCCGAAGTCCCTTTCACAACCAGGTTCAGGTTATCCAGCCCCCGGTCCCGGTTTATTTCAGCGTACCAAAGCAGGACATCATCCCTGGCTGTCATCATTTTACGCAATTGGTTTGCATTAAACTGAACCGGTCCTTCATTACTGTGCAGCTCGTAATAGTAGGCCTTTCTTTCGATATCGCCCATGATCCGCGGGACGGTCCTCTTGCAGTTGGGGCAGGGCTCTGTAACCAGGCCCCCGGCGGCAATGTCGCCTGTTTTGCAGCGCAGAAGAACGGTTCCCCGGGTGTCAAGATGGGTTATGACCACTTCTCCCTTTTCGCCTTCACCCAGGACTGCTCCGCTTTCAGGATCGACTATTTCAACGTAGATGTGATCGGGGTTGGTGTGGTAACCGTAATCCGGATCGCACTCCGCCCAGCCCGACTTGGCCTCGGCGATAAAATAGAGACGCTGTACTTTTGTATCTTTTGCTCCTACCGCTTCCATCATTTTTCTAGTTTTTTCTACCGCTTCCATCGGAGCATAATCAATACCGAGCACAATCCGCTCCAGGTTTTCGGCACTGAATCCAAAATGATCCAGGGTCTGCAGGGCAAAGATGGTATATCCCGGCGCACAGACAAATACAGGCGCTTCCATATTGTCCATAGCCTTGAGAATTTTTTCCATACCCAGCACCTTGCCCCCGCCTGTCTGAAGGGCCGTGCTGCCAGTTTCAATGGTGCTGTAAAACATCTGCCAGAAGAAAGCATTGGGCGCATAAGTAAAGGCATTGATCATGGTGTCATCGCGGGTCAGGCCTAAAATATCAAAAGCTCTTAATCCCGCTTCCTTTAGGTTTCGCAGATCGTAATGAGTATATTCAAAGGGTACCGGTTTTCCGGTCCTGCCTGCGCTGAAATAGAGGGTGTGAAACTTGTAATCTGAGGGATCCGGCCCCTTGTCTTTTTTGCCAAAAAGGGCAAATCCCTTCTTTTTGCCTTTCTGTTCACCTTCAGAGGGTACTTCGAGGACAAACTTTTTAGGATGGCGCAGGTCATTTTTCCGCGGCAGCAGGTCTTCCTTTTCTGTAAAAGGCAGGTGTTTGATATCCTCAAGTCCTTTTATAAGATCGGGGTTGATATCATGCTCTTTAAACACCTCGCGATAGTAAGGATGCCTTACCGCCAGCTCTTCCCTGAGCATTTTGGTAAACAGTTCATCCTGCATTTTTTTTATGGCCGGGGCCGGCATCCGGCTCAATTTATTCCATGCCTGCATGCTCTGCCTCCTTTCTTTTTTCAATAACCCGGTTTAGTTAGGCCTGTTATCAAGAATCCTTTTTTCTTTCAGTTCCGTTTCCATGCCCAGCTGGGATACAACTTCAGGTACCGTTTTAAAAAATATATCGGTCAGGGAGACTTCTGTATCCCTGAGCACTTTTTGTTTAAGATCGGCTGCCAGTTTCTCCCGGTCAACATTCTCTTTCGGAGCTACATAGAGGTAGATTTCATCCATATCGTAGGGATCGTCATTGCGCTTGCGCATTTCCACCTGCCACTCTTCGATATCGGGGTGGCCCATCATCAGGGGGAAGAAATTGTTCAAGTTGATCAGGGTTCCTTTGACCTTGGTCATGCTGAATTCCTTCAGTTCAGATTTGCGCTGGATGTTGGAGCTGATCCGCGGTACCGTTCGCCCGCAGTTGGGGCACGGTTCCAGTAGCAAGCCCCCCTTGGCAATGTCGCCGGTCCGGTAGCGTAAAACGGCCGTTCCCCGCCAGTCGATCGAAGTGTACACTATTTCTCCTTCTTCTCCTTCTCCGACGGGGTCCCCGCTTTCAGGATCGACAGTTTCAAATATTTCCAGGTCGGGGTAAAGGTGATACCCGTGATATTCCTCATGGGAGGGGCATTCCGGCCAGGCCACCTTGGCTTCGGTCATACCGTAAGTGGCCAGGACCATCACCTCTTCAGCCCCCAGCTGTTTAAACAACTCTTTAATCTTATCCTTCAAACCCGGCGGCACCCTTTCGCCGCCGAAGAATATTTTCTTGATTGAAGAGAAGTCACGGCCCTGTTTAACCGCTTCCCGCAGGAAGTAGTAGCAGTAACCGGGGATAAAAACGGCCACTGTAGGCCTTAGATACTCAAAAGCATCCATCAGGTTTTTGGTCCCGACAATTTTTCCCCCGCCGCTGTGGAAGTTGGCCACGTCCATTTTTTCACCGGCAAAGAAGGTCTGCCAGAAAGCCAGGTGCGGGGCGAAAGGAAAACAGTTAACCACGATATCGTCTGTAGTTACCTCGAACACATCAAGAAGCCTGTAACCGGCTTCCCTGATATGATCCAGGTCTCGTTTGGAGTAAACAAACGGGGTGGGCATGGCTGTCCTCCCCGTGGTAAAGTGAATGTGGACCGGCTTAAAATCGTAAATCTTTTCTTCCACCGCCGCTTTTCCGCTGGTCATGGACATTTTCGCCAGGTGCCCGTATTTTTCCGTCAGCTCTTCATCGGGCCGGATTACAAAATCCTTGGCTTTTTGCGGCTCTTCGTCGGTCGGCGCAATATCCCATTTGTAGGTAAAAGGAAGATGGTGCAGATCATCGATGCCTTTTATCTTTAAAGGATCAATCTTCAATTCTTTAAGCAGGTTGCTGTAATAAGGGCTGTAAAGATAGATCTGGTTAGCCATAAAGGCGCGCAGTTTTTTGTCCTGGAGTTCCTTTATTTGTTTATACGGCATCCTGCTCAGCTTTTCCCAGTTTTCCATGTATTGATCACCTCCGGACAATTAATATACAGTTGGGGCAGGCTTTTTAACAGCATATATCCAACCTGCCCCGGGCCTTACTTTTACTTGGGAAACTGGTCGTACAGGGTGGTCATAAACCACATAATCACCACAGACAGAACTATGATCGTAATCGGCAGCCCTTTGCCATTGTAACGTGTCGGATCAACATCGGGCCACCCGTGCATTTCGTCCACCTGCCGCTGCAGATCTTCTGAAGGTGGAGGGGTTAACCAGGACACAACTATGGTCAGGATAAAGGAAACCGGAACCGCCACCGAGATCACCTTGATCCAGCCCAGGGGTCCGTAGAAGTATTTGGCAAAAAACGGGAAGGGTATATCGACCGGATCCATGCCCATATAGCCGATCATGATCCAGCTGATAAAGGCAATCAGGGTCCCGACCACCATCCCGGCCCCTACCCCGTACTTGTTGGTCCGCTTCCACCAGATCCCGAGGACAATGGGAACCCCCAGTCCGGCGGCGGCTATACCAAAGCTCCACATGATTGCTTCCAGGATAAATTCTGGTGGATCGAGGGAGAAGATAATCACGGCCACACCGACTAAAAACATGGCCCCGTAAGATAACTTTAGCTTCTTGTCATCATCCACTTCGGGCTTCATGGTCCCGTAGAGGTCATGGATTAACCCGGCGCCCATGATCATCAACAGGCCCGAGACCGTGGACAGCCCAGCCGCCACCGACCCGGCTACGGCCAGAGCCAGCCAGCCGTCACCAGCCAGGGCTTCAACCAGGATGAAAACCACGTAATCATAGGCGGCGGTGGGAATATCCACACCTTCCGCCTGCATATAGTATACGGCGGCAAAACCGGTGGCATAAACGGTGGTGTTAACCAAACCGACCAGGAAAACACAAATAACCGTGCTCCAGCGGGCTTCCTTGGCATCGCGGACCGTGAAAAAGCGCATCACGAAGTGGGGCAGCCCGATAATGCCGAAGAAAGAACCCAGGAATATAGCGATATAGACTACGGGATGGGCCACCATGGCCCAGAAATAATGGGGCACGGCCTCTGTCATCTGTGGCACCATATCCCCGTACCCCAGGGGTGGAAATACCCACCCGGAAGCACCCAGGGTTCTCATCACGATGGCCACCGGGAACATCAAGCAGAACAGCAGCACGATGGTCTGGAAAGTCTGGTTGTAGGTTACTCCATACATCCCCCCAAGGGTGACATAAAGGGTGACGACCAATCCACCGACAACGATGCCCACGATTTCAGGCACCCCTAAAAGAAAAAAGAAGACAATACCAATTCCTTTAAGGTTCCCTGCAAGGTAAAGCACGCTAACGATCATCATCACGATAACGGATATATAACGAAGGGTTTTACTATCATATCTTTCAGATATAAAAGCCATAGTGGTAAAAGACTTATGCCGCCTCAGGTAGGGGGCTGCCAAAACCATCAGGCCGATAAAAGCAGCCGTAAAACTGGCGTAAACAGCCACGGCAACATAAAGACCCTGAATGATTAAAGCCGTCAAGCCGATAAAAGTAGTCAAGCTCAAGGCCAGCGAAACCATGGCCAGGCCGTTGTTGATAGCGCCGATACTGCGTCCGGCTACATAATAGTCGCTCAGGTTGCGCGTTAAACGACGGGCCCAGACGCTGATCATCACTGATATTACAAGGACGATAATACTGAGAATTAAACCCAGTACAAAAACCTCTCCTCTTGGTTCCATCTAATATCACTCCTTTCAGCCTATTCTAAGCCCTTTGTTTTTCTTCCAGCCTGTCCATCACCAGGCACCAGATTGCTCCCACCACAGTAGCTCCGATCCAGCTCAAAACAATCAGCAGGAAGTAATGGAGGGGAAATCCCCATACTGACAAATGTTCTTTAAACACAAACATCGTTTCCCCGTAGGCGGCAATCAGGTTTTCGGGAGTCGGCACCTGGTTAAAAAATACTTCGTTCATAATGACGACAATTGAACTAAAAAACCCCCCCGTAACTGCAACAATAAAGAAACAGACTGCCGTAACCCAAACTTCGAGTTTATAGCCTCTTCTGCTGTCATTATTCAATTTGAGTCACCTCCTTTTTATTTGCAAGAAAAAAATAGCTATACCTCGTATTTGAACCGCTTGTTAATTTTTTCTCAATTTTCACCTCCCTTCGTATTTAAAGGTATTTTAATAATTTAGATATAAATATTCGACCGATATATTTAAATTCCTTCTCTTGAAAATTATCAAACAAGTATTTTTTTAATTTAAACAAATTGTTATATATAGCTTAAATGTTTACAGGTTAGAAGCCAAATATGCTATGATCATAAGGGATGTTTTTATTAAAACAATGGAGGTCACCATGATTGAGATAATAGCCATAATAATTGTGTTTATCTTTTTTTTAGCCGGGCTGTTTGGGACTCTTTTTCCCGGAATGCCCGGCCCGCCTTTAATCTGGGCGGGAATGCTGGTATACGGTTTTATCGCCGGTTTTCAAGATCTGGGCGCCTTTTTTCTATTCGCCCAGGCGGCCCTGGCTTTACTGGTTATGGGCGTAGACTACCTTTTTTCTGCCCTGGGCAGCAAAGTGTTCGGCGGCTCAAAAGCGGCCCTGTGGGGAGCGGCGCTGGGCCTATTAATCGGCCTGTTCTTTTTCCCTTACGGCCTTCTGCTCGGTCCCTTCCTCGGCGCCGCCGTGGCCGAACTGCTGGTCAGGAGCAAATCTGACCAGGTATTTCGGTCGGGAGTTGGCGCCACCCTTGGATTCTGGGGAGCCCTGCCGATCAAACTGGCTTTGGAAGCAATCATGATAGTCTGGTTTATTGCTAGAATATTATAACGTTTATTTGAAACTGTTTATAGTTTTTAAAACTAAGAAGGAAATAAAAAAATAATGACGAAAGTAAGCATAATGGCCATCTCCATAAACTGATAGCTTAAGGAGGAAAAAATGGATGGAAAAAATTTGGCTTGATCATTATGAACCCGGAGTGCCGCACAGTATTGATTATCCACAAAAATCTCTCTACCAGCTGTTCCAGGAATCAGCAGAAAAATATAAAGACAACCCCGCTGTGAATTTTATGGGCCGGGACCTGACCTACAAAGAATTGCACTCCCAGGTAAACAGTCTGGCCAGCGCTTTGGCCGAAATGGGGGTCAAAAAGGGAGACCGGGTTGCTATCCATTTGCCAAACAGCACTCAGTTTCCGATCGCTTTCTTTGCCACCCTGACCTTAGGCGCCATTGTGGTGCCCTTCAACCCTCTCTACGTGGCCCGGGAAATGGAACACCAGCTCAAAGATTCCGGAGCTGAAACGATCATCACCCTGACCCGTTTTTACAACATGGTAAAAGAAGTTCAACCCAGAACAAACCTCAAAAATGTCATTGTTTCTAACATTAAAGATTATTTCCCCGGTTTCCTCAGCCTCCTTTACACCATGGCCAAAGAAAAAAAAGAAGGCGACCGGGTTTCAATTGCGAGTGAGGATTATTCATTTACCGATCTTATTTCCAGGCATGCCGGGAAATTCCCGCCCCAGGTGGATGTGGCCCCCTCAGACAGGGCCGTCTACCTCTACACCGGAGGAACTACCGGGGTTTCCAAAGGGGCAATCCTCCACCACCGCAACCTGGTTGCTAACTGTTTCCAGGTAAAATCATGGTGCACAGACCACCAGGACGGCAAAGAAGTAGTCCTTGGCGTGCTGCCCTTCTTCCACAGCTACGGGCTGACCACCATCTTAACCCTGGGCCTTATAAACGGCGCCAAGCTGGTCCTGCTGCCGCGCTTTGAACTTGAAATGGTCCTGAAGGCAATCGACAAACAAAAACCGACCCTTTTCCCCGGAGTGCCGACCATATACGTGGCCATCAATAACGCTCCCAACCTGGAAAAATACGATATCAATTCAATTCGGATCTGTATTAGCGGCGCAGCGCCCCTGCCTGTTGAAGTTCAGCAGGAATTCGAAAGGAATACCGGCGGCAAACTGGTGGAAGGTTACGGACTTTCTGAAACATCGCCGGTTACCCACGCCAACCCGGTTTACGGCAAGAACAAGCCGGGCAGTATCGGCCTGCCAATGCCCGATACCGAGTACAAGATTGTTGATGTTGAAAGCGGGGACAAAGAGCTGCCCCTCGGGGAAGTGGGAGAACTGTGCATCCGCGGCCCCCAGGTGATGGAAGGTTACCTGAACATGCCCGATGAAACCGCCCACAGTCTTCGCAACGGCTGGTTCTACACCGGGGATATCGCCAAAGCCGATGAAGACGGCTATGCTTACATTGTCGACCGCAAGAAAGATATGGTTATCGCCGGCGGATTCAATATTTATCCCAGGGACATCGAGGAAGTGCTCTACGCCCACCCTAAAATCATGGAAGCTGCAGTGGCCGGGATCAGGGACCCTTACCGGGGTGAAACCCTCAAGGCTTATATTGTCCCCAAAGAAGGCGAAGCACTGACCGAAAACGAGATTGTCAAGTACTGCAAGGATAACCTGGCTCCCTACAAAGTACCCAAGCTGGTTGAATTCAGGGATGAACTGCCGAAAACCATGATTGGAAAAGTCCTCCGCCGCATGTTGAGGGAAGAAGAAAAGGAAAAAATACAGGACAATGAAGATTAAACCTCTTTACTGCACCTATTAAAACCAGAAAGAACTTGTCAAGCGCGGGGCCGCCCGTAGCGGTCCCGCTCTTGTTGCTTCTTTAATCCTGTGAAGGTATAATTGATGTCAAAGCATTGCCACAATTTAACCGGAGCTAACTGCCATGCCTTCTACAGTTAAATATGATAAACAGAACCTGAAAACCCTACTGAAGGCGATTATTCCTTTCAACCACTTGAGTGACGGGGTGCTCTCAGAAATTATTTCCGAAACTCAAATAGCCCGTTACCCCAGGGGCGGGTATATCTTCCGCCAGGGAGAACCGTCTAAAAAGACTCTCTTTTTAATCCTGGAAGGGCGAGTTGAAGCTGTTGCGGCTGCAGGCAAAGATGAAGCAGTAACCGCCGTCAGAAGCAAGGGGGACTTTTTAGGGGTCACCGTCCTGCTTTCCGATGAACCCTATCCGATTTCAATACTGGCGACTGAAGAACTGACCTGCCTTTTAATTAAACAGCATTCCTTCCACAAAGCGGTCGTTAGCAGCGATGAATTTGCCGCTTATTTTACAAGAGATCTGGCCTCACGCCTGAAAGAGCTTTATAAAACAATTACTTCCGATCATGGCCCCTCACGACTGCTGGAAACAAGCACCTTCAGGCAGAGAGTAAAAGATGTAGCCGTAAAAAATGTGATCACCTGCCTGCCTATGGATAATATTTGCGATGTGGCCAGAAAAATGAATAAGGCCGGGACAAGCTCGGTGGTGGTGTGCGGTTTTAATAACAAACCCGCAGGTATAATCACTGAAAAGGACATGGTCAGCAAAATTCTCTGCTCCGACAATCCCAACCTTGGTCAAAAGGCCCATCAGGTCATGACTTCAAATTTGATCACCATTCGACCCGATGATTTTACTTATACGGCACTGTTGTTGATGATGAAAAACAAGATTAAGCATATTGTGGTGACGGACGATCACGAAGTGCTGCGCGGTATCCTTACCGTCAAAGATCTAATCAAATCCCGCAAGACCGGTACGCTTACCATCGTCAAACAAATTGAATACCAGGATAGTTTTGAAGAGCTTGCTGGTACTATAAAGGACATAGACCAGCTTAAACAAGCTCTAATAAATGAAAGAGCATACGCTTCGGAAATATGTTCCCTGACGAGTGAGCTTTATGATCGCATTACCCGGAAGCTGATTTTCCTGGCTGAAAAAGAAATGATCGCCAAAGGTCTCGGCCGCCCACCGGTGCGCTATTGTTTTATAAATATGGGCAGTGCCGGGCGAAAAGAACAATTTCTTCGAACCGACCAGGACAACGGAATTATCTATGCCGATCCCCGGGCAGGCGAAGAAGAGAAAGTTTCCTCCTACTTTCTAGAACTCGGACGCATCATCGTCAACGAGCTGGAAAACTGCGGTTTTCAACGTTGTCGGGGTGAAGTCATGGCCGACAACCCGGCATGGTGCCGCCCCCTTTCGGCCTGGAAAGAAGAACTGGTGCAGTGGGTAAACAGGCTTGATCCCGATCATGTCCGCAGCATGACCATCTTTCTCGACTTCCGTTACATTACCGGCGATGAATATTTATATAACGGCTTGAAGGAATATACCACCCGGCTGTTTTGTGAAGAGAAGCACGCTTTGCTGTTTATGGCAGAAGATGATCTCAGGCACCGGGTGCCTCTAACCATGTTCGGACGTTTTATTACCGAAAAAAAAGGAAAACAGAAGCGGCAAATAGATCTGAAAAAAGCGGTTATGGTCCACATGATCGACGGGCTGCGTCTCTTTTCCCTGCGGGAAGGAATTAAAGAAACCAACAGTTTTGAACGCCTCTCCCATCTCAAGGAACGCGGCGTTTTCAATCCTGACGACGCCGAATATTTTGAAGCAGCCTACGAATCGTTGATGATGTTTCGGATTCGCTCCGCGTTGGATAAAATAAAAAGGGGTCAGGAACCAGATAACTATATCAACCTGGATCAGCTAAGTAAAAAAGAAAAGAACCTGCTTAAAGAAGCTCTGCTGATGGTAAATCGCCTCCAGTCCCTGACAGCTCATACTTTTCATGCCTATAAAGCTTGAATAAATAACCGGTGTCAACAGGGAAAGGTAAAGAAGGATGAGATGAAAAAAAAGACTTTTTATGAACCGGATTACCGTCGCTTAAACCGCGAGGCCAAAGAGCAAAAAACCCGGCCAGGCTACAGGCAACCCGGCGCCATTATGGATCGCCTGCTGCCGAACAACAGGCCGGACCCGATCACTACCGATCCCGAGCTGTTTAAGGAGATATCCGGACTGATCCGGGCCATAAGGCAGCAGGCAGACTGGAAACAAGATCTCTTTGAAGCTTCTTACGTTGTTTTTGATACCGAAACGACTGGCCTGCATCCTTTTAAAGGTGACGAAATCATCTCCATCGGTGCGGTATTGGTAGAAAACAACAAGATCCTCGATCGGCCCGTTTTTCTCCGGATGGTCAACCCCAGGCGCCCTATATCGGTAAAATCAAAACAAATAACCGGGATCAGCGATAGTATGCTCGAAAAACAGCCCCAGATCATGCCGGTTTTAAGGGATTTTCTCAAATTCTGCGGGCCACGCATTTTAGTTGCTCACAACGCCCCCTTTGACCTTGCTTTCCTAAATCTAAAACTGGGAGAAGCGTGCGGGGACCGGATTGTAAATCCTGTTATCGACACCGTCCTGCTCACCTCAGCCCTGTACTACCACCTGGAGGATTACTCCCTGGAAAACCTGTCAGGACATTTTGGCTTCAGCCTGGAAGGCAGGCATGAGGCTCTATCCGATGCCATGATTACAGCCACCCTGTTTTTAAAACTGCTGTCCGCACTCAGGGACAGGGACATTACCACCCTGCCCCGGTTGGCCGGGCTGTTCTCTGATTTAGACCTGAGCAGAGGCTACCCTCTTATTTTTTAGTCATTCTAATCCCTGATATCGATGGAAAGGGTCCGCAGGCGGTTAATGGCCGCTGCAATTTCAAGGGCCCGCGGCCGGGCATAATCGCCCCGCGGCTGGTTCGGTTTGGGAGATATCGCTTCCAGGCCCCTTTCATCAACCAGGTTGTTTACCTCTTCCGTAATTTCAGCCAGGGTTTTTTTGCCGTCGATCAATTTTTTGCTCAGGGCATAGCAGATAATCTCCCCGACAGCCCGGTTCTGGGAAGGATCCAAGATTTGTTCCACCTGGTGCAGGTCGATATCATCGCGACCAAACTGGAGGTTATCCACTCCCTGGGCTTTGACCTTGACCTTGCGGCCCTTGTAGGGATTAAAACTCCCCGGCCGGGGGACCCTGTCCCGGATTTCCCCGAAAGTATCTTCTGTTTCCATTTTTCGCCCGCTCGGATACTGTCGTGATATTTCCCGGGCCTCCCCGGTTACCACTGCCGGGCTGTAGACATGCATCATGATCACAGTGCCGGCCACGTCAAAATAATCCCCGGCGCCGCCGATAACCAGGATCGTGGAAACCCCTTTTTCCCGGTAGAGCTGTTTTACCCGGTCAATAAAGGGCGTGATCGGCTCCCTGTCTTTAGCCACCAGGAGCTGCATGCGCATGTCCCTGATCATAAAGTTGGTAGCTGAAGTATCTTCGTCCATCAAAAGCACCTTAGCCCCCGCTTCCAGGGCCTCGATAATGTTGGCCGCCTGGGAAGTGCTGCCGCTGGCTTCATCGGAAGAAAACCTGTCTGTATCATGGCCGAAAGGAAGGTTGCTGATAAAGGGGCTGATATTGACCTTTTCCACACGCCGCCCGTCTTCGGCCCTGATTTTATAGGCTCCCGGGTCGGCCACAACTCCCTCTCGTCCATCGCCCGGGATGTGGTTATAAACGCTCTGTTCCAGCGCCCGCAGCAGGGTCGATTTGCCGTGGTAGCCCCCGCCGACGATCAGGGTCACTCCTTCCGGGATGCCCATACCCCGCACCTTTCCGGCATGAGGCCTTTCCATCTCCACTTCGAGCCCTAAAGGGGCCTGAAAAGGCACCGCTTTGCCCGATGGCAACGGCCTTTGATCCACACCGCTCCTGCGGGGCAAGATCGCTTCGTCGGCTACAAAAGCAACCAGGCCTTTTTCGGCCAGCTGGCTGCGCATATGCTCCTGGTCTTCAACCGTGTAGACATGGTTGAAAAGCTCATCTTCAGGAAGCGCTGAAAAGAAGAGGCTGTTTTTTACAAGCTTTGGGAGCTCATTGATGAGCATTTCGGCCGCTTCCCGGCCTAAAACCCGCCTGCCTGCCGCAGGCATGCCGGCAAAAAAGCGGGCCTCTACATAGTCTTCATTGACCGTCATGCTGGTCCGTTCCAGGACCTCCTGCCCGGGGTGATCAATCTGGAACGAACCCGATTTGCCGCTGCCCCTGTTACCCCGGGTAAAACGGCTTATGTTCCGGTGAAAAGCCCGGGTCAGATAGTCGGACAGGGCTACTTGCCTGACCGGCGGTTGAAAACTTTCTTGTGGAAACACCGCCTTTCCCAGGGGCACCCGCACCGCCAGCTGGGAAGGTGCGGCAAAGGGGTCGCCCTGGATATAGTGAAAAAACAGTTCAAAATCGGCAAATTTGAACCGCTTACCCTGCAGCTGCTTGTATCCCTTGTATCCCTTGCCGTCGATCCCGGTTAAAATCTGCTGCAGCTGTTTCATTGATCACCCTCCTGTTTCATACCTGATTATTTAACCCTGTATCACCTGCAGCGAAACCAGGTGCACCCTGTCTCTCGCTGCAGGAAAATAAAGACCACCGCATATAGTAGCAAGCACGAACAGGGGCACGATAGCTCGTGCCCCGGCAAAATCCTGGTTTCTTGTTAAAAGTATAGGGGGAAATTTGTCCCGTTGTCAAATACCCTTTGAGTGCTTTTTAATTATAGGCAACGGGAACAGCGCCACTGCAGCTCAACCCATTTCTTTCCAGGCCAGTTTCATTTGTTCCCTCACAGCAGAAGGGGCCGTCCCTCCGCGGCTGCGGCGGGCTTCGACCACCTGGGCCGGATCCAGTAAAAATGAAATTTCCCCTGCCAGGGCGGGATGGAACCGGCCCCGCGTATCGGGATCGAGCTCGCGCAGGCGCTTTTCTTCCTTCCGGCAGTAAGCGATCAGGTTGCCGACAACATGGTGGGCATCCCGGAAGCTGAGCCCGTTTTTGACCAGGTAATCGGCCAAATCGGTGGCGCAAAGGTAATCGTCGTCCACGGCTTCTTTTAAGCAGTCATGATTGAGGGTAACCGTATCGAGCATTTCGGCCAGCAGGGGCAGGAGCCCTTTTAAAGTGTCTACGGTGTCGAAAAAACCTTCCTTATCTTCCTGCATATCCTTGTTGTAGGCTAAAGGCAGGCCCTTCATGACCGTTAAAATGGCAAAAAGGCTTCCGTAAACCCGGCCGGTTTTGCCCCGGGCCAGCTCGGCCAGGTCGGGGTTTTTTTTCTGCGGCATCATGCTGCTGCCCGTGGTATAAGCATCGTCAAGCTCGATGAAGCCAAACTCCGCCGAAGACCAGTTGATCAGCTCCTCGCACAACCGGCTAAGATGCATCATCAAGATCGAGGCGAATGAAAGAAATTCAATAATGTAATCCCGGTCGCTCACCGCATCGATGCTGTTTTCGTACAGGCCGGAGAAGCCCAGTTTTTCCGCCACCTGTTGGCGGTCAATATCAAAACCGGTCCCGGCCAGGGCCCCGGCGCCCAGGGGCATTAAATCAGCGCGCTTTAATACGCCCTCCAGCCTCTCCCGGTCCCGCTGCAGCATCCAGAAATAGGCCAGCAGGTGGTGGGAAAACAGCACCGGCTGGGCCCTCTGCAGGTGGGTGTAGCCGGGAATCAGCACCCCTTCGAAGCGCTCAGCCAGGTGAAGGAGGGTTTCCTGGAGCTGCTTCAAAAGCAGCTCCAGCGCCTTGATCTCATCCTTCATGTACAGGTGGGTGTCAAGGGCCACCTGGTCGTTGCGGCTGCGACCGGTATGCAGTTTCCCTCCCAGGGGGCCGATTTTTTCGATGAGCCTTTTTTCGATATTCATATGAATATCTTCAAAATCAAGGTCGTAGGGAAATTGCTCCTGTTCCACCTCCGCCCTGATCTCCTTTAAGCCGTCGATAATCTTTTCCGCCTCATCCCGGGTAATTATTCTCCGGTCGGCCAGCATCTCGACGTGGGCCAGGCTGCCCCTGGTATCGACAATGGCCAGGCGCCGGTCAAAAGGAAGCGAGGCGGTAAAATGGAGCACCGCTTCAGATGCATCTTTTACGAATCGTCCCTGCCATGGTTTTTTCAGCTCTTAGCCACCTCCTGGGGGCTCATTGCTTTTTTTTTGTTCATCAACCCCCTGATAGTCAGGGGCAGGCCATAAAGGTTAATAAATCCCTGGGCATCCTTTTGATCGAACAAATCATCCTCCTCAAAAGTAGCCATATCCGGATTATAAAGGGTGTACGGTGAAGTCCTGCCCTTAACCACTATATTACCCTTGTACAGTTTCATGTCAATCGTGCCTGTAACCGTCTGCTGGGTAGTGCGGATAAAGCCGTCCAGGGCTTCCCGGAGCGGAGTAAACCACAGCCCGTAATAAATCAGCTCGGCATATTTTAAAGCAACAGTCTCCTTGTAATGGTAGGTCTCCCGGTCTAAAGTATACTGTTCCAGCTCGCGGTGGGCAAAAGACAAAATGGTGCCGCCGGGGGTTTCATAGATTCCGCGGGATTTCATGCCCAGCAGCCTGTTTTCGACCAGGTCAATGCGCCCGATACCATGCCGTCCCCCAATGCGGTTCAATTCCAAGACCAGTTCCAGGGGTTCGTATTTTTGACCGTTCAAAGCATAGGGAAGACCCTGATCAAAACTGATCGAAAGTGTTTCCGGCTCACCAGGAGCATCCTGGGGATCGCAGGTCAGGCGGAACATATCCTTGTCAGGCTCCCTGGCAGGATCTTCCAGGATCCCCCCTTCAAAGCTGATATGCCACAGGTTACGGTCAATACTGTACGGTTTTTCCGCCGTGACCGGGATGGGAATATTTTTCTGGCAGGCATAGTCAATGCAGTCGCTCCTTGATTTAAAATCCCACTCCCGCCAGGGGGCGATAATTTTCAGGTGGGGATTAAGGGCCTTGATCGCAAATTCGAACCGGACCTGGTCATTGCCTTTGCCTGTAGCGCCGTGGGCTACCACTGTTGCTCCCACCTTTTCGGCAATCTCCACCAACTTTTTGCCGATCACCGGCCGGGCAATAGCCGTCCCGAGCAGGTATTTTCCTTCATAAACGGCCCCGGACTGGACCATGGGGAAAATATAATCAGTGACCAGTTCTTCCCGGATATCTTCAACATAGATTTCGGAAGCCCCGGTTTTAATTGCCTTTTCCTCAAGGCCTTCGAGTTCTGTATCACCCTGGCCAACATCTGCGGTGACGGCCACGATCTCGTAACCGTATTTTTCCTGGAGCCACTTGACAATTACCGATGTATCAAGCCCCCCGGAATAAGCGAGAACTACTTTTTCATTCGCCATTATCAACATCCTCCTGTCAATTAAATAAATAATCTAAACCAATAAAACACTAAATATGTAATCAACCTTCTTTTATAAACCCTTCAAATATCTCCAAACCTTATTCAGCTCATATGAACCCTCGCCCCTGACCAGGCAGGGGGTTGCCCCAGGATCGCGGCTGTAGGTATTGATAATATATTTTGCTTCCAAATCTTGAATGTTACCCACTTTCAACCGGGACTCCCTTCTTATTACTGTTTGACCATGGTGCCGATCCCGGCATCGGTAAATATTTCTAGAATCAGGGAATGAGGCACCCTGCCATCGATAATGTGGGTCCTTCGCACGCCCCCTTCCAGGGCCATCAGGCAGGACTCAACCTTGGGAATCATGCCCCCGCTGATCGCCCCTTCCATGACCATGGCCTTGATCTCGCCCCGGCTGATGGAAGAAATAAATTCCTGCTTCCCGTCCTTCAGGTAGTAGATACCGTCCACATCGGTCAAAACAATCAGCTTTTCCGCCTTCAAGGCCACGGCAAGCTCACCGGCAACATGGTCGGCATTGATATTCAGGCTTTCCCCGTTCAAATCTGCCCCAATGGAAGAAACGACGGGAATGTAGCCGTTATCACTGACGGTTTGGATCAGGGCCGGGTTAATCTGCATTATTTCACCGACCCGCCCCAGATCCGCGGTTTCTCCGCCGGGTTCGCCGTTAACCGGTTGATGTTCCAGGCGCCGGGCCTGGAGGATTTCCCCATCCCGGCCGCTAAACCCGACCGCTTTGCCGCCCTGCTGGTTAAAGAGGCTGACGATATTTTGATTAATTTTACCCATCAGGACCATTTCCACGATCTCCATCGTCTCATCATCGGTCACCCGCAGGCCGTTTACAAACCGGGGTTTTTTACCCAGTTTTTCCATTATTTCAGAAACTTCCCTGCCCCCGCCGTGCACTAGCACCGGTTTGACCCCGATGTACTTGAGAAGAACCAGGTCGACAATCACCGATTCCATCAATTCCCGGTTAACCATGGCCTGCCCGCCGTACTTGACTACAAAATAGGTACCCGTAAATTTTCGCATGTAGGGAAGGGCTTCGACCAGCACTTCAGCCTTGGATATGTTTTTTAAAACCTCTTGATTCACTACTATCACCCGCTTTTCGTTATGACCGGTAGTCACTGTTAATCGAAACGTATTCGTGGCTCATGTCCGTACCCCACGCTGTCAGCCCGGCGTGGCCCTGCTTGAGATCGACCTGGACGGTAATATCCCGTTCCTGAAGCACTTTCTTCATTTTTTCTTCGCTGAAGGGGACCGAACCTCCATTTTCTGCTACCTGGTACGGGCCGATAAAAATGTCGACTTTCTCGGGTTCAAATTCAACCCCGGCATAGCCGAGGGCGGCCAGGATCCGGCCCCAGTTGGCATCTTCCCCAAAAAATGCGGTTTTGACCAGGGGGGAATTAAGGACACTGCGGGAAAGGATCCGGGCGCTTTCTTCGTCCCGGGCCCCTTTAATGTTTAAAGTGATCACCTTGGTCAGGCCTTCGCCGTCTTCCACGATCTTGTAGGCCAGCTCCCGGCAGACCTGCTCCAGCAGCGCTTTAAAAGCAGGCAACAACTCACTGTGTTCAGTTATCTCAACCTGCTCCCTGGCCCCGTTGGCCAGGATCAGGGCGGTATCGTTTGTCGAGGTGTCGCCGTCAATGGTAATCACGTTGAAAGACCTGTTCACTGCCTCGTTAAAAAGCTCCTGCAGGAGGGGTCGTTCGATCTTGACATCGGTGGTCAGGAAAGCCAGCATGGTGGCCATGTTGGGGCAGATCATTCCCGATCCTTTGGCCATCCCGCCCAGATGGAAATTACCTGAAGGAGTGATGCAGCGGTAAGCGGACTGTTTAACCCTGGTATCGGTGGTCAAAATGGCTTTAGCCGCATCCAGGTCGGCTTCCCCGCCGGTTTTAACGCCCTCCAGGGCCAGCTCGATGCCGGTGCTGATCTTTCCCATGGGCAGCGGCACGCCGATCACCCCGGTGGAGCAAATCATCACCTGCGACGGGTCGATGTTCATACCGGAGGCGCTTTTTTCTGCCATCAACCAGGCATCGCGCCTGCCTTGCTCCCCGGTACAGGCGTTGGCGTTGCCGGAATTGACCACGATCAACCGGACCGGGTTCTCCAAATTTGCCCGGCACTGTTTAATCGGGGCCGCGCAAACCAGGTTCTGGGTAAAAACCCCTGCCGCCTTTGAATCCGGCTCGCTGTAAATAAAGGCCAGATCTTTTTTGCCGTTCTTCAGGCCGCAGGATATTCCTGAAGCTTTAAATCCTTCTGCTGCCGTAACTCCTCTTCCTTCCAGTTTAATCCAATTACCCTCCATCTTCCTTCGGAACCTCCTTACCAGATTGCTTCTCCGCTAATTCTTTGTAATGGGCGAACCTGTCATTAATCCACGCCATATTAACCGATCCACCGGCAGATTACCCCAACCTCTTCTTAAAACGGCAGTTGCCTCAACCCGGTATCTTCCGGCAAGCCCAGCATAATATTCATGTTTTGCACCGCCTGGCCGGCAGCCCCCTTAACCAGGTTGTCGATTGCCGATAATATGATCAGGCGGCCGGTACGCCGGTCCATCTTTAACGCGATATCAACAAAATTACTGCCCCGCACAAAACGGGTTTCAGGCAGTGCATCTTCCTCCAGGATCCTGACAAAGGGGCATTCTCCGTAAAAATAGTTGTACAGGGCCCTGATTTCTTCTTCGGTTTTACCGGAGGCCGGCTCCAGGTAAACCGTACTTAAAATTCCGCGAGCCATTGGGACCAGGTGGGGGGTAAAGGTGACTTTTATTTCACTTTCCCCGAGCAAGCCCAGTTCCTGTTCGATTTCGGCGGTATGCTGGTGGCAGGCCACCCGGTATGCTTTGAAATTCTCTGTACAATCTGGAAAATGAAAGGCCTGCCTGGGAGTCCTTCCCGCTCCCGAAACACCGGATTTGGCATCGATAATCATAGAAGCGGCCTTAACCATGCTCTCCTTAAGCAGGGGGGCAAGAGCCAGGATAATGCTGGTCGGGTAACAGCCCGGGTTGGCGATCAGCCGAGCTGTGGATACCGCTCTCCGGTTCAGTTCCGGCAGGCCGTACACGGCCTCTTCCAAAAAAGAGGGTGCAGGGTGCTCCAGTTCGTACCACTGCCTGTACAGCTCCGCCTCTTTCAGCCTGAAGTCGGCACTTAGATCAATAACCCTGTACCCTTTTTTAAGCAGGCCGGGCATCGTGCCGGCTGACTGCCCGTGAGGCAGGGCACAGAAAACAATTTCTACAGCCGGCGGGATTTCATCCACCTGCATCCGGCTTAAAATTAAATCTTCTTGTTCCCGAAACTGGGGGTGGATGTCGCTCAACTTGCTCCCGGCGTAAGTTTCCGAGCTGATAAAAACCACATCCGTTTCCGGGTGGTCGTTAAGCAGGCGAATTAGTTCCGTCCCGGTATAGCCTGTTGCGCCCAAAATCGCTATTTTGCTCATTATCGTTCCCCCCCCTTAAATTAAAAAACCTCTCGTCCATTAAAGGACGAGAGGCTCGCGGTACCACCTTTATTGATCGGCTTATATAATGCCGATCCCCTCAACCGTTTTCACGAAAAACGGCCTTGATAACGGTATAAAACCGGGACAGCCTACCCACCGGTTTCCAACCGGCTTCAACCGCCATCTCCGGGGTGCGCTTCGCCGCTTGCTTAAGGTCCGGACTTTCACCAACTCCGGCTCGCTATCACCTTCACAATACGGTTACTCTCCCCATCACAGACTTGGACTCTATAAAATTATGCTTTAGTTTACCACACCATTCCCGAAAGTCAAGGGGTAAAATATAAATTCCGGTTAAAAATTATCTACAGCGGGATATTGCCGTGCTTGCGCATCAGGCGCTGTTCCCGCTTCTCGCCCACCATCTGCAGGCTGCGGATTAAGTAATCCCTGGTCTGGCGCGGATCGATAACTTCATCGATCCAGCCCCGGGCCGCGGCAATGTAGGGGTTGGCGTACTTGTCCCGGTACCGGTCGACCAGCTCCTGCCGTTTTTGGGCTTTGTCTTCAGCATCTTCCAGCTCTTTTCTGTTGACAATATTGACCGCTCCCTCGGGACCCATAACGGCAATTTCAGCCGTTGGCCAGGCCAGGCAAATATCTGCGCCGAGCGACCTGGAATTCATGGCAATGTAGGCTCCCCCGTAAGCTTTGCGCAGGATGACCGATACCTGGGGCACTGTAGCTTCCGAATAAGCATAAAGGACCTTGGCCCCGTGGCGGATCACGCCGCCCCATTCCTGTTCAACGCCGGGCAGGTATCCCGGAACATCGACAAAGGTGACCAGGGGCAGGTTAAAAGAATCGCAAAAACGAACGAACCGGGCGATTTTATCGGATGAGTTGACATCCAGGCAGCCTGATTTGAACTGGGGTTGGTTGGCAATCACGCCCACCGCCTGCCCGTTCAGGCGGGCAAAGGCAACCACGGCATTGGGAGCGTATCCCTTGTGGACTTCCACCATTTCACTGCGGTCTACCACCCGCTTGATTATTTCCCGCACATCATAAGAACGGTTCGGGTTGTCGGGCATGATTGTAACCAGTTCCTCCTGGCTCAATTCAGGTTCTTTGCTTTCCGCCACCGGGGGATCATCTACATTGTTGGAAGGCAGGTAGCCGATCAGGTTACGGATCTGCTCGAAACAATCCTCTTCATCCTCGGCAAAAAAGTGGGCCACACCGCTGGTTTCGTTGTGTGTGCCTGCGCCTCCAAGCTCATCGGGAGTAACTTTTTCGCCGGTCACCGCTTCGATAACCTGCGGGCCGGTAATGAACATGTAACTGGTTTTATCCACCATAAAGACAAAGTCCGTTATGGCCGGGGAATATACGGCGCCCCCGGCGCATGGTCCCATTATTACCGAGATCTGGGGAATTACCCCTGAACAGAGGGTGTTGCGGTAAAAAATATTGCCGTAACCATTCAGGGCATAGACCCCTTCCTGGATCCGGGCTCCCCCGGAGTCATTCAGCCCAATCACGGGGTTGCCGTTTTTTGCGGCCAGGTCCAGCACCCGGCATATTTTATTGGCATGGACTTCGCTCAGTGAGCCTCCGGCCACGGTAAAATCCTGGGCATAAACATAAATCTGCCGGCCGGCTACCGTCCCGTAACCGGTCACAACCCCTTCCCCGGGGTTGGGGTAATCAAGGCTGCTGGCATCTTCCAGGCCGGTCTGGGAAAAAGTGCCCAGTTCCACAAAACTGCCCTCGTCCAGCAGCTTTTCCAATCTTTCCCGGGCGGTTAGTTTGCCCTTCTCATGCTGTGCCTTAATCCGCTCTTCTCCTCCGCCGGTCAGCGTCCGGCGGCGCCTTTCTTCAAGATGGTTCAACTTTTCATCCATTGCAATCACCACTTTCTGCATAATAATTTCTAACGTTTACTTCTGCTCAAGTTTAATGCTCACAAAGCTCTATCAAAACTCCGCCGGTTGACCGGGGGTGTAAAAAAGCAATTTTCGCTCCACCGGCCCCGTAACGGGGCACGTGATCAATCAATTCTACTCCCTGTTCAACTAACTGTTCTAATTTGCCTTCAAGATCTGATACATTGAAGGAAATATGATGAAAACCTTCTCCCTTTTTAGCAATAAATTTACCCACCGGGCCCGAAGGATCTGTGGGTTCAAGTAGTTCCAGGTTGCTTTCGCCAACCGGCACAAAGGCTACTTTTACTTTTTGTTCATCAACCTCCTCAATATCTTTTAATTCCAAGCCAAGCTGGTCCCGGTAAAGCCGCAGCGCCCGGTCCAGGTCTATAACCGCAATACCGACATGATCAATTTTTTCAAACAAAATGATCTCCCCCGCTTTACTGGTTTTCTCCCACTTTCTGTTTAATAAAGTCGACAATCTCTTCAGTAGACGAACCGGGAGAAAAAACTTCCGCCACCCCGTTTTCTTTCAGGTAGACAATATCATCCTTCGGGATGATTCCGCCAACAATGACAATTATATCACGGCTTTCCTGTTCGTGCAGCATTTCCAGCACCGGTGGCAGCAGCTGCATATGGGCCCCGGATAAAATACTCAAGCCGATTACCTGTACATCCTCCTGCAAAGCGGTCTCCACGATCTGCTCCGGGGTTTGCCTGAGCCCGGTATAAATCACTTCCATCCCGGCGTCGCGTAAAGCCTGGGCCACCACCTTGGCTCCGCGGTCATGCCCGTCCAGCCCGACTTTCCCAACCAGCACCCGCACCGGTTTTTCTGCCATAACACCATTCCTCCTTCGCCCAAATCGAACCTCATCAACAATACCTGTTTTTATTTCATTTTACTATCCCGGTTACAAATTAACATGCTGCTGATACTCGCCAAAAACATCTCTCAGGGCGCCGCAGATCTCACCCAGAGTAGCATAAGCTTTAACCGCAGTTAAGATGTAAGGCATCAAATTATCTTCGCCCTGGGCCGCTTTCCGCAGCTCCTGCAGAGCTGAAGCCACTTCGCCCTGTTTCCTGCTCAGGCGGACTTCTTTTAACCTTTCTACCTGGCGGTGGCTGGTAGCCGGGTCCATTTTAAGCAGATCAATGGGCTGTTCGCCGCTTTCTGTAAAGCGGTTCACCCCGACCACGATCCGTTTCTGCTCTTCCACTTCTTTCTGGTAGCGGTAAGCGCTGGCCTGGATCTCCTGCTGGATAAAACCGGTATCGATCGCTTCCACCGCCCCGCCAATTTCATCGATTCGTTCCAGGTAACGGTTGGCTTCGGTTTCGATGTGATTGGTTAATTCTTCAATGTAATAGGAACCGCCCAGCGGATCGGCTGTATCGGTAACCCCGATTTCATGGGCAATGACCTGCTGGGTCCTTAATGCCAGCAGGACAGACTGCTCACTTGGCAGGGCCAGGGCTTCATCCCTGGAGTTGGTGTGCAGGGACTGGGTGCCGCCGAGCACCGCGCTCAAAGCCTGGAATGCGACCCGCATCAGGTTCACATCGGGCTGCTGGGCCGTAAGGGTGCAACCGGCAGTTTGAGTATGGAACCTGAGCATCATCGAACGGGGATTTTGAGCCCCGAACCGCTCCTTCATCAGGCGGGCCCAGATTCGCCTCGCCGCCCTGAACTTGGCCACTTCTTCAAAAAAATTGGAGTGGGCATTAAAGAAAAAGGAGAGCCGCGGAGCAAAACGGTCCACTTCCAGACCCGCTTCCAGGGCCGCCTCCACGTAGGCGATAGCATTGCCCAGGGTAAAAGCAACCTCCTGGACCGCCGTCGAACCGGCTTCCCTGATATGGTAACCGCTGATGCTGATCGTATTCCAGCTGGGGATTTTTTCTCCGGCAAAGGCAAATATGTCGACGACCAGGCGCATCGATTCCCGCGGAGGGAAGATATAGGTGCCCCGGGCTACATATTCTTTAAGGATATCGTTTTGAATCGTACCCTTGAGCTGTTCCATGGAGATCCCCTGCTTTTCGGCCACGGCCGTGTACATGGCCAGCAGGACCGCCGCCGGGGCATTGATGGTCATCGAGGTGCTGACCTGGTCAAGGGGAATTTTTTCCATCAGGATCTCGATGTCGGCCAGTGAATCCACGGCCACCCCCACCTTGCCCACCTCACCACGGGCCAGGGGATGGTCGGAATCGTAACCAATCTGAGTGGGCAGGTCAAAGGCCACGCTCAAACCGGTCTGTCCCTGGTCCAACAGGTAGCGGAAGCGCTCGTTGGTCTCTTCAGCACTGCCGTACCCGGCATACTGGCGCATCGTCCAGAGCCGGCCCCGGTACATGGTCGGCTGGATACCCCTGGTAAAAGGATACTCACCGGGCCAGTTCAACTGTTCCAGGTAATCAAAGCCTTCCATGGTCAGGGGATCATATACCTTGTCAACTTCCAGGCCCGAATCAAGCTTAAATTCCTTACGCTCCGGGTATTTCTCCAGGGCTTTGTTTACCTTTTCTTCCCACGCCTGCTTGGCCCGGTTCAGCTCTTCCCTGTTATTTTGATTGCTCAATGTGCCGGCAACCTCCTCTCTACCCGGCAGGCAGGTGCAGGATTGTAATCCCTCTTCCCCTGCCGGTTTCATTATCGCTTGCTAAAGGACAGACTGGACCAGAGATGATATCCGGGTGGGCAGATCCGCCACCTTGACGCCGGCCCCATTCAGGGCTTCCACCTTGCTTTCAAAAGTGCCCCGGCCCCTTTCAATGATCGCCCCGGCATGGCCCATCCTTTTGCCTGGCGGGGCGCTCTTGCCGGCCAGGTAAGCTATGACAGGCTTGCTCATATGGGCGGCAACGTGGGCAGCTGCTTCTTCCTCGGCGCTTCCCCCGATTTCACCGACCATAATCACCGCCCTGGTATCATGGTCTTCTTCAAATTTTTTCAAAACGTCGATAAAATGCAGACCCACTACCCGGTCTCCGCCAAGCCCGACCACGGTGGTGGTCCCGATCCCGCTATCGGTCAGGTGCCCCACAATCTCGTAGCACAAGGTTCCGCTCCGGGAAACCACTCCTACCGGCCCGGGGATGAAGTAGCGGTTGGGCATGATCCCGATCTTGGAGCTGCCCGAAGAAACCAGCCCAAAAGTATTCGGACCGACAATAACAGCACTTTTTTGCTTTGCGTACGCCATGATTTCCATTGCATCGTGGAGAGGAATGCTTTCCGGGATCAAAACCAGCAGCTTCAAACCGGCATCGAGCGCTTCCATGGCAGCGTCTTTAGCAAAAGGAGCCGGCATAAACAGGATGCTCGCTTCCGCCTCTTGATTCTCCAGGGCTTCAAACGTGGAATTATAAACCGGGACTCCTTCCACTTCCTGGCCGCCCTTTCCGGGCGATACCCCGCCGACAATTTTAGTTCCGTAGTTAAGCATTTGCCCGGTGTGGAAAGAGCCCTGTTTTCCGGTTATGCCCTGGACTAAAACGCGGGTGTTTTCATCGATATATATAGACATACTGCAATCTCCTTTCCTTCTATGCGCTCAATTCGACGGCGTGACGAACCGCTTCGTCCATGGAATTAAAGGTCTTGATCCCTTCTTTCTCCAGGATGGCCCGGCCTTCTTCCTCATTGGTTCCGATCAGACGGAACGATACCGGCAGTTCAATACCCTGGCTTTGTTTGACCCTGACAAAAGCTTCCGCCACTACGTCGCAGCGGGTAATGCCTCCAAAAATATTTATCAACAGCACCCTGGGATCAGTACCAAGCAGCAGTTCCAGCGACTGGGAAGTTTTTTCAACATCAGCACCACCGCCAAAGTCAAGGAAATTGGCCGGCTCGCCGCCGTAGTGCTGGACCATATCCAGGGTAGCCATGGTGATCCCGGCCCCGTTGGCCATGACGGCAATATCGCCTTCCAGCTCCACGTAAGCCAGATCAAGCTCTTCTGCCTTCCTCTCCAGGGCCGTCTTTTCTGAAATCCGGGGCAGCTCCTGGTGGCGGTAAAGGGCGTCGTCGTCAATAGTTACCTTGGCATCGGCGGCAACCAGGCCGTTCGGAGTCAAGGCCAGGGGGTTAATTTCAGCCAGCTCCGCGTCGAGCTCTTTAAACATCCGGTCCAGTTTCGGCATAAACTTGAGGAACTCTTTCTGCAGATCGCCGGAGACGCCCATCAGGCGGCATATTTCCCTGATCATATAGGGCTGCAGGCCGATGCTGACATCGACGGGCCACCTGATCATTCGCTCTTCAGGCACTTCTTCCACATCCATTCCCCCGCTCAGCGAAGCAAGCACCACCGGGCACCGGGCGGAACCGTCAATAGTAAAGGCCAGGTATAGTTCCTGCTCAATTTCAATTTTTTCTTCAACCAGCAATTTTTCAGCAGCAAAACCGCTGAAGCTCATATCAAAAATACGGGAGGCCTCCTTTTTTGCTTCTTCCGGGTTGGAAGCGAAGGCTATCCCGCCTGCTTTACCTCTTTTTCCGGTCAGAACCTGCGATTTAATAACCACATCCCCCAGCTCAGCCGCCGCTTCACCGGCCTGTCCAGCATTTTCAACCAGCCTGCTGCGGGGTACCGGGATATCATAACGATTAAAAAGTTCTTTCCCTAAATATTCGTATAGCTTCAATGTCGTTCCTCCATTCTTTAGTCACCAGCGCTATATTTTTTTCAACTTATTATACAAAGTAGCCAGTGAAATGTTCAAGGCTTGGGCCGCCTTTTTTTTGCCCTCCAGGGTTTCCCCGTATCTGGTCAGGGCCTGTTTGAGCATCTTTTGTTCCATTTTATCAAGGGGGAGAATTTCATCAAAAGCCTGCGGCTCTTTCATACCCGGGCGGCCAATATATGGTGACAGGTGGTGGTGCTCGATGACCGGCCCGTCAGTTAGAACCATGGCCCGTTCAATGGCGCTTTTGAGCTCGCTGATGTTCCCGGGCCATTCATACTCGACCATTTCCTGCATAGCCCGCGGCGAGATCTCGTTGATTTTTTTTCCCAGCTTGCGGTTAAAGCGGTTGATCAGTTCTTCTGCCAGCAGGGGTATATCTTCCGTACGCTTGCGCAGGGGAGGCAGGTTGATGGTCGCTTTGTTCAATTCACCGTATAGATCTTCGGAAAAATTATCCTGCAGGGAAGCAGCGATCAGCTCGTCGCTGGCTGAGGCGATAATTCGGATCTCGAGCGGGATGGGCTGCTCCCCGCCGATGCGGTAAAACTTTTGTTCCTGCATGACCCTGGCCATCTGGCCCTGCAAAAAAGGGTTTAAGGAATTGACTTCCTTGATGAACAGGGTGCTGCCCTGGGCCAGCTCAAATTTACCAAGCCTGGTCCGTAATATTCCGGGCATGGCCCCTTTCTCGCAGCCGAAAAGCTCAATTTCCTGCAGCGAATCGGGTACCGCCGAGCAATCGATCACGATCAGCGGCTTCTTCTTGCGGGAACTGCTGTTGTAAATGGCCTGAGCAAAAAGGCTTTTCCCGGTCCCGCTTTCGCCGTTAATCAAAACCGCCGCTTCGCTGCGGGCTGCCCTGCGGGCATTTTCTACAGTAGCCTGAAATATCTTGCTCTGCCCGGTCAAAGATTCAAAAGAAATACGGCTGCCGGAAAGCTGATTGATCTGGGCATAAAGGTTGTCAATGATGGTATTGGAATGCTTCAACTCATCCATCAGCTTTAAAATGTCGCCCACCGGTTGAAAAACAACCACAGCGCCCATCAGTTCCCCGTCGACAATAATCGGCGAGGCGTTGGAAATAACATCGGCATTAGAGCCGCCGACATAAGTGCGGTAACCGGTAACCGGCTTCTGCTGGATCAAAGACTGAGCCAGGGCGCCATGCGACGATACTTCAAAAATATTGCGGTTAACTCGCTCCTTCTCCGGAATACCGGTCACCCTGGTAAAAGCCGGGTTAACATACTTGATCATACCCCTGGCGTCCACAACTTCGATTGCGTCCTGCACAGCGTTTAGAATGGTCTGCAGCTCACCCTTGACCAGCCGGGTCTCCAGCAACTGCTCCCGGGAATTGATTACTGCATTTAGGATAGAGCAGGAAGTGAGCTCCTCAAACCTGACTCCTGGTGAGAGATTCTTTTTTAGTTTTTCTTTAACATCGGGATCCCCGGTGGCCTCCAGTACTGTTTCCAGTTCGGGCAGGCCGGCGATTTTGCCCGGATCAGCGGTTATAAAAGTTTTCTCTTTCTCTTCTTCAGGAAGCCAGTCGATTTTTCCGTCGGGGCAGGCTATCCCCACAATATCGACTTCACTGCATTCTCTGAGCAGCTTGAACAGTTCAATCCCACGTTCTTCATTAACCACCAAAGCTGTTTTGATCAAAGGCTAAACCGCCTCCTTCTTCACCTTAGAATATTCGTAAATATTAGAAGAACTCCTGCCTGCAGGACCAGGTTTTCTTCAATAAACTAAAACTGCACATAAAAGAAAGCCGGTTTCATATTATGCAACTCGGCTTCAAGCAAGTATAATCAACAACCTTGACAAGGTGACATTATCAAGTACTAACTACAGCCCTGGCTGTTGAATTAAGCCCAAAAAGAGATTATAATACTAACGGAAAACATAACTAGATCAACCGTGCGGGCGTGGCGGAACTGGCAGACGCGCTGGACTTAGGATCCAGTGGGAGTCATCCCTTGGAGGTTCGAATCCTCTCGCCCGCACCATTTATTTTTAAGGGATTTTAGCTTAACCGGAAAACAACATAAAGCATTTACAAATCTTAGCTTTATTTATTCAACTATATTTATTTTCATTATCTCCTTTGCTATCCTCAGGTTCTGCTCGCCATCCCTTAATATAATCATAGTCTTCATCAACACGTAATTTCAAAGTTTAGTAAACTTATCGCTTATAAAGTAGGTTGCTTTAATCCCGCCATTGTCCAGGTCCAGATTAACTGAAATAACTTCCTTACCCTTTCTGTCAATATAAAAATACTCCATTTTTTGACCGTGTATATTCCAGCTACCGATTTCCTCTGCTCCTGTAACCCTAAGATTTTAAATATTGGAGAATACTCGATCATAACTGGAGTAATTCCCTCATAGGGTCCGTATAGGATACTAATACCCTGTGATTCTTCAATTTTTTCCACCATAGATTGATCCTGATAAACCAACTCTCCTTTTTCTATGCTGTAGTTAAGAGTTATAAAGTAAGGTCCGTTTTCTATTACTACCGGTCCCTTATCAAGCCAGGCATAACCAAACCATCAGATTTAATTATGAAGCCTAAAAACAGCTCTTATTTGCCATATTATTTAATCCTATTAGGAAATAGATATCAAGGTATTCGGTTGATAGTTGAAGTTAAAAAAACAGCCTGTATTGTGCATTTTTTGGGCTGATAGGGCTTTAAAAGGCTGATCTATTACTGTAAAAATGTTCGTAGGTGTCTTATCGCAAATATGAATATCACTTAACCCTATGAAAAGCTATTTTCCCACATTGCAAAACAAGTTGAATCATACAAATATATTAATCTATAGCCTAACTATTAACACTATACTTCTTGAGCAGCCGTGCTAATTCTATATGTCCCATGGCTCTAGCCATCCCTAAAGCTGTATAATCATCTTTATTTTTCACATCTACATCAGCACCATATTCTAAAAGTAATTCAGCTGCATTGGTATGTCCGCCATATGATGCCCACATTAAAGCTGAAATACCTTCTTCACACTTTACGTTGGCATCTGCACCTTTTTTTAAAATTTTTTCCACTTCTACAAAGTTTCCTTCTTTGCTTGCTTTGAGTAATTTTTTATCTAAATTCTCTTCTTTTATAGTTCTAAACAACTTATTTAAAAATCTCATTTTCGCTCACCTATTATTTATAATGAATTATTGAACTGGTTCAAGCACCCAGACTTCTATTGTTTCAGGTAATTTACCGGCAGAAATAGTAACAACTGATGAATGAAAAACTGGATTTTCAAAATTAGAAACAAATTCTCCGGCATCATTAATATCTACTTTACAGCAGTTTGTTTTGTAGTGCATAGGAATTATAATAGAAGGATTGATCGCCTCTGCGATTTCTTGTGCCTTGTGGCAATCGATAGTATACCTTCCTCCTACAGGAATCATAAGTATATCCGCTCCAGAGATAAATTCTGATTGCTCCATACTCAATCCTGCTTCACCGT
>SKMK01000052.1 GCA_007121075.1 Syntrophomonadaceae bacterium
AGTGTAACACATTTTACACCCTCTTTCATGCTCATAGGGAGAAAAATAGGGCGCATAAAAATTTAAGTAAAAATTTATCTATATTTTAAAGCTCAAATAACCTTTATCTTATAATTATTAAAGACAAATAAAACCCTGTTGCGTGCAAATTCGTTATAATGTTAAAATGTAAATATAGAAGAGAAATAAAGCACGAGGCTGAATAACTTAAAAAGGAGGAGAAATTGATTATGGCTGGAACTGGTTTCGCCGGATACCTTTGGGAATGGTTTACAGTACAGTTTCCCCATTTTATAGGTGCGATAGCAATACTAATCATTGGGTGGTTAATTGCCCTGATCCTGGCTTCGGCAGTCAGGGGTACTTTTAAGAAGACCCAGGCCGGGGCCAGGCTGGCCAGGTGGATTAAAGGCGATGAAGAGGCCGCAGGAACTGAGGTTAACAAGTGGAGTGGCCGGATAGTATTCTACCTGGCTATGTTTTTTGTTTTGGTTGCATTTTTCCAGTATCTTGATTTAACATTTATTGCCGCGCCGTTAACAGCATTTTTGACCCGGATTTTTGAATATGCACCGCGTATATTTGGAGCGGCGCTTCTGTTGCTGGTAGCGTGGCTGGTAGCGACCGTCTTAAAGATCCTGGTGCAAAGAATCCTGGAAGCGACAAAAATCGATCAGCGTATGACTGATATTAGCGGCGAAGCGGTAGACGAAGAAAAGAAAACATCCTTGGCCCAGTCCCTGGGTAATGTTGTATACTGGGTCACTTTCCTGCTTTTTGTGCCGGCCATATTAAGCACCCTGACCCTGGAAGGGCTGCTAGTGCCGGTCCAGGGCATGTTCGAGGTTGTTTTGTCCTACCTTCCCAATATTCTCGGGGCAGGCCTGATTATTCTCCTGGGGTGGTTTGGTGCCCGCATCCTGCAGAGGATCACCATTAATTTGCTCTCAGCTGTAGGCCTGGACCGCCTCACTGAAAGAGATGACATATCTTCCTATTTTGGAGAGAAGAAGCCTTCGCAGATCCTGGGCCTCATTGTTTATGTGGCCGTGATCATCTTTGCCATTATCGGCGCCCTGAATGCCCTGGCCCTGGAGGCCATTACCAGGCCGGCCAGCAATATGCTGGAGATGATCCTGCAGGCCCTGCCGGCGATATTTGCAGCAGCACTGGTTCTGGCTATAGCTCTGCTGGTAGGCAGGGTAGTAGCAGCCTTAATTACCAGGTTGTTGTCAACAGCGGGATTCGATCAATTCCTCACCCGCCTGGGTATTGCCCGGCCGGAATCTGAAGGGGGCAGGACTCCTTCTGAAATAGCCGGGTACCTTGTCCTGGTGGCGATCATGTTTTTTGCTTCCATCGAGGCGGCCGGCCTGCTTGGTTTTGCCGTCCTGGCTAACCTGATTGCCGAGTTGACGATCCTGCTTGGCAGGGTTGTCGTATCAGTTGTTATCTTCGGCATTGGCTTATACCTTGGCGGTCTGGCCAGGGAAGTGGTCAAAACCAGCGGCGGCCCTCACGCCGACTTCCTGGCCAAACTGGCCCGGATTTCCATTTTAATCCTGGCCGGGTCTATTGCCCTGCAGCAGCTGGGAGTGGCCGATGAGATCATAATCATTGCCTTTGGCGTGCTCCTTGGCGCAGTGGCCTTGACCGGAGTCATTGCCTTTGGGCTTGGCGGAAGAGACCTGGCGGCCAGTGAACTATCGGAATGGATCGAAAATTTTAAGAAGAAATAAATGCGGCCGGGATGCGCCCCTTTCCAACAAGGAATTTTTAAACCAGTCTGGTTCGACGCAGCCAGCCTGATTAAACAGCCAGAATCACCTGAAAAAGGGATCCGTGAGTCATCTCCGGATCCCTTTAATAGTGGTGTAGTATAGACGGGGTCTAACGGGCGCCCTTGCCCTGAAAGCAGGCGCGGCGGAGGATGGTTTTAAGCTTTCTCGGGACCCGGTTTCCTATAGCGCAGGTTCTGAGTAAAGTATAACGCCTGGTTGAAAGTCCCCTGTGCTTTGACAGCAGTAAGGGGCAATTGCTATAATCTTCTAAGTTGATTAAAAAATAAAAAACCCGGAGAGGAAATATGGATCATAAATTTGAACAACAAGGATTGCCCAAGCCTGTAAAAGCCTACAAGAACATGGAGTTTATAAACAGCCCGGATGCGCGGACGATCAGGATCCTGGCCGAATTTTTTGAACCGATGCACCGGTTCAAGAAATATAATATCTACGATACTATTGTCTTTTTTGGATCCGCCCGCACTTTGAACCCCCGGGAGGCGGAGCAAAAACTACGAGAGGTTCAGGAGAGGATTGATGCTTCCAACCAGGGTTCTACCGATCCCGCCTTGCAGGATGAGCTGGAACATACCAAAAACCAGGTTTTTTTGGCCCGCTATTACAATGATGCCGAAGAGCTGGCCAGGCGCATGACTGAATGGTCCAAGTCTCTTGATTCAAATTACCGCTTTGTGGTTAGCTCCGGCGGAGGCCCGGGAATGATGGAAGCAGCCAACAAGGGAGCAATGGAAGCCGGTGGGATGTCGATCGGGTTGAATATAAGCCTCCCCATGGAGCAGTTTTCCAACCCGTATATAACCCCGGAGCTGAACTTTGAATTTCATTACTTTTTTATGCGTAAATTCTGGTTTATCTACCTGGCCAAGGCCCTGGTTATATTTCCGGGCGGATATGGAACCCTGGATGAATTATTTGAAACTCTGACCTTGATCCAGACAGAGAAGATAAAAAAAGAGATGCCTGTAGTAATTTATGGGAAAGAATACTGGGATCAAATTATCAATCTCGATGCCCTGGTAAAGTACGGAGCGATCAGCAAGGCCGACCTGGATCTGGTTAAATTTTGCGATTCGGTGGATGAAGCCTTTGATTACTTAAAAAATGAATTGATCAGGATCTATCCTGATTGTGAACTGCGAGAGTGAACAAAAAAAATAGAGATACTACTACTTAATCGTAGGTTTCGTAAATCAGGCAGTGCAGAAATTTTTAGCGTTAAATAAATAATGCGACCGCCATAGCAAAATTATAAAAACAATTAAAGAGGCAGAGTATTTAAATGGTGGTTAAAGCAAATCCACCATCTGGTAAAACTTTAATTTATAATAAAGCGTGCTGCGGGGGATGTTGAGGATTTTTGCGGCCCTGCTCTTGTTCCCCTCCGCCATTACCATCACTTTTCTCAACACTTCCATCTCGGTTTTGGTCACACAGGTTTTTAAGTCGAAACTGGTTTCAATTTCTCTCACCTCAGAAAGAGAGCTTTCAATTATTTGTTCGGGAACGCTTTCAAGCTCAATTTTGCCATTGCGGGAAAAAACAACGAGGTGTTCGACAGTGTTCTTTAACTCCCTGATGTTGCCTTCCCAGTTGTAACTGGTCAGAATATTGTAGACTTCGGGCATCAGTTTAGGTTCGTCCACGTTGTTTTGCCAGCAAAAATTCTTGATAAACGAATCCACCAGAATTGGAATGTCTTCTTTTCTTTTCCGCAGCGGAGGCAGGTCGATCTTTACAACATTCAGCCTGTAATAGAGGTCCTCCCTGAAGATCCCGTTTTCTACCATGCTGCGCAGGTCTTTGTTGGAAGCAGAGATAATCCTGACGTCTATGTCTTTGGGGGTATCCGCCCCGATCCGCAAGATCTTGCTTTCCTGGAGTACACGCAGCAGTTTAGCCTGCATGTGCACCGGCATATCGCTGATTTCATCCAGGAAAAGGGTGCCCTGGTGGGCGTTTTCAAATTGCCCCCCTTTGCCCTTTTTAAGGGCGCCGGTAAAGGCGCCTCCTACGTAACCAAACATTTCGCTTTCAAAAAGGTTTTCCGGGATGGCGCTGCAGTTGATGGCCACAAAATTACCTTCTCTGCCGCTATGCTGGTGGATGGCCCTGGCAAAGATTTCTTTGCCGGTGCCGCTTTCCCCGGTGATCAGGATGCCGGTTTTAGTTTTGGCTACCTGCATGGCCCGGTCTATTTTTTGCTTTATCACATCGCTCCGGCCCAGGATCTTGCCGAATGAATATTTTTCGTCGTTTAACTTGTTTACTTCTTCCCGGAGCCTGTTTAATCGTTCCCTGGTTTCTTCGAGCTCGAAGGATAAGTTGGTCATTTCGGTTATATCTTTGTCGGTGGAAATGGCACCCACAAATTTGCCGTTAAAATAAAGAGGCCTGGCGCTTACCACAACATAGGTCCCTTTCCTGGGGCTAAGGTAGACGTTGCTGGTTTCTTTTTTATCTTTAATTACGTTAAGAAGCAGTGCAGTAGGGAAAAAGTTCTTCAAGGGCTTGCCGACTATTTTTTCTGCCCTGACGTCGAACAGGGTTTCTGATTTTTTACTCCAGTGCACTACAAGCCCATCTTTATCTACAATGCACACAGCCTCATGGATGGCGTTAAGGATGTTTTTTACCGCTTCGCTTTTTAAAGCCCCAAAATCCATATGCTCACCCTGGTTTTCTCATTTATAACATCATACCACCTATAAGAGGGCAGGTAAACTTAGCTTTTTTATGAAAAAGATTATGCCGGGCGAGGACAACTCCTGCCCGGCATAATCTGTCATACTCATAAGGCTAAATTATTTTAGGTTACAACTACTTCCACCCTGTGCAGCACAAGGCACACCTGATAAAGTATGCCAGTATACCGATGTATCCGCCCAGGAAAATAATCAGCCATATAATAATTTCCGCATCCATATGGATTCCTCCTTTATAAGGCTTAGTATCTCCGGTGCAAGATTATTATACCTTCAAATCTTTCCCGGATATTTCAGAGCATGACTCATCAATCGTCATCCTTCGACATCGGGCCCTTAACAACATTTTTGGCAAAGAAGTTGTTGAGGGCATAGCAGACTATGAACAGAATAGCCCACTGGAAGAGCATGGTACCCGTAGTGAATACCTCAAATGGATGCCACCAGTTATCGGGATACCATTCAATAGATTGCATTACCCACCAGCCAAATATAACCACGAATATTAAAGGAATGATCCTGATCAGGAATGTCCACCAGGCTCCAATGTGAAGGTCGCTGGTTTCGTTAATCTGAGCCCGGGCTTTATCCACACCGTATTTCATCATTGCTACAGCTGTTAGCAAGCCACTGATCAGCAGGCCTACTCCCCATACCCAGTCCTGGTTGTCAAGGAAGTCAATACTTACAGCAGAAGGAATTCCGAAAAGGAAAGTGGCGATAGCGGCATAAATTGCGGCTTTCTTACGATCAATACCGAAGTTCATGACGTTGGTGGTGATAAGTTCTATCATGGCAATAAGAGACGAAATAGCTGCCAGGAAAAGGGCCAGGAAGAAAAGCACGGATACTACGTACGCTCCTGGTGTTTCAGCCAGCAGTTCAACAACATAAATAAAGGTAAGGCCAATGTTGCCGGCTGCCAGGGCCTCTTCAGCCAATTCTATGGTTGGAGATATGGCATAGACTGTGCATAATACTGCGATAGCCGCAATAAAGCCGGCTAAAACGTCGGCAAAACCAATAATGGTGCAGTTAACGCCAACATCTTCTTTCGCTCTTGCGTATGCAGCATATACAAGAAGAAGGCCCCAACCGGCGCCAGTAGACCAGGCAGCCTGGGTAAAGGCCTCCAGCCAGACTCTCCCGCTGACCAGCAGAGGCCAATCCGGTACAAAGAGGTACCGCAGTCCTTCAACAGAACCAGGAAGCAAAACGGCACGCACGGCCAGGATTATAAGAAGCACAAAAAGGGAAGGTAGGAGGACTTTAAGTATAGATTCCAGCCCGCCTTTAATCCCCCGGTAAACTACTAAAAATACAATTAATACTGCAAGAAAATGAAAACCGATTGTCTCCAGGGGATTTCCGATAAAGGCGTCCCAAAAGGCCTGTCCTTCTATTCCCGGGGTGATGGCGCCCCCCACGGCGTAAACAAAATAACGGAGAGACCATCCGGCAACTACAGCGTAATAGAAGGTGATCCCGATGCAAACCAGGGCCATCCAGGCGCCAACCCAGGCGAATTTTTTACCCATAAAGTCCCGGAATGCCCCGACGTTGCCCAACTGGGACCTTTGGCCCATTAGAAACTCGGCCATTAGTAGGGGGATTGCCCATAACACCAGTGCAAACGTTATAGCAATCAGAAAAGAACCGCCTCCCCATTCAGCGGCTACCCTGGGGAATCTCCAGATGTTACCAGTCCCAACGGCCATAGAAATGGCAGCGATTACAACGACCATTCTACTGCCCCATTCTTCTCTTTGTCCATTCGGTGACATAGATTAGATTTCCTCCTTTCAAATATTTAATAAATGATAATTACCGGGGCTTGCTTTCGACTACTTACTTTTTAACAACCTGTCAAAATTCGAAAACGTTTTGCCTAAGCTACTTGAATATAGGCATCTCTCCCTCTATAATTAAATTGGGTACCAGAACAATAACCATTGTTAATGGTTACTGTATTTTAATGCAATTACCATGCCATTTATAAATTATAGGGGCAATTAGTTATAGACTATACACTAATAAATTGCCAATATTACCGATATTGTGGATTGTATCAATATATAGTATAACTGATCATGAAAATATTGCAAGAAAATTGTTAGATCTAAAAGATATAACCTATTTTTAAAAAATCAACATATGTCAACATGCTGACACCAGATGCTTTTATTAGTTATATTAACCTTGTAATATGGTAGTTAATCAACTGACAGGTGTCATACAGCTGACATAAATCAACCTTTTTATTTGCTATATTATTCTCTTGTCAGTTCGATTTTCCTTTTAAAAATTTTATTTTTTGCGGTATCTTTTCTACTTTCAAGCCCTGGTTGAATCCTTGTTATTAAACCTGATAAATGGTTATCTTAGTGTAATATTATGGATATAGTGATATAAGATAATCAGGCAAACAGGTCGAGTAAAATACATTAGTTTTTAGCATGATGGCATAAAAATTGCGGTTAGTAATTTATCGGATTCTAATATCGGCAGGATTTAACAAAACATTATGGGAACATAAAATAAAGTGGATACATAGGAGGTTAGAAGTTTGAGGATTAAAGAACACCCGATTATTGATTTCAAACGGGGCAAGCCGGTTAGCTTTACCTTTAACGGCCGCGAGATCACAGCTTTTGAGGGAGAAACGATTGCAGCAGCGCTTCATGCCGCGGGGGTGCGGGTGTTAAGCCACAGCCATGACTTGAAACGCCCGCGGGGCTTTTTTTGTGCCATTGGCAACTGCTCTTCATGCCTGATGAAAGTTAACGGGGCCTATAACGTGCGTATTTGTGTAACCCCGGTTCGTGAAGGTGACCGGGTGGAGATGCAGGAAGGAAGGGGTGACATCATTGCAAAAGCCTGAGATTGCCATAGTGGGTGGTGGACCGGCCGGTTTATCCGCGGCTTTGAGCGCTGTTCGCCAGGGAGCGGAAGTAATGCTTATCGACCGCGATCCCGCCCTGGGCGGGCAGCTGGTTAAGCAGACCCATATGTTTTTTGGATCCAGGAAAGAATATGCCGCTATCCGGGGCATTGACATTCCGGGCAAGCTGATGGCTGCCCTTGAAGAAGAGGGTCCAGAAAAATTCAAACCGCTGTTGGACACGACTGTTCTCGGCTATTATGACGATGGAGTGATCCTGGCTGATAAAGAAGAAGAACAGGCTATGCTGATTAAACCCCAAAAAACGATCATTGCTACCGGTGCCGCTGAAAAAATGCTGCCTTTCCCGGGCAATGACCTGCCCGGCGTGTACGGTGCCGGGGCAGTGCAAACCCTGATGAATGTGTACGGTATCAAGCCCGGTACAAGAGTTCTTATGATTGGAGCCGGTAATATCGGCCTTATTGTCAGTTACCAGCTTCTGCAGGCGGGGGTAGAAGTGGCAGCCATCATTGAAGGGGCACCCAAAATCGGCGGGTACCTGGTTCACGCCACCAAGGCCAGGAGGGCCGGGATCCCGATTAAAACTTCCCATACGATTAAGGAAGCTTACGGCAAGGACTCGGTTGAAGGGGCTCTGATCTGCAGCCTCGATGAAAACTGGTGTGCCATTCCCGGCAGTGATCTGGACATGAAGGTGGATGTGATCTGCCTGGCCGTTGGCCTGACTCCGCAAACCGAACTGCTGTGGCAGGCCGGGTGCGAACAAAAATATATACCGGAGCTGGGCGGGTATGTGCCCCTTCGCAATGAAAAAATGCAGACCAGCCTGCCTGATTTATACGTTGCCGGGGACGTGGCCTGTATAGAAGAAGCCGGTTCAGCCATGGTTGAAGGAAAAATTGCCGGCCTTTATGCAGCCGCCGACCTGGGTTATGCCGAAAAAGTCGAAGAACGCTACACTAGTTATTACCGGGAATTGGAAGAACTGCGGGCCGGTCCGACCGGCGCCAAAATCAGGCAGGGACTGTCCAGGCTTAATGGAGGTGTTTAGAAATGCTGGAAAAAACGGGCGTTCCCGATCCAGAACAGGTAAAAGATATTACCCCATCGGAGGAACGGCTTCAGAAAGGGCCGGTTGTCATAGTGGAATGCTTTCAAAATATTCCCTGCGACCCCTGCCGCCACGCTTGCCGGCAGGGAGCGATTAAAGAATTTGAGGATATAAACGATCTTCCCGAAGTTGATCATGACCTGTGTAACGGGTGCGGACTTTGCATTAGCGAATGCCCCGGTTTGGCCATTTTTGTAATAGATGCCACCTACAGTGAAGAAGAAGGTTTGGTTAAAATGCCCTATGAGTATTTGCCCCTTCCTGAAGAAAATGAAGAGGTGACCGGGACGGATACAGAAGGCCGCCCGATATGCAGCGCCCGGGTAATTAAAGTCCAGAACGCAAAAGCCCTGGACCGTACTCCCGTGGTGACGCTGGCCGTACCCAGGCAGCATCTGATGAAGGTCCGCAGTTTTGTTAGAAAAGGCGGTGAGTAAAGATGGAAGAAAATACTATTATCTGCCGTTGTGAAGATTTAACCCTGGCTGATATTCGGGCAACAATCAAAAAGGGGTTTCACAATCCCCAGGAAATTAAGCGCCTGACCCGCTGCGGGATGGGGCCCTGCCAGGGCAGCACTTGCCGGGAACTGCTTTTAAAAGAAGTGGCTTCGGCAACCGGTAAAAATGTAGGAGACCTGGAGATGACTACATTCCGTCCACCGAACAAACCGATAAAAGTTAAAAGTATTATGATGGGGGTTGAGTAGGATGAAACCTAAAGCAGAAGCAGTGATCATCGGTGGCGGTGTACACGGATGCAGTATTGCCTACCATATGGCTAAAAAAGGATGGAAAAACATCGTTCTTCTGGAGAAAGGCACCCTGGCCTGCGGTGCTACCGGCCGCAGCGTGGCGGGTATCCGGCACCAGTTTGGCACCGAGATCAATATCCGCCTGGCCAAAGAAAGCGTCAGGCGAATGGAACGGTTGGAAGAAGAACTTGATTATGACGGCAGTATAGAATTAATGCAAAAGGGCTACCTGATGCTGGCCTACAGCGAGGAAGAACTTGATCTTTTTAACTGCAACCGGGACCTGCAAAAGAAGATCGATCCCGAAAACCTGACTGAAATTCTCACCCCGGAGCAGGCGGCGGAGCTGGTTCCTGGTCTGAACCTGGAAGGCCTGTACGGGGTTTCTTATAACTGCCGGGACGGGCACGCCAGTCCTTTCCACGTTACTCAGGCTTATGCCGATGCGGCCACCCGGCTGGGTGTGAATATCCGGACCGGGGTGGAAGTAGCCGAGGTTAAAAAAGAAGGAAACCGGGTTACCGGTGTGGTGACTACCGGGGGCGAGGAAATTAGCACTCCCGTAGTAATTGCCGCAGCGGGGGCTTATACAAAAACCTTCGGCGAGCAGGTCGGGCTTGATATTCCGGTTACTCCCGAACGCCACCAGGTTGCTGTCACCGAGCCTTTAGAAATGATTTTAGGCATCATGGTTATCTCTTTTGCCCACGGGTCCTATTTTAAGCAGACCCCGCACGGCAGCCTGCTGCTGGGAGTTGGCGATCCCGAGCACGAAGTAAAAGATTTTAATGAGCGCCCCAGCTGGCAGTTTTTATTTGATATGGTTAAAAAGACCACGTTCCACTGGCCGGCCCTGCGGGAAGCCAATATTATTCGGCAGTGGGCAGGATTGTATGACATGACCCCGGACTCACAGGGGATCGTTGGGAAGACTGCCGTGGATGGGTTTTACTTAGACCTGGGCTGGAGCGGTCACGGCTTTCAGCTTGCACCCGCCATCGGGCAGGTTATGGCCGAGATCGTGTCCGGTGAAACACCGTTCATCGATGTCGGCTGCATGTGCCTGGAACGGTTCGAGCGCGGAGAGCTAATCCCCGAGCCGGCCTGCGTATAAAAAGGGAGAGTGATCGCGATTAATATTTACGGTGAAGAAAGAGAATTCGGGTATTTGTCGAACAGTAACGACAGCAGAGTGATCCGGATGAAGAGAGGCCAGAATTATGCCGGTTACTCGGTGGGGATCCTGCATATCGATGATGTTTACTATCCGCTCTTACCAGGCAATGTAGTTAATGCCTGCAGCTACGATTTTCCCGTTAAAATGAAAGCTGTTCCCAACCTGGATATTCCCGGCCTGCTCAGCGGAGATCCTGCGCTGGGTGAACCGATTGTCAGGGCGGCCATCGAGCTCGAAAAGGAGGGGATCAGGGCCATTTCGGGAGCCTGCGGCTTCTTCGGGTTTTTTCAGAAACAGGTGGCTGCAGCGGTTGATGTGCCGGTGAGCATGTCGAGCCTGGTGCAGACCTCCTGGATAAAAACTACCTTGAAACCCGGCCAGAAAATCGGAGTGTTAACTGCCGAGCTGGCTTCAATAAATGATCGGCTGCTGGAAAGCTGTTACATTGATGATCCCGGATTACTGGTCATTGAAGATTTAAGGCACGGCCCTCATTTTTCGGCCATTCTGGAAGGCAGGGGCAGTTTTGATAACGGGGAAGTAAAGAAAGAGGTTACTTCAAAAGCCGTCGATATGGTAAAGGAAAACAGCGATATTGGGGCAATCCTCCTTGAATGCAGTGATATGCCTCCTTATGCAGCTTATGTTCAGAGGGCAGTCGGCCTGCCGGTATTTGATTTCATAACCATGATCAGGTGGCTCCATTATGCGACAACCCAGAGGCCTTACTCAGGCCATATTTAGAAAGCGCTTATGCATGGACAGCGAGGTGCTTTATGCCCAAAAAAAAGACTGACAACGCCCATATCAAATCTGTCCTTAAGACTCTCGAAGTGCTGGAACAGTTTATAGACAACAATCAAGAAAAAGGCATCCATGAATTAAGCGCATCAACCGGTATTCCGGTAAGCACGATGCAGAGATTGGTCAATACGCTGGAAGCAAAAGGTTACTTGATGCAAAATCCCCGCTCCCACAAATACCGCCTCGGTTTAACTTTGTACCATCTCTATAAAAGTTTTTCTCAGACCTTTCACTGGGTTGACGAGGCCAGGCAGTACATGAGTTACCTGGTTCAGAAACACGGTGAAACCATTAATATGGCTTACCTTGAAGGCAAGAATATTGTTTATTTAACCAAGGTTGATTCACCTCATATCCTGCGGCCGTCATTCAGTATCGGAACCCGTTATCCTGCGTTTTGCACTTCGCTGGGGAAATGTCTGCTGGCTTATCAGCCGGAAGAATCCGTTCGGTTAATTTATACCAATAATCAGCTTGAACAATTGACGGAAAAAACCAAAACTTCAATTGAAGAAATCCTTGAAGAACTGAGGGAGGTACGCCGGCAGGGTTATGCAGTTGATAATGAAGAGTTCCAGGAAGGCTTGAGGTGTCTTGCCGTGCCAATCAGCAACAGGGACAAAGTGGTGGTAGCTTCAATGAGTGTAACTGCGCCCACTACCAGGATGCCGCTGGATCGATTGTATACTATAAAAGACGATATGCTTGGCACAGCTTCGGAACTTTCTTCGCTTATTGTTTAGCTGCAGCAAGTTGCAGCTCCTGGCCTTCCCTTCATAAACAGCTGGAACAGGGCTTTATTGTTTCATGTAAAAAAACATAAAGATCAAGAATGAACATATACTAAGGCTGCTTCTGGAGCCACGTAAAAAAGTGACCCCGGTGGAAGAGGTCGACCTATTAATATAAGGTAATTGTAGTGGCAAAATGTACATCTGCGCGATAAAAAGCCCTTTTATTATGCGGCTTGTCAAAGATCAAGCGTCAAACCCAGAAAAATAATTTTTTGAAGGAATATAATCAGCTGTATAGAAGTGAATACTTGAAACCAGAATACTAAATTCCATGATTCGGAATTGGAGGCTCTTGGGTTGAAGGAGATCAGGATTCATGGTCGAGGCGGCCAGGGTTCCGTGGTAACTGCTGAGCTGTTAGCGATTGCCGCTTTTAAAGACGGAAAATACAGCCAGGCTTTCCCTTATCTTGGCGGAGGCGGCGAACGCCGCGGAGCGCCGGTCCAGGCTTTTTGCCGGATCGATCAAGAACCGATCCGGCTAAAATGCCAGATTACCGAACCCAACAATTTAATAATCCAGGATGCCGGATTAATAGAACTTGTGGATCTTTTCAAGGGGCTGAAGCCGGGTAGCCCGGTTCTCATAAACAGCCCTGATTCCCCTGAAAGGTTAGGCTTTAATGACTCCGAATTCATGGTTTACACCTTCCCCGCAACCGAAGTAGCCCTGGAGGTATTCCAAAAACCGCTTGTGAATACGGCCATGATTGGAGCTTTTGCCGTTTTATCCGGAGATCTTAACTTAGAGGCCCTAAGCAGGGCTATCGAACAAAAATTTCCCGGTGTAACCGGTCGAAATAATATCAAAGCCATGAAAAAGGCTGCTGCCCTGGCCCGCGAGAGATTTGGGGTGATGAAGGCATGAAACTAAATATTGGAGGCATTACCGAGGCAGGGCAATCTAAGAAAAACCTGACCGGGAGCTGGAGATATCAAATACCGGTTATTGATCAGGATAAATGCAACGGCTGTGGTATATGTGAGCTGTTTTGCCCTGACAGCTGCATTGATATCAATAACGGCCGGGCCGTGATTGACGATACTTACTGCAAGGGATGCGGCATCTGTGTAAAAGAATGTTCCCGCGATGCTATTGTCATGCAGCCGGAAGGTGATGGGTAAAGATGAGCAAATATCCGGTAAAAAACCGGGAAATAATGCAGGGCTCTATTGCCGTCGCCGAAACGATTGGTGCCTTGGAACCAGGGGTGATCGGAGTTTATCCGATTACACCGCAAACTCATATCGTAGAACACCTGGCCAGGCTGGTGGCCAACGGTGCCATTAACAGCAGGTATATAAATGCAGATTCCGAGTTTTCCGCTGCTTCGATTTTGTACGGCGCCGCTTCAGCCGGGGTTAGAAGTTACAGCGCCTCTTCTTCACAGGGCCTGCTTTTAATGACGGAAGTTATTTTTAACATGGCCGGCACCAGGCTGCCGGGGGTTTTTTCGGCGGTTAATCGTTCTCTTTCTCCCCCGATTAACATCCAGGTCGACCACCAGGATACTATGACCCTGAGGGACTCGGGCCTGATCCAGATTTACGTTGAAAACATCCAGGAAGCCGTTGATACGCATGTTCAGATCTACCGGATCGCCGAAGACAGGGAGGTTCTTCTCCCGGCCATGGTTTGCATGGACGGGTGGATCATCAGCCATGCCTATGAGCCGGTGACCCTGTGGCAGGAAGATGCGGTCAAAGAGTTTGCCGGTTCTTATGATCCGCCTTTCAAGGTTGATCCCAGGAAACCTCTTACTTATGGGGCCTTGACCGATGATGACAAGATCACCGAATTTAAATATATGGTCGACAGCGCCCTTTGCCGGACCGAGAATAAAATCGTCCAGGCTGCGGAGCTGTTCAGGGAGGAATTTGGCAACTTTCACGGCGATGTGGTTGAAAAATATTATACCGATGACGCCAAAATTATTATTGTGGCCATGGGTTCAGTGGTGGGCACTATTAAAGAAGCGGTTGACAGGATGCGGGCCGGTGGGAAAAAGGTGGGCCTGCTCAAGATCAGATCTTTCAGGCCTTTTCCGGCGGCTGCAGTAAGGGAGCTTTTAAGTGGTGCTGAAATGGCCATAGTTGTAGACCGGAGTTTTTCAGCCAGTGCCGGCGGAATCCTTGGCAGTGAAATAAAAGCAAACCTGTATCATCAAAACGGACCCGTTCTTTTTAATTATATTGCCGGTATCGGCGGCAGGGAACTATATCCTCATAGCATCATGGAAATCGTCCAGGAAAGTGAAACCGCTTTCTCTAAAGATTGTGTTCCGGACGGGGCCGTATTTTTTAATTTAAACGAAGAACTACTTTAATCATGTTCTGCAGGAGGAGTTAAATGAAAGGATTAGCCAGAGAAAATTACCTGGCACCGGGACACAATGCCTGTCCGGGGTGCGGTGTTTCCATCGCCGTCAGGCTGATCCTGAGGGCTATTGGAAACAATGTCATCGTGGTCAGCCCTACCGGGTGCCTGGAGACATTTACTTCGCCCTACGGCATGTCGGCCTGGGAAGTGCCCTGGGTCCATTCGCTCTTTGAGAATGCACCCGCCGTGGCCAGCGGTATTGAGGCCGCTCTGCAGTATAAAGGCAATCCAGATACACAGGTAGTTGTCATAGGCGGAGATGGAGCCACCTTTGATATTGGCCTCGGTTCACTTTCGGGGATGCTGGAACGTAACCATAATATTTTATATATCTGTTATGACAATGAAGCCTACATGAACACCGGTATCCAGCGCAGCAGCGCTACTCCCATGGGAGCCTCTACCTCCACCACCCCGGTTGGTTCCAAGTCATACGGGGAGGCCCTGCCGAAAAAAAATATGCTTACTTTTGCCCTGGCCCACAATATCGAGTACGTAGCCAGCGCTGCCATAGCCTATCCCCGGGATTTGATGAACAAGGTTAAGCGGGGGCTGGATCTGAAAGGTGCGGCCTACCTCCACGTGATTACTCCCTGCACACTGGGTTGGGGATTTGAACCCGATGAAACTATAGAGCTGAGCCGCCTTGGAGTGCAGGCCGGGATTTTCCCCCTGGTAGAATATGAAAATGGTGAGCTTACCAGGGTGCGCAAAATAAAAGAATTGAAACCGGTCAAAGAGTACCTGGGCTCCCAGAAACGTTTTTCCCACCTGGAAGAAGCTGAGTATGAAAATGTAAAAGAATCAATAAAAGAGATTGTCAGGCAGAATGTTAAAAAGTACGGACTTTTGGAGCGTTAGGGCCCGGTTGGAACAGGTAGAATCTGATTACCGGTTTTATTGAATATTAGTACTGGTAAGGAGTGTGCGGTAATGCTCAACAATATAACCGGCTACATGGAAGAATATGACCACGAAAACCTGGTTGTCTGCCAGCATAAGAGTACCGGATTAAAAGCGTTTATAGCCATCCATGATACCACCCTCGGCCCTGCAGTGGGCGGATGCCGGATGTGGCCCTATGAAAAAGAAGAAGAGGCTGTCGAAGATGCTCTGCGGTTGGGTCGGGGGATGACCTATAAGTATGCTGCGGCAGGCGTAAATTTGGGCGGGGGTAAAGCTGTAATCATGGGTGATCCCGCCAAAGATAAATCGGAAGCCCTTTTCCGGGCCCTGGGGCGATTTATCGATCGCCTCGGAGGGACTTACTATACCGGCCTTGATGCCGGAACTGTCCTGCAGGATATGGAATATATCCGCCAGGAGACTGAATACGTGGTTACCCTGCCGGTTTATTTAGGCGGGGCCGGCCCTATTTCACCATATACGGCCCGCAGTACCATCCTGGGCATGAAAGCGTCCCTGCAGGAGCTGATCGGAGACAGCTCACTGCGGGGCAAAAAGATTGCCGTCCAGGGCGCAGGCGATGTAGGATACAACGTTATAAAATACCTGGTAGAAGAAGAAGCTTCAGAAATAACCGTAACTGACATTGATGTGCAACGGGTTAGAAAAGTAGCCGATGATTTTGGAGCAAAAACGAAAATAAAGGCTGTAGAACCGGAAAAAATATATGATACTCCCTGTGACATATTTTCCCCCTGCGCCCTGGGGGCAGTACTTAACCGGGATACAGTTGGTCGTTTAAAATGCAAAGCAGTCTCCGGTTCGGCCAACAACCAGTTAAAGGAAGACAGCGATGGTGACCTGCTTAATGAAAGGGGGATCCTTTATGCCCCCGATTTTATTGTCAATTCCGGAGGGACAATTTATGATACCGACCGAATTATGTACGGCAGCCATAACCACGAGCGGGCTAAGAAAAACGTGGAGGCAGTTTATGATAAGATCTGCCGGATTTTTGAAATTGCCCGCCAGGAAAAAGTTATTCCCCACCGCGCTGCTGAAATACTGGCTCGCCGGCGTATAGAAGCCTACAGTAATATCAAGATTCTCTGATCATCAGGGCACCGGTTTTCGGATATAATGTTTAGTGATCCATATTTACCTGAAAATAATTTGGTTTGAAGGAGGAGAACCCGGAAATGATCAAGGTTAACGAATATTTTGAAGGCAAGCTCAAAAGTCTCGGGGCTGAGGCGGAGGGCAGGCCCTTTACAGCCGGGGTAATTGAGCCGGGGCAGTATACCATTCCAACTTCATCTGAGGAACATGTTTCAATTATCCTCGGCCGCTGCCGGGTAAAGGTTTCCGGCCGGGATTGGATTGATGTTAAAGAAGGCGATAATTTTATTGTTCCGGCTGAATCGGAGGTAAGTTTCGATGTTGAAGACCCGGTAGCCTACCTCTGTTTGTATAAATAATTTCAAAGGGGTGATCAACAGTGCGGGAACCAGTTGTTTCCGTTATTAAAACAGAACCTGAACCTGATGAGCAGCAGATCATCCAGGCTGTGCGTGAGGCGGTTGAACTTGCCGGTGGATTGGAAGGGCTCTTTAAGCCCGGCGATCTGGTTTTAATCAATCCCAACCTGGTTGCAGTGCCTCCGCAAAGGCGCGGCGGGGCAGTTACCTTGAAAGAAGTCTGTAAAGGGGTGGCCGTCCTGGTTGAAGAACTGGGAGGAAAACCGGTTATCGCTGAGTCTTCGGCGGCAGGAGTTGATACGGAGAAGGTTATTGAAGCCACCGGCTATCAAGATCTGCGGGATGAGGGTTATGAAGTTGTCGATTTAAAAAAGGACAAAACTGTAACCATGAAAGTACCTGCAGGTTACGTGCTGGAAGAAATTACAACCTTCGAGCTGGTCCAAAAGGCGGCGGCCATTATCAGCGTCCCGGTCATGAAAACTCATGACCAGGCCGAGGCCAGCATGAGCATAAAAAACCTCAAAGGCTTGATTCCCGATGAACTAAAAAAAGATTTCCACCGGGCCTACAGCATTTTTGAAGGGGTGCCGGCCTTGATGGCCGCCCTTAAACCCTCATTTGCCGTGGTAGACGCCATAGTAGCCCAGGAAGGCCTGGGGCCTATTTTTGGCCTGCCTGTGGGAATGAATACTATCGTTGCCGGCAGGGACCTGGTGGCGGTTGATTCGATCTCATGCCAGCTGATGGATATTGCTGAAGATGAAATGTTTATGGAAAAAAATGCAGCCGATAAAGGACTCGGTGTTATCGATCGCAGCCGGATCAAGGTGATTGGAGAAGATGTGGCTGCCCTGAGCAGGAGATTTATGCGGGCCGTTGACCATGTCATCATTGAAGAACCCACCTTCAACCTGCTCTTCGAAGAAGGAACCTGCACCGGGTGCAGGAATACGGTATTGAGCAGCCTGGTTGATATAAAGAACGACAACCTCCAGGAATACTTGAAAAATAAGACAGTAATCGCCGGGCAGTGCAACTCGGTGCCGGATGATGTCGATCCCGAAGGCCTGATCCTGGTCGGAGTTTGCACCCGGGATATGAAGGCAAACGGCAAGTATGTCAAAGGTTGTCCGCCCAACAATATCTGGGTGGTCCAGGCTATAGTAGGTGAAGGCAAGGCCAAGCGGCAGTATGCCACCGAGGATATCGACGACTAAAAGCGGTGAAATTGGATCAAGGTTTACCGGCTGAGTTCCCTTCTATTCAGAGTAATACAGGGAGGGGGGAATTCGGGGCCTTAAAAAGAATACGGTGAGCCACCTTAATTGTTGTTAAACCCTGCAAGTTTGGCCGGGCAGTGTGAGCAATCACTTTTGCGCGACACACCCCGCCCCAGTAAACAAGGAGTGGTTATGATGAGAACCGATTTGGAATACATCGACAGTCTGCGTAGATTGAATACCGTGATCTATGCTTCCGGTGAAAAACTGGATAATTTCGCAGATCATCCCCTGATCCGCCCTCATATCAACGCGGCGGCCATGACCTATAAAATGGCCCATGATCCCGAATTCGAGGACCTGCTGACCGTAAAATCACACCTGACCGGGAGAAAGATAAACCGCTTTACCCATATACACCAGGGCCCTGAAGACCTGGTGAAAAAGGTAAAAATGCTGCGGGCCATATCCCAGCAAACAGGTTCCTGCTACCAGCGCTGTGTCGGTTTTGACGGCATTAATGCCCTTTACAGCACCACCTACGATATAGACCAGCAGTACGGGTCTGATTACCACCGGCGTATGAAAAACTATGTTGAACATCTGCAGGAAACTGACAATATGGTGGTCGGGGCGATGACCGATCCGAAGGGCGACCGGGGCTTGAAGCCCGGCCAGCAGGATGATCCGGATATGTACGTGCATGTCATCGAGAAAAATGACGAAGGTATTGTGATCCGGGGCGCCAAAACCCACCAAACCGGTGCCGTCAATTCCCACGAGATACTGATCATGCCCACGGTGGCCCTGACTGAAGAGGACAAAAATTATGCTTTAGCCTGCGCCGTCCCCATCGATGCCCCGGGTGTGCTCCACATTTTTGGCCGCCAGGTTAACGACAGTCGCAAATTTGATCAAATAGACCAGGGTAACGCCTGCTTCGGGGTTGTTGGTGGAGAGGCGTTGACCATTTTAGAAGATGTCTTTGTCCCCTGGGAAAGGGTCTTCATGTGCGGTGAATATGATTTTGCCGGGACCCTGGTAGAGCGGTTTGCCTGCTATCACCGGCAGAATTATGGTGGCTGCAAGGGTGGGGTCAGCGACGTGATCGTCGGGGCTTCAACCGCCATTGCTAAAATGAACGGGGTGGAACGGGCTTCCCACATCAAGGACAAGATCGTGGAAATGATCCATTTAACCGAAACCGTTTACTGCTGTTCGATTGCCTGCTCCTCGCAGGGCCGGTCTACCCCGAGCGGAGCATACGGAGTGGATCCACTGCTGGCCAACGTAGGCAAACTCAACATTACTCGCTTCATTTATGAAATATGCCGCATCAGCCATGATATTGCCGGTGGCTTGCTGGCCACCCTGCCGTCTGAAAAAGACTTTAAACACCCGGAAATAGGCCCTTACATGGAAAAATATATTAAAGGAGTTTCCGGAACCCCTTCAGAAGAGCGCTACCGCATCCTGAGGCTGCTTGAAAATATGACTGCGGGCACGGCCCTGGTGGAAAGCATGCACGGAGCCGGCTCGCCGCAGGCCCAGCGGGTGATGATCCTGCGCCAGGGCAACCTGGCCCATAAAGAAAAACTGGCCCGGAAGATGGCCGGAATTGAAAGCGAATCGGATTAAAACCCGGACATATCTAACTCCGGGCTTAACGGATAAACATTGGCTATGACCTCTTTAATCAAAGTGGGTTTGAAGTTTTGCGGCAGCTGCAACCCCCACATCCAGGTGGGGCAAATTTACCGCGAAATCAAAGAAAAAGCCCTGCGTGCAGGACTGGATCTCAGGTTCCGGCCCTGGGACGAGCCCGGCTGCGATCTGCTGCTGGTTATCAGCGGTTGCCCGGCTGACTGTGCTGAGCGGCCCGTACATACAATTAGGGAAGTGATTGTGGCGGGTGAAACCCTCAACCGCAAACCCTGCAGCAGGGAGCGCCTGGCGAAAGAAACTCTCACAAGCATAGAAAGTAAGCTGTAAACTTTTTCCTCTTCAAGGGACTAAAAGCGCTTGATCTCAAAAATATAAAGTTAACCGGCTAAATCCTGGGGTCTAAAAAGTGGGTGGTATAGCGAAGGGTTTCGGTCGGGCAAATATCGGCGCAGTGCCCGCAGCCCACGCAGCGCAGATCTTTAACCGGGGCTTTCTTCAGGGCCTCTTTTTTGATGGCGATGGCCAGAGGGCAGGCCCGGTTGCATTTACCGCACTCGATGCATTCAGATCGGGTAGTTGATATTCTCTGGCCGGCCGCTTTGCTCAAGAAGGCCAGGACTGTACCCAACGGGCAGTAATAACAGTATCCCCGGCCGGTGAAAACCACCCACATGAACATGGCCGCCAGCAGTTCCCCGCCCAGGTATTTATAAACCTCGAGTTCACTAAACAGGTTAGCGCTTTTTCCGGGTATCGCACCCCCCAGGTGTAAGAGCCAGTAGGTGGTGAAAAATAAAGCTATTTCAAAAAACAGCCACCTCAAAAATGAGAATACTTTCAAAGTGGGTTTGCCTGCCTGCTTTTTTCCCCCGGTAAGTGGAAAGGCCGGGGCAAAGACTTCCGAGGCAAACCCGTTAAACAGGCACAGGGTCGAGCACTGCCACCTTCTGCCCATGAGCAGGGTCCCGATCAGGACAGCAAGGGTGATCAGGGCATAAACGATCAGGCTGGCCGTGATGCCGGCCATGCCGAGGGTGGGAAAGCGGTCGGCGAAAAATGAGCTGCCGGGGTCAAGCAGCTGCAGAGGGGTAGTGTTCCAGGGCAGGGACATGGAAAAAAGATAAAGCTCGCTGTTGCCCAGGACAATCGGCCCCAGGATATGGATCAATAAAGCGTAGACAATAAAACCGGTCAGGTTTCGTTTCCGCAAAGTGGTTTTTGAAGAACCGGCCACGAGGCGCAGGGTGAGGATGCTGCCGGCGATAATAAAGATAAACTTGATCCAGTTTTCGTAAAAATGCCAGAACCAGTTGATTAGTTCGGCAACTGCCGGGGAAGCCTGCCCGGCATAGCCGAAATTGAGGCCGGCTATGCCTAGGGCCATGATAATATATGAAGCCAGGATCGCCTTCAGCAGCTTTATTTCTGTAGAATGATTGATATTTCTGCCGCCTTCTTGATTTAAACTGTTTTCTTCAAACCGGGATAAAACAGAAGCACTTTGGCTATAACCAGCAATATGATGCCGATAATAGCCGTAGTGATGACCGCCGGGTACTGGCCGACAAATTCGGCCGGGGAAATATGTTTGATCAGGATGCCGGCGTATGCCCAGACGATGACCAGGCCGTAGGCGATATCCATATCGCGCCTCATCCTGGCGATGCCGATTGCCGCGCCTACCAGCAGGATGAGTACCATCCAGAACTGATCGGGGAGGCCGAAACCGCCCCAGCCGATGCTGACCAGGAAAGTGGTCACGTTGGCGATGGTGGCCACAGAAATCCAGCCGAAATAGATACTGAATGGCAGCCTGATGAAGGTTTTTTCTTTGAAGGAAAACTCTTCTTCACTCAAGCGGGTGGCAATCTGGATCAGGCAGATCAGCACCACGATCATTAAAAGCAGGGACAGCCAGATCACGAAATTATGCCAGGCAAAGATCCACAAAGCGTTGGCAACCGATGAAATGGCAAAATAGATGCCGATCTTTTGAAACAGGTCGCCCCTCGACGCGCCGCGGTCTGCCTGGAAGAAACCGAACTGGTACAGGATATAACCGGCTAAAAGCAGGTAGATCAGGCCCCAGATACTGAAGGTGATTGATGCCGGGGCAAACAGATCTGGATATGCGTCGGAGACCTGTCCGGTTGTCACTCCATTAATGGGGATTGCATTGGCCAGGGCGTTGACAATGACCATGATCAGGTAGGTGGCCGCTACTACAATTTTAATAATAAATCCCCTGTTTTTATCCATATTTGTACCCTCCCTTAAAATAAAATTGATTACTATAATTAATCATATTTTGAATATAGTTGCAAAAACACTTAACTATTTCATCATTTTCAATATAACGGGCATTGCAATAACTATACAGTTGTCTTAGCGGGCAGGCGGAATTTAGCTCCGCCTGCCCGCTGCGGCAATTGTTGCTTTAAAATCCTGGATGAGGTTTTTACATCCTGGTGTTAAGCAGCAGGGAGATAAAACGGTCCACGGCTTCCTGCTGGTTCTCGCCTTTTTGCTGCGATTCGGAGAGGCATTCCATAAAGAAGTTGGCCACGATCAGCTTGGTTGCCCCTTCAAGCGCTGAGTGGGTGGCGCTGAGCTGGGTGACTATGTCTTCACATTCCTCTCCGCCTTCAATCATCCGGCGCACGGCCCGGATCTGCCCCTCCAGCCTCGAAAGGCGGTTGACAACCTTTTTTTTGGCTTCTTCATTGTTGGTTCCCATTTAGGCACGCTCCTAAATAAAATTTTCATAATAGATATTCTCTGCAGGGATGCCCCTGGCGGTTAAAATTTCGGTCACCCCGTTTGCCATATCGGCGGTGCCGCAAATGTAAACCCTGGTTTCTGGTGAAGGGTGGAGATCCTTTAAAATATCGGTGACGTACCCCTTCGCATACTGGCCGGTCCTCGGCCGGGAGAGGATCTTGTAATAGGTGAAATCATTACTTTCCTCCGCCACTTTTTCAAAGTAGTCGTCGTTAACCAGGTCTTCTTCGTAGCGGGCCCCGTAAAGCAGGGTGGCCTTCCCGTTGAATGAATATTCACCTCGTTCAAAGAAGCTCTGTGCGATTGCTACAAAAGGAGTGATGCCGATCCCGTTGGCGATGAAGAGCAGCTCGCTGCTGGAGGGATCAACGCGCAGTTCATTACCCAGCGGCCCCTTCAGGTTTAGAGTATCACCTTCCCTGAAATTGTCAAAGATGAAATTGGTCCCGTAGCCACCGGCCAGCTTCTTGATCGTCACCCTGATCTCGGAATTGTCTTGGTTCGATCCGGAGATGGTATAGGCCCGGTACATTTTGATTTCAGGCTGCACTTCAACCAGGACAAACTGGCCCGGATTGTAGGGCATCCGGGCGGGTTCCAGCAGTTTAAAGCTGAACTGGCGGACGTCGTCTTTCAAGCTGGTGATCTCTTTAATCCGGGCGCGGTAATAGTGGGCCTGGTCAAATCCTTCCAGGGAAACCCGTTCTTTAATTTCTTCAGCTTCCTGCGGTTTTGCCATTTGTAAGATACCGGCCGGGCAGTTGTGGGCACAGGTGTTGCAGCGAATGCATTTTTCGTCATCGAACCGCTGGCTGCTTTCTGAGAACTGCAGGTAGGGAGAAAGCTGCATCGGGCAGACCCGGGCGCACTTGCCACAGGAATGGCACAGTTCGGGATGGTTGACGGTAACCTTTTCATCTGTATTTTTAGCCAGGCCAATTGCTTTTCCGAGCTTATAAAAAAGGATCTGGATCGTGCCCATGGGGCAGAAATGGCACCAGGTGCGTTCGTTGATCACCAATCCCAGAAGACCCCCGATTAAAAGGACCATCAGGTAGGTGGTGGCAAACACCAGACCCAGGCGTTCAAGGAATTCGCCGGTGCCCAGGGTGGCGTAAACATCGATAAACCGCCTGCCCAGGTTAAACATAAAGAAAACCAAGACGGCGGCAATAACCGGTTTGGAGCGAAGAAAGGCCGGTATTTTAGTGTGGCGGCTGACCGGGCCGATCAGGTTGTCAAAAAAACTGCCGTGCGGGCAGAAGTTGCCGCACCAGTACTTGCCTTTAAAGAGGCTGGTCCCCATCAGGGCCACCATGATAAAAGGGACCAGCAATCCAAGGAAGGGGACGAACTGGCCTCCTATACCAATCAAGACGGTCAGGATCCAGGCATATGTCCTGACCGGCGTAAACGATCTTTTGGTTTTGATGTAGAATGTTGCTTGTTTACTGCTCTGCACGGTTATACTCCTTTCAAAGTCACTTTTCTAAATGTTTTTGAGTAGGCTGCGGCTCAGGGAGGCGATTTTATATGCCGCCCCTGTGAACCCAAATCTATAATTTTATCAATAACCCCCGGGTCAGGCCTTTATATTTGTGTAGTGGTGTGCCGAAAAATTTTAAATACCCCAGGGGGTATAATTATAGTAACTCTTTTCCTTTTACCCGTCAAGGGTAAATTTTGCTAGCGCATATGCATTTTATTGAAGGGTTTAGTTATGCCAGCAGGTTCTTGAGCATTTGCTCCCGGTTGATGCGGTAAAAACCGAAATCTGAGTCAAACGGGTGCTTCCGGGAACCAGCATCATTATTTACCCGTCTGGCAAAAGGGCATGCTGTACTTCCAGGGATCAATCAGGCAATGGTGTCCCGCACGTTTTCAAACTGTTCGTGTTCCCCGCCGTCGATAATTTCCTTTAAAGCCTCTACTACCTGCCAGGTTTCATAAAAAGTATTATAGAGAGCGATGGGGGCCAGGCGGATTATGTCGGGCGGGCGGAAATCGGGAATAATGCCGCGTTTTTTCAAAGCCTTGGTGATACTGGCCGCGCTGTCATGCTCGATCGCTAAGTGCCCGCCCCGGCGTTTTGGATCTTTGGGGGTCCCGATGCGGTAACTGTAAGGGGGCCGGGTGAGCCCTTCTTCTTTAAGAAGGAACATCAAGTATGAGGTTAGTTTAAGGGATTTTACGCGGACCTTCTCTATACCCGCTTCAGCGAATATTTTTAGGGAACCTTCAAGCGGGGCGGTGCTTAAAATCTGGGGTGAGCTGATCTGCCATCCCCCCGCCCCGGGAGCTTGTTCAAATTCTAAGAGCATGTCAAACTGTTTGTCTTTCCTGTATCCCCACCAGCCGGCCAGGGAAGCCCTTCTGCCAAAATGTTTCCGGTTTATGTAAAGGCCGGCAGTTGACCCGGGTCCGGCATTCATATGCTTGTAGTTGCACCACAGGGCAAAATCCACACCCCACCGGTCAAATTCGTGGGGAACTGCGCCGATGGAGTGGCTGCAGTCGAACCCGATTGGAATGCCGTACTGGTGGGCTTTTGCTGTTAGCAGTTCCAAATCCAAAACCTGGCCGCTGCGGTAATAGACAGAGGGAAGTAGGATCAGGGCGATCTCTCCGGATTCTCTTTCAATGGCGGCAATAATATCTTCTTCCTCAATCATCCTTCCATCGCGGCTTTTAACAAGGAGCAGGTTTACAGCCGGATCCAGGCCTTTGATCCTGATCTGGCTTTCCAGGGCATAAATATCTGAGGGGAAGTTGAGTTTATCGGCCAAGATTTTAGTCCTTCGGCCTTCCGACTGGTAAAAAGTACTGACCAGGGTGTGCAGGTTTACCGTGGTTGATCCGGTGACAACTACTTCATCTTCGTGAGCGCCTACCAGCGGGGCCTGCATCGCTCCCAGTTTTTCACCGTAGTAAAACCAGGGATTGTTATCATCCAGCCATCCGTCGATGCCGAGCTGTTTCCACTGGTTCAACACCCTTAGCAGGCTCTCCTCCCCGTCCTTTGACAACAATCCCAGGGAATTGCCGTCCATGTAAATCTTGCCGGGAAGGAGGTAAAATCTTTCTCTGAACCGGGCCAGTGGATCAACGCGGTCCAATTCCAGGGCTCCTTCTTTGCCGGTGCGAAAATTGTTCATCGGTCGGTCTCCTCGCTGCATCAGGTTTAAGCCTGGTGGGCATATAAACCGTTCCAGGTTTAGTGCCTTTCAGTTATTATACTGTACCTGTGGCGTGAGTAAAAAGTTTTTCTTTAACCGGCCCTGCTAAAGAGGAATCCGGTTTAGAGGCAAGAAAGTAATATTACCAGAATTTAACCAGGAGGTGCAGTATAGTGACAAAATCAGCTCGCCAGGATCCCAACTTAAATCTTTTAGCACGCTTGTTTGCCATCATGGCTAAAAAGGCGATTGAAAAGTTTGGTGAAGAAGGAAAAGAAGCGGTCCGGGAGGCGGTAAGAGAGTTTGGTGAAAGCCGGGGCCGCGATATTGCCCAAAAAGTAAAGGAAGCCGGGGAACCGCTGACCGTGGAAAACTACCTCAAGTTTTACGACATGGCCAGGTCGTCATCTTACGAAGTGGAATCGGAAGTAAGCCGAAATCATGCCGACCAAAGGTTTAAATTCTGCCCGATCTGGGCCACTTTTGAAGAAGAGGGTTTAGAGGATTACGGCTATATTTATTGCCAAGAAATCGACACTGCCCTGGCCAGGGGCTATAACCCGGAGATCGAGTTTCGCCACTTTCATCATTTCAAGGATGGCAAACCCGACTGCCACATGGATTTTACCCTGCACGAGTAAATGTATTTAAACCGGCAGTTTAGTTGTAAATTTCAAAGGAAGGTCTGGTCCTGAATGGAGCGTTTTGATGAGCGGGACACGATTTTTTCTCGGATGGAACTTGTGCCCGGGAGTGAAAGTTACAATTCATATTATGCCAGGCGCCCGGAACTTAAAGCAGTTGATGATCATTTCCGGTCTTCTCCACCCGGAAAGTATGCCTCTAGCCTGGTCAATATGGCCCGCGTTGATTCAGCTTTCCGGTTTTTGAAAGATATAAGGTCGCTGGCTTACAGGGAAGATGACCCCGGCCGGCGCTGCCAGGAACAGCCAGCCGTCCGGGAAATTGAAAAAGCCCTCCATGAAACAGCTCTGGATTACGGAGCCGTCCTTTACGGTCAGACAATCTTGGGCCTCGAATGCTTTTATTCCATCCGGGGCCGGGGCCCCGCCTACGGTAAACCGGTAGAGAACCCGCTTCAAAATGCGCTCGTTTTTGCCGTGGAAATGAACCGGGAAAAAATCTCCCGTGCCCCGCGCCCGGAAGAAGCGGTGGAAGTGACCAGGGCTTATGTCCGGGTAGCGGTAATTGGCATGATCTTGAGCTACCTGCTCAAGGAACTGGGTTATCGGGCCCGCTGCCATATGGACGGTGAAAGTGAGCTGGTCCTGCCAGCCGCCGCCCAGGCTGCCGGCCTCGGCAAAATCGGCCGCCTGGGCCTCATTCTTTCCAGGGAATACGGGCCCATGATCCGCCTGGGTGTGGTAACCACTGATTTCCCAATTAATACAGCCCCACCAGGCGGGCGCCCTCTTACGCCGGAGCCGGAAGAATATTGCTTTTCATGCGATCTTTGTGCCCGCTGCTGTCCGGGCAGGGCGATCCCTTTTGAAGAAGCCGATCGGCCGGGCGGCCCGGATAAAAGTGGGGGATCCTGGAAAACAGACCCCGCAGCCTGCTTTGGTATATGGCAGAAATTCGGCACCGACTGTGGTATTTGCGTGTCCGTTTGCCCTTTTTGGAAACAAACCCCCCGGGGTTGATTACTTGATCAAACGGCGGCGCATCAGGTACTGGGGCAGGGGGAAAATGATCAGAATAAATACCAGCAGCCACAGAGCATGGAAAATCAGGTCAGCACTTACGAGTCCCAGGGTTAGCGAGCGCAGCAGGACCACAATATGATACAGCGGCAGGAGCCAGGCCAGCTGCTGCAGGATCACGGGCAGCACATCCAGAGGAAAAAACACCCCGGAAAACAGGAACATGGGCGTGATGACCAGGGTAAAGAAATAGGCGAAGTTATCTATCTTTGGGACAATCCCGGTCCAGATCATGGCCAGCTGAGAAAAGGCCATACCGTTAAGCACCAGCACGGCCGGGATCAGGAGGGCCCATGGTGATGGCACCAACCCCAGGGCGGCAATAACAACTGTAATCACCGTGCCCGACAGCACGCTTTTAAAGGTGCCGTACAGGAGTTCTCCGGCTACCACTTCCTGAAGATTGATGGGAGTAGCCACAATCGCATGATAGATTTTCTGATAGTACATCCGCACAAATGAATCATAGGAGCACTCAGCTGCTGCAGCCCACATGGCGGAGGTGGCGACGATCCCGGGTGCTATGAACTGGGTGTAACTCATTCCCTCGACATCTTCAACCAGCATACCCAGCCCGGCACCTAAAGCGGCCAGGTAAAGCAGGGGCTCCACAATATTAAAAGCCAGGTTGGTGGTCCAGGTTTTCCTGAACACAAACAGGTTGCGGGTAAACACTTTCAGGGCCCAGCGGTTTACGGGGCTGTAATATGAAGCCCATCTATAAAGTTTTGGCGTAACTGCTGCTTTCATAACCTGCATCTTCCTCGTAACTTAATCCTCTTCCGGTCAATTTCAAGAATACATCTTCCAGGTTTGCCGGCCGGACCTGGTAGGTATGGGCGAAATTACTGTTATTTAAAGCCTTCATTACTTTGGTTTCATCTTCGGGAATGAACAGGTAGATAGTAGACTCGGCCATCTGGTAGCCGCTGATTAAGGTGTCCATAGAATTGATCAGGGCATTTCTCTGGGCCGGCTCGAGATCCACTTCCACTACCTTTGTGCCCACCTGTTTTTTAATCAAATCACCGGGCTTTCCTTCATCCAGGATTACACCCCTGTCCATGATGATTAGATCGTCGCAGAGGTGGCTGGCTTCTTCAAGGTAGTGGGTGGTCAGGATCAGGGTCAAACCGTTTTTTTTAAGCTGGCGCAGGTGTTCCCAGATCAGGCGTCTGCTCTGCGGATCGAGGCCGGTGGTCGGTTCGTCCAGTATAAGCAGATCAGGGGTATGGATTAAGCCCCGGGCGATGGTCAGCCTGCGCTTCATTCCACCCGATATTTTATCAACTTCCTGGTCCGCCTTGGCCGAGAGACCAAAAAAGTAGAGCAATTCCCGGGCCCGTTTTTCAGCGACATCCCTTTTAATACCGTAATAACTGGCGTAAATGAGTAAATTTTCCCGGACACTGAGCTCCAGGTCCAGGTTGTTTTCCTGGGGGACTACCCCCAGTCTCTTCTTGATAGTTCTGGGATCGTTGTTGACGTCATTCCCAAAGACGGTTAATTTTCCACCTGATACAGGGTGGAAGCAATAGATCATAGCTACTACGGTGGTTTTCCCGGCCCCGTTGGGCCCTAAAATGCCGAAGCACTGCCCTTTCTGGATCTTAAAATCAATTCCGGCTACCGCCTGAAATCCATTGTAATATTTCTGCAAATTTTGAGCTTCCACTACTACCGGCATTATTTGCCACCCCTGTTCCTAATAACATGGCTTTATCTGTATGGCAGCAAATATATTCTATATCAAATTATTGGTTTCAGGCAAGGAATACCCTTTAAAAGCCTTAAATAAGCATACTTGCCTTCAATCCTCGCTTAGATTATGCCGCTGGGTTTAATTTGGAGTTACTGTAAGGTCAGAATTTCACAAGCTTGGCCAGTAGTGGAGGTGCTCAGCGCCGTTAAGGATCAGGCGGGCCGGCGAGCACCCCGTAAAAAAGCATGTTTAAAAGACGTTATTTTTTATCGATATCATGAACCCGGGCCCCGGCAATACCTTTCTCTTTACTGACAGTGTTTATCTTGTTCAGGTACTTTTGCCAGCCGGACCTGGGCTTGCAGACAGATATTGAGTTCAATTTTTCTTCCGCACATGGCTCGGAGCAGAAATAATAGATCTTGCATTCCGGGTTTTTATTTGTGTACTTATCGTTCGGAGGATAACAGATCTGCTCTTCGTCGCAGAGGTAAAGCTTCACCCCTTGCTGTTGAAGGTAAAAGCTTACTCCGCAAACAGGGCATTTATACTCCTGCATGGCTGATTCTGTCATCTTCTGCACCTCCCTCCAATATGATATAAATACTATATGAATGGTATCAATATGTTACTCTAAACTTGCCTAAATGTCAACATGTATTCAAAAAGTAATATTTTCACAAACTAATTTAACCTGAGGAAAGAAAAATATTGGGATAGTCCGGGCTACTCTACCCCGCCCTAAAGGAATTACAGAAAATAGGGGGAATTATATAAAAACTAAAAAGAGTCCTGGTTTTGTAGGCAAGAAAAGAGAATCCTTCCTCGGATAAGCCTTAAGGCCGGCAGCAAAATGTGCCGACAGGTTTTCAACTCCGGCGCTTATAATATGCTATCATTATACTGGTTGTTTAATTTAATGCTAAGCTATAACCAGTTTTCCGGGGGAAGAAGTAGATGCTGAAAGGGTTTTACAGGCTTGGCCGCCCCATCAACGCCCTGGCCGGCTGTGTGGCCGTTTTTGTCAGCGGTTACGTGGCCGGAGCACCGTCGTGGTTGCCCGTATTCCTGGCTGCTTTTGTGGTATTGCTGATTAACATTTCCACCAATGCCTGGAATGACTACATCGATATTGAAATAGACAAAATTAACAAGCCCGAAAGGCCTTTGCCTTCCGGTGTGATTAGCCCGCAGCAGGCCCTGATTTTTTCCACCGCCGGGACCATTCTGTCCCTGGTTATTGCCGCTTTTATTAACCCGCAGGCCTTCTATATTGCCGTAGGCGCCAATCTCCTGCTTTACTTTTACTCCTGGAAACTTAAATGTACAGTCCTGTGGGGTAATGCAGCTGTAGCTGTGATAGTAGCGCTCTGCTTTATTTTTGGTGGGGTAGCGGCGGAAAATATCCGGCCCACAGTGATGCCGGCCGTGACGGTGTTTTTTGCCATCATGGGCCGGGAGATCCTGAAAACCATGGCCGACTATAGGGGCGACCTGCAGGAACAGTGCCGGACCATCGCCACGGCCCGGGGTAAAGAGGCCGCATGCAACTTCATGATCGCCTTTCTGGCATTAACCTCCCTGGTAATGCTGGCCGCCTTCTTTATCGAACAGTATTCCCTGCTGTATCTTTTGATCATCATTTTTGGTATGTATCCCCTGTTCACCTACGTTGCCATCAATGCCAGGCGCACCACTTCTGAAAATAAGCTCGAGCGATTGAGCCTGGTTATGAAGTACGGTTTTTTTGTCTGGTTTTTGGCCGTAGTCCTGGGAGCAGCTTAGCTTTAAATCATGTTTTCGGTTCACAAGCGCTGCATGGGGCGGCAATGGTATCATCAGTGCTAAAAAAAACCGGGGGCCCTTTTAAAACTGGGCCAACAGGAAAATGACCGTGGTGGTGGCCAGGGGCACGGTCAGATCATCGGTGGTTGAAGGAGAAAGCAATTCGAACAGGGTTCCGGCCAGGGCGGTGACCAGGGCATAGATCATGACCAAATCCAGGGTCAAGATCTTCTGGTTGACCGGGTTAAAAAGGCCGTAATAGTAAAAAGCTCCGTAACAGAGCAAGAAGGCCGAGGCGAAAAAGGTCAGCTGACCCTTCCAGGGTTCTCTGGGAGCCGGTGTAGGAAAAGGCTATTTTTATCTTTCCGTAGTTTTTCCCCACCATCGAGGCGAGCGAATCGCTGATGATCATAATCAAAATGCCGCAGATGGGGAAATAAAGCTGGTACGGGGCGAACAGGACAAAGATCGTAAAGAGCAGGGTTATGGAAAGGCTGTAATAAAAAGGCCCCTGCAGGCGCCCCGCTTTTGCTTCTGCTTCTTCACCGATCGCTTCATACAGTTCTTTTAGCTGCTTGACGGAGCTGTTGCGGGCGCTGAAATAAACGGCAATGGTAAGGCTTGAGGCAATGACAATAGCGTGCAGGGGGAGGATAAAGAAGGGGACAATTAAAACAACCAGCCCGGTGAAAAGGTGGACGGTTTTGCGGGCGATAAATTTGGACATGATCCCTTTGTGTTCAAAGAAAACAGGGATCAGGATCGTGAGCAGGATATAACCGTAGGCGATACCAACAAGGGCCAAATCATGCAGGAAATCGGCGGTGCTGTAGTTTGTAATGATATCGATCAGAGCGGTCATAAAAAATCATTAGTATATCATTCAGGCGGGATAAGCTATTGCCTGCCAGATATACTCCTTCCAGTTGTCGCTTGCTGCTATCAGGCGGTTGTATCTAAAGTAAGAATTGCTACAAAAAACAAGCTTTACAAACAGGGCTTAATTTACTCCCTGCTTCAAGGTTTGCCTGGATTTGACTATGCAGTTTTATTTAGTATTACCCAAAAGCGATGTACTGTCAAGTAAAGCGGTTTATAATAAAACCGGAAGAGTAACAATGGCAATGACCATGAAAAAATAGTTGCCGGGGCGGGACCGGCAGGGACTTTAATGGCAGCGCTGCTGACCGGCAATGCGGCCGGTTTTTCAGTAAGATAAATTCAAGTGGATGTAGAAAGAACAGCTAGTTTTGTTTATAATAGGCCTGAAGGGGGTGACCCGGGTGGATAAATCAGGTCAGAGCCGTTTTGATAATGAAGAAGTGGATGAGGTTGAAAAGCCTTACTACCAGGATCGGCGCGGATCCTGGGAAGCGGGAAGAAAGAAGAAACGGTGGTGGATTCCCCTCACGCTTTTAATGATCATTGTTGCAGTTGTAGGTTCACTCTGGTATATAGGCAGTCGCACTCAATTTTGGCTTTTCCAGGATTTAATGGAGGCTATTTTTCCCGCGGAAGAAGAAATTCAAATCATTATGCCGGCGGCGCTTTTTGCCGGCCAGGATTTTGAAGAAATTGCCGCCTGTGCCGTGGAGGAACAGGGTGTGGATGAAATTGTGCCGATTGAGGAAGACCAGCTGGTTTATAACATGACACCTGAAGTACGAGAGAAGCTGCTTACCGATGCGGAAAATGATTTAGAAGAAAAGCTTTCTACCCTGGAAGACGGTAGGCAGCATCCTTACGTGGTTGAGATCAGCTATGACGATTCCTTTGAGGAGTTTTACCTGATGATCGAACCTGACCAATTTGATCAGGCTTTAGTGCCGGCATCGGAACTTTATGCTGCAGCTGTTTATTACCAGTATTTAATCGCTGCCGGGGACGAAGCAAGGGAAGTTGCGGTAGAACTGGAAAATGAAGAAACAGGTGCCCGGGAAACACTTGCTTATCCCGGGGATTTAAACCGGGTCGCTTCTATTTTAGAAAGGCCTGCAGTAGCAGATGAAGAACCGGTAGGTCCGGCAGCCGGGGATGAGGTCGTTGTCGATACCGGCCCGGATAATTTGAATTTGCGAGACGGCCCGGCTATAACCTACCTCATTATAGACATCCTAAGCTCCGGTACTGTTCTTGAAGTCATTGACGAAGAAGGCGAATGGCTAAAAGTTATAACTCCCGATCAGAAAGAAGGCTGGGTTCACGGCGACTTTGTGGAATTAGTTGATAAAGATAGCTAAAAGCTGACCAGGAAACAGACAGGGGAGAGCTTTTGTTTACAAAAGATGAGGATGCTTGTTTTGGTTTTATAGAAAAAACCAGGCTTCAGTATTTCGATCTAAAACTCCTTCTGGAAAAAAACCTGAGAGACCTTTTACATATTACCTGAAAATCTGATCCTATTTTGATGATTTATAATAAGGGGTTATGGAAGCGCACTCCTTCAACCGTGCTGTCATGGGCAAAATCTTCACTTAAGATCAAGCCGATCTAATTAAGGCGGGCAGTGCCCCATATCAGGGCATCCCAGTAAGAAAAGCTGTGAATTTTTAGGCCCTGCACTGCTTCCAGGTGATCATCTCGTTAACCTTAAGGGCCGGCAAGATCTGGCAAAAGTTATTGATCCTCTCTTCAGCTTGTTCCAGTGTAAGAGGATCGGAAATCTTTTTTTGGTACGGTAAAAAAACTCAGATAGAATCTGAGTGCTTATAAAAGCGCTGCCTTCAGTAACCAGGCTATCAAGTATATTCAAGGCTCTTTTCTGTTGGCTCTAGAATAGGAGGTTTTGCGTTGGACGGTAGACAGGACCCTGGCTGCACTTGCAAAAAGTTTGCAGGTGCAGGTTGAACCGGCCTGACTAATCTATATGCTATAAGCCTTATATCCATATGTATGGCTTGCCTGCCCCCCATTTTTTCAATTTTTCTTTAAAGCTGTTATCCTGTCCCCTGGTAATGCACAATTTCTTGCGTGCCAGGGCGCCCACTTTAATTAACATAGATAGTTTCTATGCATCAATTAAGGGCTAATTTCTATTGTAAAACCGTGATATAATCGGATTATATATTTAGCGCAGAGCTTTATCCAGGTCATCAATGTTATGATTGCTACAGAACAATCTTAAAAAGCTGTGTTCGACAAAATAGCTGTTCATTGATATATGGAAGGGGCTGTGGTATGACTTATTCATATTCAAGATTGAACCTTTCACGAATACGGGAAAAAGTCGCAGATATCAGGGAAAATGTCGAAGTTCTGAAATACTATGCAGGCCAGGACCAGGATATATTTTTATCCAATAAGGAAGCAGTAAGGTCCGCAAGATATGCATTTATTGTTATGATTGAGGCTGCCTGTAATATAGCTAACCATTTGTGTGCAAAGTTGCTTAACAATTCTCCCGAGAGTTATGCTGAATGTTTCCTGATTTTAGGAAAAAACGATTTTATCACAAAAGAGCTGTCTCAAAGGCTTGGCAAAATGGCCGGTTTTCGTAACCTTCTTGTTCATGGTTATGCCGAGATAGATGATAGAAAGATGTTTTCCATTATGCAAAATAATGTAGAGGATATTGAATGGTGGTTAAAAGAATTAGAACTTATACTGGAGAAGAATACAAGATAAGGTGATGATGATGGTTGATAAACAAAGGCATAACCTTTCTAAAGAAAATAAAACAGCAATAAAAGATAAAATTAAGGCAAAACTGCAGGAGAATCCTTATATTCTTTTTGCATTTGTTCATGGTTCATTTCTTGAAAG
>SKMK01000044.1 GCA_007121075.1 Syntrophomonadaceae bacterium
CCGGACCGGGATCATTATACCTACCAGGGCATTCGCGAAAAAAACAAGGTGGAAAAGTGCACTTTCTGCGATCACAGGGTTGAAAGGGGAATGGCTCCTTACTGTAATGAAGTTTGCCCCTGTGATGCCCGCTACTTTGGGGACTTAGAAGACCCCAACAGCACGGTCAGCAAACTCTTAAATGAATACCCCTACCAGAGGCTTAAAGAAGATCTGGGGACTGAACCTCGGGTTTACTATATCCGCAACTACAAGCCTCAAAAACCGAACCGGGAGGGTTAATAGAAGATGGACCAGATCATTAAGGCAGAGCTCAATAAAACCGCCTTTTTCCATGATGCCTATACCTGGGCGGCCTTGATTTTAAGCCACCCGCAGGATGACTTTAGCGTGGATGAAGCCCTGAAATACTTAGAAGAACTTGGCAGCAACCCCGCTATCAAAATCGACTTTTCCGAAGAAATCGAACCGATACGCAGTTTCTATACAACCAACCGGTTCGATTTGCTAGAGCTCAAAAAAGAACACAGCTACCTTTTCATCGGCCCCTTTTCGCTGCCCTCCCCTCCCTATGAGTCCTACTACCGGAATGGAGGGGTGGTCCAGGGAGAAAGCAGTATCAGGGTTGAACGTTTCTACCAAAAAATGGGCATGGAAATAGCATCAGACTTTAATGACACCCCCGATCATATCATCCTGGAAGCTGAATTCATGGCCGGCTTATGCGAACTGGAAATATCCGCCTTGAGAACAGGCCACCTTGAGCAGGCCCGCTACCTTCGCAGCGCCCAGAAGGAATTCTTGGACTCCCACCTCGTGCAGTGGATTAAAACATTTCGGCTGGCTGTAGAAAAAAGCGCAGGCGAAGCCTTATACCCGGCCGCAGTAAAAGTCCTTGAAAAGGTTGCTGCGGAGCACCAAAAAATACTGGCCGTCGATGAGGCGTTATTATCTTCCGGGGGTGACTCCTGATCATATTACCGTTGCTGCGCTACCTTGCCCGCAGGATTGCCCCTTCGGTGGATGACCGGAAATGCCTGAATCACCGCTTTGAGAAGTACTGCCGTTTTTGTGTTGACATTTGTCCCCACAACGCTGTAACCTACACCGGCCGGATCAATGTAGATGAAACCAGGTGCAGCGGCTGCGGCATTTGCGCGGTAGCGTGCCCCGCCCGCTGTCTGGAGATACCTGAACCGGACTGGGAAACCGTCCTGAATAAAGCACTGGAACATCCCAAACCGTGCCTGGGCTGCCAAAGATCGCTTAGCGGTACCACCACCATTTTTGTCCCCTGCACCGGCGCCCTTCCGGAAGAACTGCTGGCAGCAATATCTGTGCTTAGAGGTTCAGAATTCGGCCTTGATTTAACCGGATGTTTTGAATGCCCTCAAAAAACGGGCCTGCGGCAACTGCAGCGCTCTTTATTCCGGGCCAGGTTTATAACCGGGGGCAACCTGAAGTTTACAGCAATCTTGCCTGAGCGGGATAGCAATAAGAAAGACAGCACCTTAAATTACGATCACCTGGTTGTGCTGGGGCGCAATTTTAAAAAGGTATCGGAATCCCTGGTTAACACCATGCTGCCCCGGGAACTAAACAGCAGCCCTTCCGCTGAAAACCGGTCCCTGCCCCGGGAACTGCTTTTAAAAATACTTCCCCCCAACCGGGAAGGGTCAATTAAGCTTACATCCTTCAAGGTCGATCAAAACTGTACCGGCTGCGCCTTCTGCCAGGGAGTGTGCCCCCATAAGGCCTGGGAACTGGTTTATAAAGAAAACAGCGCCGTCTTATCTCATTATCCCCTGCGCTGTACCGACTGCGGCCTGTGCGCATCCGCATGCCCCCAAAAAGCCAAGCACAAAATATCCATCGACTGGTCGGTAGGAACAGACCGGCCCCTGGAATCTCGCTGCTTCCAGGCAGGCATCTGCACCGACTGTCATAAGCCTGTCCTGGTTAATAAAAGCAGCATGCCGCTGTGCCCTTCGTGCAAAAACAGGAGGAAACTACAAGAAAGCATTAGAGAAGAAATAACCCGCAGCCAGGTACCGGCCTCATTTTGAGAAAGTAAGCGCTTATCTCATATGATTTTTTCATATACCCGGCGCGTACATAAAACTGCCCGCTTCACTTATTTCAGTGACTGCCGGGCAGTGTTACTTTCAAGCCTGCTTAGTCTTAGTTTTGGCTAAAGCCCTGCCGTTCAGGATCAATAATCCTTAAAACTCAACTTTGACCGCCTCGCGGGAAGCCGGTTCTTCATCGAGGTTGAAATAATTTTCCTGGTGAAAACCGAACATACCGGCGACAAGCACTGTTGGAAAACGTTGAATGGCCGTATTAAAATTCATTACGGCCTGGTTGTAGGCCTGCCTTGAAGAAGCAATCTGCCCCTCAGTGTTGGCCAGTTCATTTTGAAGCTGGCGAAAGTTGGCGTCTGCTTTTAGCTCGGGGTAACTTTCAGCCACGGCAAACAGGCTTTTTAAAGCTCCGGTAAGCATATCCTCCGCCCCGGCCTGCTCGTTGATATCACCGGCCTGCATGGCCATACTGCGGGCTTTGGTTACATTCTCAAAGGTTTCTTTTTCATGGGCGGCGTATCCTTTTACCGTATTGACCAGGTTGGGGATCAAATCATACCGCCTTTTCAGCTGCACATCGATCTGCGACCAGGCATTTTGCAACCTCTGGCGCAGCCCGACCAGTCGGTTATATGTAGATATGGAAAATAAGATGGCGATGACAACAATACCAATTACTATCCAAACCACAAAAATCATCTCCTATACCAGTTAATTGAGGCTCACGGGTTTTTCAGCAACCCCGCATCCAATGATTACTATTCCCAGTATACGCTTAAAGCTGGAGTTCAACAATATCCCCGTCTTCTAAAACATGTTCGCGGGCCACGGCCTGGCCGTCGAATTTTGAAGAGCCCCAAACCAGGGCGCTTTTCAGCTGTTCAGGGAAGTCCTTATGAACCTGTTCGGCAAAATCAAGAACCGTACTGCCCCGTTTCAAAATAAAGGGCCTTTCCATATCGGCTGGGCGATCTGGCGATTTGCCGTAAATCCTGACCACGTCAAGCAGGTTATACAACCTCTCTTTGAGCTCTTCCAGGCCATTACCATTGATGGATACGGTCAGGGGATCAAAACCGGGCATTAATTCTTTCATTACTTCCAGGTTTTCTTCTGCGTCCAAATAATCTATTTTATTGGCCACAACCAGGAATGAAATCGGGGCAATAATTTCCCCCTCCTCGGAGAGGTCGATCACTTCCCTTTCCTGCAGAACCTTCATCAATCCTTCATACTGTTCCAAACATTCGGCAGTGGAAACATCGATTATGATCAGCAGGGCGTCAGCTTCTTTGAAAGTCCCGATCAGCCCTGAAGGAACATTATCTTCCATAAGGGGCGGAGAATCAACCAGCTGGACCCATGTATCTTTATAAGGCATCATACCCGTGGCCGGAATAGCGGTCGTGTAAGGGTAATCGGCTACTTTCAGCTTGGCCCTGGTCAGAGAAGTAACCAGCGATGATTTACCGCTGTTCGGATAACCGGCCAGGACAATCTGCCCGGCACCCTGTTTTTCAACACCGAAGGGATCATGCCCTTTAGCGGTCGATTTCTTCTTCTTCCCCTCTTCCCTTACCCGGGCCAGCTTCCGCTTGATATCCCCCTGCAGCTTTTCAGTCCCTTTGTGCTTGGGTATAACCTTCAGCATCTCTTCCAGGGCCTGGATCCGCTCTTCGGGGGTTTTAGCCCTGCGGTATTTTTCTTCTGCTTCATAATATTGCGGGGTCAGGTTGGCCGGCATTTAGAACCCTCCCTGTAGACCGGTAAATGCACTTTCATGATAGCATAGAAAAGGGATATTTTACAGTTCAACGGCCTAATTTTGTTGACATTCTAATCGCTAAAATGCTAAACTATATTTGCTCAAAAACATGCGCCTGTAGCTCAGGGGGAGAGCGCCTGCTTGACACGCAGGAGGCCCGTGGTTCAAAACCACGCAGGCGCACCATAAGATTTGATTTCAATAAAGGGCTTTAAGCTCTTTATTTTTTTGCTTGTGTATCTACAGTGTGCCTGTCTTTGAAAAGGATGATTATAAGCTTTGAAGTTGCCCGCTCCTGCGTATTGAGCAAAAATCTATATAAAAGGCTTTATTTGCTACCTACATCTAAAACCTCTACATCTAGAATAAACTTTATAAATTCATATTTTATACATTTACCCAACCCTATCAACCTGCGATCCAAAAAAATAGTGGAAACTGCTCTCCTCGAACAGTCTCCACTGTGTTGCGTTTAACAGTTTTAATTCCAACCGGCCTTCTCTTACAAAGCGGCCAGACTTACATCAAGCGCCGAAACAATTTTATCCATTCCTTCTTTTTCAATAACAATCGGTGGAGCTATACGCAGATTGGTTTCATGGGTTTCCTTGGCATAGACCCCGTTTTCAAGCATATTCATGCTCAGCTGGTGACCGTCATAATCCGGGTAAATCTCCACCCCGATCAGCATTCCCTTGCCCCTGACTTCTTTGACCTTGTTGGGATATTTCTTGGCTACCTGCTCAAGCTGATCTTTTAAATACCTGCCGTTTTCTGCAGAAAGATTGGTTATGTCCCGTTTCTCAAGCTCATGGATGGTCAGTAAACCGACAAAAGAGGCCAGCGGATAACCGCCGAAGGTGCTTCCTTCACCGTGCGGTTCAAACAGCTCCATAATTTCCTTTTTACCGCACAGAGAGCTGACCGGAATCACTCCTGAACTCATTGCCTTACCGATGGTGATTAAGTCCGGTTTTTCCAATCCGTACAGCTGCCAGGCAAAATCGTAACCTGTCCTGCAGTAACCAGTTTGGATTTCATCCAGGACAAACAGGGCGTTGTTTTCTTTGCACAGTTTCTGAACATCGCGGAGGTAATTGTCATCGGGAATAAAAATTCCCGCTTCGGCCTGAATCGGTTCAATAAATACGGCGGCAACTTCACCGCCATGCTCTTTGAATTTTGCTTCCAGGGCCCCGACATCATTGAAGGGAACTTGCTCGAAACCCGGCATCAGCGGTTCTAAATCTTTCCTTGTAGTCGAATCGTCCATCATAGCTGTGGAGCCAAGGCCCCTGCCATGGAAGGCATTATTGGCGGTTATAATCATCGGAGTCCCTTTTATGCCTTTGCCGTCACTGCCACCGTAATTTTTGGCCCATTTCCGAATCGCCTTGATAGCCGCCTCGTTTGCTTCGGTCCCGCCGCTTTTAGGGAGAAACATATCCATCTGGGTAAATTCCTGCAGTTTAACCAGCCAGGGACCCAGGTAACTGTGGGATATGGACCGGGGTATGGTAGCCATCTGATTGATAAAATTATTGACGTTTTCAGTGATAACAGGGTCTCTGTGCCCAAAAGGAACGGCAGAATAACAGGCAAGCCCGTCAACGAGTTCCAGTTCTTCTTCACCATTTTCAGTTTCTTTCCGGATCTTGATCATGTACGGTTTTGAGCCGCCTCCAAGAACCAAAACCCCATGGAAGGGTTTGTAAATCCTGGCCCCCAGCGTATCCAGCGCTACGTTGTGTTCCTTGATCGTCCAGTCTTTTATTGGTTTCCCGTTTACTTCATAAGCATCAATAATAGTGGTCATAGGCATCTCCTTACCTAAAAATATTTTTATGCGTTAAATTGCAAAGGCAACAAAAATATACTTTAGTCCTGCCAAACAAATTCATTCAATAATACGATAGCATTCAAACCGGCGATTTGTAATATGAATATTGTATAAAAATTTCGGTTATTTTTTATACTTCTTATACAACATACACAACTGATTTAAATTTAATCCAGTTCGGCAAAGCGGTTGAACTCATCCACCACCGTCAGCAATTCAGGGGGCAGCATGCTGCGAGTTTTTTCTTCGATCTGGTAGGGAACCTCGCCAAAGTAAGCCTGGGCCATGCCCCCGCTCATGCAGGCAAGGGTATCGCTGTCTCCACCGAGTGATACCGCCTTACGGACAGCATCTTCAAAATTCTCAGCTTCCAGGAAGGCGATGATCGCCTCTGGGACAGATCCCTGGCAGGTGACATCGAACTGGTAGTTGGGGCGGATCTGTTCAATTGTCCGGTCAAGATTGTAACCGAACTGCTCCATAATAAAGGATTTGATTTTTCTTTTGCTGTAATCATTGCGGGCCAGTTGGACAACCGCTGCTACAGCCTGGGCTCCTTTAATCCCTTCGGGGTGGTTGTGCGTAACGGCGGCGCTTTTTTCAGCCTCCTTCAACACCGTCTGCAGATCACTATAGGCAAACCCCACCGGACTGACCCTCATAGCCGACCCGTTGCCAAAACTGTAGTACGGTTCTTCGCTTTCAGAGAAGGCCCATTGAAAGAAATTCCCCCCGTAACCGGCATTGGGATAGCGGCGGGTGTATTCCTTCAAGGTTTGGGCATAATTCTTGCCGGTTATTATGCAGTCGGCCACGGCTACGGTAAGCACGGTGTCATCTGTAAACCTCGAGGCCTGGTGAAACAGTTCAAAATTAGTGGTTTTAATGCTGAAGTGTTCATAAACCGATCCGATAATATCCCCGGCAATGGCTCCGATCATTAAAAGTTCACTCCTTGCTACAACAAGAGCGGGAGGATACTCTCCCGGCACCGCTTCTATTTTGATCCTGATTAAATTATAAACCAGGATCCTCAGATTAGGAAGCCTATGGCTGCTTTTTGTGGCTGCTTTTTGTGGCTGCTTTTTGGACTTGCTGAAGGACGGCCGCTTCAAAGCTTTGTCGAACAGGTGTAAAAATGCATTCCCAAAGACTTCCCGGGGCCATAAACGGGAATAGCTGTTTCAAAATATTCTTTAATCTAACCAGTCTTTTTTGGCAATGCTTTCCAGGTAAAAGTTATAAATTAGATTGCGGTAGAAGGCCAAAATTAGCAATTGATTACAATAAAATGGGTAATTTTCTTATAGTATTTTGAGCACTTCATAATATAACATTTCCTTACAAGCCGGACAGCCAGTAGATAAATAGCCAAAATAATTAATGACATAACTCTTTTCAATAAGGAGGTCAAGCAATATGGAAAGTATCGGTGAATTGTTATTGACTAGAGATGGATTTGAAAAGCTTGAAAATGAGCTGATGCATTTAAAGAATATTAAGCGGGAAAAAATAGCCGAACAACTCAAAGAAGCGCTTTCTTATGGAGATATCGTTGATAATACTGAATATGAAGATGCGAAGAACAACCAGGCTTTTGTGGAAGGCAGAATAATTACTATTGAAAAACTGCTTTATAACGCTCGACTTCTGGAGAAAGATAACAATAACGGGCACTATGTCGTATTGGGCTCTACTGTGAAGCTGAAATGCTTAGATACTAACAAAATCAGCGTATACAGCATCGTCAGCACTGTCGAATCAGATCCATTTGAAAATAAAATTTCTGATGAATCGCCTGTGGGAAAAGCCATATTAGGGGCGGCGGTGGGAGACCAGGTTAAAGTTAAAGCACCGGCCGGCATTTTTAATTACGAAATAGAGGATATCCAGTAAAATACCAATTAAATGAATATTGACATAATGGCCTGATCGGGCAGTAATATTATATGGATAGATGAAAATAGTTTATGAAAAGGAGGAGGATTTGAAATGATGCGAACAAAGAGCAAGGTTATAGTTAACCAATCTACAAAAAACGAAATAGCTTTACAAAAACCATTAGAGGAGGTGTTTCCCATTAGTATTAGCAGTTTCGTATGGCGGTATCTTTTGATAGCCGCTCTTGTGATAATGTTGGCCTGGGTTATAACAGGTTGTGAACCCGAAGAAGTGGTTCCACCCGAAGAAGTTGAAGTAAACGTTACAGCGGGCGAAGGTTACTTCGATCCGGATGTTATTACGGTTGACCTGGGACAGGATGTAACTGTAGTGGTCGAGAACGTAACCGACATCGACCATACTTTCACTATCGACGAGCTGGACGTTGATGTCAGCCTTGCACCCGGGGCGCAAGAAGAAGTCACTTTTACAGCCGCAGAAGAAGGTACCTTTGAATTCTACTGCGATGAACCCGGGCATCGTGATGCTGGAATGTATGGATATTTAGAAGTAGGTGATCCGGTTGCACCTGATGACAACGATGAGCCTTATGATGATGACGATGATAATAACGGAGTATATTAACAACTCAGGTTCTGGCTCGAACCCGCAGGCATAGCCAGTAACCCGGCCAAGGTAGTGAGGTACCTGGCCATTGGCATCGCACCAGTGTCTCATTACAACCTGCTGTCGCGGTGCTTTTACCCGGTATGCTCTCCAACTTTAAAAACACCGCGACAGATCGGGGTTCACCAGGACTTACAAAGTTTTAATATGAGTAATTTGAAATTTTGACATTGTGTCAATATAATAGTAAAATAGAACATAATATAATAATAGTGTAAAACAAATCTCGAGGAGGTATACTCATGGAAGCTAATGTACCTACGGATTTACTTCACTGGCTTGCGGCGCTTTTGCCCATTGCCCTGTTACTACTTCTTTTGGTTGGTTTTCGCTGGAAATCAACGGAGGCAGGACCGGTAGGTCTATTCGCCGCTATTATTATTTCATTACTGCTTTTCCGTACGCCACTTGAGACTGTAACAGTTGCCGTAGGAAAAGGAGTCTGGGATTCAATTTTTATTCTTTATGTCATCTGGCCGGCTTTGTTGCTTTATGTAGTAGCAGACCGGGCCGGTGCTTTTGACTCCCTGCGAATTGGCATCACCCGTTTTAGCAAAAACAATATGTTTTTGGTCCTTGCATTTGGTTGGGTTTTTGCTTCATTCCTGCAGGGCATCGCCGGTTTTGGCGTGCCTATTGCTGTGGTGGCACCGCTGCTTCTGGCCATCGGGGTTAAGCCGATTTTTGCGGTGGCTATCCCCTTGATGGGACATGCCTGGGCCAATATGTTCGGCACCATTGCAGTAAGCTGGTTGGCTACCAACGCAGTGATCGATATTGCAGAACCTGTGAGAACAGCCTGGGAAACAGCAGCACTGTTGTGGATCGTCAACATCGTTGGCGGTTTAACCATAGCGTGGTTGTATGGACGTGGGGCAGCCATTCGTCACGCCTTGCCCGTCATTCTGATCATCTCGTTGATTCATGGTGGCGGTCAGTTCGCGCTGGTGTTTTGGAATCCTGTGGTTTCCAACTTCATCGCCGGTACTACCGCCCTTCTGTTGCTTTACCCTCTATCCAGATGGAGCCGGTATAATCAGCCACACGAAGACATGGCGGTACAGGCAATGTCAGAGGAAAGCTCCAGGGAGGCTGCCGAGCGTGAAGAGCGCACCCATGAACCTGTCATGGGACTGAGTATGGCCACGTTTCCTTACATCGTTTTGACCGTTGTAACCCTGGGAGGCCTGCTGATTCCTCCGATCGAAGCAGCACTGGGAGCAGTTGAAGTTGGTTTGCCTTTTGCGGGGGTGACTACAGGCTATAACGTTACTCGTGAAGCAACTGATGCTTATTCTCCATTTGCCATATTCACCCATCCAGGAACTTTTCTGGTAATTTCCTCAATTATAGCCTGGGTAGTTTACCGGCTTAAGGGTTACTACGCTGCCTGGAGTCGCATCAAGGAACAAGAAAGTATCTGGAAGGGAGTCAGTGACGGGGCATTTCCTGCATCAGTGGCTGTGCTCTCTTTCCTGACAATGGCTACAGTGTTTGACCACTCCGGCCAGACCCAGACTTTAGCGCTGGGGATTGCTGCAGCAACTCCGCCTGTGGGCTATGCCTTTGCCTCCAACTTCATCGGTGTACTCGGTGCTTTCATGACATCAAGCAACACTGCATCTAATGTCCTGTTCTCCGGCCTGCAGCAGAGTGTCGCCCAGTTGCAAGACCTGCCCACTTCCTCAATTATTGCCGGACAGAGTGCCGGAGGTGCACTGGGCAACGCAATTGCCCCTGCAAATGTTGTTCTCGGCACGGGCACTACCGGTATCAGCGGCCAGGAGGGCGCTGTTTTGCAAAAAACCCTCCCCTTGTCCCTGATCATTGCCGTGTTGCTCGGTATAGGTACTATAATCCTGGTTACTACGTGAGGTGAGTAATATGAAATCTAAAACTGCTCTTGGTCTAGGTTTAATTCTCTTTCTGCTCGGGCTACCCTTAATTAGTCTGGGCTCTGCACAGGATATCAGAGTTTTGTTCTACCTCGGCCTGGTGGCCGTTATTGTGGGCGCAGCACTACCCCCTTTTATCCGCTTTTCATGCCGGATCGCCGGCACCTGGCTTAGCGAGCAAAATGCTGACTGGAGGCGTACCTGCAATCAATAAGAAGGCGCTTATGGTTCTCTGAATGATGAAAGATGCAAAATTATTTATTACCAAAGGAGGAAGACGCCATGACCCATTCCAGTGGTCCCCGTACAGGCCGCCCCCCTACCACAGGCATCAGGGGTATGGTGGCAACATCGCACGCGCTCGCAAGCGCCAGTGGTTACACCGCCCTTCGTCGAGGAGGGAGTGCCGTTGATGCAGCTATCGCTGCCAACGCCACACTTTGCGTGGTTTATCCCCACATGGGAGGCCTGGGAGGAGACGGCTTTTGGCTGATTGCCGATCCGGGAAACGGCTATCGTGTGAAGGCGCTTAATGCCAGTGGCCCGGCGGCAAAAAGAGCAGATATCGAGTTTTACCGGCAGAAAGGGTACACAAACGCCATTCCCTCCCGGGGTGCCCTTGGGGCTTTGACTATTCCCGGTGCAGTGGATGGCTGGAGAGAAGCGCACCAGCACTACGGCAAGTTGGAGTGGGCCGAACTGTTTGAAGATGCCATTTACTACGCACAAAATGGTTTTCCGGTTGGCAACTCCCTGGCAGACTGGACAGTTAAGGACAGTGAGCTTATGCGCAACTATCCTTCGGCAGCGCAAATTTACATGCCTTCAGGAAAACCACCCCGGGCTGGTGAAAGATTGGTTAACCCGGCCCTGGCTGCTTCTTTCAAGCGTCTGGCCGAATCTGGCCCGCGCCAGGGCTTTTACGAAGGGGAAACCGCATCTCGAATCTGTCAGGCTCTGGGCTCCCAGGGCTCCCCTCTTCAAGAAGAAGACTTTGAGTCTTTCAAAGCCCAGTGGGTAGAACCAATTTCGGTAGACTATCAAGGCTACACCGCTTACGAATTCCCCCCAAACACCCAGGGTTTAGCCGCACTGCAAATACTCAATCTGATCGAGGGTTTCGATTTGCAAAGTTTCGGAGACAATTCAGCAGACTATTATCATCACATGGCCGAAGCCGTGAAGCTTGCTTTCGCCGATCGCAATGCATGGCTTTCCGATCCGGAATTTATAGACATTCCCCTGGAGCGTTTGCTTGACAAGGCTTATGCTGATGAGCGCAGAAAACTGATTGATCCCCGGCAAGCTATGGTCATGGAAGATGTTCCGCCCGGCATTGCGCCAGAGAACAGCACGTCAGGAAGTTCCGACCATGGTGGAGACACTTGCTACTTTTGTACCGTCGACGATGACGGGCTGGCGGTATCTGTTATCCAGTCCATCTTCCATGACTTTGGTACTGTGGAGATTGCAGGTGACACCGGAATAATCCTCCAGAATCGCGGATCGTTCTTTTCCCTCGATGAAAATCATCCCAATCGATTGGAGCCTGGAAAAAGAACCTTCCACACATTAATTCCGGCAATGCTCTATCGAGAGGGTAAACCTTACCTGGTATATGGTTCCATGGGTGGTGAAGGGCAACCACAAACCCATGCGGCCATGATTTCCCGGATTATCGACTTTGGCTACGATGTGCAGCAGGCCATCGAAGCACCACGCTGGTTGATGGGCCGCACCTGGGGAACAAAGGTCCAGGACCTGGCCCTGGAAGGGCGTATCAGCGACCTGGTGGCCAATGAGCTCAAAAGGCGCGGGCAGCCGGTAAAACCTGTTGAAGATTGGAACGATAACATGGGTCACGCCCAGGCAATTCGCCTTAATCCACAAACAGGTTTTCTTGAAGGAGGAGCAGACCCGCGCGGAGATGGCTCTGCTATTGGTTATTAATCCTCAGCGGGTTCAGCCTGCGCAGCTGATCTAAGAGCTGCGCAGGCTGCACCGGGAAACAGAGGCATGGGCGGCTTGGAAAAATATATCGTTAAACCTGGATAATAAGAAATCCCTTGTAAGCCCCCTGTTTTCGGGAGATACAGGTTTTAACTGGCTTCGTTGAAGCAGGACAACCGGACCAGATCATCTCCAACATAAAAGTTGGAAAGGGCAAGCTGAACTTCGTACACCAATACGTTTAATTCATCAGCCCGGTAAATCTTATCTGCCTGCTCTTCCCTATCAATCTCTATAATAAATAACCAATGATGCAATGAAAATCAAATATCAATTATTCATTCATTCGAAGGTGGTGTAACCATGAGACCAAGTATATTCATATACATATTTATTGTTATTGTAATAATATTAGGGTTGACATTCTATATAGTAGAGCAAGGCATATTTGATGACGAAAAAGCCCGCGTTGATACGCCAATTGCCCAGCCGGTCAGTGAAGTAGAGCCTGTCCTCGAAATAGTCGCCGAAGACCTGGGCCAGATCTGGGCAATTGATTTCCTGCCAGGTACCTCAAAGCTGCTGGCTAACGAAAATTCAGGCTCGATGTTCCTCATCG
>SKMK01000029.1 GCA_007121075.1 Syntrophomonadaceae bacterium
GAGGGAGGATCTAGAGCGACCTTACCTACTGTTGATTGATGAAATTAACCGGGCCGATTTGGCTAAGGTGTTGGGTGAGGCGATCTTTTTGCTGGAACCGTTTGAAAAAGGCAGAGAGCTGGAGCTACCCTATGATTTTGGTGCACCCTTTGGGCAGAAATTAGAGCTGCCGCCAAATTTGCATATATTAGGCACGATGAATAGCTCGGACCGCAGTATTGCTATCGTTGATATTGCAGTGCGCCGACGCTTTGCTTTTTTAAAACTGTGGCCGCAAATTGAGATAGTAGAGCAACTAGGATGCGATTTAATGTTGCAGGCATTTCGGACCCTGATTAATATCTTTGTAGAATATGCTGACGAAGAGGGATTAGAGTTGTTACCCGGGCATTCCTACTTTCTTGAAGAAGATCAAGACCAGGCTTTAAGGGCACTGCAGGTGCACCTGGTGCCGCTTTTAGAGGAATACTTGAAGCAGGGTTATGTGGCTGCTTTTGCTGATGCTATAGAGGCATATCTGCAATGGCTGGAGAGTATGGCTAAATGAAAAGTGAGCTTCTAACCAGAGAATCAGTGCTTTTTGAAATAGCCGATAATAGCCGGACAAGGGTTCCCGCTGCGCGGCTAATTCGAGGTGATCGGCCGCGTAACGCCGAGGGCCTTTCAGCCCGTCTGGCCAAGCAGTTTCTGCGGCAGAATGAAGGTGTTCTAAAAGACTTTATGGTAGAGGGGCGGGTCGATTACGACGGCTCCTCTGTCTCTATTGAGCTGCAGGCTGGAGGGAACACCGGGGCTCTGCCGCTTCTTTCGCCAACCAGCGGCCGGCCCGATTACGGGCTGGTGATTAAGCCGCGTTTTGGCTGGCAGGGCATCGGACCAATGTTGGGTGCGATGGGATGGAAGGTGATTCCTACTCCGCTTAGATTGCCGTTATTACCCCGTTCCGACCGTAAGATTCCGCCTTGGGTATTATCGACTACTGTTTTGCTCAGGCTGCAGCGGTTGTTAGAACGGTTGGAGCGCAGATTTGATTTTACTGAAGAAGATTTGCCTGCGCCGCGGGGCCAGGTCCAGTGGTCTCGCTATGCTACGGAAAAGCTACCACGAGCGCAGCTTTTAAATGTACCCTGCCGCTTTCCCGATTTAAGGGATGACCGTGAGTTAAAAAGTGCCATTCACTATACTTTGCGTAAGCAGCTGTCAAGCCTGCAGAGTCAGCGAATTGCTGGGGTAGTAGTCTTACAGCTATTAAGCCTGTGTCATGGTTTGCTAGAAAGGGTGAGAGATGTTCCAGCAGTGCAGCCCGGACAACAGTTCCTGAACCGCTACTTAAGGAGCAACCTGACCACTGAGGTTTTCAGGCAGGGCATCCAGGCGGTGGAGTGGACTATAGATGACCGGGGATTAGCCGGGTTAGGTGACCTGCAGGGGTTGCCCTGGGTGCTGCCGATGGATCAGTTCTTCGAGGCCTGGGTTGAAACGGTAGTGGGGCAAATGGTCAAACGCAGTGGCGGTTTGGTGAGAAGCGGTCGGCAGCGGGAGACTGTAACACCACTTAGCTGGAGCCCGCCATATCTTGGCTCGCAGCGCTACCTGCTCCCGGACCTGATTGTAGAGAGGGAAGATGAAACCATTATCTTTGATGCGAAATATAAGAGTCACTGGGAAGAGATGAGTAGAGACCGCTGGGGCGGCTTGGAACAAGAGATTCGGGAACAACATCGCAGTGATCTGCTGCAGGTCCTGGCTTATTCTACCGCAGCGGAAAGAAAAAGAGTGGTCTGCTGCCTGGCTTACCCCTGCAGGAAAGATACTTGGCAGTCGCTTCAGGAAAGGCAAAGGCCGTTTCACCGGGCCTCAGTGCGGGCGGGTAATCGTAGAGTAGATTTAGTTTTAACAGCAGTGCCGATGGGGGTTGAGGCTGAAGAGATCTGTCCGGTGCTCCAGCAGGCGGTGGGAGTGTGAGGCAATTAAAGATTTCATAGTTGCATTACAAGGCAAATAATTAATAGCTTTGGAATTTGGAATTCGAAATATGGTTGAGCTGATCTGGCTGTTGCTCAAGCATGTGCAGGATCACCTGGGGATTAACTTTATAGTGTGATAATAGAGTAGGGTGAAACTTCATATTTATTATAAACAATTAATTGTTCGAGGTGGTTCATGATGAGCAGGAGAAGAAAGATTGTAGATAAAGAAGCTAAAGCTGTGGCAGGTTTGTTTCTTATAGTTATGGCTTTTATTTGGTTGAAGACAGGAAACTTAAGTTTAGTAATTACAATATTTGTTATATCTATGGTGGTCTTATTTGCTATTGGGTTGTTATTGCGGAGTAATAGAAAAAAAAAGATCATAACAAGTGGCATTGATGAGATAGATAAGATGGATGGGAAAACATTTGAGAAGTTGCTTTTAGAATACTTTCTCAAAATGGGATATAAAGGAAAGTTAACCAGTGAATATGCAGACTATGGTGCCGATTTATTATTGGTAAAAGACAATTTAAAGTATGTTGTTCAGGTTAAGAGGTGGAGTCAAAAGGTTGGGTTAAAGGCAATTCAAGAAGCAGTTGCTTCAATAAAGCATTACAAAGCTGACAAGGGTATTGTTATTACAAATAGTTTTTTTACCGGTAATGCTAAAGAGCTGGCCAAATCTAATGCTGTTGAATTATGGGATAGAAACAAACTGATTTATAATATGAGCCAGGCAAAAGGGCAGGCTATGACAGCGAACATACAGAATGAAAACTCGAAAGTGAATGCAGCTGATACTTGCCCACGTTGCGGCTCAGATGTAGTTGTAAAAAACGGGAAAAGAGGTAAGTTTATTGGTTGCTCTGGGTTCCCAAAATGTCGATACTCTCGAGATTATATAAGTTCGGTTCCTGGCAGTTAGCAGAACTAAGGAAAGTTAGGGCATAGGACCAGCAAGGGTTGATAGGCTGGGCTTAGGAAGATAATCGGTAACTGGTTTGTATGTCCTTTGCATCAGGCTTACGGTTTCTACCTTGAAGTTTAGATTATATATTTTTTTCATCGATAGACGCTTGCATTGGGAAAAAATATAAGCTATTCTCTTTGTCTGTAAAATCGGTTTAAGATCTTGTTGGATAAAGAAGTTTTTTATTAATATGAGAGGGTAAAAAATGAACGTATACGGTGCTGATTTCAGCGGAGCTAGGGATCCGAGCAGAGGCATTTATTATGCTGAAGGCTTACTGGAAGGTGGATCACTGATCATCAACCAGGTAGTACACTGTGACGACCGGTTGGATTTACTTACGGCGATCCATTTTTCAAAAGCACCCTGGGGCCTTGATTTCCCCTTTTCCTTACCTGTAGAAGCTTTCAAACTCCTAAAGATTAGTGCCTGGAATGAACTTCTGGCAAAAGCGGAAAAGTCCAGCCATAAAGATTTTGATTTATGGATTGTAGAAAACGGCATTCTGTCTTGTGAGAGTAAATGCAGGGAGCATTCTTCATGCTGTAGAGCGGTAGATGCTTCTATAAACTCATTTAGCC
>SKMK01000072.1 GCA_007121075.1 Syntrophomonadaceae bacterium
AACGGCATCAAGGGCCTGCTGTTCGGCGACATCCGGCCCACCCCGGTGCTTTCCTTTGCCACCCGCGAGCTGAACTGTTCCGCCGGTATAGTTATCACCGCCAGCCACAACCCATCCGATTACAACGGCTACAAGGTATACGGCCCCGACGGGGGCCAGGCGGTCAGCCCCCTGGTCGATGAAGTCATGGCAGCGATCGGTAAGGTTGATATTTTTGATGATGTTCGCTCTATGACCAGAGAGGAAGCATTGGAAAAGGGGCTCCTGGAGCTGGTTGCCCCGGAAGCGGATCAGTCCTACCTTGAGAAAGTGCGGAACCTGTCCTTGGGCAGTCCGCAGACTGCCTTAAAAGTTGTCTATACTCCCCTGCACGGCACCGGGCTGGTCTATATCCCGGAACTTTTATCCGGTCTCGGCTGCGTAGAGTTGTTCACGGTCGAAGCCCAGAGCAGGCCCGACCACCGATTCAGCACGGTCAAAACCCCGAATCCCGAAGATCCTCCGGCCCTGGACATGGCTTTGGAAGAGGCCCGCCGCACAGAAGCCGATTTAGTGCTGGCCACTGACCCTGACGGCGACCGGGTCGGGACCGCAGTGAAGGACTCCTCCGGCGAATACGTGATCTTAAACGGCAACCAGGTCGGGGCTCTCTTGATCGAATATATCAGCAGCCGGCTATCCGAAAGGAAAGAACTTCCCCCCGACGGGGCCCTGATCAAGACCATCGTCACCGGCAACCTGGGCCGCCGGGTGGCTGAATCATACGGCCTCCAGGTTGTAGAAACCCTGACCGGCTTTAAATTTATCGGCGACAAGATGAAAGAATTTGAAGCAAAAGGTACGCCTAAGTTTATCTTCGGTTACGAAGAAAGCTGCGGTTACCTGTCCGGGACTTTTGTCCGGGATAAGGATGCCGTGATCGCTTCCTACCTGATCGCCGAGATGACCGCCTATTACAAAGAACAGGGCCAAAATCTCCTGGAAGTCCTGGAGCAGATCCAGACCCGGCACGGCTACCACTCGGAAGTTCTCTTCACGGTGGAGCTGCAAGATATCACAGAGGCGGACCGCCACGTGGCTGCCTACCGCGACCTGGAAGGGGAGCTGGGCGGCCTGAAAATAGCCGAAAAGAGGGACTACAGCCAGGGTAAAGGTAAAGACTTGCTTAATAACCGGGACTTCGAGCTGACCCTGCCCCGCTCGACGGTTTTCCACTACACCCTGGAAGACGGCTCCTGGTTTGCCGTCCGGCCTTCCGGAACAGAACCAAAGGTCAAGTTCTATATTTCAGCGGTGGCTCAGGAAAGCAGCGAAGCCGAGAAGAAGCTGGCCCGCCTGAAAGAAGCGGTCCAGTCCGTCCGTTAAAAGAACCCTACTTAGAAACCCACAACCTTATTTAGAAACCCCTTTAAAATTACAAGTATATTGTATATAATATAAACAGAATATTTTTTCTTCATGTTTTTTCCTCTTCTTTTAATCTGGATCGTTGTGGATTGAAAGATAAACTTACCCCTGTAACCAAAGGGGGGATTCTGAAGAAACACCTGTCAACCCGGCTCCTGTTATACTCTCGGCGTCTTTACGAAAAGGTAAGGGAAAAGGTAGTTGATCCTTTAAGCCTGGTCGGAAGGGTTACGTAAAAAGGAAGCGTTTTAAATTCCCGGGCTATACAAGCCCGCCCCAATCCTAATTTGAATGGAGGTTTTAGAAAGATGGCCGTAGAGAAAAAAGAGCTAAGAGGTAGTGAAGTGCTGGCCGAATACTTGATTAAGGAAGAGGTGCCCTACCTGCTCGGTTATGCCGGGCACGGTGCCATAGGCTTTTTGGACGCCGTCTACGACCGCTCCGATAAGCTTAAGCTGATCTGGCCGCGGATTGAACAGGGCGCCGGGTTCATGGCGGATGCTTATTTCCGCATCACCAAAAAGCCTTTGCCTGTATTTGCTTCCACCGGTCCCGGACCGGCTAACCTGGCTATTGCCACAGCCGCCGCATTTTACGATTCATCGGCTTTCCTCTGTATCACCGGGCAGGTGACCACCGACCAGTTCGACTCGGGGGCCCTGCAGGAACCTTACCGCCACTATCCGGCCGATTTCCCTTCGGTGCTGCGCAGCTACACCAAGCACAGCTGGCAGGCCCATAAAGTGGAAGACCTGGCCCGTATTTTGCCCAAGGCCTTTAAGCTGATGAACACCGGTCGTCCCGGGCCGGTACACGTTGATATACCTTACGATCTCTATGTTGAAAAAGCCCCCGTGGAGTTGCGCGAACCCGAACAGTGGTCCAGGCCCCTGAACTGGCGCACCGGCGGCGATCCGGAGGCAACCGCCAAAGCCCTGGATATCCTGGCCGGGGCTAAAAGGCCCCTGATTCTGGCCGGGGGCGGTACCCTGGTTTCAGGAGCCTCCGAAGAATTAAGCCAGCTGGCCCGCAAGCTAAATATCCCCGTATACGCCTCCCTGATGGGTAAAGGGGCTCTTTCTGAAGAAGATCCTCTTTACCTGGGCGTAGCCGGATGCTGGGGTGCTTACCCGGCGGTAGAAGCAGCCAGGAATGCCGATGTGATCTTAGCTTTAGGCTGCCGCTTCTCCGACCTGCACACCGGATCCTGGCTGCCCGGGTTTACCTACAACATACCGCCTACCAAGCTGATCCAGGTTGACATTGACGCCTCTGAAATCGGCCGCAATTACCCTGTTGAGATGGGGATCATCGGCGACATCAAGGCGGTACTGCAACAGATGCTGGAAATAACCGATAAGAAGGGGCTTACCGCCAACAACAAAAACTGGATGGATGAAGTAAACGGCTTCCAGAAAGAATGGGATGATTTTATCACTCCCCACCTGTCCAGCGACGAAGTGCCCATCGATCCCCGCCGGGTTTTGGGCGATATCAACAAGATCACCCCGCCCGATGCGGTTCTGCTTTCTGATGTGGGCAACAACCAGCCCTGGGTGGGGCAGTACTGGAGCGCTCGCCAGCCCTATACCCACCTGACTTCGGGTGGTTTTGCCGCCATGGGCTTCGGCGTTTGCGGGGTGCTGGGCGCCAAGCTGGCCCGTCCGGAATCTTCCTGCATCAACGTTTGCGGCGACGGCGGTTTCATCATGATGCCCCATGCCGTGGCCACCGCCGTAGAATACAACCTGCCCGCAGTGTGGGTGATCCTGAACAACTACTGCATCGGCGCTATTCGCGACCTGCAGCGGTTCTACTTTGACGGCCGCGAGATCGGAACCAGCTTCCGCAATCAGCAAAGTGGCGAGCTCTGGAACCCCGATTTTGCCGCCATGGCCAAAGCGATGGGTGGTGAAGGCAAGCGGATTGAAAAACCGGGTGATTTCGGACCGGCCTTTGAAGAAGCCATCAAATCGAACCGGCCGACCGTGCTGGACGTGGCCATCAACCGCGACACCCCGGTCCCCTTGACCAGCACCTGGCAGATGCCGCCGATCCCGGCAGCAGAACCGACCTTTGGCAAGAAAAGGGTGATCCGTTAATTTTGCAGTCCAGGTTTGAAAGCCCGCCCCCAGGCAGAACCGTTAGCGTTAGACCCTACCGGAGCCCCTCTTTCCGGCCGGAAAGAGGGGCGGGGGCGGTCAAAAATTAAGGCAGCTGGTTAAGGGTTATCAAGGCTTCATTTACATTTACATTTTGGAACTCGCAGTAACTTCTTCAAAACCCGAAAAAACAGCTGTTGGCAAAAGAAAGAAAGGAGCGAGGGGATGGAGCAACCGATCAAAGATAAGCTGGAGCGGCTTTCCCAATCAGGCAGGAAACCTGCCCTGGCCCTTCTTGAGCTGATCAAAGACCTGGCCGGAACTTCACCTGAAGGGCAGGCCGGTTCCAAAGCAGTTGAAGCGGAATTTATCAACTTTTTTTCTGCCGCTGAACTGCAGCAGGGGCTGCAGGAATTGCAGGAAGAGAGCCTGATTGCGCCAAAAAACTCCGGTTATGCTCCTGCAGCTGACCCCTCCTTGCTGGATCAGACCCTTTCCGACCTGGCCGGATCTCAAAAGATTCCCCTTTTACCCGGCTATACGGTGCGGGAGCTGTGGTCGGGGTTTACCGGCTACCTGGTGCAGAACGAACCTGATCTGAGCGTTACGGAAAAACCGCAGCACAATTCAGGCCGCCTGGAGGCCGAGGTCAGCTACCGGAACAGGAAGCATATTTTTAAAGCAAAGTTTTTTCCCTTCCCCCTGCCGCCCTGGGAAGGTACCCTTGACCTGTTTTTTGGCAGCTGGTCCGATCAGGATTTTTCTCGCCTTTCTTCACTGATCGCGGATAAAGGTTGGCTGCAGCAGGCCGCCTTTTACAACCTGGCAGCAGGGGTAAAAATCAATATCGTTCCCGGAAGTATCTTCCCCTATTTCGACTGGTACCTGCGGGAAAACTTCAACCTGCGCATCGCGCCCTGCCCGGTTTTTGCCCGCGAACTGATGAACAAAGGCCGCCTGCGCTTTGAAGGCTAGCTGGGACGCAGGCCACTGGGCCGCAGCCGTGCTGCCGGAAATAATTCGGGTTTTGATTTGATCCGGCTCTTAGCCGGCGCCGGCCATGATAAATGTTAAACTAGAGTGAAAGGTTGTGATTGTTTGCCGCCCAAAGATTTTTTCCACTACCCCTTCACCGCCATAGTAAACCAGGAATTGATGAAAATGGCGCTGCTCATAAATGCCGTCAATCCGAATGTGGGTGGCGTACTGATCCGCGGCACCAGCGGAACGGCCAAATCAACCGCCGTGAGAGCTTTAGCTGAATTGTTACCGGAGATTGAAGCGGTGGCCGATTGCCCGTTCAACTGCCATCCCCGCCTGGAGGCGGCCCGCTGTCCCGCCTGCCGGGAGCGGGTTGGGAACAATGAAACTCTGCCGGTAGCCTCCAGGAAGAGGTCCCTGGTCAATTTGCCCCTTAATGCCACCGAAGACCGCGTAGCCGGGACCCTTGATCTCACCCGGGCCCTTAAGGAAGGGGTTAAAGCCCTCGAGCCGGGCCTTTTGGCCGAAGCCAACCGCGGCATTTTGTACATTGACGAAATCAACCTCCTGGACGACCAGATTATAGACATCCTGCTCGATGCCGCCGCCCTGGGCATTAATACTGTGGAAAGAGAGGGGGTTTCGGTGTCTCATCCCGCCTCCTTTATCCTGGTCGGGACCATGAACCCTGAAGAAGGAGAGCTGCGGCCCCAGATTGCCGATCGGATTGGCTTGCAGATCGAAGTAAAGGGCCTCGAAACGGTCGAAGAGCGGGTGGAGATCATGGAGCGGTATGAGCGTTTCTTGAATGACCGCTATGCCTTCATCAAATCCTACGCAGAAGAGCAGCGCCGCCTGCAGGATAAGATCGGAACAGCGGAGCGGCTCCTGCCTGAAGTCCGTTTTCCGGGCCCCTTTTACCAGGCCGTAGCCCGCCTGACGGCCCGCTTTGAAGTTCCCAGCCACCGGGCCGATTTAACCATCGTGCAGTGCGCCCGGACCCTGGCCGCCCTGGATGAAAGGGAGGAGGTCCGGCTCTCCGATTTGCATGAAGCCGCCTACCTGGCCCTGGGCCACCGCGTACCCACCGATCCCTTTTCGGCCGGTCCGGCTCTCGAAAAAAGGGATATCGAGCGGGCCCTGGAAAAGATTTTCACGGAAGAATGGCCGGAAAAAAAAACGCCTCCGAACTAGAGACAGACAGTGAAGCCGAACTGGTTTCCACTTCTGAGGAGCCTGCAGGCCTGGAAGAAACCGCGTTTGATCCCCAAAAAGCGTACCGCTTCAAAGGAAAATACAGATATTGCCTGCATACCGCCAAAGGCCGCCGCAAGCCGGCGGTTAAAACCCTGGTGCGGGGTAAATATTCCCGGTTCAAGCTGCCCGGAAAGGTTTTGCCGGGCGGAGTCGCCGTCGATGCTTCTATCAGGGCGGCGGCAGCCCGCCAGGCCGGCCGGGGTTTAATTCAAATTGAAAAAACGGATCTCCGTGAAAAAATCAGGCGCCACCGTTCTCCCTACCTGATCTGCTTTGTTGTTGATAACAGCTGGTCCGCCCACGTGGAGGCCACCCTGGAGAAAGTTAAAGGCGTAGCCTTGAGCTTTTTAAAAGATGCCGGCTTCCAGCGGGACCGGGTGGCCATGATAACCTTCCACCATTCTCGTTCACCCCAGGGGCGCTTGATCCTGCCCCCGACCAACAGCCACTACCTGGCTGCCCGCCGTTTAAAAGAAATTCCCCTCAGCGGCTCCACTCCTTTGCCCGATGCCATCAACCTGGCCCGGACCACCCTCAAGTCTGAGTACCGTAAAAAACAAAACGCCATCCCCGTTCTGGTTCTTTTGACGGACGGCCTGCCCACTGCCGCCTCCAAACCGGGCCGTGATCCTTACCTTGAACTAGAGGCAGTCTGCCGCCTGTTAAGAAAGGAACCTTTTCTGGTCCTGGTGGTAGATGTTACCTCTGGAGAGGAAGAGAAAAAAAGCAACTGCCGCCAGATTGCCGCCCTTACCGGCGGGCGCTATATCAAGCTTGCGGAATTGACCAGGAAGACCCTGGAGAAAATTATCGGGGATCATTAAAAATACCGGTGACGGGGCTTTAGGCCTTTTTAAAAAAGAGCTAAATAAGATCTGGATCGGTATTTATGGTTTAGCCCCATGAAGTTTAAGCTTCGCCACCTGATAGGTGAAAATGCCCATATGCATTTTCAGGATAGTTGAACCGCTGTTTAGGTTAAACTAATAACATCCGTAAACCGGAAAAGTTGACACGTATTAAAGGGTTTCCGGCCCTCAATCTGGAATTATTATTCGTCTAAAAGAAAGCTGTAAGTTATAACCCCGGGAGGAATTGGTATGTCAGAATTAATTCCATCGTGTACTAAATGCTCGGTAAAGGCAACTGAAAGGGCCTGCCGCGTTCAGGGCGGGAAAGGGCCGGCCTTTTGCCCCACCAGGAAAATGGAAGAGGTTGTCAAAAAAGCCGGGGAAGCCTATTCCGAGCCGGCTACGTATGAGTTTGCCCGGCAGGCTTCTATCCAGGAAGCCGAATGTTACATTAACCGCGACAAAACTCCCGGGGTCAAACATCCGGTCAAACCCCGCCTGCAAGAGGTCTGCGAATTTGCCGGCCGCATGGGCTACAAACGCCTGGGGGTGGCATTCTGCAGCGGCTTAAAAGAAGAAGCCACCGCCTTAAGCAAAGTTCTTGAAAACTACGGCTTTGAAGTAGTTTCGGTGATCTGCAAGGTAGGCTGCACGCCAAAGGAAGAGATAGGCATTACTGATTCAGAAAAATGCAATGTTGGTAAATTTGAAGCCATGTGCAGCCCGGTTGCCCAGGCTGAAATACTGAACGAAGCCGGAGCTGATTTCAATATCCTGCTCGGCCTGTGCGTGGGGCATGATTCGCTTTTTTTTAAACATGCAGAAGCCCCGACCACGGTATTTGCGGTTAAAGATCGGGTCCTGGGCCATAACCCGCTGGCCGCCGTTTACAACCTGGACTCATATTATGAGCGGTTCAAAAAAAGCCCGGGGCCGGATGGCCTTTAATGCTTTGTGTTTTTCCAAACCGGCAGCGAAATAATAAATGGAGGAGCTGGCACTTGTGAGCATATTTGAACAGCTGGTGGGCGACTGTAAGATCCCCGCTATGATTCCGGTCCGGCAGAAGTTTCCCCGTCCGGTTTTAAAAGATCCTGTCTCGGCCCTGAGGAAAGAGATCCTGGAAAGCAAATTGCTGGAAAGGGTGCCGAGAGGATCCCGGGTGGCCATTACCGCCGGCAGCAGGGGGATCGCCAATATCGATCTTATTACCCGTGAGCTGGTCAATATCCTTTCAGAAGCTGGGGCCGAACCTTTTATCTTCCCGGCCATGGGCAGTCACGGGGGAGCGACGGGGGCCGGCCAGGAAGAGGTACTCCGCAGTTACGGGCTGACCGAAGAAAAACTGGGGGTTCCCATTAAATCTTCCATGGACGTTATAAAGCTTGGCTACACAGATAATCATATACCTGTTTACGTGGACCATAAAGCAGTTACTGATGCTGATGCCATCATTGTGGTAAACCGCATCAAACCGCATACCACTTTTCGGGGCACTTATGAAAGCGGCTTGGCCAAGATGCTTGCTATAGGGATGGGCAAACAGCAGGGAGCTGAAATTTGCCACTCTACGGGCCCTTTGAACATGTCCGACCGGATTGGGGATATCGCCGGGACGATCATTGAAAAAACAAACATTGCTTTTGGCGTCGGCATTTTAGAAAACGCCTATGATGAAACCTGTAAACTGGCAGTCCTGGCTCCTGAAGATATTCTTGATCACGAGCCGGCTTTACTGGAGGAAGCCAGGGAGCTAATGGCCCAAATATATTTTAAAAACTACGATGTCCTGGTTATTGATGAAATCGGGAAAAACATCAGCGGCACCGGTATGGATCCCAATATTGTTGGGCGTTACACCACCGATACCATAAAAAATGAGAACTGGGTGCAACGAATTGTAGTCCTGGATTTAACCGGGCAGACCTATGGTAACGCCAACGGGATCGGGCTGGCAGATATATGCTCCCAAAAGGCTTTTGGAAAAATAAATTTCGAGAAAACCTACCCTAATTGCTTGACGACAAGGGTTGTGCTTTCGGCAAAAATTCCTGTTGTCATGAACAGTGACCGCCAGGCCATACAGGCCGCGATTAAAACCTGCTTTGATCTTGACATCAACAAAGTCAGGCTGGTCAGGATCAAGAATACGCTGCAACTGGAACAGATCAGCATCTCTGAAGCACTGCTGACCGAAGCTTTAGCCCACCCCATGCTAGATGTCCCGGAACAAAAAGCCCGGCCGCTGCTTTTTGACAGCCGGGGAAATATCCTGGAATAAGCGGTTAATTTTCAGGCAGCCGGTTTTTAAAAACTCCATTTGCCGGGGACCCCTTTTTACTTATATCCCATAAAATTATCTTCACTGCTGCCATGACGGCCCGGGCTTGTGCCTTTCTCTTTACCGGTCTCATACGCGAACTGCTTACCGGTGTAATCTTCCTTTATCCTGCAAACCTGCCATCAACCTGGCAAAATTTTAGCCACCCGGGATGAAAAAATATTTAAATAAATCAATCCGGAGGCAGGATTATTGATCTTAACATCGAATAACCTTAATGTATAAAGATCATATTGCCTAAATGTCAGACCAATTAGCAGGGCTAAGGGGGTTGATCTATGGATCTAATCAAACGGGTCCGCATTTACGAGATGGTGGTTGAAAAGATTAAAGCTTTAATTACCGAGGGCCATTACCAGGTCGGCGATTTGCTCCCTACCGAGAGAGAGTTTGCCCAAAGATATGGTGTCAGCAGGTCGGCGGTCAGGGAGGCTATGATCGTCCTTCACCGGCTCGGCATGGTTGATAACATCCCGGGCAAGGGAACAGTAGTGGTTACTGATTCTGAGCCTTCGGTCAACGATTACCTTCTCGAACTGCTAAATGCGGAAGAACAAAGCATCATCAATCTTCTTGAACTGAGAAAAGGGATCGAAATAGAAGCGGTTTCTTTGGCGGCAAAGCGCTGCACAAAAAAAGATCTGGCTGTATTGCAGGAAAAACTTGAGCTGCTTGAAAAAGCAGTCGAAAAGGGAGAAGTGGCGGCCAAAGAGGACCATGACTTTCACGTAACCCTGTCCTCGATCACCAAAAATGATTTATATATAACTGTTATGACCGCAATTTCTTCAGTAATGCAAAATACCCTCGAAAAAACCAGGGCAGAAACCCTGAATAAACCGGGTGGCCCGCCCAGGGTCCTTTCAGAGCATAAAGCGATTGTTCATGCTATAAAAAACAATGATGACGAAAAAGCAAGAAAGGCTATGCGCCTGCATCTGGACAATGTTCTGCATAAAACATACCAGGAGCTTGATCATAAAAACATTAAACAGGTGAAAAGCAGGTAAAAAATTGCTAAACCGGGTTGATTAAGGCAGCATATATGCTTAAAACACCCGTACCTGAAGCGTTTATTTGAAAAAACCTGTGTTTTGTTTGGTATTAATAAGTTAATAAAAAGGAGCGCAATATGAAATTACTCGAATACCAGGGTAAAAAGCTTTTTGAAGAAAACGGAATTCCTGTTCCCGGGGGCAGGGTCATATCCGGGACAGATGAAGCATTGGAGGCGGCTTCCTCGGTCGGAACCGAAGTGGCTTTAAAGGTCCAGGTACCTGTTGGAGGGCGCGGCAAAGCCGGAGGCATTAAGCTTGCTGCTGCAGACAAAGTAATGGAAGAAGCAGAAAAGCTGCTGGCCATGGAGATCAAAGGGTTCTCCGTGGACAAATTATTGATCGAAGAGAAAATTGAGGCTGAGCAGGAACTGTACCTGGGGGTGGTTGTGGATACCGATTCAGGAAACGTGATTCTTCTTTTTTCGCCCACCGGCGGAGTTGATATTGAGCAGGTTGCCGCAGAATCACCCGACCAGGTTTTTCGCCTGACAGTAGATCCCTTTGCGATTCCTCCCCGTTACAGGCTCCGCTATTTGATTCGTCAGGGCGGTTTCCAGGGCAAGATACTGGAAAAATTGACTGGAATAGCAGAGAATCTCCTGCAGCTGGCTTTTAAAAGGGACTTACTAATAGCTGAAATCAATCCCCTGATGATTTTAGCCGACGGCAGGGTCCTGGCCGGTGACGCCAAAGTAGAAGTTGATGACAATGCCCTGTTCAGGCAGCAATTTGAAGGTAAGTTCTGGGAAGAGCAGGATGAACTGGAAAAAGAAGCCCGTGAAATTGGAGTTACCTATGTCAAGCTGGACGGCAATATCGGCGTCATTGCCAGCGGGGCCGGACTGGCTATGACCACGATGGATCTCCTGGAAGAAGCCGGTTACAGGCCGGCCAACTTCCTCGAAACAGGCGGCGGTATTACAGAAGATCTGCTCTACCATTCTTTTAAGCTGGTTTGCAAAAATAAGGGTGTCCACAGCGTCATAATCAACCTTTACGGGGGAGTGAATCCAATTGAAAAAGGCGCTAAAGGGGTTGTCAGGGCCATGGGGGAAATGACCGACCCACCGGTGGTTGTGGCCAAGGCCCTGGGTAACAAGCAAGAAGAATGCTGGGAAGTTTTCAAAAGCGGCGGAGTTGCCGTTGTTACCGAGGTAGGAACAGAAGCGGCGGTAAAAGAACTGCTGGACCTGCTTGATAAAAAATAAACCGGACTGAAACCGGCCGCAGCAGGGCGGGGCAGGTGTTTTCTGAAGATGCCCGCAGGTGTCGTTAAAAAAGTCGTTAAAAATACTGGAAAGTAAAGAGGTATAAAAAAATGGGTATTTTGTTGGATGAAAATACAGCAGCTATAGTTCAGGGCATGACCGGGCGGATCGGAAGCATCCAGGCGAAGTGGATGCTGGAATACGGAACCAATATCGTGGCCGGAGTTACCCCCGGTAAAGGCGGCGAGGAAGTGCACGGACTGCCCGTATATGACGATGTTTACAAGGCGGTAGAGGAAAAAGGCGCCAACGCATCGGTAATTTTTGTTCCCGCTGCTTTTATCCGGGAGGCGGTGCTTGAAGCAATCGATGCCGGTTTAAAACTGGTTGTAGCTGTCACCGAGCATGTTCCCGTCCATGACGTTTTGAAAATGAAAACGGCGGCCGAACAAAAGGGAACCTGGCTTCTTGGCCCCAACACCCCGGGTGTCATAACCCCCGGCGTGGGCAAACTGGGCATCATGCCCGGCAACATGTTCACCAAAGGCAGGATCGGTATTATCTCCCGCAGCGGAACCCTCTCTTACGAGGTGGCCGGCCTGCTCAATGAAATTGGCCTGGGCCAGAGTACCCTGGCCGGAGTGGGCGGAGACCCGGTGGTGGGAACCCGCATGATCAACCTGTTAAAAGAATTCGAAGCGGATCCCGGTACGGACGCCGTAATTATTGTCGGTGAAATTGGAGGCAGTTCTGAAGAAGAGGCAGCCGGATTTATCAAAACGATGAACAAGCCTGTCGTGGCCTATATCGCCGGGCGGACCGCTCCTTCCGGGCGCAGGATGGGACATGCCGGAGCGATTATCAGCAAAGACGGGCAGGTGGGGACCGTGCAAAGCAAGGAGGAGGCCCTTAAAGAAGCGGGGGCCCTGCTTGCAGAAAAACCGGCAGACGTGCCCGGCCTGATTAAAAAACATCTTTAGCCTGGCAATGGCAGGATTAAGCCCGGAGCGTTATAATTTTAAAAGGCAATATCAGGGATCTTAAAGTGAGGCAGTTTGGTTTAAAAGACCCGTCGATTATAAATATTTTTAACCTGGAGGAGATAAAAGATGGCTTTAAAGACAAAAGAAGAATATATTGAGTCGCTAAGAGAAATGAACCCCACTGTTTACATGTTTGGTGAAAAGATCACCAACGTGGTCGACAACCCCCGGATCAGGGCGGGAATCGAATCAACAGGGGCAACTTATGAAATTGCCCACCTGGATGAATTCAAGGGCCTGGTGGTGACCGAAAGCCCCCTCATTAACGAACCGGTCAACCGCTTTACCCTCCCGCCCTCTTCTATAGAAGACCTGGTGGCCCGGGTAAAAATTAACCGGAAGCTGGGCAATTACGTTGGCACCTG
>SKMK01000014.1 GCA_007121075.1 Syntrophomonadaceae bacterium
GGTGATGTGTATTGAGCGATGTTAATTTTGTCATTGAACCAAAAGCACTTGAATATATCAACGGTAAGGGCGCTGAAGCTATAACCATCCACGGCCCTGCTTTTGGTTGCCCCTGTTGTTCGCCGGGTTCTCCGGCCCGGGCAACTTTGAACCTGCCGGCGAGCCGCCTGGATATATACCACCGCTATTCCGTCCAGGGGATCGTGATTTATTTCCCGAAGGGAGCTTACAATAAGCTGTCCAGTAAAAGGACTGTCAGGATTGTTTTGGAAGGGTTCTGGTTTATCAAGGCCCTCGCGGTGTACGGATTTTCTTTTACTTATTAATATTTGATCCGCTATTGAAATGGAGAGAATGAACATGGGTAAGTTTAACGCTGTCCTGTCCTGGGACGGCCCCGCTCCTGCTCATGAAGCCATCGAAGAAGCTAATAAAATAAAAGGGGTTGCCCATCTCGAAGCGGACAAGGATAAGCAGTTGATTCGCCTGGAAGCAGCCCACCCTCTGGCCCTCGAAAAAGTAGAAAACTTCTTTTTGTCCAGGGGGATTGTCTTTTCTTCAGAAAAGGCCGTTTTAAAAATTAAAGGTGGAGCAGAAATAGAAGTAGAGCGGGAAGCCTTGAATCTGAAAGGAGTGCTGAGCGCTTCGTTCTGGAAGAAAGGTTTCCTGGTCGTGTCATACAATTCCGGGGAAACGGACCTGGCCCTGGTATGCCGGCAGCTGGCAGAGAAATGCCGCTGCCAGGTGGAAAAAGCTTATATCGCTAACCCAGTCTTGCTTTTGCTTGAAAGCCGGCAGGGTAAAGTATTCCTGGCGGCCGGATTTTTCCTGCTGGCGGGGGTTTTTTTGAGAAATGCATATCCGCCTGTGAGTACAGCTTCGTATTTGGCTGCTGTTGCTGCCGGGGGAGTGCCCGTGATCCAGGCGGCATGGGCCGGGCTCAGGCAGAAGGCGGTTAATTTTAATGTCCTGGTCCTGGTGGCCCTGGCTGCTGCTGTTCTTTCCGGGCACTTCCTTGCCGCAGCCGAGGTGGCTGTCCTGATGTCGCTCGGAGTCCTTCTCGAAGAGTATACGATCAAAAGGAGTTTTGAAACTTCTTCTTCCCTGCTGCAGTTTATGCCGCGTCAGGCCCTGCGTAAAAGAGGGGACAGGGAGGAGCGAATATCGGCCCGCGAAGTGAAAGAAAATGACCTGGTTTTGGTGGCGCCGGGCCAGAGAGCCCCTGTAGACGGGACGGTTGTAAAGGGCAGATCCTGGGTGGACCAGAGTGCCTTGACCGGCGAAAATGCCCCGGAAGAGAAACTGTCTGGCAGCTCCGTTTTAAGCGGCAGTTTAATTTTATCCGGCCTGCTGGAAATCAGGGCTGAAAGGGTCGGAGATGAGACCAGTATCTCCCAGACGGCTTCTCTGCTGGATCAGTGCCTGGAAGAAGAAACGGACTTTTCCAGGTTAATTGATAAAGTTGCCGCCTATCTTTTGCCGGTTGTCCTTTTACTGGCCCTGATCGGCCTTGGAACAACCGGCCAGGTTACGGTGGCGGTGACCATATTGATTGGAGCCTGCCCCTGCGCGCTGGTGATGGCCACTCCCGCTGTTACCCGGGCGGGGATATCAAATGCCTCGTTAAACGGTATCTTTGTTAAAGGAGGACGGTACCTGGAAAAACTGGCTTCCACAAACTGCGTGGCCCTGGATAAAACCGGCACCCTGACTACATCCAGCCATAAGTTGATCAAAATATATCCTTTCCCACCCTGGGAGGAAAGGGAACTCCTATCACTTGCTGCTGCCGCTGAAAAATATTCCGATCACCCCCTGGCCAGGGCCATTAAAGATGCCGCCCTGGAAAAAGGGCTTGAGCCGGGGCAGGTGGAAGGATTTGCCGCAGCTGTAGGCGGGGGCGTTACGGCAACAGTTGATAACAGGGAGGTAGAAATCAGGAGCGCTCTATCCGAGCGGGCCGGAATCCCCGGTAATATTGAAGCGCCGGGTGGATCCACGCCAGTTATGGTTACGGTTGAAGGAAACCAGGCCGGGTTGTTTTTTATGACCGGAGAAACCAAAGCGGAAGCCAGGGAAGCGGTAGCCGGAATGCGCCGCTCGGGGATTGGCGAAATCGTGATTATTTCTGGAGACACGGAAGAGGCCACCGCTCTAATGGCGGATGAAATCGGGGTAAAGTCATATTATGCCGAACTGATGCCCGAAGAGAAGGTGAAGGTTATAAAAGAGTTGCAGAACAGAGGTTTGCAAGTGGCCATGGTTGGCGACGGCATCAACGATGCTCCCGCCCTGGCGACTTCAGATCTTGGTATTGCCATGGGCCTGAAAGGAACGGATTTGGCCGTTGACACCTCTCCAGTGGTGCTTCTTTCCGACAACCTGGACCGGCTAGCTTATTTATTTGATCTGGGGAACAGGGCTGCTTCATTGATCCGGCAAAATATTATTTTTGCCTGCCTGGTTATTGTGTTCCTGGTGACCTTTGCCTTTCTGGAATACGTGGGCCCGGCCGCCGGAGCTTTATTGCATAAGGGCAGTGCCATTGCCGTAATTTTAAATGCCATGCGCTTAATGTATTTTAAGGGGTAAGGGCAACATTTGCTTTCTAATTAACATGATCAGCGGTTAAATAATTTTTTCAGCCTGTATTTTAAAATTAGCAAGCTGATCTAAAATCCCCACAACAGCCGACACACAAAAAGAAAACTTCCGAAGTATAAAATTCCGGAAGCCCTGATTTTATGGTGCGCCTGGCAGGAATTGAACCTGCGGCACCCGGATTAGGAATCCGGTGCTCTATCCCCTGAGCTACAGGCGCTTAGTCTTTTTTTATAACATTCATTAACTTTTACGATTATGTCCAATTTTTTACTATGAACACTTTTCACTTTCAGAAATCATTATAACTTGAATTGCCAGTTCGGGCAATAGCTAAAAGGTTGTAAGACTGTGGTTGTGGTGTGGTGCTAAAAAGGTTGGGATCTTCAATTCACTCATAGAAATTTTTGAACCAGGTAAATTCCATAGCTGGTATCTTTAAGCTTCATGAGGTTATGAAACTTAACTGAGTGCCACTGCGTGTAGAGTAAAACGTGTCATTATGCTTTTCAAAGGGAGAGATGTCATGCGAGTATTGGTGTTAAGATGTTTAGAAAATAACAAAATATTTAAGGTGAAAGGAATTTTTTCCATTATGTCGTATACAGCTATAGAAGAGTTATGATTGGATGTGCTTTAAAGTGAGGCAGTTGCAGTTATAGATGTATTAGTGAGCTTAACTTTTAAAGCTACAGCTCCGTTTAAAGATGATAATGAGCTGACAGAAAAATGTTAGGTTGAAATGCCAGGTTGTCTATAAAAATGCTTGTTAACTAGTATCGCACCAAATTAGTTTTGCTCTTTGAAAAGGCAATATAATCGGTTTATATTATTGCTTGCATAACAGCCATGATATGTGGTATACTGTCTGTAAATGCAGCATATTTGGGA